>JBIKJF010000009.1:0-100141 GCA_044361155.1 Flavobacterium sp.
TTTCTTGTACAACTTGTAATTTAAAAGACATTGTGTAGTCTTTCTGAGTGCGCTTTACATAGCGAATTTCTTGAAGGTTTTCCATAACGATGAAATTTGTGTATCGCTATTTCAGGACAAGACATTACTTTTAAATAAAAAAGACGTTCCAACTAGAACGTCTTTTTTATTTTATTTGATTAGTAAATTATTTCACAATTAACTTTTTAACCACTTTAGAGTTATTTTCTGTAATAACTTCTACAAAGTAAATGCCTGAATTTAATAAAGACAAATCTATAGTTTCAGAAATTGAACTTGTTTTGATATTCATAATTTGTTTTCCTAAAACATCATAAACTGAAATTGATGCAATAGAATCAGATCCGCCTTTTAAAGTAATTGTTACAATGTCTGTAGTTGGATTTGGATAAAATACAAAATCATTATTTTCAAATTGATTTGCAGCTAAAGCCGCTACAAATTCTGTCGTAAATGTATTTGTTATAATTGGTGGATTAAAATCAAAATAGATTGCTGCAGTATTTGGAATAATATCTCCAACTGCAAAACCTGGCATTGGTTTCACCTTAAATGTGATGTATCCTTTTCCTATGTTAGTATTTGCAACTGAAACAGGAAGTTGAATATTATTAAAATTCCAAGTTAGGTTATTTCCAATTCTATCTAAAGTGTATGCGTAACTTGCACTTATCATTATTACAGATGATTCATCTAATTTAGAATCTAAAATATCATTCACACGAACATTAATTGCACTTGCTGTTCCGGTATTTTCAAAACGAATAGTATAATATAAATAATCATTTGAAGTGAATGATGAATGCAAAATTTCTTCGCCACGAGCTTCCATTTTGTCATTTGGATCGTAGGCATTTACTATAATTTGAGCTAAAGCATTTGCATTATTTTCAGGAACAACATCACCTGTTAAAGGAACAATTGTAGCTGTATTTGTTAGCAATTGTCCTGCTTCAACTATAGGAATTATAGGAATTTGCATTACAACATCAATAGTTCTTATTTCAAATGGCGCAAGATTTGTAAAGTTATACGTAAAACCAGTTGCCGTTGAAGTTGTTCCTGTTTGAGAAATTGAAGCAATTGTGACATCAGAATCATTATTGAATGTAACCGTTCCTGATGCAACATTTTGATTTCCAAGATTAGTGTAAACTATTTTGTTTGTATATTGAAATCCTGGTCGTGGTGCATTTACAGGAATAATTGCAACTGCTAAATCATTATAAGGAGTTGTCACTGTAACAGGGAAATTGTAAGTTGTCATTCCAGCACCAACAACAATGCTTACATTATTGTATGCAGAAGTCGTTACATTATACAAAGAAGCATAAGCTGCATCAACTGAAAAACCTAAATCATAAGAATTTGTTGGATTAATTTCATAAATATTGTAAAGTCCTGTTGGAGCAGTTATATTGTGAATAATATCATTATCATTCACTTCATAATTAAATTGTCCCAATGGAAAATTAGATTCTCCTGTTTCTTGAGTACCATTGCTATTTAAATCTAAGAATGCATTTAATACCATTCCTGAACAATTGATAGTTCCTGATGAACCTGAAGTTTGAGTAATTTTAATATAACCTGTTTGATTACTAAAATTTGTAACCATTATCAAATAATATTGCCCAGGCTGTGCGTTAGGAATCATTGGAAACTCTACTGCTTGAGAAGAATAACTACAACTTACAATACTATTGGGCGTTGGCACACCAGTTCCACATGGCGATACAGGATCACTAAATGGTCCGAAAACAGCATAATCTACATCAAGGTTATTCACATTAAAATTAATATCAGTACTCTGTTGAACCATCAAACCTATGTTTCCAGTTGTACTAACTGGTAAATAAAACCAAGTCGGATTTGGTGTTGTATTTAAACAACCTGAACTACCCAGAGAAGGTGCGTTGGTTGTATTATTAAATGGAACTCCCAAAGCACTGCATAAAGAATTGGCTTGATCACAAAAATAAGCCAAATTACATACTGGTTGTGCTCTAGCTGAAAAATTGTAAATTACATCACAAGAACCTGTAATAATTTCTCTGATGAATATTGTTGTATTCAAATTTGTTGCTGCAACATTAAATGTAACGGGATTCGTAATGGGAACCACTTGATTGGTTGCATTTGCCAAACTTGTATAATATTGTAATGGATTGGTTGTATTAATTTGCAAAAGAGCTGAAGTCAAATCAAAAGTTACCGTACCATTTCCGTCATCATCACATTGAGTCATATCTTCAAGAGTCATAACATTTGATGAAACTACCTGGGAAATAATTGAAAAAATAAAGATACTGAACTCTTGTGTGGTATTTTTTTCTAATCTTACGAAAATTTGTTGTGTTCCAATAGCAGTCATACAATAGGGCGAACTAAGTAAATTAGTACCTAAATTAGCGTCTGATTGTGAAGAATGGTAAGTAATAGTATATTCGGATGGATTCAATGTTCCAATAACATTTTGATTGTTAAGTGTTAGATTAAAACAAGCATTCCCTGAATCAACGCATTGTGTTAAATTTTGAGGAACTCCCGGTTGAATACAATCAATCATCATCAATTGTACTTCACCTATCGAAAAACATCCTGTATTATAATTATCTAATCTAAAATAAACTATTGAACTTCCCGGAATTGGACTTATATAACATGTCGTATTGTTTAGCGCATTTGCTCCTGTTGTTGCATTTGTATATGTTTCATAAAATGTTACACCACTCGAAACAGAACCATTTTGAATGTTTGGAATTAAACTTTCTAAATTCCAACAAGGGAAGCTGGTAATAAAACTGTTGCAATTGGTTAAAACTTGGTTAGAAACTGCTGGCGCTTGATTGACATTCAGTGTGTAAGAAATAATTTGAACTTCAGAAGTACTATTATTTACAACCCTTGCAAATATTGTTTGTTGAAATGGCACCAAATTAAAATAAGGACTCGATAAAGCATTAATACTCGCATTAGCATCAGAAAATGTTTCATGATGTGTTACAATAAAATTAGCAGGATTTAAGTTTGCCACAATTTCATTAGAAATTTCTAATAAATTAAATTGCATAAATCCATCGTCATTGTCGTCACAAATGGTGTTTGACACTTCGGGCATAATCAATTCTTGCGAAAAAACTACCGAAATTGAACTTAAAAAAACACAAAGAAGTACTAATTTTTTCATAGTGGTTAATTTTTAAAAAAGTATACAAAATAAATGACAGATGAATCTAAAACATTAAAATACAGCGCAATATACTAATTTATAAATTACACCACTATTAATAGGTGATAAATTAAAAAAGCAGTACTTCTTTAAAAGCAAAAAAGCCATCCTTAGATTCTGAAATGAATTCAGAATAAATGGAAAGCTTTTCATTGGTCTAACTACTAAACCGTGATACGAGTTACAAATTCGTATCGAAAACAACACAACTATTTTTAATGATTTGCCAAACATCTATACAATTGTTCGCAAATGCATTTCAATTTCTTTTTTGGGCAAAAAAGCACTTCATTTCTGAAGTGCTTTCCCAAATTTCGCGGTCTGGACGGGACTCGAACCCGCGACCCCATGCGTGACAGGCATGTATTCTAACCAACTGAACTACCAAACCATCGCTTTAATGCGGTTGCAAATATACGTACGTTTTTTATTTCTGCAACTATTTTTTAAATTTTTTTTCAAATAATTTCAATGGAATCAACCAAAGTTTTGTTTTTCAACCAAGTATGTAGTAAGAATTTTTTCAAAATTTGCTCCCACATTTACCGGAACATACTTAATTTTATTCTGCGCACAAGTTAATGACAATTTTTTGAAGTACTCTGAAACGTTTTTCTCATATTCTTCTTTAATGTTTTCAGCATATAAATTGATAATTTCCCCCGATTCTATATCAATAAACTTCCTTGGTTTATTGTCAAAATTGAAATTTAACTCTGTTTTTTCATCAACTACGTGAAAAACTACTACCTTATGTTTATTGTGTTTTAGATGCTGTAGCGCATTAAAAAGCTGCTCTTGATTGCCGTCTTGAAACATGTCGGTGAAAAGTACAATCATAGAACGACGGTGCATCTTTTCGGCTATTAAATGGAGATAAGTAATAGTGTCAGTGTTCTTAGGAGTCTTAGAATTTTCAAGCAGATTTTCTAATTGATTTAACAACATTCTATGATGTCTATCACTTCCTTTTTCTGGTGCGTAGTATTCGTACGTATCAGAGAAAACACTTAATCCAACAGCATCTCGTTGCTTTTTTAATAAATTCATCAGAACTGCCGAAGCTAAAACCGAAAAACCAATTTTACTTTCATAAAAAGGTTGATCACTTTTCAATTTTGGAAAATGCATCGAAGACGAATTATCAATAATCAAATGACAACGAAGATTGGTTTCTTCTTCAAAACGTTTGGTATATAATCTATCCGTTTTAGCAAAAAGCTTCCAATCAATATGTTTGGTGCTTTCGCCTGAATTGTATGTTTTATGCTCTGCAAACTCAGCAGAAAACCCATGAAAGGGTGACTTATGCATCCCTGAAATAAATCCTTCGACTACTTGATTAGCAAGTAATTCAAGATGTTTGAAACCTGATATTATTTCCTTTTGTTCTTCTATCCTCATAGTTCAAATGTAAATAAAAGTTTAAGAGTTTAAAAATTTAAAAGTTTAAAAGTTTCACAAAGTTGTATTGAAAACTGATTTTTATAAAAATGGTATACTAATTAGGCTTGATGCAAGAGAAAAACCTTTTTTATTGTTGCCTTCGAGAACCTCAGGCAACAATTAAAAAGATTGCAAAGGCAGCAGGAATAGGGATTACTGAAGATGCCCGAATGATTCGCTACTGACATTAATCAGCATAAATCATAAAAAAACCCTTCAAAAATTTCTTTTCAAAGGGTTTCAAAACAATTATTATTAATTTACTATAGTAATGCGTCTATTGCATCTGTATAAGTTTTCTTTGGAGCAACACCAACTTGGCGACCAACAACTTCTCCATTTTGAAAAATTAAAACGGTTGGAATGTTTCTAACTCCATATTTTGCAGCAAATTCTTGATTGGCGTCTACATCTACTTTTCCTACAATAGCTTTACCTTCGTATTCTGCAGAAACCTCATCAATAACTGGTCCAACCATTCTACATGGTCCACACCAAGCTGCCCAAAAATCTACTACTACTGGTTTGTCTGATTTTAATACTACTTCATCAAAAGTAGCATCTGTTATTGCTAATGACATATTTTTTTATATTTAGTTTATTAATTTTGAAGTACAAAGATAAAGAAACATTTCGCTTCTGAATTGTAACTTACATTACTTTTAACTATTTTTTTATTGAAAGAATTGATGCATTTAATTTAAAATTACTTCCACAGATTATCTTCTTGCCAATTTTCTGGGAAACCCATTTCTTTTTCTTGTTTCATTGGGCAGTTTTCCAAAATACTTTTTAATCTTTCTTTGAAAGTAGTTTGCGGACTAATTATTTGCAAAATATATTCAATACAACATAAAGTAGCATAAAGCTTATTAGTATATACTTTACTATTATCTAAAAAAGGATAAATAGTATTGTATGGTAATTTTATTGGAACCAATCTTCGATTCCAAATTCTGCCATGATGCGCACAAATATTTCTTAAATTACAAAAACAATGCATCCAATTTTCTAAAATTAAAGCATCAGATAATCCAAAGTGTTTAGCAATTGCTTTCTTTTCGTTTCCTTTTTTAAGATTTTGGAATATTTTAGACAATAATCCCATGCTACTAACTTCAAGACTCATCCAACATGGCGGCTCGCTTGGTTGTGTGTATTTCGATTTATAATGATCTATAAAAGTTTCATTACTTCTATCAACTTCCTTTTGAAGAGAATCTAATTGATTTGCAAATCGCATGGCATCTCTATACAATTCTGGTTTTAAATGCCAAAAACTGCCGTGAGCTAACGAAAAATTATAAATAATTTGTGTGCGAAGTGCAATTTCTATTTTTTCAATACCATCAAAAATAAGCAGTCGCAATTGTCTATCAAAAACATATAAATCTATGATTTCCTCAAAAGAAACTTTGGTAACAAATGGATGATTTTCGTCTTTGTTGTCTTGAAATGGGTAAGTATAAGCTCTTAATCTGTAATAACTAATATTAGATAAATAATGAGCGGCTTTAGCTTCATCATTAAAAAGCAAACCTCTTTTTTTGAGTGTTTCTATTTGCTCAAGTATTGGAACTGGTGGTTTAACATACTTCATAGGCAGTTATATAAAAATCGAAAACCAGCCCGGGTGCGCTGTTCTAGTGGGAAGCGTGGCTGGTATTATTGGTGCAAAGATACAAATTTTGTGACAAAAAAAATACTTTGTAACAAAAATAACACTTTTATGATGATAATAACATTTTAACTATTTCAAAAACTATGCCTTTTTCACCACTTCAATCTCCTCTGGTGTTAAATCATACAGTTTATAAACCAACTCGTCAATATCATTTTCTAACTTACTAGTGTCAGCTTGTGAGTTTTCTTTTTTGAGGGTTAGGATTTGGTCAACGAGTGTAACAAAATCTTGTTGATTTTTAGCTTTTTTTATTGGGATTTCTGAAAGAGGTGTATAATATAATTCTAAACTTTCACCTTTTCTTTTACCTTTATTATATAACCAAAAATAATATAATTTTGAATTTAGTAAAGCTAAAATATATTTTAATGAAAATCCATCTTTTGCATTTGTAATGTAATATACATCAGCACTTGAATACCAAATATCGTTATTGTAGCCAAAAATATTTGATTTAGTTCTTTGAGGGCAAACAATTTTTTCTCCTTCAAAAACTGATTTAGTTCTAGCTGCAAATATTACCCACCATTTACCTAATTTAACAGCAGCTTGCATCTCTCCTCTTTCTTGGCTTCTGTTTTTTTATAACACCCTCATATTTATAAAGATGAGATTTAATTTTAGGATAATCTTCAATATCGATATCTCTTGTAGCATAAATTACTTTATACTTTGAACTTTCTGAAGTAAAATATTTACCAATATCCGAATTTTTGAACCAAGGTTTAATTAAACTATTTTCTTCAGTAGTGAATTCTTTTTTTAAATATTCCTCATTAGTTAATACATAAACACCACAATTTAAATTTTCATTATCTGTTAAATGATTCTCCAAATGCTTTTTGGAAATTCTATCAACACCACTCAATATACCTTGACTTACATCACAAATTTGAAGTAAGGGTTTGCTTTTTGATAATATCTTATTAAAAATAGAATTATCATCATTTGAACTTTCTTTATTTCCAATCCCTTGTAATCTTATATAATTTCCATTATTTTCATAGAGTTCTGATTGTGGTACACTGTAAAATTTTGTATTTATATTAAAACCATTTACAATACTTTTAAAAAGATTTTCATCACAATCTCCAATTTCACTAGTAATTAAATTTTTGGATAAATAACTTAAATTTTTTCCTTTGGATATAAATGTCAAAATGTTATGTTGCCCTTTCGCAGACTCAAAAACTTTTAAACTATTCAAATTAACTAAACTATCAATGGTTGTTTCATCTTTAAAATCTGTTCGTAAAAAATCTCCTCCGTCACTTGTTAAAAAATAATTGGTTGTAATAAATGATATTTTACCTTTTGATTTTAATAGGAGTATTCCAAGGTGAAAGAAAAAATAAAATATATCCATTTTTCTTTGATAGTAGGAACTCAAATTAGCAGATTTAATGTCTCTAAATATTTCTTTATTGCCTTTTTCTCCAATATACGGCGGATTCCCAATCACCACATCAAACCCAATAAAATTACCTTTATCGTCTAACACTTCTGGAAATTCAAAACGCCATTCAAAGGCATTGGCATAAATAGGGTTGTCTTTTAGCTGTTGTATTTCTACTTGTTTGTCGTTAATTTCTTTTTCTAACTTTTCTTTGGCTTTTTGTTCTTTATCGGTCAATTCGCTAGCAAAAACTTGGTAGGTTTGGTATTTGTCATAATAGGTTCCGTTTAGTTTTCGCAAGTCGTTTTGCAACTTGGTTACACGCAAATCGGCTAGTTTGAACTCGTCTTTAAAACGATTTACATTGTCTTTAAGAACGGCTTTGGCTTTCTTATCGTTGGTGTTTTTATAAATGTGTACCCAATTTTTGTATTCTTCCAATTTTTTTTGAAAACCAGTGATGCGTTCAAAAACGTTGTCTTTGATAGCAAATTTAGAAATCAAAGAGTTTCCAGTTTTGATGTTGATGTCAATATTGGGTAATGTGTGCAATTCTTTATGATCGCTTTCTTTGGTGTAATAAGCATTTTTTAGTAACTCAATCCACAAACGCAATTGACAAATCATTACCGATTTTGGGTTGATATCTACACCAAAAAGACAGTTTTCTATAATGGTTTGCTTTTCGGTAAACAGGCAACTTTGTAGTTCTTGTAACTCAGGAATAATATTGTTGTTTTGGTTGAGTGTATATTCAAAAAGTTTGTCGGTTTCTTGGTTTTGAATGATGAGTTCGTCGTTGTCGAGCGTTATGGTGTAGCCTTTTACTCGGTCGCCATTGGCATAGGAAAGAATTTGTAAATCACTTTTAATAGCAATCATCTCATTAAGAGCCGAAACCAAAAAATGTCCCGAACCTACGGCTGGATCAACAATTTTTATATCGTTAATCAGTTTGTTAGCTTCTTGTCGTTGTGCTTTGTTGGTGTGATCTATTTTGTCTTTAATTTCGTCAAATTCGGTAATCTCTTGACAATAAGGAAAACTGCTTTTGAATTTTTCAACTACAGCTTTTCTAATGGTTTCACGACACATATACATAGTAATGAAACCTGGCGTAAAAAACGAACCGTCTTTGTAACCGTTTATTTTTTCAAATATCAATCCAAGCACCGATGCGTTAATGATGGATTTGTTTTCTTCTTGAATTTTGGCGTTGCTTTCGCTAGCAAAATTATAAGCATCAAGAAATTCTAAAAGATATTTTAAACTGGTTTTAGGCTTAACAACTTCTTTTGTTGATTTCTTTAAAACCGATTTTTTATAAACTTCAAATTCTAATCTATCTTTAAGGTTACTTAAAGCTAAAGCATTTTTTTCTAAATCGGTCATTTCAAATAATGAACTGTTTAGATAAGGAATGTCTTTGTATTTTGATGCAATTGATGGATTTCTATCGGCAGTTTTTTCGGCTAAAACCTCAAAAAATAATTCTTCTAATTCATCAAAATCTTTAATTTTGGAATACGATAAAAAGGAGTAATTTTCTTTATCGCCTCGATGGTATTTTATTAATTGAGATTCTAAAAGTTTAAGAAATAAAATTCTGTTTAACCAAGTAATGCATAATTCTAGAGCTACTTCGTAGTATTGATTTTCGGTTTCTTCGTTGTTTTCGTAACCAAAATATTTCTTGGTTTTAAGTTTAGAAATAGTGTTTTCTATAAGTGAACCTTCGTTTCGTTCCGCTTCGTTTATTCTACGAATGGTTTTCTTAGCAGTTTCTTTACTTTCTTCAAGCCCAATAATGTAAAGTAATTCGTTGTAGAAATCGGTATTTAAGGAATTACTATCGTTGGCAAATTTTTTATTTAATAAATGTTCTGGAGAAAGAATTTTGTATAAATCGATTAAATCGTCGTCGTCTTTTTTACTATCGTTGGTGATTTTCTTTTCGTAATCCTTTAGATTAAAATACGTACACGGAACATCCTCTTTAAATTCTGCTAAATATTTGGCAGCAATAGTATCATAAAAATATTTAGTATCATGCCCAGAAGTTTTATAGGCTAAATACTCTTTCTTTAATTTAGTGTTTCGAAAAATGTTTTTTTCAAACCAAACACCATCAAAAATAAACCATTCATAAATATTGGTTACAACAAGATTTGTAATTTTATGATTGTCCTGGTCAACCGTTTGGCGCAAATAATATAAAACGATTTCTTGCAATGCTTTTACATTGGCATTTTCTGCCGAAACCATATCTCGCTTTTCGGTTGGTTTTTTAAATTCTAATAAAACACCAACATCGTCAGTTGTATTGTTTCCTAAACGAATTACTAAATCTTCTTTCTTGTTAACGTTTACAAGGTATTTGTCTTTGCAATACACGTTTTTAAACAAGTCGGCAATAACATTTTTATGATATTCTTCGTCTTGTTTTTCATCGATATGATTAAAAGTATTTTGTAATTCCTTTTTAAAAAGTTCAATTTGTTCACGCGAAAGCGATTGCTTGTAATACGCTTTGTTTAAACTTTTAGAAGGTTTTATTTTTAGTAATTTCATTATAAAATGGTATTTCTCAAAAGTAAGAAAATTAATTCAAAGTAAAATTCACCTGCAACTTCTCTAATTGTTCCAATAATTCTTTTGAAATTTTCACTTTTAGCTTTCTGCTTTTCATTTCTAATGAAGTTATTTTGCGTATTTCTTCAATTTCTGTTTTTGTTGTTGTCATTGGAAGTTCTTCTTCGTTTTCGGATTCTACTTCAATTATTTCATCTTCTGCTTCTGATTCATCATCAGTTAATTCAGCTGAAGGAATTGGCATTGGAGCAGCAACAGTTTCTATAGTTCTTTTAACAATTTCGGTTTCTACTACTTCAAAATCTACTTGCTTATCACCTTCATTTTCTTGAAAAACAGCACTCAATTGTTGAATTAAATCTTGTTTTATATCTTTAATATTGATTTGAACCGCTAATTTTTTGGCAAAAGTTGGTAAAACATCAGCTAATAATTTGGCATCAAGAAAAGTAATTCGCGGATCAGATTTCTTTCCTGTTTCGCGGTTTACCCAGCCATCTTTTACATTAATTTTAAAATAAATAAACTGATTATTAACCAAGAAATGACGGAATTTCAGATACTCTTCATCAAAAATTCTAAAATCATAACTTTCGTCATATCCTTCCAAAGTAAACATTGCCCAATCTTTTCCGTTTTTTCCTGTTCGATATTGCACATTGGTAACAATACCTCCAAAGGTTAGATTCTTCCCAATTAAATTTCCTAAACTCTTTAAATGCGTCAATTTCACATTACAGAAATAATTCATTTCAAATCGATAATCGTCAAGCGGATGTCCCGAAATGTAAATTCCAACAACTTCTTTTTCTTTGGCTAATTTTTCCATTGTACTCCATTCTTCACATGGCGGCACAACTGGTTCGGCAATTTGAACATCACTAGCTTCACCAAACAAACTCACTTGTGATGAATTTTCGTTTTCTTGAAATTTGGAACCAAATCGCATGGCTTTTTCTAAAAATGTAATTCCTTCGCCTTCAATGTGGAAATATTGCGCACGATGTGTATCAGTAAAACAGTCAAATCCTCCGGCATAAGCCAAACTTTCAAAAGCTTTTTTATTAGCAGAACGCAAGTCAATTTTTTTAGCCAAATCAAATATCGACTTGTAAGGCGCGTCTTTTCTGCTTTGAACAATAGTGTCCACAGCATTGGCTCCAACTCCTTTAACAGCTCCCATTCCGAAACGTACGGCATTGTTTTCGTTTACCGTAAATTTATAAAATGATTCATTAACATCTGGACCAAGAACTTGCAATCCCATACGCTTACATTCTTCCATAAAGAACGAAACTTGCTTAATATCGTTCATGTTATTCGAAAGAACAGCAGCCATATATTCTGCAGGATAATGAGCTTTTAAATAGGCTGTTTGATAAGCAATCCAAGCGTAACATGTTGAGTGTGATTTGTTAAACGCATAACTTGCAAAAGCTTCCCAATCCTTCCAAATTTTTTCCAAAATTTTAGCATCATGACCTTTTGCAGCAGCTTGTTCGACAAATTTTGGTTTCATTTTATCCAACGTTGGTCGGTCTTTTTTACCCATTGCTTTACGCAAAACGTCTGCATCACCTTTAGAGAAATCGGCTAACGATTGTGACAAAAGCATTACTTGCTCTTGATAAACCGTAATTCCGTACGTTTCGCCTAAGTATTCTTCGCAAGCATCTAAATCGTATTTTATTTCCTCTTCACCATTTTTTCTACGAACGAATGATGGAATATATTCCAATGGTCCAGGACGATAAAGTGCGTTCATGGCAATTAAATCTCCGAAAACAGTTGGCTTTAAATCGCGAAGGTATTTTTGCATTCCAGGAGATTCGTATTGGAAAATACCAACCGTTTCACCTCTTTGGAATAATTCATAAGTTTTAACATCATCAATTGGAAAAGTATCTGGATCTAATTGAATTCCTGTTCTGTACTTTACTAATTTAACCGTATCTTTTATTAACGTTAGGGTTTTCAAACCCAAGAAGTCCATTTTTAATAATCCAGCACTTTCTGCAACTGAGTTATCAAATTGGGTTACATATAATTCAGAATCTTTAGCTGTTGTAACTGGAACGAAATTCGTAATATCACTTGGCGTAATAATCACACCACAAGCGTGAATTCCTGTATTACGAAGTGAACCTTCCAAAACTTTAGCTTGTTGAATGGTTTCACCTGATAATTCTCCGTCGTTAGCAATCGCGATTAATTCTTTTACTCTATCAAATTCATCGGAACGAAGTGCTTTTTTGACGTCTTCTTCTTTTTCTGAAATAAATCGAGCCAAATTCCATTTAGAAGGCATCATTCCTGGAATTAATTTTGCAATTCTATCAGCTTCAAACAATGGTAAATCCAATACACGAGCCGTATCACGAATTGCCGATTTGGTTGCCATTTTACCATAAGTAATAATTTGAGCAACTTGATTGGAACCATATTTATTGATTACATAATCCATAACACGACCACGACCTTCATCGTCGAAGTCAATATCAATATCGGGCATCGAAACCCTATCTGGATTTAAGAATCTCTCAAAAAGCAAATCGTACTTAATTGGGTCAATATTGGTAATTCCTAAACAATAAGCAACCGCAGAACCTGCAGCAGAACCACGACCTGGTCCAACAGAAACATCCATTTTTCTAGCTTCGGCAATGAAATCTTGCACAATTAAGAAATAGCCAGGATAACCGGAATTGGAAATGGTTAGTAGTTCAAAATTCAATCGTTCTTGGATTTCTGGAGTGATTTCGCCATAACGTTTTTGAGCGCCATTCATAGTTAAATGACGTAAATAAGCATTTTCACCTCTTACTCCGCCATCAACTTGATCTTCTGGATTTAAAAATTCTTCAGGAATTGTAAATTTTGGAAGTAATACATCACGATATAGTGAATAAGTTTCAACTTTATCAATAATTTCTTGAACATTGATAATGGCTTCAGGTAAATCAGTAAATAGTTTTTTTATCTCGTCTTCCGATTTGAAATAATATTCCTGATTGGGCAATCCATAACGATAACCTCTACCTCTACCTATTGGTGTGGCTTGTTTTTCACCATCTTTTACACATAATAAAATATCGTGTGCGTTTGCATCTTCTTTATTTACGTAATACGTATTATTGGTAGCAACTAATTTTACTTTGTGCTTTTGCGAAAACTCAATTAAGGTTTTGTTGACACGATTTTCATCTTCTTGATTGTGGCGCATGATTTCTAAATAAAAATCATCTCCAAATTGTTCTTTCCACCAAATTAGTGCTTCTTCAGCTTGATTTTCTCCAACATTTAAAATTTTACTCGGAATTTCACCATATAAATTTCCTGATAAAACAATGATATCTTCTTTGTATTGCTCTACTACTGATTTATCAATTCTAGGAACGTAATAAAAACCATCGATGTATGCAATAGAAGACATTTTTGCTAAATTGTGATAGCCTTTTTTATTCTTAGCTAAAAAAACTACTTGATAGCCGTTATCTTTTTTGGTTTTATCTTTATGATTTTCACAAATATTGAACTCACAACCTACAATAGGAATAATTTCGTTGTCAGTTGGTTCTTCTCCGTTTTCAATTGCGGCTTCAATTTTTGGTTTAACAGCTTTGTTATGATTCATTACTGCACTAACAAAATGAAAGGCACCCATCATATTTCCGGTATCGGTCATGGCTACAGCAGGCATTTTGGTTTTTGCAGCTGCGGCAACTAGTGACGGAATTCCGATGGTAGATTGTAAAACTGAGAATTGTGTATGATTGTGTAAATGAGCAAATCGAGATTGTTTAAAATCTTTTTTATCGGCATCAGAAATAGACGTTTGAACAGTTTCTTCTCCACTTTTTTGAAGTTTCTTTCTAATTTGTTCAGAAGCTTCTTTAAGATTGATGTGTTTCAATCCAATTAATTGAATTGATCTTGGATTTTTTAATTGAAAATCTTCGAAATATTCTGGTTCAACATCAAGTTCTTCTTTGGTAAAAACCTCTGTACGAATTAATTCTAAGAAACAACGTGTTGTAGCTTCAACGTCGGCAGTTGCGTTGTGTGCTTCTGCAAATGGTTCGTTGAAAAGATATTGATGTAATTCTGTTAATGTTGGCAATTTGAATTTTCCGCCTCGTCCACCAGGAAGTTTTAATAACGATGCTGTAACTTCGGTACAAGTATCTAAAATTGGCATTTGTGACATCGGCGAACTGATTCCCATTCGATAGAATTCGCAACCCATGATGTTGATATCAAAACCAACGTTTTGTCCGACTATAAATTTAGCTTTAGATAACGCTATGTTGAATTTCTCCAACATTTCTTTAAGTTGGATGCCTTGTTGTTGTGCTAATTCGGTTGAAATTCCGTGTATTCTTTCGGCATCGTAAGGAATATTGAAACCTTCTGGATTGATAAGATAATCTTGATGTTCAACAAGATTTCCCATATCGTCATGCAACTGCCATGCAATTTGAATACATCTAGGCCAATTGTCTGTGTCAGAAATTGGTGCTGCCCAACTTTTTGGTAAACCTGTGGTTTCGGTGTCGAATATTAAATACATCTGAAAGTAATTAGTGATAAGTGAATAGTAATTAGCAAGAAAAAACTAATTAATAATTACATTTTCAAAAGTACATTTTAAGGAAGAGATTGTCAATTTTAGTTATTAACAAAAGAAAAAAAGAATGGCTAATTAGCCCTGATGCAAGGGAAAAGCCTACTATTGTTGCCTTCGAGAACCTCAGGCAACAAAAGTAGCTTTGGAAAGGTAGCAGGAAAAAGGATTACAGATAAAGCCCAAACGATTCGCTCTTGAAACAAATTTTAATTGAGACTCTGAAACAAGTTCAGAGTAAAAAAAAACCATCCGAATTCTCGAATGGTTTTTGTAGTATAATAAGTTTGAAAAACTAGTATCTTCCTCTGTTACCGCCACCACTGTTTCTATCGTTGTAGCTTGAACCACCACCACGAGAATTACCACCACCATTGTAACCACCACCACTTGGACGGTTGTTAGAAAAAGATTTTCTTTCTCCTTCTGGTTTTGGTTCTGATTTGTTTACTACAATTGTTCGGCCTTCTACTGTAGCACCGTTCAATTCAGCAATTGCTTTTTCTGCTTCTTCATCGCTTTCCATTTCTACAAAACCGAAACCTTTACTTCTTCCAGTAAATTTATCAGTAATAATTTTAACAGAACTAACTGATCCGTACACTTCAAAAGACTCTCTTAAATCTGCTTCCTCTATACTCCAAGGAAGACTTCCAACAAAAATATTCATAATTATATTTTAAAATTCATGTCAAAGATACACTAATAAAAACGTAAAACACTAAAAAGCAACTATTAATTCTATAAATAAATAAAAACCACCACTTTATGGGTGGTGGCTTCATTCATATATAACTTTTTAATCTACAATTCTGGTTGTACTGGAATTTTATAAAAAGCACCATATTGGAAGTTAACTAATTCTCCTCCTGCATTAGCTGGAGATAAATTTTTGGCTGTAAGTTTAAATGATCCTGTAACCGTACCATTACTAAAATCGGTAATATTAATTTCACTTAAGATTTTAAATTTTGCCGTTCCATCACCTCCAGTAATAGTTATTACATCACCTGCTTTGTAACCTGTTCCTGGATTTGCGATTTTTATAGATGTTATTTCGCCACTATCATTTACAGTAGTATTAACTGTCATACCAGAACCACCATTTACAGAAGTGGTTGGAATACTGCTCCCAGCAGTATAATTCAGTCCGTTAGAAAGAACTAAATTTGCAATGTTTAATATTGGTCCGAAAGAATTCTCTGAAGAATAATTGATATTTGCACCATTAAGTGTAAAATTGTAATCTGCGGAATTTTCTTGAGTTGAGCCTAAATAATAAGTACCAACTTCAGAGTCTGCTGTATATAAGGTTAGGTCGCCATCTTCCGCCAAAGCAACAATTCTCAGAGAACCGTCCTCAGATAAATAAGCTTTTACATCGATACCTTGCCACAGCACATCGTTTCTTAATGCTTGAAAACCAGGGTTATTGAATTTTAACTCTTCACTACATGAAGAAAACAATAATAAAACCGTAAAAAGGGAAAATAATTTTTTCATTTTAAAATATATTACAACCACAAAAATAGTTTTTTTCGTGAATTATGCTATTTTTTTTTACTAAAAATCGATTAAAAACTATTTTTTTAATTGACATTAGTTTGAATGAAAAAGTTTTCTATCTTTGCACCTCTTAATTAATTGAGGTCGAGTACCTCAAAATTTAATCAAATTATAGATTATGTCAGTAAAAATTAGATTACAAAGACACGGTAAAAAACAAAAACCATTTTACTGGATCGTAGCGGCTGATGCTCGCGCAAAAAGAGATGGTAAATTCCTTGAAAAGATAGGTACTTACAATCCAAACACAAATCCTGCAACTATTGATTTAAACCTTGACCAAGCGGTACAATGGTTACACAATGGTGCTCAACCAACAGATACTGCAAGAGCAATTCTTTCTTACAAAGGTGCTTTATTGAAACACCACCTTGATGGAGGAGTTCGTAAAGGTGCTTTAACTCAAGAACAAGCTGATGCAAAATTAGCTGCATGGATTGATGAAAAAGCTGGAAAAGTTGATGCTAAAAAAGAAGGATTGACTAAAAAACAAGCTGAAGCTAAAGCTAAAGCATTAAAAGCTGAAGTTGCTGCAAACGAAAAACGTGCAAACGCTGCTGCTGAAGCATTGAAAGCTGCTGAAGCTCCAGAAGTTGTAGAAGAAGAAGTTGCTGAAGTTGCTGTTGAGGAAACTCCTACAGTAGAAGAAGCTCCAGCTGCTGAAGAAGCTAGCGAAGAAACTGAAGCTTAATTTGTTGCGATAATGCGTAAAGAAGATTGTTTCTACTTAGGCAAAATCGCTAAAAAATTTAGTTTTAAAGGTGAGGTCCTTATCTATTTGGATACTGACGAACCAGAGTTATATGAAGATATGGAATCAGTTTTTGTTGAATACAACAAAAATCTGGTTCCATTTTTTATTGAAAATTGTAACCTACACAAAGGCGATTTTCTTCGAGTGAAATTTGAAGATGTCGATGATGAAGCAGAAGCCGATTCTATTATGGGTTGCGAAATTTTTCTTCCTTTAAACATGTTGCCAAAACTTGAAGGTAACAAATTCTACTTTCATGAAGTTATAGGTTTTGAAATTGAAGACCTACGTTTAGGCATTTTTGGAAAAATTGTATCTATAAACGACACTTCGGCGCAACCACTTTTTGAAGTTATCAATGGTAATGTAGAAATTCTTGTTCCTATGATTGACCAGTTTTTGGTTAAAATTGATAGAGAAAATAAGAAAGTAATTATGGATTTACCAGAAGGATTGGTAGAAATGTATCTTTAATTAGACTTTTAGATTGTTGGATTTTTAGACTCCTTAGATTTTATCTTTTACAAAAAAATGTCAACATTCAAATTCAAACAATTTTCAGTTCAACAAAACAAATGTGCTATGAAAATTGGCACAGATGGCGTTTTACTTGGTGCTTGGTGTCCGATTGATAACAACCCTTTTTCGGTTTTGGATATTGGATCTGGAACAGGAATTCTCTCTTTAATGTTAGCACAAAGGAGTAATGCTGAACAAATTGATTCTTTAGAAATTGATGAGGAAGCCTACGAACAATGTGTGGAAAACTTTGAAAACTCACCTTGGAGTGATAGATTATTTTGTTTTCATGCAGGTTTGGATGAATTAGTTGATGAACCCGAAGATGAATATGATATCATAATTTCAAATCCTCCATTTTATTCAGAAGATTATAAAACTGACAGTTCTCAGCGTGATTTGGCAAGATTTCAAGATGCTTTACCTTTTGAAGATTTGATTGAGGCTGCCGATTTACTCTTATCAGAAAACGGAATTTTCGCTGTAATTATTCCTTTTAAAGAAGAAGAACGATTTATAGATTTATGTGCCGAAGTAGAACTTTTTGCTGTGAAAGTTACTCACGTAAAAGGCTCACATACAACACCTATTGTTAGGAGTTTGCTTGCTTTTAAACGTTATGAACTTTCTGTTTTAACAGCAGACGAATTGGTTATTGAAATCAGTCGTCATGAATACACTGATGATTACATTAATCTTACCAAGGATTTTTACCTTAAAATGTAATTAAATTACATAATTGAAAAATTGTTTACCTATTTTAAGAACTAAAAACTTTTGGTACTAAAAAAAATCACAATTAACAATCTTTTACCATATAACTATCATTAAAACAAATAAATTTATCATTAATTAAAATCTGTTTTAAATTGAGGGCTAAATTTATTTTGTTGATTTTTATTTTATTTCTATTTGAAGGATTTGCTCAAACATCAAAAGCAATAAATGGCAAAATCACTAACAAAGGTTTAAATGTTGCTAAAGTTGATATTGTAAATCTAACTACAAAAAAAAATACCACAACCAATATGTTTGGTGCTTTTACCATTGAAGCCAATGAAAATGATGTTCTTTTGATTCTAAGTGAAGATTATTTCGATGAAAAAATAGCGCTCACAAAACAAGATTTAAGATCTAAAACACTAACCATCGAGCTAAGCAAAAAACCTATAAATCTTGAAGAAGTAAAAATTTTAAATTCTAATAAAATGGATTATAAAGTTTCTCAAGGTGAAATTGCTATCGCAAAACTAGAAAGATATGAAACAGCGCCAAGAGTTCAAGGCGTTTACACCGGAGATATGCCCTACGGAACCGACTTCGTTGGACTTTTTAAAGATGTAGTGAATTTTTTTAAAAAGAAAAAGAAAAAAGAAAATTTAGAACACGCCACTTTTAAAGATTATGCAATTTCTGTTTTTGATACTGATACTTTCTTTTATCAAAAACTTAAAATTAAACCAGAAGAACTAGAACTGTTTTTTTCTTATTGTGAAATGGATCCTAGCAACAAAAAAGTAATGCGAAATAAAAATGTTTTTGAAACTTTAGAATTTTTGATTTCAAAAAACGAGTCATTTATAAAACTTAGTAGAGAGACAAAATAAAATAATTTTTCTATATTTTTTATCACTTTTTAATACATCAACAAAAAAATCCCAATTATTCAGGCAAAAATAACAATTGTTGAGTATAATCTAAAATATGTTTTGCTACCTTTGCAAACGTTTTCGTAAAAATAAAACGTAATAAAATTTTATAATATATATCGATACAATACTTATGAAACCAGATTTATTTCAAGCTCCAGATTATTACTTGTTAGACGATTTGCTAACAGAAGAACATAAATTAGTTAGAGATTCTGCTCGTGCATGGGTAAAAAGAGAAGTATCTCCAATAATTGAAGATTATGCACAACGTGCAGAATTTCCTAAACAAATAATCAAAGGTTTAGGCGAAATTGGTGGTTTTGGCCCTTATATTCCAGAAGAATATGGCGGTTCAGGATTAGATCAAATTTCTTATGGATTAATCATGCAAGAAATTGAAAGAGGCGATTCTGGTGTTCGTTCTACTTCATCGGTTCAATCTTCTTTAGTTATGTATCCTATTTGGAAATTTGGAACTGAGGAACAAAGAATGAAATATTTACCAAAACTAGCAACAGGAGAATTCATGGGTTGTTTTGGATTGACAGAACCAGATCATGGTTCGAATCCGAGTGGTATGACTACGAATTTTAAAGATATGGGCGACCATTATTTATTGAATGGCGCTAAAATGTGGATTTCAAATGCTCCATTCGCAGATGTTGCTGTAGTTTGGGCAAAAGATGAATCAGGAAGAATTCACGGATTAATTGTGGAACGTGGTATGGAAGGTTTTACAACTCCAGAAACGCACAACAAATGGTCGCTTCGTGCAAGTGCAACTGGTGAATTGATTTTTGATAACGTAAAAGTTCCTAAAGAAAATTTATTGCCAGGAAAATCTGGTCTTGGAGCTCCAATGATGTGTTTGGATTCAGCAAGATATGGAATCGCTTGGGGTGCAATTGGTGCTGCAATGGATTGTTACGACACGGCTTTACGTTATGCAAAAGAGAGAATTCAGTTTGACAAACCAATTGCTGGAACTCAATTACAACAAAAGAAATTGGCCGAAATGATTACAGAAATCACTAAAGCACAATTACTTACTTGGAGATTAGGAGTTTTGCGTAATGAAGGAAAAGCTACAACAGCACAAATTTCGATGGCGAAAAGAAATAATGTTGATATGGCAATAAATATTGCTCGTGAAGCTCGTCAAATTCTTGGTGGAATGGGCATTACAGGAGAATATTCTATCATGCGCCATAGTATGAATTTGGAATCTGTAATTACTTATGAAGGAACACACGATATTCACTTGTTAATTACTGGTGCAGATATTACAGGAATTCCAGCGTTTAAATAACAGATTAAACAATAAATAAAATTGATATAAAAAGCTTCTCACATTCGAGGAGCTTTTTTACATTTGTTTAGGATTTTTACATCCAATAAGCACATTAAATTTGTATATAATTAAAAAAAAAAACATGAATATTGAAAATATAAATAGTAGCATTCAATCTCAAAAAAATCAATTATTACAACATTCGTTATACGAAAAGGTAAAAACTATTGATAATTTGCATACTTTCTTAGAAAATCATGTATTTGCTGTTTGGGATTTTATGTCATTGTTAAAAGCATTGCAAAACAAATTAACGTGCACTACAACTCCATGGTTACCAATAGGAAATCCAGAAATACGTTACTTGATCAATGAAATTGTTGTAGCTGAGGAAACCGACTTAACCATAGATGGATTGCGTCAAAGTCATTTTGAAATGTATATTGATGCGATGGAACAATGTGGCGCAAGCACTTCTCAAATTGATGATTTTTTAATCAATGTTAAAGCTACCCAAAATATTTTTGTATCTATCAAAAAAAGTGATTTGCATCCAAACGTTAAAGCCTTTTTAGAGTTCACTTTCAGAGTTATTGAAGAAGGAAAACCACACAAAATTGCCGCTGCGTTTACTTTTGGAAGAGAAGATTTAATTCCGAATATGTTTACTGAAATATTGAAAAACTTTCAGAATAACTTCCCTGAAACCGATTTGTCAAAACTACTTTACTATTTTGAACGTCATATTGAATTAGATGCTGATGAACATGGCCCAATGGCAATGCAAATGGTTACAGAGCTTTGCAATGATTCTGAACAAAAATGGAAAGAAGTTGAAGAAGTTTCTTTTGAAGCACTTGAAAAACGTATTGGACTTTGGAATGCTATCGAAGAACAAGTGCAACAGAAACTGGAAATGGTTTAATACTACTTTTGATAAATTAAATTTCATTACTTTTGATTTCTATCAATCCCATTTGGAATTTGGAATTTACAATATTGGAATTTAAAACTTATGTCATCTCAAACAAGATTAACACGCGCCTACAAAGAAGCCAAACGAATACAATTTACCAATCAAGATAAATTTATTCTGTTTAGTGATTGTCATCGTGGCGATGGAAGTTTTGCTGATGATTTTGCCAATAATCGCAATATTTATGTTCACGCTTTAAACCAATATTACAAAAACGGGTTTCAATATGTAGAACTTGGTGATGGTGATGAACTATGGGAAAATCTGTTTTTTAAGGATATTCTAGAAGCTAATAAGAATGTTTTTTTGTTGTTAAAGAAGTTCTATATACAAAATAAATTGCACATGATTTATGGTAATCATGATATGGTTTACAGAAATCCTTCTATTGTAAAAAAGAATTTTGCAGAATATTTTGATACCGGCGAAGGAAAAAACATGCCTTTGATGCCCGATTTAAAATTTCATGAAGCTATCGTTTTAGAAAACTCAGAAACAGGTCAAGAATTGTTTTTAACCCACGGACATCAAGCCGATTTCTTTAATTATGTAGGTTGGAAATTCAATCGTTTTTTTGTGAGAATTCTGTGGAAACCTTTGCAAGTTTGGGGAATAAAAGACCCAACTAGTCCGGCTAAGAATTATCTTGAATCCATAAAAGTAGAACGACGAATTAAAAAATGGATAGCTGATAATGGAAATAAAATAACTATTGTAGGTCATACACACCGACCTCGATTTCCAAAACCTAATCAAAACGCACTAAACTTATTTAATGACGGAAGCTGTGTTCATCCAAGAAACATTACCGGAATTGAAATTGAAAACGGCAAAATCGCTTTAGTCAAATGGTTGATAGACACTAATAATGATGGTGTTTTACAAATTGTAAAAGAATATATTGAAACTCCAGTAGAATTAATTTTGTATAAGGCATTATGAAACATTTACAAAAAATAGTAGCATTAGTTTTATTTACATTACTTATTGCTTGCTCGAGCACAAACGAACCCTTTCCAACATTTCCCTCTAATAGTAAAACAAAGTTAAACTATTTAGCATTAGGTGATAGCTATAGTATTGGTCAAAGCGTATGTGAAACCTGTAGATTTCCTATACAGTTACAAGATAGTTTGGAGAAAATTTTACCTTCAAATAAAATAATTTCAACAAAAATCATAGCCACAACCGGCTGGACAACAAGCAATTTAAAAGACGCAATCACGTCGCAAAATCCGCCAAATAATTATGATTTAGTTACACTTTTAATTGGTGTTAACAATCAATATCAATACAAACCTTTCAGTCTATATGAACAAGAATTTCCAGAATTGGTAAATATTGCCATTGATAGGGCAAAAGGAATAAAAGCAAATGTAATTGTAGTTTCAATTCCAGACTATGCCTACACCCCTTTTGGAAATGGAAATACAACTATTTCAACTCAAATTGATACTTACAACTTTTTTGCAGAAAATTATTGTATTGAAAATAATGTCACTTTTGTGAACATCACTGATATTACAAGACAAGGATTAATCCAACCTAATTTGGTTGCCAGTGATGGTTTACATCCTTCAGAACTTGCCTATTCTAAATTTGTGGAAAGAATTTTTCCTAAAGCGAAAATTATTTTTGGGTTGTAAAAAAAGTGGAAATTTCTTTTCGCTTTTTTATTATTGTTCTGGTGCAATTTCGAGTTCTAATCCGTCGATTTCTTCAGTAATTGGAATTTGGCAACCCAATCTTGAGTTTTCTTTTACATGATAAGCTTCCCAAAGCATGGCTTCTTCATCTGGATTTCGTTCTAGCGATATTACATCGTTTAAAACATAGCATTGACATGATGCACACATTGCCATTCCGCCACAGACACCAACGGTTCCTTCTTCGGCCAATTCATAGGCACGAATCAATTCCATGATGTTCATGTTCATGTCGGTTGGAGCTTGAACTTCGTGGGTTACTCCATTCCTATCTGTAATTTTTACGGTAACGTCTTGCGGCATTATTCTTTTTTTAGTTTTTTTAATTGTTCTATGTCTGCCAAGTCTTTATATCTGCCTGATGCCAATTTGTTTTTAATTAAATCTTCAAAATCGATGTAAGGAATTTGCAATTTATCTATATTAAAATAGTTGCGATTTTTATAGCTTTCATTAAATTGCAACCCATCAACTTGAGTAAGAATTTCAATTTTAGATGGTTCAACTCCAATTCCCCAAACATTAAATTTAGGATTTGAAAATTGTTCCTCTGGAAATATGGGCGCACTAAAATCTGTATAAACCTTTTTTAATTTATTATAATTATCATCTGTTCGTTCTATCCACAAATCCATATCTCCTGTGCTTCTAATATAACCGTGAAGCACAACAGCGTATCCACCAACTAATAAAAACTCAACTTTGTGTTTTGATAAGAGCTCAAGAAACTCTAAAAAATCTAGATTAAAAATATTATTTGACATGTTTTCGTACAAATGTTACTTTTCTATCAATTTTAGTAAATGGAGTTACATTAAAAATAGAATTTATAATAAAACAAGCATGATTTAGTCTATCAAGTGGTGTTTTATTTTTATAGTAAGTAACATGATCGTCTGCTTCATCAAAAGTTGATTTTGTAACAACTGATCTATCCATTCTAAAATTTTCCATAAATTCCTTTTAATGAAACAAATATAAAAATTTAATCAATCGATTTTACAACTGCTTTTTCAGCTTCTTTTCTAGTTCCGTCGAAACCGTCAACTCCAGAAACTGTTGTATATTTTAAAACATATTTTTTACCCGGATTGATTCGGTTATAAACACTTTGGCACATTAATGTTGCTTCGTGGAAACCGCACAAAATCAATTTCAATTTTCCTGGATAAGTATTTACGTCACCAATGGCGTAAATTCCATCTATATTGGTTTGGTAATCTAAAGCGTTGTTTACTTTGATAGCGTTTTTCTCAATTTCTAATCCCCAATTAGCAATCGCTCCTAATTTTGGAGTCAATCCGAAAAGTGGAATAAAATAATCGGTTTCAAAAACTTGTTGAACGTCTTCGTTTTCTAAAACAATACTTTCAACATGGTTTTTTCCATTAATAGCAACAACTTCTGCTGGTGTAATCAAGTTGATTTTTCCAAGTTTTTTCAATTCTTGTACTTTTTCAACTGAATCTAAAGCACCACGGAATTCGTTTCTTCTATGAACCAAAGTAACTTCAGAAGCTACATTGGAAAGGAAAATACTCCAATCTAGAGCAGAATCTCCGCCACCAGCGATTACAATTCGTTTATCACGAAATAATTCTGGATCTTTAACAAAATATTCAACACCTTTTTCTTCATAGAAAGCAATGTTTTCTAATTGTGGCTTTCTTGGTTCGAAAGTTCCTAAACCACCAGCAATTGCAACTGCTTTGGCGTGATGTTTTGTTCCTTTATTAGTAGTAACTATAAAAGTTCCGTCTTCTAATTTATCAATAGTTTCAGCGGTTTCAGCCAAGGTAAATCCTGGTTGAAATTGTTTGATTTGTTCCATTAAATTGGTCACTAAATCACCTGCTAAAACTTCAGGATAACCTGGAATATCAAAAATTGGTTTCTTAGGATATAACTCTGCCAATTGTCCTCCTGGTTGTGGAAGTGCGTCAATAATGTGACATTTTAATTGTAAAAGTCCAGCTTCAAAAACGGTGAAAAGTCCTGTTGGACCCGCGCCTATAATAAGTATATCAGTTTCGATCATTTTTTAAGTTTCAAAGTCGCAAAGTAACAAAGTGAAAAGGTCTTTAAACATGATTTTTATCACACAAGAATTATGCAATGTTTTCAACTGTCTCAATTTGAGGAGCGTACTTTTTTATTGTAGTTTCAACTCCTGCCTTTAAAGTCATTTGATTTACACTACAACCTGTACAAGCACCTTCAAAACGTACCTTCACGTGTTTTTCTTCATCAATAGAAACCAATGAAATATCACCACCATCAGAATTCAAAAAAGGTCTGATTTCTTCTAATGCTTTTTCGATATTTAAAGTCAATTCTTCGTGTGTCATAATCATTAATGTGTAAATGAATTAATTTACCAATTTGTAAATGAATTGTTCCATTGTTTAATTGATAAATTGTTAATTATTTTTTCACAGCAGAACATCCTGCCATTGTTGTTATTTTGATTGCTTCGGTTGGTGCAAGATTTTCGTTTCTGTTTACTGTTTCTTGAACCACATTTCTTGCGATTTCTTCGTATATTTTTTCTAAAGGTGATGCCGTTTGCAATGCTGCCGGACGTCCATAATCTCCTGCTTCGCGAATACTTTGTACTAATGGTACTTCTCCTAAAAATGGTACTTGTAGATCTTCTGCAAGATTTTTGGCGCCTTCTTTTCCGAAGATGTAATATTTGTTATTTGGTAATTCTTCTGGAGTGAAATACGCCATATTTTCTATAATTCCTAAAACTGGAACATTGATGGCATCACTTTGGAACATTGCAACTCCTTTTCGAGCATCTGCTAAAGCTACATTTTGAGGTGTACTTACAACAACCGCACCTGTAATTGGTAAGGCTTGCATAATTGACAAGTGAATATCACCTGTTCCTGGTGGTAAGTCGATTAACATGAAGTCTAATTGTCCCCAATCAGCATCAAAAATCATTTGGTTTAATGCTTTAGAAGCCATTGGTCCACGCCAAATAACGGCTTGACTTGGAGAAGTGAAAAATCCGATGGAAAGTAATTTTATTTCATAACTTTCGATGGGTTTCATTTTAGACTTTCCGTCCACTTCTATAGAAATTGGTTTTTCGTTTTCAACATCAAACATTATTGGCATACTTGGTCCGTAAATGTCGGCATCAAGAACTCCAACTTTGAATCCCATTTTAGCTAAAGTTACAGCTAAATTTGCTGTTGTTGTAGATTTTCCAACACCACCTTTTCCTGAAGCTACAGCGATAATATTGCTAATTCCAGGAATTGATTTTCCTTTTATTTCGTTTGGATTTTCTTTAGCTTCTACTTTGATGTTTACTTTCACAACTGCCTCTGGAGAGAATTGTTCGTGAATTAGTTTTTTAATATCGTCTTCAGCTCTTTTTTTGATGTGCATTGCTGGAGTTGAAATCAATAAATCAACTACAACCTCATCACCAAAAGTGATTACATTTTGAACCGCACCACTTTCAACCATATTTTTTCCTTCGCCAGCAATAGTAATTGTTTCTAATGCTTTCAAGATTTCTTTTCTATCTAACTTCATCTTCTTATTTAAAAGTTTAAAAGTTTAAAAGTTTAAAAGTTGACTAACTTTTTATTTAAACTGAATATGAATTGCAAAGATAGTAAGAAGTTTAAAAGTATGATAGTAACAAGGTTTAAAGTTTTGTTATAATGAGATAGTTATAACTTATTGTACTTTATCAAATTGATTTTAAAATTGGTATATTGAATTTGCAAGGTGTTTTTTAAAACATCATATTCTGAGGAAAGTAATTGATTTTTCAACGATGAAAGTGATATTGATTCAATTTTTCCTGATAGAAATTTGGCTTGAGATGTTGTAAAAGAAGCTTTTGCATAGGAAAGTGTTTCTTCAAATTTATTTTGAAGTTGCAAATAATTGAGTTGATTTTGTTTTTCTAAAGCAATTTGATTATCAATTTTTTGTTGCTCTTGACTGATGATGAATTTGTTTTTTTCGGTTTCAATTTTAGTTGCAATTACTCTTTTATTATTTCTAAAACCACTAAAAATGGGTACACTTAATTGAATTCCGACTTGCTGGTTTTTATTGTCTCCTATTTGAGTATTAAAATCGTTTACTACTACATTTGGCTGGTTTAATGGTTTGTAATAAAAACTTGAAATAGAATAAAAAGTACTTAAAACAGGTAAATTCAAAGCTCTTTGACTGCTTAATTCTTTCAAACTACTTTGATAACTTAGTTCTGCAGACTTAATTTTCGGATTGGAACTTTCTGTTGAAACTGAATTTATTTCATCGGCGTCATTAGAAACTAAGACTACTTCTGTAATTGAAACATCAGTAGCATTCATTAATTGAAATAATTGCATCTTCTGCATATTGTATAATTGCTCGGTTTCTAAAATTCGTTTCTCTTCTTGAGCAAAACTTAGTTGTGTATCGTACAAATCGCTTTTGGGTTTGTTTCCAATTTCGACTTCTTTTGAAATTCTGTCCAAATTGAAAACCGCATTTTTGAATTGTTCCCGTTGAATCTTAAGCAATTCTTGCGTAAAAAGTGCTTGATAATAGCTGTCAAGAATTTGAAGTTTATACTCGTTTTCTATGATTTCTTTGTCGGCTTTGGCTTTTTCAACATCTATCTTATTTTTCTGTGCATTGGCAAACGCATTAAAATCGATTAGATTCATATTGGCGTTGATAAAAAAATTATCATATTGAATATTTGAACTTACACGACCATTGGTTGAAGGATCGATTGTAGAACCAAAATTATACGATTGACTTCCATTAAAACTTACGCTGGGCAATAATTGATTCCAAACAGAATTTCGACTTTTTTCAATACGTTTTACTTCCAATTGGCGGATTTTTATTTCGATATTATTCTCCAATCCTTTGTCAATGCATTTTTGCAACGGCCAAGTTGTTTCCTGACCGTTTGCAAAATTGGTTATAAGAATTAAAAGTAAAGTGAAAATTATTTTTATTAAAGAGCTCATACAATTGAGATTAAAAACTAATGACTTTTTTTGTCACAGATTTTGAAATTTATTTTTGAAATTTACTTACTCGTATTTTAAATATTTTAAAACCGCAACTTGTGTAGCTAGATATGCTCTTGAAAGCACAACTACCAATGTTAAAATCAATAAAATAACAAAACCAACTATAAATGGAGTTATAGAAATATCAATTCTAAAAGCAAAATTTTCTAACCATAAATTCAACAAATAATACACAGGAAATAGTGCAATTAAGAATCCGATGATGCAGAATACGATGTATTGTTTTGATAATTCTTTTAGTAAAACATTCGTTTCTGCTCCAAGAGTCTTTCTAACGGCAATTTCTTTCATGCGCCTTTGAATTGAAAAGGAAGCCAAAGAAAACAATCCGAAAAGTGCAATTAAGATTACAATTACGTTTAGTAATGAAAATAAATTCTTTTGTTTCACATAGGTTTCATAAGTACGAGCATATTCTTTATCGACAAAATCATACTGAAAAGGATAGTCTGTATCAACATTTTTTACCCAAAATTTTTCGATAGCTGCGATGGTTTGTTCCATGTCTTCAGCCCTAACTTTTACGTGGATTTTGTTAGCATTTTGCAACATCCAATCGACTGTTTTGAAGTGAAAGAATACCATTGGTGGCACTTTTTCTTGTGGCCCGAATAAATTAAAGTCTTTAACTACTCCAATAATTTTAAACTTATTACCATTCCAATCTACAGGTTTTCCTATGGGGTTTTTTTCACCCATTTCCTTCAAAGCGGTTTCGTTTACCAACATAGAGCTGATAGTATCAGAAGCAAATTTTTCGGAAAGACTTCTTCCTTCTTTGATTTTTATTTTCATCATTTCCAACATTCCAAAATCAACTGCCATGTTTCTGCCTTGAATGTTGTGACTGTTTTTATAAGTAAATCCGGTGGTTGAACCATTTGATGAACCAAAACTAAAAGCACCAGTTGCTACTTGTTCTACTCCATTAATTTTAGAAATTTCTGTCTTAATCATATTGTATCGATTGAAGACTTTTTTCTTATAATTCTCTTCTTTCCAATCGTATTTATTTCGATAAGTTATGGCAAGAACTTTATCGCCTTTAAATCCCAAATCTTTATTTGAAATGTATTTTATTTGTTGATATACTATATAGGAACCAATGATGAAAAAAGTAGCTATGGCGAATTGAAGAATTAACATAGAGTTGCGCAACCAAATACCACTTTTGCTTCTTCCGAAATTGCCCTTGAGTACTTTTAAGGTTTCAAAATTAGATACATAAACAGCAGGAAATATTCCAGCAACAATAATGGTAACAATGAAAATTAATCCTAGTTGTAAGTAAAATTGACCTCCAAAAATGATTAACTTTTTTCCAAGAAATTCATTGTAGTAGGGTAATGACAATTCAACAATCACTAAAGCCAACAAAATTGACAATGTAGTAATCAATATAGTTTCGAAAATAAACTGCTGGATAATATTCGATTTTGATGCACCAATAATCTTACGAACACCAACTTCTTTTGCACGTTTTATAGCATTTGCAGTAGCAAGATTGATATAATTTACAATAGAAAGAATTAAAATCAATACAGACAAACCAACCATGATTACAAGAAACTGATAATTTCCTCTTCCTTCTGCATAACCTTCTGTAATGGAATTCAATCGAGCCTCTTTTAAAGGTTCAAGAATAACTTTTATATCATCACCTCCATTTTTTTTAAGCCATTCTTCAACGGTTATCCCTTCCGATTTTGCCCATCTTACAACTCGGTTTTCAAACATCAGTTTTTGAATCTTGGCAACTACTTTATCTTTATCATTCGGATTTTTTAATTTCAACATCAATCCAAAACTAAAGTTTCCCCAATTTTCCTTTTCGGGTAAAAGTCTATTATCAATCAAATTAGTAACCGCGTTAGGTTGCATAGAGCATTTTCCAGGAATGGTATAAACACCACGAACCACTAAATTTCGTCCAGAGTATTTTACAATTTTTCCCATTGGATTTTCTGTTCCGAATAGTCTTTCGGCAGCTGCTTTTGAAATTGCAATACTTGTATTATCCTTTAAAGCTGTTTTTGCATTCCCATGAATAAAATCAAAAGGAAACATTTCGAAAAAAGTCTTTTGAGCATCTGTGATTTTAAAAATTTCTTTCTTGTTTTTGTATTGAACAATTTCTTCGTAATACCAATTGTCCATATAACAATACGATTCAATTTCATTGAAATCGGTTTTTAAATGTGCTTCCAATGGCGCCACATTACTCGCCCAATAATCCGTTGGACTAACTTTATTAATTGACTGAAAAACTCTTTCCTTATAAGGATTCCATTCATTATAACTGTGCTCGTCGTTCCAATAAAGAATCGCAAAAATTAATCCTGCAATTCCAATACTCAATCCCAAAACATTCAAAGCCGTGAAAAGCTTGTTGTTTTTGATGTGGTATAAAAATATATTAATCCAATTTTTTAACATGATTGATTGATTTAGGTACTGAAACAAGTTCAGCACAAGATTGATGATTTTTAAGAAACAAAAACGTCTACATTTTTGCTGTTTGTCTTTTCTGAGAGAATCATTCCATCTTTCATAAAAATAGTTCTTTGCGAAAATGAAGCATCATAATCGGAATGCGTAACCATTAAAATTGTACTTCCTTGTGCATGCAAATCGGTTAGCAATTCCATTACTTCATTACCATTTTTACTATCAAGATTTCCGGTTGGTTCATCGGCTAGAATAATTTTTGGATCATTAATTAATGCTCTTGCGACTGCTACACGTTGTTGTTGTCCGCCAGAGAGTTGTTGTGGATAATGCTTTAATCGATGTGAAATTCCTAATCGCTCTGCAATTGCTTCTACTTTTTTCTTTCTTTCAGAAGAAGAAACGTTGTTATAAATAAGCGGTAATTCGATGTTATCATAAACAGAAAGTTCATCTATTAGATTAAAATTTTGGAAGATGAAGCCAATATTTTGTTTTCTGACTTTCGATTTTTCTTGTTCTTTCAAATTGGTTATTTCCTGATTTAAAAGTTGGTATGTTCCGCTAGACGCACCATCTAAAAGACCAACAATATTTAAAAGTGTTGATTTTCCGCTACCTGATGCGCCCATAATGGTAACAAATTCGCCTTGATTGATTGTGATTGAAACTTCGTTAAGTGCTTTAGTTTCTACTTCTTCGGTTCTAAAAACTTTAGAAAGATTGTTGATTTGTATCATGATTGTTCGTTTTTTGATTGATTTTTGAAATTGAAGTTGATTTTGGAACTTTAAAATCGTTATTTAAGATTGATTTTTGAAATTGACTTCATAACTTCCTTTTGCATTTTTACCTGTAAAGTACAGACGGTATTTCTTTCCTTTTTCTAGGGTAATATCTTTTAAAATTTCACACTCCTTTGTGGTTTTGCAACAAAAATAAGTTTGTTCATTTTCATCAAGTAACTTTATTTCTAAATTCCCTGATTTAATTTTTGTAAAAGTTTTAAAACTCACTAATGTAGTTGCATCAACCTCTAAAAGCACATAACAAGAACCAGTAAAATCAGAAAAACTGGCTTTGGTAAAATCGGTCCCATTAGTGTTACTCCATTTTTTATCTTTAACTCCATCGACAAAGTGTGTTCCACTTGATTTAATGTTTTGAGCGCTTAAAATTGCTGAAAACAATACTACTAAAATTGATAATTTTCTCATAATTTTTTAATATTTGATATTTACTACTCTAAATTTAAAACTTCAACTTCTTTATAATCCTCATATGATGATGTTATTACTTTCTCACCTACTTTCAAACCTTCTAAAACTTCATAGTACAACGGATTTTCTCTTCCTAATTTTATAGTTCTTCGTTCGGCAGTGTTCCCGTTTACTACAAATATCCATTTCCCAGCGGTTTCTTGATAAAAACTTCCTTTAGAAAGCAACATAGTTTTTGATTTTTCGGATAAATTTAATCGTACGCTAAAACTCAATCCTTGTTGCAAATCGATATTTTCTATGGATGCAAAACTCAATTCTACCTGAAACTGACCGCTTTTTATCTCCTTAATGATTTTTACAATTTCAACATCTAATACTTTTCCATTGAAGTCAACGGTTCCTTTTTGATTCATTTTTATTTTATCCAAATAAAATTCATCGACATCAGCAACCATTTTATAACCTTTCATTACGTCAATTGTTCCAATACTTACGCCTTGAGTATAGGTTTTTCCTAAAATTGGTTCAAAAGAAGAAAGTCTTCCCGATTCTGGTGCCGTGATGAGAAAATTCTTTTTATTGCTTCTCAAAATCTGCAAACTCTTATTCATTATCCCTATCGATTGATTGAGTTGCCCAATTTGAATTTGATTGGCTTGCTTTTCTTTGGTTACGCTTTGTTTGATGATGTTCATGCGTTCCTTTTGAAACCTATAATTCTCTTGAGTAATTTGCCATTCATTTTTGGATAAAATTTCTTGCTCAAATAGTTTTTTGTTCAAATCGTATAAATTTTTCGCATCCAAATAATCGTGTTCAATCGAAATTAAATCCTTTGCAAGATTTAGTTCTTGATTTCTCAAATCGAGTTTGGCTTTATTCAAATTATTAATTTGTTCGATAATTGCAGTTTCTTGTTGCATATAATTCAGCTCCGAATTCGGATTGTATAATCGCGCCAAAGGCTGCCCTTTTACAACCATATCGCCATTTCCAACATATATTTCTTGAACTGCGCCACCTTCAATAATATTGACTAACATCGAATTCATTGGCTCTACTCGTGCTTGAAAAACAAGAAAATCTTCAAAAAAACCTTCTTCAACAGTTTTTATAGCAATCTCTTCTTTTTTCACATTCAAACTTCTCTTTTTAGTTAGTGATGATACTATAAAGTAACCCAAAATCAAAAAGATTGGCAAAGCAATAATTAGATACTTTTTTTTGTTATTTTTACGTGGGATGACCGTGTCCATTGGTGTTATTTTGAATAAGTAATAAGCAATTTTGTGCCAAAAACTTAAAATCCACAACTTACTGATTATTAAATGTTTTGTGAATTTATAGTTTTTTCAAAATGTTCATAATCGGACACCTTTTGTACGAAACCGAACACAGAACAAAACAGCAAGGTTGATACAAATTAAAAAAGTTAGCCACGAATTACACTAATTTTCACCAATTATAGATTCTGGTAAAATTTGTTTAATTAAATTTAAAGAAAAGAATTCGTGTAAATTATTGTAATTCGTGTAAAAAAAAATGAAAAAAACACAAGCCAACATACTCGTAATTGACGATCAAGAAGACATTCTTTTTGCAGCAAAAATGCTTTTGAAGAAACATTTTGAAACGATCTACACCATAAACAATCCGAGAAATGTGGTGAAACTACTTGCTGAAAATCCTATTGATGTAGTTTTATTGGATATGAATTATCGAATTGGTTTTGAAGATGGACGCGAAGGTTTGTACCTTTTGAAAGAAATAAAAACACTTTCGCCCAAAACCATTGTGATTTTGATGACGGCTTTTGGAAAAGTGGAAACAGCAGTGGAAGGTTTAAAAAGCGGTGCATTTGATTATGTTTTAAAACCTTGGGAAAACGAAAAATTAGTTGCTGTTGTAAAACAAGCTGTTGATGAATCTAGAAAAGAACAGAAAAAAATTGATAAAAATGTAGTTGATACGTTTTTTATTGGGAATTCTGAAACCATAAAAAAAGCATATGCTTTAGCTGATAAAGTGGCGAAAACGGATGCAAATGTTTTAATTTTAGGCGAAAACGGAACTGGAAAGTATGTTTTAGCCAATTACATTCACCAACAATCGGAACGTAAAAACAACACTTTTATTTCGGTTGACTTGGGTTCGTTGAGCGATTCTATTTTTGAAAGCGAATTATTTGGTTATGCAAAAGGCGCCTTTACCGATGCCAAAAACGACACTGCTGGAAGATTTGAAATAGCACAAAACGGAACCATTTTTCTGGATGAAATAGGTAATGTTCCGTTGCATTTGCAATCAAAATTATTGCAAGTGATTCAAACGAAAACCGTTACTCGATTGGGCGAATCTAAGCCAAGACCATTAAATGTTAGAATTATTACAGCAACAAATTTGAATTTGAAACAAGAAGTTTCTGATAAAAATTTTCGAGAAGATTTGTATTACAGAATCAATACGATGGAAATTATTTTGCCGCCACTTCGAGAACGCAAGGAAGATAAAATTCCGTTAGCCCAATTTTTATTGGAGAAAATGATTGACAAATATGATAGAAGCGAAATTACATTTGAACAAGAAGCTTTAACCAAAATGGAGCAACACGCCTGGAATGGAAACATACGTGAGATGGAAAACAGAATTGAACGCGCCATCATTTTATGTGAAAACAATACTATTTCTGCTTCCGATTTGGATTTGGATGAAATCACTTCTTATAAAGCAAATCAAGACGATTTACAGCTTTCGGAAATTGAAAAAAAAACCATCGAAAAAGTATTGGCTAAAAACAATCAAAATATTAGCAAATCAGCAGAGGAATTAGGTTTGTCGAGAGCTTCATTGTACCGAAGAATGGAGAAATATAATATTAGCAACTAGATTTATGTTTTCATCATTTAAAATTTACAACCAACTTTTCATTCAATTGCTAATCATTGTTTTCGGCATTGGAGTAAGTTTTTATTTGCTAGAGAAAAACCTTATTTATACCGCGATATTTTCCTTTTTTATTGTTTCTATTTTATTAATTGAGTTGTATTTGTATGTCAAAAATGCCTTTCTTTTATACGACAAAACCATAGAGGCTATTTTACAAAACGATTTTTCTGCCGATTTTTCTAATCATAAATCTTTTAGAAATTATGAGAGTTTGTTTAAGTTATTCAATCTTTTGAAGCAAAAACAGAATGATCAAATTTCGAAAGATATCATTTATCAATCCATTTTAAACAACATTGAAACTGGAATATTAATTCTGAAAAAAGAAGAAAACGACTGGGTTATTTTTTTGATGAACGATTATTTTTCAAAACATTTTACAGTTCCAAAAGTGTCTAAATGGAGTTATTTGAGAAATCAATTGCCATCACTTTGTGGTATTATTGAAGAACAAAATTTTGAAGAAATTAAAACATCATTACAAATTAGAGTGAATAATCAAGACACGCAAACATTTGTGATGCAGTCTTCTAGAAGCAAAACTTACAATCAAGATTATTACATTGTTTTATTAGATTCAATTCAAAAAGTAATCGAAAAGAAAGAAAAAGAAGCTTGGATTAATTTGATGAAAGTCATTTCTCACGAGTTGTTAAATTCGCTTACTCCTATTCGTTCGCTTTCGCAAAATTTACACGAATTAGTGCAACAAGAGACGCTTTCACAAGAGGATTTGAACGACATGAAACAAAGTGTTGCTACGATGCTCAATCGAAGTAATCATTTGCAACAATTTGTAGAAAGTTATAGAAAACTGGCTATGTTGCCTTCACCCAAAAAAGAAAAGGTAGAATTATCGCAACTAATTGCAGAAAGTTTACAGATAATGGCACCTCTATTTAAGCAAGAAAAAATACAAGTTAGTAATGAAATTTCTTTTAAAAGATGGCTCGAAATTGACAAAAATCAAATGGAGCAAGTACTTATTAATTTGCTAACTAATAGTATTTATGCACTTTCTGAAAGAAAAGAAAAACAAATTACAATTACTGCCGAAGTAAAAGAAAAGCGAATTTTCATCACCATCACCGACACTGGAATTGGGATTGATACCGAAATTAAAGACAAAATTTTTCTACCTTTTTTTACCACTAGAAAAGAAGGCGCGGGCATTGGATTGACATTATCTAAAAGTATTGTTGAATCGCACGGTGGTTATTTGGCATTTCAAAATGAAGATGATAATACAAGCTTTGTGATTTGTTTATTGGAGTAGTTATCGTATAATTTCTGGATTCCAAAAATATTTTTCGAAATCTACAATTTGATTGTCAACCACTTTAATTCCTTCGTTTTCTAAAAGTTGTTGCATAAGGTTGGTTCCTTCAAAATGATGTTTCCCCGAAAGTAATCCTTTTCTATTTACAACACGATGAGCAGGAATATCGTCACGATTATGACTGGCGTTCATTGCCCAACCTACCATTCTTGCTGAACGAGCTGTTCCTAATGCTTTGGCAATCGCGCCATAAGAAGTTACTTTACCTTCTGGAATTTGTTTTGCAATTGCATAAACGCGTTCAAAGAAATTTTCTTCCATTATAAATGATACTTTACAACATTGTATAAGGTAAAAATAGCTACAACTCCGGTAATGATTCCGATGATTTTGTTCATGTTTTGTATAAAATAATCGGTTTTAGATTTCATTTTATTGAAAAACAAAACGTATAAATAAAACATTAAAAACGAACCTAAAACAACCCCAAAAACCAAGCTATAAATCGATATCGGATGAAAGGTAAAAATATTAAAAGAAGCTAAAGTAACACTAACAAAAACATAATAAGGAATAGGGAAAAAGTTTATCGCCGAAATCAACATTCCCATAAAAAAGCGACTTCTTTTACTTTTTAAATGTAATGAATCTTGTGATTTTAGCTTAGGTTTCGTTGCAAAAAACAAAAAGTAAACAGATAAAATTGAAAAAATAACCAAACCAATCTCACGTAATAAAACTACAATTTCTTGATGGCTATTAATGTATCTAGCAAAAATTACAGAAATATACGTTTGAAAAAATATCACTATTAAAGCTCCAAGAACAAAAACCATGGCGCGTTTTCTTCCATCTGTAAAATCAACTTTGGCAGCAGTCATATTTATTAATCCTGGTGGAAGAATTCCTATTACAGCAGCAATAAATCCCGATAAAAGTGGCAGGATGATGTTCATGTTATCAGTTTGCAGTTATCAGTTTGCAGTTATCAGTTTTACTAAACAGATAACTGACAACAGACAACACTACTTTTTAATTTTAAAACGAATATACGTAATTGCTTTGTTAATTTCCAAATATTGTTTTTCGTAAAACGTTTGAATTTCAGTTACTTCTCTTGGCGCACCTTCATTTTTGTAAACATTATGATTGGCATATAAAACTTCGTGCCCTTCACCGTGTAATAAACCTAAAGTATAGCCGTGCATGAACTCAGAATCGGTTTTTAGATTTACAACGCCATCAGCTTTTAAAATTCTTTTATATAATTTCAAGAATTCTGAATTGGTCATTCTATGTTTTGTGCGCTTGTATTTTATTTGTGGATCTGGAAATGTTATCCAAATTTCAGACACTTCACCATCGGCAAAAATATGATTGATAAGCTCTATTTGAGTTCTAACAAAAGCTACATTGTGCATTCCTTCATCGACAGCCGTTTTTGCTCCACGCCAAAATCTAGCTCCTTTTATATCAATTCCAACAAAGTTTTTCTCTGGATAACGTTCTGCTAAACCAACAGAATATTCGCCTTTTCCGCAACCTAATTCAATGATTATTGGATTATCATTTTTGAAGAAATCACTGTTCCATTTTCCTCGTAAAGGAAATTTATTCCCTACTACTTCCTCTCTAGTTGGTTGAAAAACGTTATTGAATGTTTCGTTTTCCTTGAATCTTTTTAACTTATTTTTACTTCCCACTATTGCTTTCTATTTTCTATTGGCAAAATTAAGCAAATAATATCCACCACAAATAAAGTTTTGATAATGTTTATGTAACCTTAACAATACAGCTATTCACTTATTTTTGTAGAAACTATTTATTTTGAAGAAAAGAAAAGTTGAAGTTGTAGTTATTTCTGATGTTCATTTGGGAACTTATGGTTGCCATGCAAAAGAATTATTGCAGTATTTATCTGAAATTAAGCCAAAAATACTCATTCTAAATGGCGATATTGTTGATATTTGGCAATTTAGAAAATCTTATTTTCCGGCAAATCATTTGAAAGTGATTAAGAAAATCATTTCGTTGAGTTCCAAAGGCACCAAAGTCTATTATCTGACTGGAAATCATGACGAATTTTTAAGAAAATTTACCGATTTGCATTTGGGAAATTTAAGTTTGCTAAATAAACTAGTCCTAAATTTAGATGGAAAAAAAGCTTGGATTTTTCACGGAGATGTTTTTGATGCTTCAATAAATCATGCAAAATGGTTGGCTAAACTTGGAGGTTGGGGTTATGATATTCTAATTCTAATAAATCGTTTTCTGAATTGGATTTTGGCTCAAATGAATAAAGAACCTTATTCACTTTCAAAGAAAATTAAAAACAATGTGAAATCGGCTGTGAAATTTATTACTAACTTTGAAAATGTTTGCACTGATTTGGCTATTGAAAATAACTTTGATTATGTAATTTGCGGACACATTCACGAGCCAAAAATTGAATTTATTACTAACGAAAAAGGAAAGACAATCTATTTGAATTCAGGTGATTGGATTGAAAATTTAACAGCTTTAGAATACAATAATAAAAAGTGGAAATTATACAAGCATGCTCCAAGTGAAATTGTTACTGAAGAAGAACAATTTGAATATGAGAATCAACTTGCAGAACAATTTATCACTTTATTAAAAAACTAAAAATGACTAAAAATATTCTCGTTGCACCACTAAATTGGGGTTTAGGTCATGCTACTCGATGTATTCCTATTATTCGTGAATTAGAAAAAAATGGTTTTACACCAATCATTGCTTCAGATGGTGTTGCTTTAGCTTTATTGAAAAAAGAATTTCCACACTTGACTGCTTTAGAATTACCTTCTTACAATATTGAATATGCTAAAAAAGGTGAGAATTTTAAATGGAAATTGATAAAAAATAGTCCAAAAACGATTAGTGCTATTTTATCTGAAAAGCAATTGGTTAAAAAATGGATTAAAGAATATGATTTAAAAGGAATTATTTCCGACAATCGATTGGGTGTGCATTCTAAGAAAGTGCCTTCGGTGTTCATGACACATCAATTGACTGTTTTATCTGGTAAAACAACTTGGATTTCTAGTAAATTACATCAATTTTTTATTAGAAAATTTAGCGAATGTTGGGTTCCTGACGTGAATGAAATTCCGAATCTGACTGGAAAACTAGGACATTTAAAAAACTCGAATTTAAACATAAAATATATTGGTGTTTTAAGCAGATTAGAAAAGAAAGTCCTAGAAATAAAATACGACATTATGGTTCTGCTTTCTGGTCCGGAACCTCAACGAACTATTTTGGAAGAAAAACTAATTGAAGAACTTAAAGACAACAAAGAAAAAATAGTTTTTATAAAAGGAAAGGTAACCAATGAACAAGTAAAAGAACAAAAAGGGAATATCACTTTTTATAATTTTATGCAATCTGAAGAATTGGAAAAAACTTTTAACGAAAGTGAAATGGTGCTATGTCGTTCGGGTTATACAACCGTTATGGATTTGTGTAAATTACAAAAGAAAGCTTTTTTTATACCAACTCCTGGTCAATTTGAGCAAGAATATTTGGCAAAAAAATATAAGAGAGAAGGTTTAGTTCCTTATTCTAAACAAGATAAATTTAAAATAGAAGATTTAAAATCGGTACCACTTTATAGAGGAATACCAGCTCTGGAAACAGAAATTGGTTGGAAAGAATTATTTTTGCTTTTCGAGTGTGAATGAAAATTCTGAACCTTTTCCAAATTCACTTTCTACATAAATTTTTTCGTCGTGACCTTCGATAATATGTTTAACAATTGATAGTCCAAGACCAGAACCACCTTCGCTTCTTGCTCCGCTTTTATCGACTCTAAAAAAGCGTTCGAATAATCTTGCTATATGATGATGTTCAATTCCTTCGCCATTATCGCGTATTCTAACGATAATTTTATTTTTAACCAGATCTTCAATGGTAACCTCAGTGGAACCATTTTCTTTTCCGTATTTTATAGAATTTGTAATTAAATTAGTTACCACTTGCTGGATTTTATCTTTGTCGGCAAATACATTGATAGGTTTATTATATTTTCCATCAAACATAAGGATAATGCTTTTTTTATCGGCATTCATTTCAAGTAAATCAAACACACTTTGAATAAGATCGACGATGTTAAATACAGAATACTCTAAGTTTAAATCGCCCATTTCTAATTTAGAAATCATGTCCAAATCTTCAACAATATAGATTAGTCGTTCAACCCCTTTCTCGGCACGTTCTAGATATTTTCTTCTCAAATCTTTATCCTTCATGCCACCATCTAACAAAGTCGATAAATAACCTTGAACAGTAAATAATGGTGTTTTTAATTCGTGCGAAACATTTCCTATAAACTCACGTCTATATTCTTCTCTTACTTTAAGATTTTCTATTTCTAATTTCTTGTCCGTTGCAAACTTTTTGACCTCTTTGGTAAGCGTAGCCATATCAGTAGTAATGGATTGACTACGTAAAGTCGTTGAATCTAAAAGCGATACATCGTCATAGATTTTTTTTACTCTTCTATAAATAAAATGTTCTACTCTATATTGGATTACGAAAAATGAAAAAACTGCAATAAATAATGTAAAGAAAATACAAAATTGCCATGAAAATTCTAAAAATAGTAATTGTAATCCGATGATTAATGTGGTAGAAAAAATAGTAATGTATAGCGCTGAAATTACGGCAAAAGTATATGATTTTTTAAAATTTAATCCCATTTTTAGCAATGTTTCAGTTTAGGATGTAGTAATTGAAAACTATTTTCTGAACTACAAATACATTGTTTTCTCATTCATGTATTTTTTAGAATGAAATCTATTTTATAAATGTTGCTCTTTATATTTAAACTTCAAACTTATAACCAACGCCTTTTATAGTTTTAAAAAGTTCTTCACCTATTTTTTCGCGTAATTTTCTGATATGAACATCGATTGTTCGTCCACCTACAATAACCTCATTACCCCAAACTTTATCAAGAATTTCTTCTCTTTTAAAAACTTTACCTGGTTTGGAGGCTAAAAGATAAAAAAGTTCAAATTCTTTTCTTGGCAGCACAATTTCTTTGCTATCCATTACAATTTTATATTCTTCGCGATTAATTTCGATAGAACCTATCGTAAGGTTTTCTGAAGCTAGCGAGTCATCTTTTATTCTTCGCAGCAAGGCTTTTACTTTGCTAACTAGCAATTTTGGTTTAATCGGTTTGGCAATATAATCGTCTGCACCTGCATCGAAACCAGCAACTTGCGAATAATCTTCGCTTCTTGCTGTAAGAAAAGCAATTAATACATTAGATAATTCTGGAATTTTCCTGATATTTTCGCACGCTTCCATCCCGTCCATTTCTGGCATCATAACATCCATGATAATCAAATTTGGGCGTTCTCTTTTAGCAACAACAATTGCTTCTTTTCCGTTGGTAGCAGTTACAATTTTGTAGCCTTCTTGTGCCAGATTATATCCAACAATTTCAAGAATATCTTGCTCATCATCAACAAGTAGAATCTTAATGTCTTTTTTTTTCATAAAGCAATAATTTAACTGTTTTGCGAATGTAAATATAGTACTTTATCACTAACTAAACATCGCTTGTAATGAGTTAACGGTAATTTAACCTGTTAACGTTAAGTTAATAATTTATAAACCTAAAAATAAATTGGCTGTAACTTGAAGTTTACAATGAGAGAGTTTCTTTGCTGCAAATTTTAAACACGCATGAAACATAAATTATTTTACTTAACGATTTTATTTGCCACACTAAGTTTTGCTCAAAACAAAAGTATAATTAAGGGTGTAATTACAGACAAAGATATGAATAATGCACCACTTGCATTTGCTAATGTCTCAATAAAAGGTGCTTCAAATGGAGTAACAACTAATGAAAAAGGTGAGTATTCTATATCGCTTGCCGCTGGAGAGTACGTTGTAGTTTTCAGCTTTATAGGTTACGAAAATCTTGAAAAAAATGTTGTCTTAAAGGCCAACCAAACAGTTGAAATGAATGCTGCTCTTGGTAGCGGTGGTTATAAACTAGATGATGTTGTAATTAAAAGTGTAAGAAAACGAAACACTGAAGCGGCTGTTTTAACGGAGGTTAGAGAAGCCAAACAAATTATAAGTGCAATTAGCGCTGAACAAATGTCTAAAGGCACCGATGGAAATGCTGCGCAAGCTATACAAAGAGTTCCTGGAGTTACAATTAACGAAGGTAAATTTGTAATGGTAAGAGGTTTGAACGAAAGATACAACAATGTATTAATTAATGGTTCATTAGCTCCAAGTACAGAAGTAGATCGACGAACTTTCTCATTTGATTTATTGCCGACCAATGCTCTCGAAAAAATGACCATTAGCAAAACTGGTGCCGCTTATTTACCTGGTGATTTTGCTGGTGGACTTGTAAGCGTAACAACGTCAGAGAATTTTAATGACTTTACACAATTGTCTTTCAATGTTGGTTTTAGAAATAATACCACTTTTAATGACTTTTTTGAAACAGAAGGTTCTGGTACTGATTTTCTTGGATTTGATAATGGATTTAGACAATTGCCATCAAACTTTCCTACAGATAGTAACGTCTTAAACAATAACGAACAAAGTGTTTTTTATGCTGACCAATTAAGCAATAATTTTAATCCTAATAAAAAAAGTGCTTTTTTAGATAGTGGTATTGGTTTTAGCATAGGCAGAAAGATAGATTTAAAAAACGGAAAAGTAATTCGAACTATTAATAACTTATCTTATTCTAATAGATTTCAATCTTATCTTAAAAACACCAATACATATATCAATAATTTAACTGGTGAGCAAACTACATCGCAATTGCAGAGAGATTTTGCAGATAATTACTTTTCAAATGAAGTTCGTCTTACATTGTTATCTAATTGGTCATTAAAATTAAATGATAAAAACAAAATAACTTTCAAAAATTTATATAATCAAATAGGTGACAGCTACAGCACACTAAGAACTGGTGAGGATTTTGACCAAAGGCCAGATCAAGATTTGCAAAACTATGAATTTGGTTATTCTGGAAGAAGAATTTATACAGGTCAGTTTAATGGAAATCATGATTTATCTAACAACAACAATTTGCAGTGGGTTTTAGGTGGTAACCTTATTAATGATATTTTGCCAGACTTAAGAAGATTTAGAACCTTTAGATTTCAAAATAGTGATGCCAATGAACCATTTGCAATGATTGATCCACCAAGTTCCAATCCGTTTGACACCGGTAGATTTTATTCCGAATTAAATGAAACATCTGTAAACGGAGGAGTTGACTTTAAAAAAGAATTTACAAGAGAAAAAAATGATGAAGAATTAGCAAATATCATTTTTAAAACAGGGGTTTTCGCTGACTATAAATCAAGAGATTTTAATGCGCGATATTTTTCATATGTCCTCCCGGGATCGGTTGCACCAGATAGAAGAGAAGAACTTATAAGATTACCGTTAGATCAAGTGTTTAGTTCTGCCAACATAAGCGCGACAAATGGCTGGGTTTTAAGAGAAGGTTCAAATTTGAGTGATTCATATACTGCAAGCAATATGTTGATGGCTGGATACATTTATGGCGAAATACCTCTTTCAAAATTACTGCTTACAGGGGGAATTCGAATTGAACATAATGTACTTGATTTAGATGGTTACGAAAGTATAACTCCGGTAAATATTAATCAACCTATCACCTCAATTTTACCTTCGCTAAATTTTAGTTACACATTGAACGAAAAGAATTTACTAAGGTTAGCTTACAGCAGAACAGTAAACAGACCAGAGTTCCGTGAAATTGCACCTTTTAATTTCTATAATTTTCAGCTAGATTCTAATGTTCTCGGAAATAAAGAGTTAACAACTGCAACTATTGACAATTTTGACTTGCGTTACGAATTATATCCAGAAAAAGGAGAGACCATCAGTTTAGGCCTTTTTTATAAAGAGTTTGATAATCCAATCGAAAATAGTCTGTTTGTACAAACGCAACAGAGAGCGTTTACCTTCGTTAATTCGAACTCAGCTATTGTATATGGTGCTGAAATTGAATTAAGAAAATCGCTAAAAAATATTTTTAAAGCAGGATTTTTATCTGATTTAGCTATAAACGTTAATGCCTCTTATATATTCTCTGAAGTAGATTTGGGAGCGGCATCTAACGATTTATTCACTGAAAGACCCTTACAAGGACAATCACCTTACGTTATTAATGCAGCTTTGGGTTATGACAATAAGGACAATGGATGGAGTAGTAATATCATTTACAATCGTTTTGGCGACAGAATATTTTCTATTGGAAACCAAATTTTTCCTGCAATCTATGAATTGGCTCGTGACCAATTAGATTTCACAGTAGCAAAATCATTTAAAAAAATGAATCTTAAACTTGGTATTGCAAACCTGCTAGATTACAAATTTAGATTTTTTCAAGATACCAACAGCGACAACAAAATAAACTTAAACAATGATACTCCAGTTTTTGTGCATCAAACTGGTGCCTTGTACAATTTTACCGTAACATACAAATTTTAACATAACTATTAAATATTAAATCATGAAAATTACAAAACTTTTAATGACTGGTTTTTTACTATCAGCTACTGTTTTTACAGGATGTGGCGACGAAGACACCCCAAACAACCCTCCTATTATTGACAATTCTGTCGTTGTTTTAGAAGGAAATCTTCAAACAAGAACATTAACAAAAGACAAAAAATACCTTATCAAAGGACAAACATTTGTTGGAAATGGACAAGTTTTAACTATTCAGCCAGGAACTGTACTTAAAGGAGATAAAGGTACAAAAGGAACTTTAATTATTAACAGAGGTGGTAAAATTGAAGCTGTTGGTACTGCTGCAGAACCGATTGTAATGACATCTAACTTGCCTGTAGGATCTAGAGACAGAGGCGATTGGGGAGGTTTAGTAATAGTTGGAAACGCTCCAAATAACCAATTTAACACGGCTACTAATGAGTGGCCTGCAATTGAAGGGATTACACCAACTGTAAGATTTGGGGGAGATAATAATGCTGATGATTCTGGTACCTTGAAATATGTACGTGTAGAGTATGCTGGAATTGAGCTTTCTCCAAATAACGAAACCAATTCTATCACATTAGGAAGTGTTGGTAGTGCAACAGAATTAGAGTACTGCCAAGTATCATTTGGTGGTGATGATGGTTTTGAGTGGTTTGGTGGAAGTGTAAACGGTAAATATTTAATTTCATTTTCTTGTTGGGATGATAGCTTTGATGTTGATTTTGGCTACACTGGAAAAAACCAATATGGTTTAGAAGTTAGATATGCATCATTTGCTGATCAATCAGGTTCAAACTCATTTGAGTGCGATAATGGTCCAAATGACAATCCTACAACGTTGTCAACAACTGGTGTATTCTCAAACTTTACATGTGTAGGTCCAAAAGCTACAAGTACACAATCAATAAATGCTAATTACCAGCATTCAATTGATTTAAGAAGAAACACCGCTGTTACAATTGCTAACTCAGTTTTCTTAGGATACCCGCGCGGATTAAGAATGAATCAACAAACTGTGGTTAACAACTTCAATAGTGGATCAGGAAATCTAATCAACAACGTTTTACATCATTTCGGTAGTTCAAGATTTACAGTAGGTACAGGAATGACTGCAACTGCGGCAACTGTCGAAAGCTACTGGAATGCTAACGGAAATGTAACCGATACCACTGAAGACTTCGCTATTGCATTAGCTGCATTAGGAGTAAACGGGAACGTATTTTTTGGTGCAAATGTTGTATCAGGTTACTCAGCAAATCCAACATTTGCAGTAACTTCTGGATTATTGACTACTGGCGCAAGTTTCACTAACACTAAATTATCAGGACTAGATGTTACCACATTTAGAGGTGCATTTGGTTCAACAGATTGGACAGACGGTTGGGCAAGTTTCTTACCAAACAACAACGCTTACTAATAATTTATAAAATTTATAAAGAGCTTAGCACGAAAAATGCTAAGCTCTTTGTATTTTTGCTTAATTCTTAACCAATATACGATTCATGAAAAATTTTCTTTTTTTAAGCTTTATTATTTTATTTATCTCATGTGCTAACGAAAAAATTAATACAAACCCCGATAATTATTTATCAAAAAAGCAACAAGAAGCATTTAAAAATTCTATCGTAAGGTATTATGAAAAACTACCTACAAAAAGAGACAATCACCAAACAAAATTTGATACAATTCACAATGCTTATTATAACAAAAAAGCAAAAAATAGTGATTTATTGAATTTTTACATTGCAGCAGATTCTACCTACTACTTTGCAGTTGCTAAAATTGCACCCAGCTTAAAAATAAAAAAGGTTGCTATTATTGGTAAATTAAAGAAAAATAAAAAAGGTGAAATTATTTTTTACGAAGAAGCAATAAGAACATGGAAAATGGAACAAGACGAACTGAAAGAAAAAACAACTTTCCTTTTTGAAAAATATATTAATGAAGAAGATTTAACTCCGTACTATACTAAAAACTCACAACCAAATTTTTATATAGAATTCCCAGACGACCAAACCTTCTACAACATAGAAAAACGAGCTTGGGAAACCAAATAGTAGCGAAATAAAATTATTGCTTTTTTGTTAAAAAAAATAGTTTTGGCATTGTATTTGAAAACTTATTCATATATTTGTGCTAACCAAGTTGTACTAATGACCAAAAATTACTTATATAGTTTTCTTTTTTTTCTCATGCTAAGCACTTCTAGTGTAATGGCTCAAGAAGGTAAATCACAATCAAAATCGCAAGAAAACGGTATTGAAGGTTTAAGCTTTTATCCGAACCCAGCTACGTCAGGTAAACTATATATAACGACAAAAAATAACGAGGACAAACTAATTACTATTTTTGATGTTCTAGGTAAAAAAGTACTGCATACAGCGTTGTCTTCAAGAGAGTTAAATATTTCTTCTCTTTCCCCAGGTGTTTACATTATCAAAATTGAAGAAGGTACTTCGAGTGCTACTAGAAAACTAATAGTCAGATAGTTAAATCCAAAAGATTTAACTTTTTTTTTACTTGTATTATTTTTAATTCTAAAAATTGTCACTACCTTTGTGAACTAATTTAATTTTTTTAAAATGAAAAAACTTTACTTTTTATCATTATTTTTATTGACATCCTTACTTGGTTTTTCACAAGGCTCAATAAATTTTGACGACGCTGCAAAATGGACACAAGGTTCTGCGGGATTCACTAGTTATTCCAATCATACCTATGTTGATGGAGACTTTTCATTAGCTTGTTTAGATGTTATAAGAAATACTACAAGTACCCAGGACGGATTTCCGGGAGGATTAGGAACTTATGCATTAAGATTACAAAATGATGCAACAACAGAAGTAGTATTTACTATTGCAAATGGTGGTGTTGGAAATTTTTCATTCAGTGCTAGACGATGGGATGCTGCACCAGATACAAATTTTGCAGTTGAATTTTCTACAGATGAAGGAACAACTTGGACTGCATCTTCTACAATTAACGCTACTGTAACTAATGATTCTAACTGGAAAACAATAAGTGGAGTTATTAATAGTTCTAACACAAATATCAAAGTTCGAGTAAAATCTAATGGAACTACTGAAAGACTTATGATTGATGACTTCGCATGGACAAGTCCAAGTACTGAACCATCAATATTAATAACAAGTCCATCAAACGCAACAAGCTATGCACCAACAGTAAACTCAGTTTCTATAAATTTGTTAATTAGCAATTTTAATGTTGCTAATGGAACTGGTGATGGTCATATTCATTATACTGTAAATGGTGGATCAATTATTATGAAATACGATACAACTCCAATTGTTTTATCATCACTTACACCGGGAACTTATACTGTTTTTGCGGAATTAGTTAATAATTCTCATGCTTCTATTGTACCTGCAACAAGCGCAACTGTAACATTTACAATTTCTTCTTACAATGCTGTTACTAACATTGCTGCACTAAGAGCTGATGTTATTTCTAATGGAATTGGAAGATATTACCAAATAAATGGTGAAGCTGTTGTAACTTATGCAAGAACAACTAGAAATCAAAAATATATTCAAGATACATCTGCTGCAATTTTAATTGATGATGTAGCAGGTGTAATAACAAATCCATTCAATATTGGTGATGGAATGACAGGTTTTAAAGGACAAACTTCATATTTTAATGGTTTGTTACAAATTATACCTTTAGAAAACACAACTGCAACTTCAAATGGAAATACAATTACTCCTGAAGTAGTAACTGCAGCTGCAATATCTGCTAATATTGAAATGTACGAAAGTGAATTAGTTAAAATCAATGGTGCGACATTTACAACTGCTGATGGTTCTGCTTTATTTGTTGTAAACACCAATAATAACTTAAATGACGGAACTGATATTGTATTCAGAACATTATTTGCTGAGGCCAATTATATTGGTCAAGTAATTCCTTCTGGAGCTGCAGACAGAGTGGTTTTAGTAGCTAGAAATGGGGCTACAGCTCAAGTAGTAGGCCGTTCAAATACAGATATAAGTTTAGCAAATACAAAATTTGAAATTTCAGGTTTAAGTTTAACTCCAAACCCAGCAAGCAACGGTGTTTTTTACATCAATACTGATGCAAATGCTGAAAGAACAGTTACTATCTTTGATATTTTAGGAAAACAAGTATTAAATACTACAACTTCTGAAGCTGCTATTAATGTTTCTAGCTTAAATGCAGGAATCTATATGGTAAAAGTTACAGAAGAAGGAAAAACTGCTACTAAAAAATTAGTTATCAGATAATTTAGTTCCTGAAACAAGTTCAGGAATACAAAAACGAAAAGCTCCAATTCACGTTGGAGCTTTTTTATTTTCATTACTTTTGCATCGTCATAATCTGAACCAGAAACTATCTACAATGATTTCAAAAAACGATATATTTACCATTTCCAATCAAAAGCAATTTGAAAAAACAGCTTTGAAAGTTTTTCGTTTTCAACACGAAAACAATAAGATATATCGTGAATTTTGCGAGTTATTAAAAGTTGAAAAAGGAAGCGTAAAATCAGTACAACAAATACCGTTTCTACCCATTCAGTTTTTTAAAAGCCACGAAATACTTTCTTCAACTGATGCTATTCAAGAAGCCTTTACAAGTAGTGGAACAACAGGAATGATTACTAGTAAACATCTAATTACTGACCTTACTTTATATGAAAAAAGTTACCGCAATGCTTTTTCTGAATTTTATGGAAATATTGAAGATTATGCTGTCTTGGCTTTACTCCCATCCTATTTAGAACGGACTGGTTCTTCTTTAATATATATGGTTAAAGATTTAATTGAACTTTCTAACAATGAAAACAGTGGTTTCTATTTGAATAATTATGATGAGTTAATTTCAAAACTTGTAGAACTAGACCATTTAGGACAGAATGTACTTTTGATTGGTGTTACTTATGCTTTATTAGATTTGATTGAACAACAAAATTTTCAATTAAAAAATACCATCATCATGGAAACTGGCGGAATGAAAGGCAAACGAAAAGAAATTATTCGTGAAGAATTACATGAATTATTATGCAAAGGATTTGGAGTTTCAAGCATTCATTCTGAATATGGAATGACCGAACTATTATCGCAAGCTTATTCTCTTGGAAACGGAATTTTTGAATGTCCTAATTGGATGAACATCTTAATTCGCGATACAGAAGATGCCTTAACTTATGTTGATACAGGAAAAACCGGTGGAATAAATGTAATTGATTTGGCAAACATTAATTCATGTTCATTTATTGCTACACAAGATTTAGGAAAAAAATACGGCAATAATTCATTCGAGGTTTTAGGAAGATTTGATAATTCAGACATTCGCGGTTGCAACTTGATGGTTTTGTAATAAATTTTTATTTACTTCGTTATTTACTAAACAATAGCTATGCGATTTCTATACTTTTTCTTATTCATTACTTTTACTATTTCTGCTCAAAATAAAAAACTTGAAGTTAAAATAAATTCCATTTCTACAAAAGACGTAAATGCATCAAATCGGGTTTTCAATATCAACTATCAAATTGAAAATAAAACTAACGATACGATTTCTTTTTTCTTGATACCAAATGCCTTAATAGCAAATGCAGCAAGTTCTTCAACAATTTTTACAGTTTACAAAATCTATCAAAACGGCAAATTTGAAGATATGGATGGACCTTTTTTTGAATATGAAACAAATAATGAAATAGAATATGCAATCTTAGAAAACAAAGATTCTGAAGAGGCAAAAAAACTTATAAAAAGAATCCAAATGGTTTACTCGATTAATTCAATGAACTATCAAAAAGAATATAAAAAAATGGCGGAACATCTTTAGATACCAAATGGATTAATGAAAGAGGCAGATTACTAAAAAACATAATCCATCTCTATCCTAATGAAGTAAGAACATTCACTATTAAAACCCTTTGGAACAAAAACCGTTTCATAAAAAATGACGATTTAGAGTTTTATTTAGATGAAAATGATGTCTTCGAGATTGAATTAATGCTAGATTTGAAAACCGATTTATTCAAAGATCAATTATCTGATAACGATTTGAAAATGATAAAGTCAAATCCAAATTTTATTAAAGGCGAATTTGTTTCTAATAAATTCAAACTTGATTTTAAAGAGTAACTATGAAATTTATACTCCTATTTTTACTGTTTTTTGAATGTTCGTTTGGGCAACATCCTATCGAACTCAAAATTGAATCTATTAATCCTATAGATTCAACTTCTTCAACTTACAGAATGTATACGGTAAACTATTCTATAAAAAACGTAAGCGATAAAGAAGTTGCATTTATAAATTGTCAATATCCAATAAACGTTATGTTTCCGATGTTAAAAAACCTATCGTTGTGCCTTGTATTTATGAAAATGACAGTGAACGAAAAGATATAAAACTAAAAACAAATATTCAATTTTTAAAGATAAATAATGTTTCAAATTACAAAAATGCTCAAGAAGCAGCAAAAGGAAATAATATTGAATATGAAAAAGCATTAGCAAAAAAAGTGGCAGAAATGAAAACAAAACGTGAAGAACGTCTTAAAATAAATGACATAGATTATGTTAAAAGTGCCGTTGTCAAATTAAAACCTAACGAAAAGAGAGATTTTACCGAAACCTACTATTGGGATAAAGTACGCTATTTTAAAATCGATGATCTCGAATATTATATAGATGAAGATGCAAAATTTTACTTCGAACTTAAAATGAATCTTCGCAAACAAAATTTCCAATATTTTTTTTCTGAAAAAGAGTATGAAAATATTAAAAACAACCCCAATTTTTTGGAAGGAATTATTCGTTCAAACAAAGTAGAAATCAATTTTAAAAACAAATTATGAAATTCATACTCCTATTTTTACTATTTTTTGGATGTTCATTTGGACAAAACAGACCAATCGAAATAAAAATTGATTCTATTACTTCAATAGATTCTGAGGAATATAAAGACCGCGAATTTACCATTAGTTATCATATAAAAAATCTATCGAACGATGAAGTTTCCTTCTTTTTAAACACGAAAAGATTTATTCCAAGTTCGGCAAGTTCCATGCAATATGTAACAACGTATAGATTATTTCAAAATGAAAAACCAATAGATGTATTACAGGTTTTTACTGGTCAAAGAACTTTTTTCAAGTATGAAGGAAATGATCCAAAGGCATTTGAAGAATTTATGAAAAATAAGAAAGATTCAATCCTATTGGAATTTGAAAAAATAAAATCGGATACATTGCATACATGGAAAAAGAAAAACAAAGCTATTATGAGCTTAATTTTTGTTTTAAAACCAAACGAAACAAAACATTTTGTACAGAAGCTAAATTGGACAAAACAACGTTACTATAAAAGTTTTGATTTAGAATACTATTTTGATGAAGAATCTAAGTATTATCTTCAACTAGAATTATCATTAATGAAAAAAGAATTTAGTGATAGATTATCTGAAGAGGAATTTGAAAATATAATGAAAAATCCAAATTTTATAAAAGGGAATTATTACTCCAACAAGGTAGAAATAAACTTTAAAAAATAAAAAAAGACGCACCGAAGAACGTCTCATTAAAAATATATTTTAGTAATTTATTTAACTCTTAACACAAAATAATTCTTCTTTCCACTTTGTAATAAAACGAATTGATTGTTAATTAAATCGTTTGATGTTAATTGAAATTCTTCTGTAACTTTCGCTTTATTTACCGAAATCGAATTGGCAGTCAAAGCTCTTCTCGCTTCACCATTAGATTTAAAAAAACCTGATTTTTCATTCAAAACAGAAACGATATCAATTCCAGTTTCCACATCTGCTTTGCTTATTTCAGCCTGTGGAACACCATCAAAAACTTCTAAAAAAGTAGCTTCATCGAGATTTTTTAAATCATCAGCGGTTGCATTTCCAAACAAAATACTAGAAGCTTGAATGGCTTTCTCTAACTCACTAACTCCATGAACAAAAGTCGTAACTTCTTCAGCTAATTTTCTTTGCAATACTCTTAAATGCGGTGCTTCATGGTGTTGAGCAATTAATTCATCAATGGTATTTTTATTTAAAAAAGTGAAGATTTTAATATACTTTTCGGCATCAACATCGGTTGTATTCAACCAAAACTGGTAAAATTTATAAACCGAAGTTTTATCAGCAGTTAACCATACATTTCCTCCTTCGGATTTTCCAAATTTAGAACCATCAGCTTTTGTAATTAACGGACAAGTCATTGCAAATGCTTTTGCTCCTTCCCCATTCATTCTTCTGACTAGCTCTGTTCCAGTAGTGATGTTTCCCCATTGATCGCTTCCTCCCATTTGTAACAAACAATTATGAGCTTTATACAAATGATGAAAATCGTAACCTTGAATCAACTGATATGTAAATTCTGTAAAACTCATTCCTTCACCTTCGCCAGCTAAACGTTTTTTTACAGAATCTTTTGCCATCATATAGTTCACTGTGATTCGTTTACCAACGTCACGAGCAAAATTTATAAATGAAAAATCTTTCATCCAATCGTAGTTGTTAACTAAAATCGGGGCATTCGCTGCTGTAGAATTAAAATCTAAAAATCTTGAAAGAACAGCTTTTATTCCGGCAACATTTTTATCTAAAGTGGCTTCATCCAAAAGATTTCTTTCATCAGATTTTCCAGATGGATCACCAATCATACCAGTTGCTCCACCAACCAAAGCGATTGGTTTATGTCCAAATTTTTCTAAATGAACCAACAGAATTATAGGAACCAAACTACCAATATGCAACGAATCACTTGTTGGATCAAATCCAATATAAGTTGTTGTCATTTCTTTTGTAAGTTGCTCTTCCGTTCCTGGCATAATGTCGTGCACCAATCCGCGCCATTGCAATTCTTCTACTAAATTCTTCATTATAATTGATAATTTGCGCAAATATAATGAAAGTCAATGGCAATGGCAATTTCAATTGAAAAATCAAAAAAATAACATTTTAACTATTATAGTGTTTCAAAACCAATCACTTTTAAACTTTTAAACCCATAAACTTTTAAACTTCTTTCTTAAACCTTATCTTTACAACATGATTTTAGTTACAGGCGGAACAGGTTTGGTTGGAGCACACTTACTTCTTAATTTAATAGAAAATGGTGAAGAAAATGTTCGTGCTATCTATCGTTCTTCAAAAAATTGCTTGAAGACAAAATCACTATTTAAAAAGCAAGATAAGGAGGATTTGTATGAAAAAATAGAGTGGATTGAGGCCGACATCATTTCTATTCCAGCTTTAGAAATTGCTTTTCAAAATGTAACCCATGTTTATCATTGCGCTGCTCATATTTCGTTTAATCCAAAAGACGAAAACCAACTAAGAAAAGTAAACATAGAAGGTACCGCCAACATTGTAAACTTTTGTATAGATAAAAAAGTGAAGAAACTATGTCATGTAAGTTCTATTGCTGCACTAGGCGATTTATTGCAAAATGAAACCATCATAACAGAAACAACAGAATGGAATCCTGAAGTACTTCATAGCGATTATGCTATTTCAAAATATGGTGCCGAAATGGAAGTTTGGCGTGGCCATCAAGAGGGTTTACAAGTAGTGATTATAAATCCAGGTGTGATTTTTGGTCAAGGTTTTTATTCGCAAGGTAGTGGCGCTTTTTTTACCGCAACAAAAAAAGGATTGCCCTTTTACACTATCGGTTCTACAGGCTATGTTGCAGTTGATGATGTGGTTAAAATTATGACACTTTTAATGCAATCTAGTAGTGATGGAGAACGTTTTATAGTAATTTCAGAAAATTGTACTTACAAAGAAATTATTTCTAAAATTGCGGCAAAAATTGGCGCAAGAAAACCATCGTTAGAGGCCAAATCTTGGTTGTTACAAATCGTCTGGAGGTTGGACTGGTTTTTGTCGAAAATAACGCGAAGCAGTAGAAAAATATCAAAACACAGTGCACAATCACTGCTAAAAAATGATTTGATTTCTAATGAAAAAATTAGCCGTTTTCTAACTTATAAATTTCAACCAATTGACGACTGCATAGAAAGCATCGCAAACGATTTTAAATAGAGATAATTACTTTACAACACCAAGATCTGGCATGGTTTGTAATTGTTTTCCGCCACTCATTGTTTTGGCATCGTTTTCAATCTTCTCTTTTGCTTTGATGTAAATTTTCTTATAGTTTTCTACATCAGCAGCATAATATTGTGTGCTTTTTGCAAAAGTAATACTATCAATTTTATACTTCTTTTTTACAAATTCGGTTGCCTTTGGATATTCATATTGTACGCCAGTATATTGTATTTTTGAAGCCTCAAGAATGGCTAAATCACATATTATACTTATCAAGACTTCTTCTTCTATAAGGTTGTCTGGTTTTTCTACAATATCCTTTTTGCAACCCGAAAGCAGCAGGACGAATAGTGAACAAAATACTAGTATTTTTCTCATTTTTTCAACAATTATCTATTAAAAAGCAATCGCTTTCCTACTTTGATATCTTTTACTTTAGCATTTTCATAAACCAACTGACCGTTTACAAAGGTATGAGAAATTCTAGACTTAAAATTTGTGCCTTCAAGCGGTGACCAACCACATTTATACAAAATATTATCTTTATTAACATTCCAAGGTTTAGCGGGATTGACAATTACCAAATCGGCATAATAACCCTCCTTTATAAAACCACGATTTTCAATTTTAAATATTTTCGCGGGATTATGCGCCATTTTTTCAACAATCTTTTCTACAGAAATTTTACCTTGATGGTGCGCTTCAAACATGGCTACTACAGCATGCTGCACTAGTGGTCCGCCAGAAGGTGCTTTGGTGTATACTTGTTGTTTTTCTTCTAAAGTATGTGGTGCGTGATCAGTTGCAATAACGTCAATTCTATCATCTAACAATGCTTTCCAAAGTGCTTCTCTATCGGATTTCGTTTTTACAGCAGGATTCCATTTAATGAAATTTCCTTTGGTTGCATAATCTTCATCAGAAAACCAAAGATGATGAATACATACTTCGGCAGTAATTTGCTTATCTTCAAGCGGAATTTTATTGTTAAATAATTCAAGCTCTTTGGCGGTTGAAATATGAAATACATGTAATCGAGCGCCGGTTTGCTCTGCAAGTTTAATGATTCTCTCTGTTGATTTGTAACAAGCTTCTACATTTCTAATTTCGGGATGAAACTTCACTGGAATATCATCACCATAGATGGTTTTATAATGCTCTAAGTTGTTTTTTACGGTTGTTTCATCTTCACTGTGAACAGCAATTAAGAGTTTAGTGCTAGAAAAAATACTTGCTAACGCAGCAGAACTATCAACCAACATATCGCCTGTAGATGAGCCAAGAAATAGTTTTAAACCTGCAACATTTTTAGGGTTTGTTTTTAGAATTTCGTCTAAATTATTGTTGGTTCCGCCCATCATAAATGAATAATTGGCGTGCGAACTTTTAGAAGCAATTTCATATTTATTTTCCAATAACTCCTGCGTAACTGCATTAGGGACTGTATTTGGTTGCTCAATAAATGATGTAATACCACCAGCAACAGCAGCACGACTTTCTGATGCAATATCGCCTTTATGAGTTAACCCAGGTTCACGAAAATGCACCTGATCATCGATAGCGCCGGGAATAAGATAACTTCCTTCGGCATCAATTACTTTACAATCGGAACTTTTGTGGCTAATATTTTCGGCTATTTCTTTAATAAATTCGCCTTCAATAAGAACATCGCCTTCAAAAATTTTGCCCTCATTTACGATCCTTGCATTTTTAATTAAAACGGTATTCATATTTTTTATAATCTGTTAAATAACTTTTTTATTCTAAGCGATAATACGCCAAAAATGGCTTCCTTTATAATAGATCCGCTCATTTTAGACTGTCCTTTAGTTCTATCTGTAAAAATTACAGGTACTTCTTGTATGTTAAAATTCTTTGCGAAAGCTCTGTACTTCATTTCAATTTGAAAAGCATAACCAATAAATTTTATTTTATCTAGATTAATAGTTTCTAAAACACTTCTTTTGTAGCAAATGAATCCGGCAGTGGCATCCATAATTTTCATTCCGGTAATCATTCTCACATAAACTGAAGCAAAGTAAGAAAGTAACACTCTGCTCAATGGCCAATTTACAACATTAACGCCTGTTACATATCTTGACCCAATGGCTAAATCGGCTCCACCAAAATGACATGCATCATACAATCGTTCTAAATCTAAAGGATTATGAGAAAAATCGGCATCCATTTCAAAAATATATTCGTACTGATGAACTAACGCCCATTTAAAACCATGAACATAAGCAGTACCTAAACCTGATTTTTTATTTCTCACTTCTAAAAACAAACGATCAGCAAACTCGGTTTGTAACTCTCTAACTTTATCCGATGTTTTATCGGGTGAATTATCATCTACAATTAAAACATGAAACATTTTATGCAAAGAAAATATAGCTCTCACAATACTTTCTATATTTTCTATTTCGTTATAAGTAGGAATAATTACAATACCGTTATTCATATCAATCTGTAAAATTTAATGCAAAAATACTCAATTTATAACTTCATAATCTTAATAATTTTATAATACTAATCAACAAATAAAATTTAGTAATTTTGCCATCGATGGTAGCACTTGAATTACATCCTAGAATTATAGAAAGCAAAGATTGGGCAACACTAATTTTTGTAAGCTCATTAGTACTAATTGTTATTGCAAAAAGTGCATATGAAAACAGATTTGTAGATTTTTTAAGAATCTTAATTTCAGATAAATACACAAAGATTTATCGTGAGAGTTCGCAATTGATGAGCGGTTTTAATGTGCTACTTTTTATAATTAATCTTATTTCGTTTTCATTTTTTATTCAGCTTGCTTTAGCTCATTTTGGATATGAATTAAAAACCGATTGGATTCTTTTTGTGCGAATTTTTACACTATTGACGGTTTTTATCCTTTCTAAATTTTTAATTGAGAAGATTATTGCAACTACTTTTGGTATAGAAGAAATCATCGAGGAGTTTAATTTACAGAAAGTTACCTTTAGAACCTACATCGGATTGTTACTATTGCCTTTTTCTATCGTGCTGTTTTATGGAAATTATTCGACAAATTTGTTGATTTATTCAATAATTATCATATTATTAATAATAAATATATTAACTTACCTTATTTCTTTAAAAAATTATCAAAATTTAATATTTAGCAAGTTGTTTTATTTTATTTTGTATCTTTGCGCACTTGAAATAGCGCCCTATTATTTCATATTTTATTTGATTACAAAAAATTAGAGTTTAAACATGTCAAATTTGAAAGTGAGAACGATTTTGGTGTCACAGCCAGAGCCAAAAGTGGAGAATTCACCTTATTTTGATTTACAGCAAAAGCACAAGGTAAAAATTGATTTTCGTTCTTTTATTCACGTAGAAGGCGTAAGTGCTAAAGATATTAGAGCTCAAAAAATTGACCTAAATAATTTTACAGCAATCATTTTAACAAGTAGAAATGCCGTTGATCACTTTTTTAGGGTGGCGGAAGAAATGCGCTACAAAGTGCCCGAAGATTTAAGGTATTTTTGTCAATCGGAAGCAATTGCATTTTATTTACAGAAATATGTTGTGTACAGAAAGCGCAAAATTTATGTGGGTCAGAAAGATTTTGCCGATATGAGCTCATTATTTAAAAAATATAAAGAAGAAAAATTTTTACTTCCAGCTTCCGATCAATTGAATGCTGACGCACCTGTGACTTTAAATAACTTAAAAGTAAATTGGACGCAAGCTATTTTTTATAAAACCGTGATGAGCGATTTATCAGATTTGGCAGATGTTTATTATGATGTTTTAGCCTTTTTTAGTCCAACTGGAATTAAATCATTATTCAAAAATTTTCCCGATTTTAAGCAAAATAACACTAGAATTGCTGTTTTTGGTAGCACAACTCAAAAAGAAGCCTTAGACCATGGTTTAAGAATTGACATTCTTGCTCCAACTCCTGAAACACCTTCTATGACAATGGCCATAGAAAAATATGTAGCCGAAGTAAATAAAGGCAAATAGCGTTACGTTTATTAAACTACAATTATAATTTATACAATATTACAGCTCCGAAGGCACAGTACTTTCGGAGCTTTTTTTAAAGTAAATTTATTCTGAAATTATTCATGTCTATTAACAAAAACAGAATACTAGTTTATTTTTTTATCGACGTTCCTGCAATCTTTCAGTATAGAACCATTTGAAAAAGAGTTAAATTATTTTAGCATTTTTCATTGAGCTAAGAGAAAAAATCAACCCAAAAGTAGATTTCTTATAACTTCTATCTTGAAGACTATAGGGAATGCCATCACTTACTTTTAGCTTGAGTACATTAAAAAATACTAAGTCCTAAACTTAGATCAAAAACTCTTTTGTAGTTGCAATTTCAGTCATGAAATAACTTAAAAACAAATTCGAATTTTCACTAGAAAACTCAATAATCCTAGTAAGAATTTATGGAAACAATTTTAATTTTGCATTATTAAAAGTTGTATTACTGCTTATTCTAGCAATAAAAAGTCTCTTTGATTAATTGAAGATCCAAGCCAAAATGGAAATTATGACTTTGATGGTAAACATAGCCTGTTGAAATTAAAATCTCCTGTGAAAAGGAATTAAATCCAGTAATAAAAAAATTAAACAGATATTTTTTTTCATTTTTATTCATTGTAATTTTTCAGCTAGCATAAAGTAATTATCCGCAAAGACTATTCTAATCGCAATTTCTTAATAACATTATTTTTATTTTTTTTGTAATAGAATCTATTGCTAACAAAACAACCAAAAATAAAATTATCATGTAATCGTGTTCTGTAATTTAAATATACTACGAAATATACAAATCACGATGGTTAAATACTATTTTTCAAAAAATACTTTTCACAAAATCGTATTTTTAATTGTGGTACAACTTTCTGTTTATAATTACTTTTATAACTAGAACTTTGGTTCTTTTGATTATCTATTATTATGGCAAAGCTTTAAAGGAAGATTTAAAGAATAGTTTTTTGTGTTTTTCTAACTTATAACATAGTCTAAACCATCTTCATCCTAGGTAAATTAATTTCATGTTCTTGGGGATATGGCGCTCGTTCAGTGGTGCTAATATCACCCCGTAGTTGTTCTGTCGCTTTAAATTGAAGTGTTTTTGAATTGGCATATCTTGGATCAGGCTTAAAAGGCATTTTGGCCATTTTAGAAATGGTTATGGTTGGAAAATGATAATCCACTTCTACAATACCCAAAAGTAAATAGCATCCGCCACCTTTAAACGGATAGCTTATTAAACTTTTAGGAAAGTGTGCTGTGTCAAAATAATCGCCGTTTGCGTCAATCCAAGTACCAAAAAACATCATTCCCGATTTTGTGGGCACTTGTTTAATGGATACTAAGTAAGCAATTAGTTTTACTTCTTTCTTTAGATAGTCAATGAGATTATTGGCAAAAATAGCACTCTTAAATTTTGTTTCTAATAAATCAAATGGTGAACACGAAACAGGAAAACTCAATAATTCTATTTCATCAAAAGCATCCTCTAAAATGGAACGTTTTATGATTGGAAATTTATATTCCTTAGTTGGCTCCTCTATTAGTAAAGGAATATTTATTTCAAACTTGTGGTTTATTAAAAGTATTCTAGCTTCAATAATTAACTGACTTTTTGTTTTGCCTGTACACCTAAAAGCTCCGATAAATATTAATGTTTGAATACTTTCTAATCCTGATGGCACTCTAGTGATGAAATTTTCAATAGATCTGAATGCACCATTTTTTTCTCGTTCAGCAACAATACTAAAAACATACTCGCTGTTTAGATTCTTTAAAAGCATAAAACCTAAATAAACATCCGTTCCATAAACGGTAGTCTGATAAACGCTTTTGTTGATACACGGATTATGAATAGTTGCGCCACTCATTTTGGCTTCGTGAATATAAATTTCGGGTCTGTAGAAACCGCCGCCATTATTGATAGCTGCAACCATAAATTCTATTCCGAAATAAGTTTTTAGATACAAGCTTTGATAACTTTCTACGGCATAACTTGCTGAATGCGCCTTACAAAAAGAATATCCTGCAAAACTTTCTATTTGCCTATATACTTCTTCACTCAACTTTTCTGGATGTCCTTGTGCTTTGCAAGAAACAAAAAATTGGTTTTTTACAGATTGTAATTCCGCTAACGAACGTCCCTTCCCGCTGATGGCTCTTCTTAGAATATCGCCATAGGCAGCAGTCAGCCCACCATAATGTAACGCAATTTTAATTACATCTTCTTGATAGACCATTACACCATAGGTTTCGCCCAACTGTTCTTTGAATACTTCATGAAAATATTCAAATTTATCTGGATGATTGTGTCGAAATATATATTCTCGCATCATTCCACTTTGGGCAACGCCAGGACGAATGATACTTGACGCAGCAACTAGTGTTTTGTAATTGTCGCATTTTAATCGTCGTAACAAACCACGCATGGCCGGACTTTCTATATAAAAGCAGCCTAAAGTTTTACCAATACTAAGTAAATCATTGCATTTGGCTTCGTTTTTAGACAATGAAATATCAGTAATATCTACTTTAATCCCTCTGTTTTTTTCAATAATTTTAACAGCTTCATCAATGGTGCCCAGACCACGCTGACTTAGAATATCGAATTTTTCAAAACCTATATCTTCGGCTATATGCATATCAAATTGCACAATTGGAAAGCCTTTTGGTGGCATTTCCAGCGCTGTAAAATTAGTAATTGGTTCTTCAGAAATTATTATTCCGCAGGAGTGCATGCTTCTTTGATTTGGATATTTCTCTAGCATCATTCCGTATTCTTCGACATATTTTACTACCGAGTTGGTTTCTCTTTGCCGTCCTTTGGCTTTTGATAATCCATCTAATTCGTCTTTGGATAATCCAAAAACTTTGCCTACTTCTCTAAAAATAGAGCGGTATTTGAATTCTACATTTGTACCACAAAATGCTACATGATTTGGATCAAAACGCTTAAAAATATATTCTAGAATAAAATCGCGTTCGCGCCAAGACCAATCGATATCAAAATCTGGTGGCGATTTTCGATTTTCGTTTAAAAATCGTTCAAAATATAAATTGAGTTCTATAGGACAAATGTCTGTAATACCAAGACAATAACTCACAATACTATTGGCACCACTACCTCTACCCACATGCATAAAACCTCTACTTTTACTGTATTGAATGATGTCCCACGTGATTAGAAAATAGCCACTAAAATTTAAGGCGTTGATTACTTTAAGCTCTTTTATTACGAGGGCTTGCGCTTCTTTGTTTGTGTTTCCGTAGCGTTTTGTTAAACCACTTTTGGCTAAGTTTTCTAACAATAAGCGGTCGCCTTCTTTACTTTTAGTATAGAATTTTTTGTTTCGAGGCGTTTTAAATTCAAAATCAAAATTGCATTGGTCAATAAGTAATTCGGTGTTTTTTATGATTTCAGGATATTCGATGTAGTTTTTAACTAACTCTTTAGAACTTGTCATAATTTCAGAAGTGTTGCAAATATCGTCTTCGGTCAATTTTGACAATAAAGTGTTGTTATCAATGGCGCGTAAAATTCGATGCAAATTGTACTCTTTCTTGGTTCTAAAAGTAACAGGTTGAAGCACGACCGCCTTTTCGGTTTTCTTTTTCCATTCGGTTTTGAATAATTTTATCACTTCTTCTGGACGAATGCCAATGTATTCAAAATACCGTAAGTCATCAGGAATATTACTGGTTGGATAAATTATAAATACATTTTCAAATGCTGGTGCAACATTTGGCAATTGGGTTTTGGATAGATTATGATGGGTTAGCAAACGACACATTTCGCCAATGCCTTTTTGATTTTTGGCTAAGCCAATAAAAAGTAATTTGTTGTTTTGTCTGAACTCAACACCTACAATGGGTTTTATACCAACTTCTTTGCATTGTTTTGTAAAATCGTAAATACCAGTTACCGTATTAACATCGGTCAATGCAACTGAGGTAAGTCTAGAAATTTTAGCTTGTTGCACTAGTTCGTTCAACGGAATGGTTCCGTAACGTAAGCTATGATAGGAATGGCAGTTGAGATACATTGGGATCTTTGATTGTAGATTTACGAATTTTGATTTTTAATTTTTTTTGCGTTAGGGATGGAAGCGGCATCCTTTTGTGTAGCGTTAGCGGAACAAAAGATATAGCGAACAGCCCGACCCGTAGGGAAACGCCCTGATTATTTTTATTTTACTTTTTGTTTTATAATGGTCCCTGAACATCGTGAAACCGCATCAAAACCAAACCTATTTTTAATTTTATCGATGGCTTGATAGAGCGATAACAATTCTGTTGTGTCTTCAAACATATTGATTTGATAGGTCCCACGAACCAATCCTGTGAACCGTATCCCGACCAACCGCAAGCGCATTCTTCTGGTGTACACTTTCTCAAAAAGTTCTATTGCTGTTTTAGTTAAAATATGATCGAAAGACGTGTAGGGAATTTTAATTTGTTTGGTCTCTGTATCAAAATTATTGTAGCGTATTTTAACTACTACTGTTGATGCTAAAAATCCTTCTGAACGCAATTGATAAGATAATTTTTCTACCATTCCTGCAATTAGAGATTTAATGTTGTAGATGTCAATGGTATCGGTTTCAAAAGTATGTTCGGTTGAAATAGATTTTCTTTCAGTATAAGGTTCTACCGGATTGTTGTCTATTCCGTTTGCTTTTTTCCAGATTTCAACTCCGTTTTTACCAATCATTTGTTGTAAAACTTCAACAGGCATTTCTGATAATGTTTGGATGTTTCTAATACCAATTCTTGATAGTAATTGAAAGGTAACATCGCCCAACATTGGAATTTTTTGAATAGGCAATGGATTTAAAAAAGGTTTGACGTTGGTTTCGGTAATTTCTATTCTACCCAGAGGTTTTGCTTCGCCAGTACCAATTTTAGAGACTGTTTTGTTTACTGAAAGGGCAAAACTTATTGGTAAACCACTTTCTTTTAGAATTTTACTAGATAGTTCTGTGGTCCATTTGTAGCAGCCAAAAAACTTATCCATTCCGGTTAGGTCTAAATAAAATTCATCGATACTTGCTTTTTCAACTATTGGCGCTACTTCTTTTAAAATAGAGGTTACCTCGTGTGATTTATTAGAATAGTACTCCATATCGCCTTTAATAACAGAAGCTTGTGGACAAAGACGCAAGGCATATTTAATAGGCATGGCAGAACGGACTCCAAATTTTCTTGCTTCGTAAGAGCACGACGCCACAACGCCACGATCAGAGCTACCACCAATAATTAGTGGTAATCCTACTAGTTGCGGATTTACTAATCTTTCGCAGGAAACAAAGAAGGTGTCTAAGTCCATATGTACTATTGCTCTGCTCATTTGTGTTGAAGCTATCCTTTTTCAAGAAAGTGATTTATTTTTTTTTACAAAATTATTTCATTTTGTATCAAATAGTATTATGTTTGTTGATATAAATTATATCAATGTCTATATTTTCAGAAAACATAAAATTACTGCGCAATCAATTGGGTATTTCGCAACAAAAACTGGCTGATGATTTAATAATCACCAGAGTTCGATTTGCAAAATATGAAGAAGGTAAAAGCGAGCCACCGTTTGATATTTTGAAAAGAATTTCAAAGTATTTTCATGTAAGTATTGATATTTTAATCAATGTAGATTTACAAAAAATACCATTGGATAGCCTATTGAAAATGGAAGACAATCGCATTTTACTACCCATCACAATCGATAAATCTGGTAGAGATTATATTGAAATACTACCTTATAAAGCTAAAGCTGGTTATTTAAGCGGTTACAGTGATCCTGAGTTTATAGAAAAATTACAACAAATGCATTTGCCGTTTTTGACTAAGGGAAAGTTTAGAGCTTTTCCCATTGAAGGAAATTCGATGCCACCACACAACGACAAGTCTTTTATTGTTGGCAAATACATTGAAAAACTGGCTGATATAAAAGATGGCAAAACCTATGTTGTTTTGAGTAGAAACGATGGTATTGTTTATAAAAGAATTTATAGAAAACCTAAAAGAGAGACTATTTTTATTTTTCATTCAGACAACATTGGTTATAAACCTTATGAAGTAAAAGCCAATGAAATTCTAGAAATTTGGGAGCACGTTTGTAGTTTTTGTACTCAAGAATTTCAACCTGACGATTTGGGTGTTATGAATGTAAAAGATATGTTTCAACAATTGCGATTGGAAATTAGTGAGTTGAAAAAGATTTAATAATTTACAAAAGAAAAACCTTTCAAATTACAAGATTTAAAAGGTTTTAATTTAAGTTTTTTTTAGCAGAGAGGATGGGATTCGAACCCACGATACAGTTACCCATATACAAACTTTCCAGGCTTGCTCCTTCAACCACTCGGACACCTCTCTAATTGTTGTACAAAGAACAATAAAAAATAACAATAATCAAAGAGAAAGATTAATCCATTTCGCCTCGTAAAGAAGTTTCAAAAATGGATTTAAAAACATTTGACGCAACTTTCTGACCCAATAAATACATCAATTTTGTAATTGCCGCTTCTGTAGTAATATCTTTTCCTGAAATTAATCCGATTTTTTTTAATTGTGTGCTTGTTTCATATTGACCCATACTCACACTTCCACCTGAACATTGCGTTACATTGATGATAAACAAGCCATTTTTAATAGCTTTTTTCAAAATTTGAATAAACCATTCTTCCGTAGGAGCATTTCCAGAACCATAAGTTTCTAAAACTATTCCTTTTAAATTTGGAATAGCAACAATAGCAGAAAACACCGATTCACTTATGCCGGGAAACATTTTTACAACTACAATATTATCATCTAATTCTTTATGAACGATAAGTTTTTTAGTGTTTTTTGGTAATAAAGACAAATCATTTACATTCAAATGAACTCCTGATTCTGCCAAAGCTGGATAATTTGGAGAAGTAAACGCATTAAAATGTTCGGCGTTTATTTTAGTAGTTCGATTGCCACGATATAATTTGTATTCAAAATATAAACAAACTTCTTGAACTACTGGTTTTCCATTTTGTTGTAAAGAAGCTATTTGAATTGCCGTGATTAAATTTTCTTTGGCATCGGTTCTTAAATCGCCAATTGGCAATTGTGAACCTGTAAAAACAATAGGTTTAGAGCTGTTTTCTAGCATAAAGCTCAAGGCAGAAGCCGAATAAGACATTGTATCTGAACCGTGCAAAACTACAAATCCATCAAATTGAGTATAATTATCCTCAATAACCGAAGCAATTTGAACCCACTTTTCAGGATTCATATTCGAAGAATCTATAGGTTTTTCAAAAGAAAAAGTTTCTATTTGACAATCTAATTGTTTCAATTCAGGAATTTTATCCAACAATTGGTTAAAATCAAATGCTTTCAAAGCACCTGTTTCAAAGTCTTTCATCATACCAATAGTTCCACCAGTATAAATCAGAAATATTTTTGGTTTAGATTGCATTCTCGTATTTAGATTTATTCACCACCGGATTGGCATACATATTTAAAAAACTTTCCACCATAAAATCATTGGTTACATCAATTTTCATTTCCAATCGTCTTTCAAATAATGACTTTTCGTCTTCCGTATATTTGTCTGAATATTTATTGGTTTTATTCAATAAATCATAAGCGATATAATTAGTTGGCCACAATTTATAAGATTGCAAAATTGAATCATCAATAACTTGTGCCAATGCTTGAATTTGCTTGTTTGAATTGTCATTTTCAGCTGAAATTAAATCCAATTCAGTATCCAAAACATCACCAACGTGAATGTGAATTCTTTTTTTCTGACCAATAATTCCGCTTAATAAATTTACAAAATCTTCGTTTTTATCTTTAACATAAACCTCATCGTTTGCTTCTGCCATAAGTTGAGGCATCTTTAAAGCATCCGTTGGATCATATTCGTACGATATTGAAACAGGAACTATTTTTAATTTCTTAAAATAATCCATTAAATTGGCGCCATCAGAACCCATTCCGAGCATTTTTAAAACTCCTGAATGTGTGGCATCATTTCCATCTTTAGTTCTTCCTTCGCGTTGAGCAATCCAAACAGAACGGTTTTCTCTTAAAAGTAAATGACCAATATATTCTGACATTAATTTAGAACTTTGCAATAATTCTCGTGGCGTTAAACCTCTTTGAACTAAAAAATTACGATTCAGCTTCGCTAAAGTATTCATGAAATCTCGTTTCACCAAATTATCACCAATTGCAGAAGCTGTCATCACTAAACTGTGTTCAAAAAGACAAGTATTTAACAACGACGTATCTAAAATAATATCGCGATGATTAGAGATAAAAAGATAAGAAGTGTTTTTTTCTAACTTTTCGAATCCTGATGTTGATAATCCTTCTGATGATTTTTCTAAAACTTTTTGAATAGCTTGATAAATAAAATTACATTGAAAATCTCGGATAGAATGTGTGCGTTTGAGTTGTTCTTTCCAAACTTCATCATCAACATTAGGAAATGTAAAATTCATTATCGCTTTCATCATTGGATGATTTAACGACGCTTTTATAGCATCATTAACTTCGGTTTCATAAAACGGACGAATGGCGTCAAATTTTTGCATTTTTAGTTTCGTTTTTAAGAAAAACAAAATAACAAAAAAATAATGACTTTTTGATTATATAATGGTTAAATGGATTTGTGTTGTAAAACAATTGACACAAATGGCAAGAAGTATCTCGAATTAAAAAAGCAACAAATATTTTACGAATTTAACTTATTCATTGATATTGGCGAACTTTAAGCATGCTACTTTCATGTAAATCTCTGTAATTCGCGTAAAAACTAAATCCCAAAAATATCCTTAGAATTTTCTGTAGTAATTCGAGCGATTTCTTCAATTGGGAGATTATAAATTTCGGCCAATTTTTGAGCTACTAAAAGGGTATAACTGCTTTCATTCCGTTTACCTCGATACGGATTTGGAGCAAGATAGGGCGAATCAGTTTCGAGAACAATATGTTTTAAATCGATATCTTTCAAGAACTGATCAATCCTTCCGTTTTTGAACGTTGCAACGCCACCAATTCCGAGTTTAAGTCCTAAATAAATTGCACGTTCTGCTTGCGAAAAATCACCTGTAAAACAATGAAAAATTCCGAATAAAGCATCACTTTTTTCACTTTCAAGAACTTCAAAAGTTTCATCAAAAGCATCACGACAATGAATATTTATTGCTAAACCTTGCTTCTTTGCCAATTGAATTTGCTGCTGAAAAGCATGTTGTTGTTCTTTCAAAAAAGTTTTATCCCAAAATAAATCAACTCCGATTTCACCCACTGCGTAAAATTTTCTTTTAGCAAATTCTGCTTCTACATGAGCCAATTCTTCAAGATAATTTTCTTTCACATAACATGGATGCAAGCCCATCATCAAGAAAATATTCTCAGGAAATAACGCTTCCAAATCATACATTTTCTGTGTATAAGTAGAATCAATCGATGGAATAAAAAATCGAGAAACACCTGCATCAATAGCTCTTTGAATAGTTTCTACTCTATCGTCTTGAAATTGGGAAGAATATAAATGCGTGTGTGTATCGGTGAAAATCATTGTCGGGTTGCTCCTTGCGTGTCTATTATTTTGGATTGCAAAAATAAGGAATCTTATCTTTAAAAAACACAACAAAAGTCATTAATAAAATGAGCCTAATGGTTTTGTTTCACTATTTTTGTTAAAAAGATATTAGGCATAAAAATGGAAAACTTTCAAAAAATTCTTAAAAAAAACAAGTACAAAAAAATAAAATTTAAGGTTTCAAAAACCCAACATTTACTTATAAAAGCGACTATAAATGGTGTAAAAGGCAGCTTTATTCTAGATACTGGAGCAAGTAACAGTTGCGTCGGATTTGAGAGTATAGAGTCGTTTGCATTAGTGCCCAAAAAATCTAAAACTATGGCTTCTAGTGCAGGAGCAACAGGAATGTTTATGCAACAAAGTAGCAATAACAAAATACAACTTGGCCGATGGAAAACTGCAACATTAGATCTTGTAATTTTTGATCTTTCACATGTAAACCAGGCGCTACAAGAACATAAAGCCAAACCTGTAGACGGAATTATAGGCGCTGATGTTTTATTACAAGGAAAAGCTATTATAGATTATTATAATCATTGTTTGTATTTGAAGTAATTCTAAATATCATTTAGAAGAATAATTCTTACATCTTTTTTAATACATTTGATACTTAATTATTTGATTATGAGAAAATTTTACACTTCTGGCCTTTTTCTTTTTCTATTTCTTTTTTGGGCAAATTCCTTTGGGCAAATTGTAGCAAATACAAATAATATCTTCACAACATGTGGTTATTATGGCAATAATCCTTCGGATAATGTGCTTTTTAACGATACCTTAAATGGTAATACCTTTTCTTATACTGATGTGACAATTACACTCATAAATAATCCATACAATGGTATTATAGATTTAGATATTGATCCATTATCCTCAAATTATGGTTTTTTGATTATGTATAATCCGACTATTTATGGTCAATTTACAATAGCATATCAAATATGTGAAGTAGCTAATCCTACTAATTGCGATATTGGCTATGTAACACTATACAATGATCTTATTCCTGTTACTGTAAACAATGATGATTTTGGTGGAACTCCTATTGACAATTCTACTGGTGGAACTACCTCAAGTGTACTTTTTAATGATTATTCGGCTTGTTTTGGTCCACCACTTATTGGAAATTCTATTGTCTATGCAAATTCATCACTTCCAACTGGATTAACTCTAAATCCTGATGGTACAATATCAGTAGCAGTAAACACAATTCCTGGAGTTTATATTATAAGTTACACGGTTTGCGATAATATGAGTGGAACATGTGGTACCGCTTCGGCTTTCATTTATGTAACTGGTATTACTGATGTTGTTGCAAATTATGATGATTTTAGCAATCCAAATTACCCAAACTCAATTACTCCTAGTATCTTCAATAATGATACAATTAATGGAAATCCTGCCAATGCTTCCAATGTGAATTTGACTCTTTTAAATCTTCCTACAGGATTTTCATTTAATACAAATGGCACAATTAACATTGCTGCGAATGTTTCCGAAGGAACTTATTTCGTTCCATATCAAATATGTTCTATTGCAAATCCCTCTCAATGTTATGTGAATTATGCTTATGTAGTAGTTTTGAAAAATAGAATTTTAGGAAAAATAAAATTTGACGCTAACAATAGTGGTTGTGATACTGGAGATGCTTATTTAAGTAATATTCATGCAAAAAATATTAACGGAACTGCAACATATAGTACTTATTCTAATTATTATAGTAATCAGTATTATTTAATTGGTGATGCTGGCTCAAATACGGTTTCGATTAATTTGCCAAGTTATTTTACGGTGACGCCATCTAATCAAGTTTTTAACTTATCTACGCCAGGAACTATGACTGCTGCAGATTTTTGTGTAACTGCTAATACTAACGTTGATGACTTAGAAGTTGTATTAATCCCATTATTTGATGTAGTTCCAGGATTACCTGCAATTTATAATGTTTGGTATAAAAACAATGGAAGCACAACACTAAGCGGACAAGTTACATTTCAATTTGACAGTACTAAAATGTCATTTTTATCAAGCAACCCTTCTCCATCAGGTTTAGTAGGAAATCAACTAACTTATAGTTTTTCTAACTTAGCACCATTTGAAAGTAGAGTTATAAATAATGTTAAATTTCAAGTTGCAATTCCACCAACAGTTGATTTAGGAAATGTAGTTACTTTTTCTGGCACAGTTTTACCAGATACTAGTGATGCAACGCCTTCAAATAATAATTCAAGCATGAGTCAAATAGTAGTAAATTCTTATGATCCAAATGATATCATTGTTCATGAAGGAAGTTCAATATCTTTGGCGCAAGCACAACAAGATTATCTACATTACACTATTCGTTTTCAAAATATTGGTACTTCTGAAGCTATCAATATTAAGGTTTTAAATGATTTAGACGCAAAACTAGATTGGAATACTTTCGAATTTATCAATTCCAGTCATAATTGTAGAGTTAAAAATAACAATGGTCACAACGAATTTCTTTTTGAAGGAATCAATTTACCAGGAACTAATAATGAACCTCTAAGTCATGGATATATTACATACAAAATAAAACCTATTGCATCAATAGCTGTTGGAAATGTAATATCTAATGTTGCTAATATCTATTTTGATTTTAATGCTCCAATTGTAACAAATGTAGCCACTACAACTATTAGTGCATTATCAAACCAAAACTCTGCATTCAATGATTTTAATTATTATCCAAATCCGGTGAAAAATAGTTTATCAATTTCTAACGCTTCATTAATAGAAGAAATAGAAATTACTTCACTACTTGGACAAAAAATTCTAACGAAAAAAATTAATGAACTACAAACAGAACTTAATTTAAGTGAACTTGCAAATGGGGTTTACTTTGTAAAAGTGAGAAGTGAAGGTCAAGAAAAAACAATCAAAATAATTAAAGAATAAAGTTATAATTCTAAATTAATAAATCCTAAATTCCAAAGTTAACAATGGGATTTGGGATTTTTTTATGGTAATTATTATAATTATTTATTGCTATTTTTAAAAGAAAAGTACGCAATAATGGTGCTTAAAAACATCAAAATTCCACCAAGCACAAAAGGTGCGCCTGCAAACTGAAACGGAGCTTCTTTATGAGTAAAATAATAAAAAACCGTACTCATAATTGGCGGGCCAACAATAGCCGAAGCACTCATCAAACTTGATAATGTTCCTTGAATTTCTCCTTGCTCATTAGCAGGAACTTGACTTGAAATAACGGCTTGCATCGCTGGCCCAGCAATTCCTCCAAGACAATAAGGTATTAAAAATGCGAACATCATCCAACTTTCGGTTGCTGTTGCAAAAAGAAACATTCCAACAGTATAAAGTGCCATTCCAACATAAATACTTTTTTCGTTTCCTAATTTTGGATTTATAACGCGTATCAAACCACCTTGAACTATTCCAACTAAAAGTCCGATAGCTCCTAATGAAATTCCTACCATTTTTTCATCCCAGTTGAATTTGTACATTGTAAAATAACTCCAATTGCTATGAACAGCGTGTGAAGCTGTATAAAGCAAAAAAGTTGAAACTACAAGCCCAATTAACTTTGGATATTTTCTCAAATTCATAAAAGCACTAATTGGATTAGCTCTTTTCAAACTAAATTCTCTTCGATTGTCTTTTGATAAAGATTCTGGTAAAATGAAATAACCATAAAGAAAGTTCAATAAACATAAAACTGCAGCAGCATAAAATGGAACTCTAGAACCATATTGTCCCAATAGACCTCCGATTACTGGTCCGATGATGAATCCTAAACCAAAAGCTGCACCAATCATTCCGAAGTTTTTGGCTCTGTTTTCTGGTGTACTAACATCAGCAATATAAGCAGAAGCTGTTGTGATACTTGCGCCTGTAATACCAGCAATAATTCTTCCAATGAAAATCCATGTGATGGTTGGAGCAAAAGCTAACAATAAATAATCCATTGAAAAGGCAAAAAGCGATATTAGAATTATAGGTCTTCTACCAAATTTATCACTTAAATTTCCAACTAATGGTGCAAAAACAAATTGTGTTATGGCATACGCAAAAGTTAACCAACCACCAATTTTTGCTGCTTCACTAACATCGCCATTTATTAATTCTTGAATTAACTTAGGAATCACCGGAATAATAATTCCCCAACCAGTAATGTCGATAAGCATGGTTATAAAAATAAAACCTATCGCTGCCGATTTTTTGTTTGATGCCATAAAAAGTATTGGTTAGTGAACACAAATAAACGAAAAAATCCCAAACTCTTTTGGAATTTGGGATTTGTATTTTTAAATTTTAATTTATTACAATTCTAATGCTTTTTTAGCATTTCCAACCATTAAATGCTCTACTGGGTTTTCTAATGCTTCTTTAACAGCCACAAGGAAACCAACTGACTCACGTCCGTCAATGATTCTGTGATCATAAGATAAAGCAACATACATTACTGGAGCGATAACTATTTGTCCGTTTTTCACGATAGCTCTATCAACCACATTGTGCATTCCTAAAATTCCTGATTGCGGAGGATTGATAATTGGTGTTGACAACATACTTCCAAAAACACCACCATTAGAAATTGTGAATGTTCCACCTGTCATTTCGTCAACCGTAATTTGTCCGTCACGTGCACGAATTGCTAATCTTTTTATTTCAGCTTCAACTCCTCTAAATGATAATGTTTCAGCATTTCTCATTACAGGAACCATTAATCCTTTTGGACCAGAAACCGCAACTGAAATATCGCAGAAATCATAAGAAATTTTCTCTTGACCATCAATCATTGAGTTCACATCTGGGAATAATTGTAATGCTCTTGTAACCGCTTTTGTGAAGAATGACATGAAACCTAAACCTAATCCGTGTTTTTCTTTAAATACATCTTTATATTCAGCTCTTAAAGCATAAATAGCTGTCATGTCAACTTCATTGAACGTAGTTAACATTGCTGTTTCATTTTTAGCAGAAACTAATCTTTCAGCTACTTTACGACGTAACATTGATAATTTTGTTCTCTCAGAACCACGATTTCCGGTAGTTGGAGTTCCCATAGATGGCACTGCATTTACAGCATCATCTTTAGTGATTCTTCCACCTTTTCCTGTTCCAACGATTTCAGTTGGTTGGATGTTTTTCTCGTCTAATATTTTTCTCGCAGCTGGAGATGGAGCTTGAGTAGCATATGTTTTTTCAGCAACTGGAGCTGCTTTTACCTCAGCTTTTGCAGCTTCTACAACTGGTTTCGCTTCTTCTTTTGCTGGTGCTGGAGCATCACCTGATGGTTTAGCTGCACTTGTATCAATCAAACAAACTACTGCACCAACAGCTACTGCATCACCTTCTTCTGCTTTTAGGGTAATAATTCCGCTTGCTTCTGCAGGTAATTCAAGAGTTGCTTTGTCTGAATCTACTTCAGCAATCGCTTGGTCTTTTTCTACATAATCGCCATCTTTTACTAACCAAGTAGCAATTTCAACTTCTTTTATAGACTCGCCTGGAGAAGGCACTTTCATTTCTAAAATCATATTCTTTTAGTTTATTGTTCGTAGTTAATTGTTTATTGTTATTTGTTTGTAGCCAACTATGAACTACAAACTATAAACCATAAACTCTTTTATCTAAATAAATTTTTATCAAAAACCATTCTAATAGCATCGGCATGACGCCTTCTATCTCTTGTGTGACTTCCAGCTGCTGGTGCTGCGTATGCTTTTAATGAAGCTAATCTCCAAGGCACTAAATCGAAATTCATCAACATATAGCTGTAAGCACCCATGTTTTTAGGTTCTTCTTGTGCCCAAACATAATCATCTGCGTTTGGATAACTAGCAATAATTGCTTTTAATTGTTCGACTGGTAATGGAAATAATTGCTCTACACGAACCAAAGCTACATCATTTCTTTCTAATTTTTCTCTTTCGGCAAGTATATCGTAGTAGAATTTTCCGGTAACGAAAACAACTGTTTTTACTTTTTTCTTATCTACTGAATTATCATCAATTGTTTCTTGAAATTGTCCGTTGTATAATTCTTCTTGGGAAGAAACACACAATGGGTGACGCAACAAACTTTTTGGCGAAAAATGAATTAATGGTTTACGGAATTTCGTTTTCATTTGTCTTCTCAACAAGTGATAGAAATTGGCTGGCGTTGTACAATCAGCAACGTACATATTATGACGTGCACAAAGTTGTAAATAACGTTCCATTCTAGCCGAAGAGTGCTCGGCACCTTGACCTTCATATCCGTGAGGCAACAAAAGAACGATACCATTTTGGTTATTCCATTTGTCTTCACCACATGAAATGTATTGGTCAATCATGATTTGAGCACCATTAGAGAAATCTCCAAACTGTGCTTCCCAAATTGTCAATGCATTCGGATTTGCTAAAGCATAACCATAATCAAAACCTAAAACACCGTATTCTGAAAGGAAAGAATTGAAAACATTGAACTTTCCTTTTTTATCTTTTAGTGAATTTAAAAGAATTACTTCTTCTTCACTATCTTCTACTTTTACAACAGCATGACGATGTGAGAATGTTCCTCTTTCTACATCTTGACCTGAAATTCTAACATCGTAGCCTTCAGTTAATAATGAACCATAAGCAAGAGTTTCAGCAGTTCCCCAATCAATAACATTGTTATCATACATTGTTTTTCTATCGGTGATAATTTTTGTGATTTTGCTTATAAATTTTTTATCTGATGGCAAAGTTGAAATTTCATCGGCTATTTGATCTAATTTCTTTTTATCAAATTTAGTATCAAATTTTTGCAACATAACATCATCCGATACTTGTTCGAATCCTTTCCATTCGTCTTGCAAGAATGGCGTTATGATTGTTAAATCTTTTTTACGAGATGCTTGAAGATTCTCATCTAATTTATCTTTGTATTCGTTTTCGATTTTGGTAATATAAGCAGCGTCAACAATTCCAGCAGTAATCAATTTCTCAGCATAAATATCTCTTGGATTTCTATGTTTAGCAATGATTTTATACAAAACTGGTTGAGTGAAACGTGGTTCATCACCTTCGTTATGACCGTATTTTCTATATCCTAACAAGTCGATAAACACATCACGACCAAACTGCATACGGAAATCTAAGGCAAATAACATAGCGTGAACAACTGCTTCGGCATCGTCTGAATTAACATGCAATACAGGAGAAAGAGTCACTTTTGCAACATCAGTACAATAAACAGACGAACGTGCATCTTGGTAATTTGTGGTAAATCCAACTTGGTTGTTGATTACAATATGAATAGTTCCACCAGTTTTGTAACCATCTAATTGAGCCATTTGAATAATTTCGTACACAATTCCTTGTCCAGCAACAGCTGCATCACCGTGAACTGCAATTGGTAAAACTTTAGAAAAATCATCTGGCGTATATTTATCTTGTTTAGCACGCGCAATTCCTTCAATAACCGCACCAACAGTTTCAAGGTGCGAAGGATTTGGAGCTAAATTGATATTGATTTTTTTACCCGATTTGGTTTTTCTTTCAGAAGTTAAACCTAAATGGTATTTTACGTCACCATCAAAGTATTCTTTATCGTAATCTTTCCCGTCAAATTCTGAGAAAATATCTTGTGTTGCTTTTCCAAAAATGTTTGCTAAAATATTCAATCTACCTCTGTGTGCCATTCCCATTACAAAATGTTCTACACCTTTTTCAGCAGCAGATTCAATTAAAGCATCAAGAGCAGGAATAATACTTTCACCTCCTTCAAGAGAAAAACGTTTTTGACCTACATATTTTGTATGAAGAAAGTTTTCAAAAGAAACCGCTTCGTTTAGTTTTCCTAAAATGTGTTTCTTTTGGTCTCCGTCAAAATTTGGAAGATTATCGTTTACATTTATTTTATTTTGAATCCATTGAATAACCTCTGGTTTTCTCATGTACATGTACTCAATACCAATATGTTGGCAGTATACATTTTTGAGATGAGTAATAATTTCTTTTAATGTTTTTGGTTGATGACCTAAAACTTTCGCAGCATCAAAAACGGTATTCAAATCTGCATCTGAAAGCCTGAAATTCAACAAATCTAAATTTGGTTCGTAAGTTCTTCTTTCACGAACAGGATTAGTTTCAGTAAAAAGGTGACCACGTGTTCTGTAACCATCAATTAACTTAAGAACATTAAATTCTTTTTGAAGTTTTTCAGAAGCTTGTCCATTATCTATAGAAGTTGCAGCATAATTGGCAACATATTCGCCTACGTTTTCTTCGTTGAAAGTTGCCATTCCAAAGTCAAAACCTTGAAAGAAAGCACGCCAACTTGGTTCAACACTATCAGGATTTACCAGATATTGATCGTATAATTGTGCGAAAAATTCGGTGTGAGCTGCGTTTAAGAAGGAAAATCTATCCATGTTTTAAGACAAAATAATCGTTGTGTTAAAAAAATTTAATGCAAAAGTAAAATATTTATAACAATCTTTCAATGTTTTTAGTACTTTTATATCGCTAATTAACTATATATATAGCTATGGAAACGAGTGCTTTATACAATTTAACAAAAAGATTAACATTTCTATTTTTTTTTACATTAAGTTTTGGTACCAATGCACAAGAAACACCTACACAGTCCGTAAAAAGTGAATTTTGGAAAAAAGTACAATTTGGAGGCGGAATGGGCTTAGGATTTGGCTCTGGATTTACCAATATATCTGTTGCACCTTCTGCAATTTACAACGCCAATCAATATGTTGCCATGGGTGTTGGTTTGCAATACAGTTATCTCAAACAAAATAGTTTTTTTACTTCTAATATGTACGGTGCAAGCATAATTACTTTATTCAATCCTGTTCAAGAAATACAACTTTCTGCCGAATTAGAGCAATTGCGTGTCAACAGAAGTTTTAGTGGCGATGGAATTAATAGTGCTGATTTTTGGAATACTGGTCTTTTTATTGGCGCTGGTTATCGCATGGAAAACATTACTTTTGGCGTACGATATAATGTTTTGTTTAAAAACGACAATGGCGTTTATGGCGATGCGATTATGCCATTTGTGCGAGTGTTTTTTTAAAAGCAACAATTTGTAAAATTTATTTTTAAATAATTTAAACAAGCAACATTATGAAAAACATTTTGATTTTTATATTATCGTCTTATTCTGTATTGTGTCAGAATCAATTTAAAAGTTTGCCAAAGCTACCATCAACCTTTGTGAATTTTTCTAACAACACTTACTTACTAAGTTTTAACTACAAAAAACCAAGTAGTTTATATCAACTTTCAATTTACAATTCTACAACAAATTTGAATGATAATTATTATTTAATAGGTGAAAAGTATTATATGAGTAACACCAAATCTTTTTCTTTTTTTGGACCAGATGGACAAAGAATAGATTCATTTAATCCAAATGGAACAAATGATTTTAAAAGTGCACTAGTTATCGGAGTTGTAAATTCATTATTGAAAAAACTTTAGTATCGATTTCTGAACCAAACTTTCATCCACTCTCGTTTAAGAATCAAGAAAGCTACTTGTTCCGACAGTTCCATAATATCGGAACCATCTAATTTTTTAATCTCGTCTTCAGAAACATCAATAATGTAAAGTAAACTTAAATATTCGGCAAATTTATACTGAATTAACCGGTAAATTTTCTCGTGAAGTTGAATTTTTAGTTCATTTGGTAAAACACTTTTAGGTAAATCTATAGGCTCATTAGCAAAATTGAAATCTTTATTCAATTGCTCAACTAATTTGAGATATAAATTTTCTTTTTCTGCTTCTGAAAGTAGATGGTCTGTTGATATTGGAGTTATAAAACTAGACATTTCTATTCATTAAATTTTCTCCAAAAACTTTCAACATAGACTTTTTTTCACTTGAAATGTTCATTCTTTCTAGAGTTTCAAATGCTTTAAAAGTATAGTCTTGTATAGCTTTTTGAGTTGCTTCTGTTGCTTTTGTTTGATTGAAAATGGCTTTTACCGATTCGATTTTATTGAAATTATCACTCGGCTGAATAGAAAATAAATGGGACAACTGTTCTTTTACTTCAACATTAGAAAAAGCCATTGCCTTAAGATACAAGTAGGTTTTCTTGTTTTCTATAATATCACCCCCAACTTGCTTGCCAAAAGTTTCAGGATCACCAAACGCGTCTAAATAATCGTCCTGTAGTTGAAAAGCAAGTCCGAGATTCAATCCAAAATCATATATTAAATTGGCATTTTCATCTGATGCTTCTGCAACTATTGCTCCCATTTTCATTGCTGCACCAACCAGAACAGCTGTTTTGTACTCAATCATTTTTAAATATTCAGGTACGGTAACATCATCTCTAGTTTCAAAATCAACGTCATATTGTTGTCCTTCGCAAACTTCTAATGCTGTTTTGCTGAATAATTTTGCTAATTCTCTGAAAATTTTTGGTTCGTATTCTTCAAAATGCTGATAAGCTAAAATCAACATTGCATCACCAGAAAGAATTCCGGTATTAACATCCCATTTTTCATGAACCGTTTCATTTCCTCTTCTCAACGGTGCGTCATCCATAATATCGTCATGAACCAATGAAAAATTATGAAAAACCTCAATTGCCGATGCTGCTGCTAATGCCTTTTTGCAATCTGCATCAAAAATCTCTGTCGCCATTAATGTTAAAATTGGCCGCATTCTTTTACCTCCTAAATGCAATATATAATCAATCGGATCGTAAAGATTTCGTGGCTCTTTGTTTAAATGTAAATCTGCAAAATAGGCTGAAATGAGATTTTGATAATGAGAAATTGCGTGCATCAATTTTAGATTTAATTGTAATAATTACGTTCTACAAAAATAAGTTAAAAAAATTACAATCAACAAAACAGAAACTTTATGATATGTTAAATTTATGCAAATACTCAGGAAACTATATTTGTATTCAAAGTTTCCGTTATACATTTGCTACGAAATTTAAATAATTCACATTAACGGATTTCACCATTAATACATTAGCAATGAAAGAAAAAATTATTAAAAAAGCAACAGACATGTTCCTAAAACTAGGTTTTAAGAGCGTTACCATGGATGATATTGCGTGTGAAATGTGTATTTCTAAAAAAACAATTTACAAATATTTTAGTAATAAAGAAAAACTAATTGAAGAAGGAACAGAAGTAATTCATCAAAAAATTCACAGTTTAATGGAAGAGGTTGTGAGTAAAAACTTTAATGCAATTGAAGAAAATTTTGAGATGCGAAAAATGTTCAAAGAGATGTTTAAATCATTTGACCATTCGCCAGCTTATCAATTAAAAAAGCATTATCCCGAAATTTATGAAAAAATGATGGCAAATGAAATTGAAGATTGTTATCATATATTTTCTCAAAACATTATTAAAGGAATACAACAAGGATTTTACAGAATAGAAACCGATGTTGAATCTTCTACAAAATTCTATTACACTTTAATTTTTTCAATAAACGAAAACACACTACTAGAAAGCGATGCCTACAAACTTGAAGGTAAAGCTTTAGAATATCATACACGAGCCATTGCTACACCAAAAGGAATTTTAGAACTAGAAAAACAATTATCAAACTATATATAATCATCAATTCATGAAGAACAAAATCATACTACTGGTACTGCTGTGCGCTTCAATACTGCACGCACAACAACAGAAAGAAAGTTATTCATTCTCTCTAAAACAGGCGATAGATCATGCCATTCAAAACAATTATTCTTCTATCAACGCCAATCGCGATATAGAAGCGGCCAAGCAAAAAAAATGGGAAACAACCACCATGGGATTGCCACAAATAAATGGGACAATAGGCTATTTAAATAATTTCGAAATACAAAGATCGTTAATTCCTGCAGAAATTTTTGGTGGACAATCAGGAACATTTCAGGAAGTAGCATTTGGCACAAGACATAGTGTAAATGCAGTAGCCACATTAAGTCAACTAATTTTTGATGGATCTTACCTCGTTGGGTTACAATCTGCCAAAACCTATTTGAAAATATCTGAAAATGCAAAAGTAAAAACAACTCAAGAGATTAAAGAAATAGTTATTAATTCATACGGAAATGTACTTTTAGCCGACGAAAGTATTTTAATTCTGAAGAAAAATAAAACTATTCTCGAAAAAACACTTGCAGATACCGACGAAATTTATAAAAACGGCTTGATAGAAGAGGAAAATGTAGAGCAATTACAAATCACTTTATCTTCAATAAATAGTTCTCTCGAGAATGTAAAAAGACAAAAAAGAATTGCCAACGATATGCTAAAACTCATTTTAGGTATAAATTTAGAAAACGAACTAAATTTATCTGATAAGCTTGATGTGTTAGCCCAAAGCAACATCGACCTATCTATTCTAAAAGAAGAATTTAACGTTGCAAACAATATAGATTACAAAATAGGCCAAAACTTACTTATTAGCAAAGAGTTATTGCTTAAACTTGAAAAAAGTAGAGCTTTACCCACACTTGGTGCTAACGTAAATTTTGGATACAATGCCTTTGGTGAGCAATTTCAATTTTTCTCAAGCAGTCAACGCTATTTTAATTATTCAAACTTAGGTATTAATTTAAATATTCCAATTTTTAGCAGTTTTGCGAGAAGTTCTCGAACGCAACAAGCCAAAATTGCGTTAGAGCAATCAAAAACAGAATTAACAGAAACCGAACAAAAATTAAAATTACAATTTGAAAAAGCCAAAAGTGATTACGAATTTAGTTTAGAACAGCTAACAACATCTAAAAGCAATTTAAACTTGGCTGAACGAATTGAAAACAAAAACCAAATCAAATTTACAGAAGGCTTAGCAAGCAGTTTCGATTTAACTAAAGCACAAGAACAATTATATGCTGCACAACAAAATTATCTTCAAGCAATGCTTGATGTAATAAACAAAAGAGCAACTTTAGAAAAATTATTTAACAAAAACTAATAAATACTTCAATATAACAATGAAAAAAATATTAATACTCTCAGCATTTTCAATTCTACTATTTTCTTGTGGAGGAAAAGAAAATAATCAATCATTAGATGCTATAATTGCATCAAAAAATATAAAAGATCTTCAAGCTAAAAAAACAGCACTACAAGCGGATATTGCAAAAATTGAAGAAGCATTAGCGACAATTGATGTAAAAAAAGACGAAGCTTTAGTTTCTGTACTAACGGTAAAAGATACCATTTTCAATCACTATCTTGAAATTCAAGGAAATGTTGACACAAAAGAAAATATCTTAATTCAGCCAGAATTTAGTGGAAATTTAACTTCACTTAATGTTAGAGCAGGACAAAGAGTTTCTAAAGGCCAAATCCTTGGTCGTGTTGATGATGCAGGAATGAGCCAACAATTAGCGAATTTAGAAAATCAATATAACTTGGCAAAAACCACTTTTGAAAGACAAAAAAATCTTTGGGATAAAAAAATTGGTTCTGAAATACAATATCTTCAAGCACAAACACAAATGATTTCTGCTCAAAAAATGGTTGCTCAAATGAGATCTCAAGTAGCTAAAACTTTAATTCGCGCGCCATTTTCGGGGACGATTGATGAAGTTTTTGTTGAAAAAGGACAAATTGTTGCTCCAAGTCAACAAGGTTTAATGCGAATAATAAACTTAGGCAATATGTATGTTTCAACATCAGTTCCTGAAACTTATATAGGAAAACTAAAAGTAGGAACTGAAGTAGATGTTTTCTTAACTTCTTTAGGAAAAACTTATAAAGGAAGAGTTCGTCAAGTAGGAAATTATTTGAATCCAAATAACAGAAGTTTCGGAATCGAAGTAAGTGTTCCAAACCCTGAGAATTTATTACGTCCAAACCAAGTGGCTAAACTTAAAATCATTGACTACACTAGTAAAAATTCTATCGTAGTTCCAACAAATGTAGTACAAGAAGATGGAACAGGAAATAAATTTGTATTCACCGTAACTAATGCAAACGGAAAAACAGGAACTGCTAAAAAAGTACTTGTAAAAGTTGGAAAATCGTCAGATAATGTTACCGAAATTTTAAGTGGTTTATCTGCAAATGACATTATTGTTACTGAAGGAGTTAACAGTATTGCAGACGGAATGAAATTGAATTTCTAAAAAAGTTTATTGTTAGCAGTTTATTGTTCATTGTTACCTTCAAAACAATAAACTACTAACTAAAAACTAAAAACAACAAATCAAATATGAGTCATCAAAATAAAGAATTCGGAATATCGAGTTGGGCAGTTGACAATAGAGTTACTGTCTACATCTTGACCTTATTAATTGTAGTTACAGGTGTAATTGCCTATGTTACAATGCCACGTGAAGATTTCCCAGAAATCATTGAGAACAAAGTATACATTTCGTCTGTTTTCCCAGGAAACTCAGCCGAAGATGTTGAAAAATTAGTAATTAAACCACTTGAAAAAGAGTTCAAAAACATTTCAGGTGTTGAAAAAATTACTTCTAGTTCGTTTCAAGATTACGGAATGATAATAGTAGAATTTGCAGATAAAATAACCATTGAAGACGCAAAAGTTAAAATCAAAGACAAAGTAGATTTTGCTAAAGCTGATACCGATTGGCCAAATCTTGACAACGGAAGTAAAGTAGAGCCAAACGTTTTCGAATTAAACATTTCGGAAGAAGTGCCTATTTTAAACATCAACTTAAAAGGAAATTATACTACGCAACAACTAAAAAAATATGGAGAATTACTTCAAGATGATATTGAAGAAATCCCTGAAGTGAAAAAAGTTGATATATTAGGTGTAGATGATAAAGAAGTTGAAATTGCTGTTGATATTTTCAAAATGACAGCAGCTCAAGTTTCATTTGATGAAATTCAAAATGCGGTGAAATATGAAAATATGACACTTTCAGGTGGAAATCTAATTTCGCAAGGTTCAAGAAATAACATTAGAATTGTTGGAGAAATAAAAGACCCGAAAGAACTTGAAAATATTATTATCAAATCATATGGAGGTGCAGTTTACCTAAAAGATATAGCTAAAATTAGTTTTAAAGAGAAAGAAAAAACTACTTACGCTCGTGAATCGGGTAAAGAAGTGGTAATGCTTAACGTGAAAAAACGTTCTAATCAAAACATGATTTCTGCAATTGAGCAAGTGAAAGAAAAATTAGAAAAAGCTAAAGCATCTTATTTACCATCTAATTTAGAATTGCAGTTAACAAATGACCAATCATCAAGAGTGGAACACCAAGTTGACGAACTTTCTAACCACATTATCTTTGGTATTGTGTTAGTAATGATTGTATTGATGTTTACTATGGGATTAAGAAATTCACTATTTGTTGGTGCGGCAATTCCACTTTCTATGTTGATGGCGTTTAGTATTCTTTCAGCATTTGGATTAACCTTAAATACTATGGTTCTTTTCGGATTAGTAATGGGATTAGGAATGCTAGTTGATGACGGAATCGTGGTGGTCGACAACGTATTTGCCAATATGCAAAAAGGAATGGACAAAGTTACGGCTTCAAAAATTGGTATTGGCGAAATTGCTTGGCCTGTAATTTCATCAACAGCAACTACGTTAATGGCATTTTTACCTTTTCTTTTATGGCCAGGAACAATGGGTAAATTCATGAAATATTTTCCAATTACATTGACGGTTACATTAACGGCTTCATTGTTTGTGGCAATGGTTGTAAATGCAGCTATGACTGGCGGTTCTATGGATACAACCGATAAAAATGTTTCAAAAAAATCAGCAAAATTATATAGTATTATTTTTACTGTAATTGCAGTTGTTTTTGTTCTTCTCGGAAATATTTATGATTCAAAATTTTCGCGTGCCGTAGGGCATTTAGCTTTAATTTCATTAGGATTAATGTGGTTGTATAAATTAAAATTATACCAATGGACTCAAGATTTTCAATATAATTTCTTCCCAAAAATGGAAGATAAATACAAGAATTTTTTAGCTAAAATATTAACTGGAAGAAAAGCTTGGTTTGCTTTAGTTGGAATTATTGGTTTATTATTTTTCTCCTTTATTTTACTTGGAATTTTCCCAAGAAAAGTATTGTTTTTCCCAGATAATATTCCAAATCAAGTAATTACTTATATAGAATATCCTCAAGGAACAGATATTTCTAAAACCAATAAAGCAACGTTATTTGTTGAAAAACAAGTTATTAGCATTTTAAGCAAATATATTGAAGAAGGAACTAAAGAAAATTACCTTGCAGAATCTATTGTTTCTCAAGTAGGTGTTGGTGCAGGAAATCCTAACGTCGACGCAGGTTCAGCATCAGAAACTCCATATAAAGGAAAAGTAACTGTAAACTTCTCTGAATTTAAATTTAGAAAAGGTGTAAATACTGCCGATGTTTTAGAAGAAATTCGTGCCAAAGTAAAAGGTATTGCAGGCGCTACGGTAACGGTTGAAAAAGATTCAAATGGACCACCAGCAGGCTATCCAATTAGTATTCAATTAACGGGCATTGATTATGACGTAATGTTAAAAGAAGCTGATAAAATGATAGCTTTTATTAATGCTAAAAACATTCCAGGAATCGAACGATTAAGTGTTGACGTAAACAAAGAGAGTCCAGAACTTGAGGTAAAAGTTGACCGAGTTAGCGCAGGAAGTTTAGGAGTTTCTACAGGTCAATTAGGATTTAATTTACGTCGTTCGGTTTATGGTCAAGAAATCTCAACTTATAAAGAAGGAGATGACGATTATAACATCACAATGCGTATGCAAGAAGACCAACGTAAAAACGAAAATATATTGTTTAATCAATCGTTAACGTATAGAAATCAGAACAATGGTCAAATGATGCAAGTGCCAATTTCGGCAGTTTCAGAAACAGAGAAAACAACAACTTACAACCAAATCAAAAGAAAAAACCAAAAAAGAATCATGACGGTTTATTCTAATGTTTTGACAGGTTATAATGGTGACGAAATTACCAAACAAATACAAGCAGAATTAAGAGGATACGAATTGCCAAAAACAGTATCTTATTCATTTTCTGGAGTTCAAGAAGAACAAGGTAAAAATCAAAATTTCTTGTTGTATGCGTTATTCTTGGCTTTAGCAGGAATAACAATTATTATTGTATTACAGTTTAATTCGGTTTCTAAAACAATGGTAATTCTGTTTACTGTTGTCTTGAGTTTCAGTGGTGTATTCTACGGCTATGTTATCGCAGGAATGGATTTTGTTATCCTGATGACGATGATGGGAATCATTTCCCTTGCCGGAATTGTGGTGAAAAACGGAATTGTATTAATGGACTTCTTTGTACTTTTATTAGACAAAAAAGTAGCCGATAAACATTTAACTAGTCATGATGATTTATCACTAGAAGAAATAAAAGAAGTAATTATCGAATCGGGAAAATCGCGTTTGCGTCCGGTATTACTAACGGCGTTAACAGCTGTTCTAGGATTAATTCCGCTGGCAATAGGATTAAATTTTGACTTCTTCGGACTAATTACCGACTTAAATCCTCACTTATTTATTGGGGGTGATAACGTAATATTTTGGGGGCCATTAGCATGGACAATCATCTTCGGATTGACTTACGCTACTGTACTAACGTTAGTTATGGTTCCAGTAATGTTCTACTTGGTAAAAAGAGTAAAATATAAACTTAGAGACAGACGAGAATCTAGAAAAATTGCTTTTGAAGATTAAAATAATCGATTGTTGGTTTATAAAAAGTCGTTTCAAATTAAGTTTTGAAACGACTTTTTTACTTAAAGTTATAAATTAAACCTATTCCTAACATTTGCTTTAATTGTACCTTGGGACCAACAGTTACTTGGTTTCCTCCAATTTCTTCCTTAGCTTTTATGTCGTCGTCATAGATTAAGTGTGCTCCAATATTTGCTCTTACGTGTTCATTTACAATTAAATCCAACTGCATCTGCCAATCAATGTCTATATTACCGAAGTTATTGATATAATCTGAATACAAACTTAATCTGTTATCTAAGTTTATATTTTTCCAAACTTCTTTTTTGTGTGCACTGGTTAACAGAATACCTAATTCCGTTCGAGTTCTTCTACCCGATTTGATTACGTTATTTTGCGAATCGATAATCGCTTTTTGCACACCAAATGCACCCTGATTTGCTAAATTTTCATCTAAAACTAGAGTTGTTTTCTGAGTTACAGGCGAGACATACACTGTTATTTTTTTTTCTTTATTGGCGTATTCTGCACCTATTCCGGTAAAAATATAAGCTGGCGCAAACAGTTTTGAAATCGCTTTTTCAGTATTTGGATAGGCAAATCCGTTGGTGAATTGCGTATTAAAATTAAATTTAGCCGAATAAAACCAGTTGGATAACGTGTCTCGTCTGTAACCAAAAGTTGAATTGGCTTGAAACGCATCGTCAGTCTTTCTTAAATCTACACCATCTTGTTTATTTATTCCATATCTTATAATTACTTCATTGAGCCATCGCATATTTTTGTTGGAATATTTTCTTATAAAATTACCTTTCAGTAATGCCGAAACAGAACTGTTTCCTCCCGCATTCCAATTCATAAAAGCAATCTGACTAATATCTATACCAACCACATTTTTTCTTTCCCAATGCGAAATTGTATCGGGTAATTTAGTTTGAATTACACGTTGAGAAAAACCATTTTGAAATAATAGAAGAACAAAAATTATTGAAATTTTGAAAAGTAATTTCATTCTAAGTTTATTAAAAGTTGCGCAAAAATCGTAAAATCAAATAATAGAAAAAAGCTTTTCTAAACTTTTAACGTCAATTTTACACATTTGTTGCAACTCTTCCAATGTACCATGCTCTATAAAAATATCAGGAATTCCAAGACTTTTTATAGTGTTTTTATAATTATTTTCAGAAGCAAATTCTATAATTGAAGAACCAAATCCACCTTTAATTACACCATCTTCAATCGTAATTATGTTTTCAAAAAAATTGAAAATTTCATGCAACAATTTTTCGTCCAATGGTTTTACAAATCCAAAATCATAGTGAGCAATTTTATCGGCATTTGAAATTTTATCAAAAGCTAAACTTACATTGTTCCCAATAAAACCTGTAGATAAAACTGCTGTTTTAGTACCGCTTTTGAGCAAATGAGCCTTCCCAATTTCAATTTTCTCAAATTTTGAATTTAGCTTCTCTCTGTTCGGCTGCGCCTCAAGTGGAATTTGGAATTTGGAATTTGAATATTTTCCTCTTCCGCGCGGGTATCGAATAGCAATCGGATGATTTAATCCTAGAGAAGCTGTATATAAAATGTTTCGTAAATCGATTTCATCTTTCGGAGCATAAATAATCATATTTGGAATACATCGCAAATACGACAAATCAAAAACTCCGTGATGCGTTGCGCCATCTTCACCCACTAATCCTGCTCTGTCTAAGCAAAAAATCACGGGCAAATTCTGCAAAGCCACATCATGAATCACCTGATCATATGCTCGTTGCAAAAAAGTAGAATAAATATTGCAAAAAACTACCATTCCTTGCGTTGCCATTCCCGCAGCTAATGTAACTGCATGTTGCTCAGCAATTCCAACGTCAAAAGCTCTTTCAGGAAAAGCATCCATCATGAATTTTAAAGAACTTCCGCTTGGCATTGCAGGTGTAATTCCAATAATTTTTAGATTATTTGTAGCTAATTCAAGCAAAGTCACTCCAAAAACATCTTGAAATTTCATAGGTAAGTGTTCTTCCGATTTTGGATGAATTTTACCAGTATTTTTATCAAATTTTCCGGGTGCATGATATTTAACTTGGTCTTCTTCGGCTAGTTGCAAACCTTTACCTTTCGTAGTAATGATATGTAAAAATTTTGGCCCTTTTACTTTTTTAAGTCGTTCCATTTCCGAAATCAATGCGTCAAAATCATGTCCATCAATTGGTCCTGAATAATCAAAATTCAACGACTTTATCATATTATTCTGCTTCGGGTTTTTTCCTTCTTTAACCGAAGTCAAATAGTTTTTCAAAGCACCAACACTTGGGTCAATTCCGATGGCATTATCATTCAAAATTACTAATAAATTTGCATCAGTTACTCCAGCGTGGTTTAATCCTTCAAATGCCATTCCGCTTGCAATTGAAGCATCACCAATCACGGCAATATGATGTTTATTTTCTCCTTTTAATTGAGAAGCAATCGCCATTCCCAAAGCTGCAGAAATAGACGTTGAAGAATGTCCAACACCAAAAGTATCATAAACACTTTCACTGCGTTTTGGAAAACCCGAAATTCCTCCAAGTTGACGATTGGTGTGAAAATTTTCTTTTCGTTCAGTGAGGATTTTATGTCCATATGCTTGATGACCAACATCCCAAACCAATAAATCATTTGGAGTATCAAAAATATAATGCAACGCAATGGTCAGTTCAACCACACCCAAACTTGCGCCAAGATGACCTTCTTTTACAGAAACCACATCAATAATAAAATCACGCAACTCTTCAGCCAATTGAGGTAATTGTGAAGGTTCCAATTTTTTTAAATCGGATGGATTATTGATGTTTTGAAGTAAATTCTTAGACATGTAGCAAAGGTACGAATTGAATTCCTATTTTTGTTCTATGGAAAACATTTTCAACAACGAATATTTTATGAAAAAAGCTTTGCAAGAAGCTGAGATTGCTTTTGAAAAAGGCGAAGTTCCTGTTGGCGCCATTGTAGTTGTTGATGACAAAATTATAGCACGAAGTCATAATTTAACCGAATTATTAAATGATGTCACGGCACATGCCGAAATGCAATCCATAACTGCTGCTGCCAATTTCCTTGGCGGAAAATATTTAAAAGATTGTACTTTATATGTTACCCTCGAACCATGTCAAATGTGCGCTGGTGCTTTGTATTGGAGTCAAATTTCTAAAATTGTTTTTGGTGCTCGAGATGAACAACGCGGATTTCAAACATTAGGAACAAAATTACATCCAAAAACTCAAGTAAATCAAGGTGTTTTAGCTCAAGAATGTGGCGACTTAATGAAGCGTTTTTTTGCCGAAAAAAGAAAGTAGAAAAACTAACTATACACAATAAATGAGTAGTTTTATAGTTATTTAATTAAACATATATTTTATGGAAGACAATAAAGTTAAATCGTCTATTATTATTGCACTAGCAATTATAATTACTGCATTTGTTTTAGGAAGGGCATTTAAAAACAGAAACGAAAATCTTGATTCAATTTCTGTAATTGGTTTAGGAACTAAAGATTTTGTTTCTGATGAAATATTATGGTCAGGAAGTTTTAGTGCTACTAGTTTAGATATTAAAACAGCTTATAATAAAATCGTATCTGATCAAAAAATTGTAAAAGATTTTTTTATTTCTAAAGGTTTTAAACCCGATGAATTTAATTTTGGCGCTGTAAATTTTCAGAAAAAATTTAGAGAAGTAAGAAGTGAAAATAACGAAAACATGTATCAAACAAAATATGAACAAGTTTTTGATGGTTATGAAGCAACTCAAACGATTACTTTTTCTGCAAAGAAAAATCCAAACTTAATTAAACGTATTGAAGAGGTATCGAGTAAAACGTCAGAACTTGTAAATTCTGGGATTGAATTAACTTCAAATTCGATACAATACACCTATTCTGATTTACCAAGTTTAAAACAAAGTTTAATAGAAAAAGCTACTCAAGATGCAAATGAAAGAGCTAGTAAAATAGTAAATACCGCTAATGGTAGTTTAGGAAAATTAAAAAGAGCAAGTATGGGTGTTTTTCAAATTACGGGTCAAGGTTCTACAGAAGACGATAGTTATGGCGGAATAAACGATACTTACAGCAAAAATAAAACGGCTCGAATTACAGTTAGGTTAGAATATGAATTAGATTAAAATAATTTTAACAAACAAAAAAACCGCCAATCTCACGAAAGGCGGTTTTTTATTCTGAATTTATTTCAGAATCTATTGAATTTCCTTTCCTTCATCGTTGAAGAATCGGTATTCTAAATACGTGTAAGCGTCACGAGGTATAATTTTCACCCATTTTTTATGTTCAAAGAACCACTTTGAACGTATTGATGGAAAACCTTTTTTAAGGTATGCTGCCACGAAAGGATGAACATTAAGTTTTACTTTCTTGTGGTCTTTCATGATTTTTTCAAGTGAAAAAGTAATCTTATCTATAATTTGAATCGGCGCATCTACATCGCTACTTAAATTATTAGGATTTTCTTCCCTTGTTTCAATATTTACTTCTGGTCTTACTCTTTGTCTAGTAATTTGAACTAATCCAAATTTACTTGGTGGTAAGATCTTGTGTTTGGCTTTATCATCTTCCATTTCTTCTTTTAAGAAATTGTATAGCACTTGACGATTTTCAGGGTTTTGCATATCGATAAAATCGACAACAATAATTCCGCCCATGTCGCGAAGTCTTAACTGACGTGCAATCTCTGCTGCGGCAATCATATTCACTTCGAGAGCAGTATCTTCCTGATTGTTTGCCTTATTAGAACGGTTTCCGCTGTTTACGTCAATAACGTGTAAAGCTTCTGTGTGTTCTATAATCAAATAAGCTCCTTTACTCATGGAAACTGTTCGTCCGAATGAGGTTTTTATTTGACGCTCTATATGATATTTCTCAAAAATTGGAGTGTCTTTGTGTTGATAAAGCTTCACCATATTTTGTTTTGAAGGCGCTATTTCGGATATATAGTCCTTCGTTTCTTGGTACAACTCTTCATCATCCACTTGAATACTGGTGAAAGTATCGTTGAAAATATCTCTAAGCATTGAAGAAACTTTGTTAAGTTCTCCTAGTACTTTAGAAGGATGATGAGCAGTTGGTAATTTCTTACACATTGCAAGCCACCTATCGTTTAGGTTTTGCAAATCTTTTTCTAGTTCGGCTGTTTTTTTGCCTTCTGCTACTGTTCGCACAATAACACCAAATCCTTTTGGTTTGACGGCTTGTACCAATTTTTTCAATCGGTCTTTTTCGGCTTTGTTTTCTATTTTTTGTGAAACAGAAACTCGGTCAGAAAAAGGGACAAGAACTAAATATCTACCGGCAAAAGAAAGCTCAGAGCTAATTCTTGGTCCTTTGGTAGAAATTGGTTCCTTAACCACTTGCACTAAAACAGATTGATTGGCGCTCAGAATATCTGAAATGGCACCATCTTTATCAATCTCTTTTTCAAACTGAAAGTTTTTTAGGGAGAAATCTTTTATTTTACCTGCGCTTACAAGTTTAATGAATTTCAAATAAGAAGCTAATTGCGGACCCAAATCGTGATAATGTAAAAAGGCATCTTTTTCGTAGCCAACATTTACAAAAGCAGCATTTAATCCGGCAACAGGTTTTCTGATTTTGGCAATAAAAATATCACCTACAGCAAAACTGTTCTTTTTTTCTTCTTCTTTGTGTAATTCAATTAGTTTTCCATCTTTTAATAAGGCAAAATCTACAGCATTGTCATCCTTTCGGATGATAAGTTCTTTATTCATGTTGTAAATTTTTATCTGTTTTTTGAGAAAATAGAGAAAAGAGAAAAGAAAATAGATACAATCTAAAATCTAAAATCTAACGTCTAAAATCTTATTTACAGATGGATTAAACATTTTTTACAGGTTTTTACCCGGTGGAATTGATATTAGATTTAAGATATTTAATATTAAATTTATGCAGCAACATTATATCTAATATCTAAAATTTGAAATCTAAAATTCCTTTTCAATGAACGTTTAAAAAGAAAAAAGTAGTTTAAAACTACTTTTTCTTTTTGTGACGGTTAGCTCTCGCTCTTTTTTTACGTTTGTGCGTCGCTACCTTATGTCTTTTTCTTTTTTTACCGCTTGGCATAGGTTGATTTTTTGTGATTAATAAATAAGTTTTTAAACTGCTACTTCAGTTTTAGTTTTTACTCCTTCAACAAATACTTTTGCAGGTTTAAATGCAGGAATATTGTGCGCAGGAATTTTAATTGTAGTATTTTTTGAAATGTTTCTACCAGTTTTTTCAGCTCTAGTTTTAATAATAAAACTACCGAATCCTCTTAAATAAACGTTATCTCCATTTTCTAAAGAAGTTTTTACTTCTTCCATTAATGCTTCAACTGTTGATTGAACATCACCTTTTTCAAGACCTAATTTTTCTGAAATTTTCGCTACAATGTCTGCTTTCGTCATTTTCTTTCTATTTAAATATTATGTGTGTTTTTTTGAGTGTGCAAATATAAGAATTAAATATACAATATTTCAAGGATAATTGATTAAAATTTAATCACATAAAGATTTACTTTTGTTAACCTAAAATTAAATATGGAATTTTCTAACTCATTATTGCTTTGGTACTTACAAAATAAACGCGATTTGCCGTGGCGAAACACTGTCAATCCTTACCCAATATGGCTTTCAGAAATTATGCTTCAACAGACTCGTGTAGCGCAGGGAATGCCTTATTATTATGCTTTTATGGAAGCTTTTCCTACTGTTTTTGATTTGGCGAAAGCCGATGAAGAGAAAATTTTGAAACTTTGGCAAGGTTTAGGCTATTATTCCCGTGCAAGGAATATGCACAAAACGGCGCAAGTTATTGCATTTAACCTTAACGGAAATTTCCCAAATAACTATAACGACATATTAAAACTGAAAGGAATTGGAGAATATACTGCCGCTGCCATTGCTTCTTTTGCTTTCAACGAGGTTGTTCCTGTAGTTGATGGAAACGTTTACAGAGTTTTATCAAGATATTTTGATGTTGAAACTGATATAGCTTCGAGTTCGGCCAGGAAAAAATTTACCGCTTTAGCAAAAGAGTTGATTCCAAATGATAATCCTGCATTATTTAATCAAGCGATTATGGAATTTGGTGCTTTGCAATGTGTTCCTAAAAATCCGAATTGTGAAATTTGTATCTTTAATAGTAGTTGTGCTGCTTTACAAAAGAAAAAAGTTGCCAAACTTCCTATAAAATTAAAGAAAACCAAGGTCACTGATAAATATTTTAATTATTTGGTTTTTTTGGATGATTATAATACTACTATCATTAATAAGAGAACTGAAAAAGGAATTTGGCACAACTTATATGAATTTCCAGTAATTGAAACTGAAAATGAAATTGATTTTGATGTTTTGTCTAAGTTAGTAAATGAAAACTATTCTAATTTAGAAATTAAAGACATCTCAATTTTTAATGAAAATCAGATTATTCATAAATTATCGCATCAAAAACTACATATAAATTTTTATAAAGTTGAAGTTTCAAAGAAATTGAACAACGGAATTGAACTAGATTCTTTAAGAAATTATCCATTTCCGATAGTAATTTATAATTTTATTGAGAAATATTCTATTTAATTTGTAATTTTGAATTTCTCAAATTATTGAATTATGAACGGAACATTAAATAAAGTTATGCTAATTGGTCATTTAGGTGACGATATTAAGATGCATTATTTTGAAGGAGGAAACTGCATTGGGCGTTTTCCATTGGCAACTAATGAAGTTTATATCAATAAATCTACAAACGAAAAAATCACTTCTACAGAGTGGCATAATCTTGTAGTTAGAAATAAAGCTGCCGAAATTTGTGAAAAATACCTTACTAAAGGTGATAAAATATATGTTGAAGGTAGAATCAAATCACGCCAATGGCAAGCAGAAGATGGTTCTACTAAATATACTACAGAAATTCAAGTTACAGAATTTACCTTTTTAACAGTAAAAAAAGACACAGAAGGTAACAAACAAATTTCAGGATCTGAACCTAAAAGCGGTAACTTTGACACGCCTAATTCGGCTATCGAGAACGACATGCCTTATTAATTATGTTTAACTAATTTAATTTAATTTGGACCCAGAGCCCAGTTTTACATTATTTTCTGCCGTTGACTCCAACATGCTTTTTGGCATCATTGGAATTGTAATTTTGCTTTTTTGTTCAGCCATGGTTTCTGCTTCAGAAGTGTCACTTTTTTCTCTTAATCAAACAGATTTAGACGAATTAAACAAAACAAATAGTTCGAAATCAGTTATTATTAATCAGTTATTATCAAAACCTAAAAAATTATTGGCGACCATATTAGTTGCAAATAATTTTATAAATATTGGAATTGTAATTCTATTCTCTTTTTCGTTAAACAGTGTTTTTTCTGCAATAGAATCAACAGCTATAAAATTTATTATTGAAGTAATTCTTGTTACTTTTTTAATATTACTTTTTGGAGAAGTTTTGCCAAAAGTTTACGCAAGTAGAAATAATGTAAAATTTGCTTGTTTTATTGCCTGTCCGATTTCGATTTTAGATAAAGTTTTAGCACCTGTGAGTATACCTTTACGATCTCTAACCAATTTTATTCAAGAGAAATTAGGCAAACAAAAAACTAATTTTTCTGTAGATCAATTATCGCAAGCCTTAGAACTAACTTCACCTGAAGATACAACTCAAGAAGAACAAAAATTACTAGAAGGAATTGTATCTTTCGGCAGTACAGACACGAAACAAGTCATGAGCCCAAGAATTGATTTATTTGCTTTAGACATCGAAGAAACTTTTGCCGAAATTTATCCTAAAATCGTTGCCAAAGAATATTCAAGAATTCCGGTTTATCGGGACAATATAGATCATATAGAAGGCGTTTTGTTTATTAAAGATTTGATTCCGCATATAAACAAAAAAGATTTTGATTGGAAAACTTTACTTCGCGAACCATTTTTTGTTCCCGAAAATAAAAAGTTGGACGATTTATTGAAAGATTTTCAAAGCATGAAAAGTCACTTAGCTATTGTGGTTGACGAATATGGCGGAACGTCAGGAATTGTATCGCTAGAGGATGTTATTGAGGAAATTGTAGGTGATATCAGCGATGAGTTTGACGATGAGAATATTAATTTTTCTCAAATTGATGATAGAAATTACCTATTTGAAGGTAAAATTAACCTAAAAGATTTCTACAGAATTATTGATGTTGACGAAGATTTATTTGAAATAAGAAAAGGAGAAGCCGAAACTTTAGCCGGATTTATTTTAGAAATATTAGGGAATTTTCCAAAAAAAGGACAAAAATTACAATTTGAAAACTGCTTATTTACCATTGAAGTAGTTGATAAAAAACGAGTGAAACAAATAAAAGTTACCATTGATGCGTAAACCATTTCATTATTTAGTAGGATTGACTTTAGCTTTTAGTGTTCTAGTTTTTACAAGTTGTAAAGACGATGTTTTACCAAAACCTTCTAGCCAATTGCGATTGGATTACCCGGTGGCAGAATATGCTGCTTTTGAAAATCATTGTCCGTTTACCTTCGATTTTAATTCGGAAGCTATAATAAAAGAAAAAAACGATTGTGGTTTCACGCTAACTTATCCGAAGATGAAAGCAACGATTTTTTTAACTTATAAATCTGTAAATGGTAACATTGATAAACTACTACGTGATGCTCAAAAACTAACTTACGAACACGTTATTAAAGCTGACGACATTTTAGAACAACCTTTTATAAACGATGACAAAAAAGTGTATGGAATGTTTTATCGCGTTGGTGGAAATGCTGCAACTAACTCACAGTTTTACGTAACCGATAGTACAAAACATTTCTTGACAGGTTCGGTCTATTTCTATGCTAAACCAAACTATGATTCGATAATGCCAGCTGCAGATTACATTAAAAATGATATGCAAAATTTGATGGAATCGTTAAAGTGGAAGTAAAACAAAAAAGGATTCGCAATTACGAATCCTTTCTTTATTATATTGAAATAATAATTAAACTTTATTACCAAGTTTTACATCAGAAACTTTATAGGTTTTACCATCAGCGCAAGATTCTGCTGCTTTTACTAAATCTTCTGATTTTAATTTGTCTAAATCAAAATTTACTGTAGCCGTTTTCGTTTCAAAATCAACTTTTGCGTTTTGAACGCCATCCATTTCGGCTAATTTTTCTTCGATAGTTTTAGCACATCCTACTGCGCAAGTCATTCCTTCAACATGAAATGTTGCTATTTCAGGTTTTGTTGCAGCTGCGATTTCTTTTTTGGCAGTAGCTTCCTCTTTAACTTCTGTTGGTTTGCTATCAGTATTTTTACATCCTACAAAAAGCACTGATGCCAATGCTAAACCAACGATTCCTTTTGAAATTCTCATTGTATATATGTATTTAATTCTTTGACTCTTAATTGTTTTACAAAATTACAACTTTTTTTATGCGACAATTCATAAAATTATGTCAATTTTGCGGAGCTAAAAAATTGCTATGCCAACAAATACATTAAAATGGTTATTCCTTACTGTCCTCGCCCTTATTTGGGGAAGTTCCTTTATTTTAATCAAGAAAGGATTGGTTGGATTATCGCCGATGCAATTGGGTTCGTTACGAATAATTTTCTCTGCTATATTTCTCATTATAATCGGATTTAAAAGCATTACTGAAATCAAACAGCACCAATGGAAATACATAGCGTTAACTTCTTTGTTTGGCACATTTATTCCGGCCTTTCTTTTTGCTATTGCTCAAACACAAGTAAGCAGTTCGGTGAGTTCGATATTGAATTCACTAACACCTTTATATACTTTAATTATTGGCGGCTTTGCCTTTGGACTAAGCTTTAAAAGAACACAAGTTATTGGAGTGATTATTGGTTTAGTTGGAACACTTTTACTTATTGTAAACGGCGCGTTAAATCATCCTAATCAGAATTATTGGTACACTATTTTGGTGCTCATAGCTTCCATTTGTTATGCTACGAATGTGAATTTGTTAAAGAAACATTTATCCGATGTTAAACCTTTAAGTATTTCAACAGGCAACTTTATAGTAATGCTAGTTCCGGCTTTAATTGTTTTATTTTCAACCGATTTTTTAAATGTTGTAGAAACTGCAACGGTTCAAAATTCGATGATTTACATCATTATTCTTGGCGTTGTTGGAACTGGAATCGCAAACATCATTTTCTTTAAATTGATTCAAATGTCATCACCAGTTTTTGCTACCTCAGTAACGTATCTAATTCCGGTTGTTGCTTTCTTTTGGGGATTATTAGATAATGAAATGCTAACGCCCATTCAATTTATTGGAGCATTTATTATTCTAATTGGAGTTTATTTATCTAGTAAGAAGTAGGTTTTGATTGCTTTACTATTTGTAGAGTTATAACTACAAATAGTAAAATAAATAAAGAATACTTTTGTTAATTAAATATTAATTTTTAAATTCGTTTATCTATTATTTATTTAATATCAATTGCTTATGAAAAAAATATCTTTGTTTGTTTGTTTGTTGAATGTGAATGCTCAGGAATGTGGTTTTGAAACACCTGAAAATTATCAAACATTTGATGAGTTTAATCAACAAAGAGTTTCTGCTACTACAGAAAACTACTGTATTAATGTGTGTTTTAGAATTGTACGAGATGACAACGGAACTAACGCCGCTATAGTTCCAACCATAATCCCTCAAGTATTGGCGCAGCTAAATGCAGCTTACAATCCTCATAGGATTTACTTTAATCAGGTAGGGACTTTTGATTATATTAATAACTCTAGTTACAATAGCTATTTATCTGGAAATTCTCCTGCCAACATTCCAAACTGTTTAAATATATACTTTATAAAGAATTTTTCAACACTTGGTGAATTATATGGTGGCATCGCATCATTTGGAACATTGAGAGCAACAATTAAAGGTAGTCATGCACTACTAAACTATACTGTTCCGCATGAGGTTGGACATGCATTAAATTTACTACATACTTTTAACTGTACAAATGGATTTAACAATATTCAAGGTTGTACTGAAAACCCTTTGAATTCAAGTGGTTGTACCTCAAAAGGTGATCGAATATGTGATACACCTGCAGATTACAATCCACTCACGTATAACACTACTAATTGGCCATCTTACGCGATTGGTTTTTATAATCCTGACAAACAAAATATAATGTCATATTGGTCAACAAAAAATAAATTCACAAATGGTCAAGGTGATAGAATGAAAAATGCAATTTTAGGAGCGCCTCAATTGCAAGGTATTAGAGCAAACGATTGTTCACGAATAGTTGGTAGGTCAAGTTTATGTAGACGGTTCTTAGGCAATAGAATAAATTTTTATCAAGTTGTAGGTTCATTATTTGCTACACCTACTACTTACAACTGGAGCGTAAGTGGTAATTTACAAATCGTCGGATCCTCAACAAACCCTATAGTAAGAATTTCAAGATTAAATAACAACACAACATCTACACCATCAATAATCACCGTTACAATTAACGGAAATATAACAAAAACTAAAAGCATAATTACAAATTGTTTTTCGTCGAGAGCAGCAGGACTTTATGATTGGGTAAGCACTGGTTACGGTAACATGGGGCTAGTTGTGCCAATTGATCCGCAGGACGAAGAAGATCCAATAATAAAATACAATTGGGAAATTATAGAAAATCCAAATTCTAATCCTATGGAAAATGGAAGCATAAAACCATATTTTGTTGGAAGTAACAGTAACGAATCTAATATATTTTCTAGCACTGACAATCAGGCTGTTGTAAATTGGGGAACCTGTGTAAATAGCTATTTAATAAAATGTCACGGTATATCTTTATCTGGCAATGAATATTTATTGGAAGAAAGCTATGTAGATGTTGGCGATCCAAAAAACAACCCTTGTTATAAAAATGCTGTACAATCTGTAATTGCTCCAAATCCTGTAAGGAATGGTCAACTCAATGTTGTTGTAATAAAGCCAGAGTACGACACACCTTGTAATTATAAAAATCTTGAAGAACAACAGGCATTCAATAGTGAACTCGATCGAATAAACAATTCTATCACAATATTTGATTTAAACGGAAATGAAATTTACAGAAATGTGTTTGAAACAAATGAATTTACAATAGACGGTTTAAACTTAATTAGCGGAAATAATTACGTTGTAAATTTATTTACCAACGAAGGTGGTTTTAGACAACAAGTAATTATAGCAGAATAAACAATTTTAAAAAAAAAGTCATGAAAAAAATATTTTTACCCTTAATGATCTGTGTTGTACTATTCGGTTGTTCATCTAATGATGAAAATACAAGTATTATTCTACCTCAAACAACTGTTCCTGAAGTGTTAATTGGCTCATGGAAATTTGTAGGTATTTATAATTACTTTGATATTGATCAAACTGATAATCCACATGTTGAATATTATGAAAACGGTGAAGTGATAACTTTTAGTTCAAATAATACATTTAACCAAAATGGTGAGATTAATTATAATGGAATATTTACTATTACAGAAGATTCCGTTTTAAAGAGATTTTGTAATGCTACTAATGAAACTAATTCATTTAACTACGAAGTTAAAATTGTTACATTAAACGATAGTATTATGGATTATACCTGCACGAATGAAAATAATATTGGAACTTGCCCATGTGAAGCATACAGATTTGTGAAATTATAAGCTCATCCTAAAAAATGACTAGTCCTAAAAAATCGATACAGATTTATTAGACAAAAATAATTAATTAAACACTTGCAAGAACGTTCTTGCAAGTGTTTTTTGTTTTATAGGTTTTTATTTTCAATTTATTTTGTTGATGC
>JBIKJF010000010.1:0-92524 GCA_044361155.1 Flavobacterium sp.
ATTTCTTGTACAACTTGTAATTTAAAAGACATTGTGTAGTCTTTCTGAGTGCGCTTTACATAGCGAATTTCTTGAAGGTTTTCCATAACGATGAAATTTGTGTATCGCTATTTCAGGACAAGACATTAAATGTAAAAAAATAATCCCGATAGACGTTCTGTTGGGTTTTTTTTTATTTTTACTCTATCAAAGCCAATAAATATGAAAATAAAAATTTTAGCAGTTGTTCTTTTAGGAATACTAATTTATTCTTGTTCGCCAAAAGTTGTTCCTGCAACAGAACCAAAAAAAAATGAACTTTCTGCAGCATTAGCTGAAGGTAAAAGTTTGTATGAAAACAATTGTGCTAAATGCCATGATCTCTATAAACCAAAAGATTTTAATACTGAACAATGGAAACCAATTTTGCTAAGCATGCAGAAAAAAGCTGAAATTTCAGATGAACAAAGAGATAAAATATACAATTATTTAACTGCAAATTAAAAATCGATCCTTCTTTCAACATGCCCCCAAAAAGTTAGACACTATTTGGTGCATTTTTTATTGGAATAGTTTTTGAGTTGTTATCTTTGAACTTTATTTACTTTCGATGCGTTATTTAATTGTTTTTTTATTGTCAATTTTTTCAATTCATGCACAAGATTTAGGCCAAGCTCAACATTGTGGTTATGATTTCACTTCTTATTTGGTTTTAGATGTTCACGACGAAGGGAAAAAGCAAAATATTAAAGGTTTGAAATTGTCCTTAGTAGATTTAAATGGAAATGAATTGATTAATGTCAATAATAAATACAGTTGGAAAAACGAAAATAGACCTTTAATTTTCGCATTTAATTATAAAATAGACGAAGAAGTAAAATCTAAAATTTCTGCCGAAAATAAAAAAGAACGTTGGTTTTTCCCTTATGCAAAAGACAATTATTTTCTATCGGTAATTAATTCTTTTCCTGCCGATGAAGTAAAGGTTAAAATTGAAGATATTGACGGTACAGAGAACGGTGGTTTATATGAAACTCAAATCGTTGATTTAGGTTTTTTCGATTTATTTGTTTTATGTACCAATCAAGCACAAGAATATATAGTACAATTTGGTAGAAAAGCTAATAAACCTCTAGAAGTAATCCTTAAGAAAGTAGCTTATTAATAAAGAGTCAATTACTTGGAATGATTTCGAAAAAGAAGAAATACGGTTAGTGACAATTACAGAAGTAAATGATTTTCCTGAAGCTAGAAAGCCAGCATATCATTGACAATAGATTTTGGTATTGAAATTGGAATAAAAAAATAGTCTGCATAAATCACCAACCGCTATTCAAAAGAAGAATTAATTGGAAAACAAATCATTTCATATGAAAACTATCCAAAGAAGCAAATAAGGAAGTTTCTAAGAGAGTGTTTAGTTTTAAGTTCCGTAAATGAGGATGCAATAGTTCTTTTGTTCTCCGATTTAAAAGTAGAAAACAGTTTACGAATTGCTTAGTTTTGCTTTATACGTTTAGTAGCCATATACATATTAAAAAAAGAAAGTAAAATAAATAAAATTGGAACAATATAAAATTTATTTCTTTCATCAACAGAGTTTTCGGCTTCTATTTGTTTGTAATTCGAATAAATAATGTACAACCAAAATACAATGCTTATCGTATTAAAAAGTAAAACATATTTATTTAAAAAAGCTAGAATTTTTTGCATAGATAAGAAAATTAAAAACTCCAAAAAAACATTCAACTTTTGGAGTTTATTATATTTTAAATATCATCAAAATCAATATCAGTAAAACTGTTTGTCTTTGGTTCTTCTTCACCTTCTGTTTTTTCTGGGAAATGTTCTTTCTTGAAATCTTTTTGGTGTCGTTCAGAAATTACTTCTTCGCCTTTGTTGTTTAGGACAAATGACGTCATTTCATCTAAAATTTCTCTAAAAGCTGTAAAATCTTCTTTATACAAATAAATTTTATGCTTTTTAAAATGAAATGATCCATCTTCTTCTGTAAATTTTTTACTTTCGGTAATGGTGATGTAATAATCATCTGCTTTTGTAGCCCTTACATCAAAGAAATAGGTTCTTCTTCCTGCTCTTAGTACTTTAGAAAAAATTTCGTCTTTTTCTAACATGTCATGTTCTCTCATATTCGTTCTATCAGTTTAAGTAATTTTACCACTACGAAAATGATAAAAAAAATGTTACAAAGCAAGAATTATTGTACTTCTTTTTCAGAAAGTTGTTTATAATAAAGTTCTTTATAATAGCCTTCTTGGTTTACTAATTGATTATGAGAACCTTGTTGAATGATTTTCCCTTCCTCTAAAATTATTATTGCATCAGCATTTTTTGCAGATGAAACTCTATGACTAACAATTATTGTTGTCTTGTCTTTAGAAATTTCCAATAAATTATTCAAAATTTGCTCTTCGGTTTCTGTGTCAACCGCTGAAAGACAATCGTCAAAAAGAAGAATTTCTGGATTTTTTATAATCGCTCTAGCAATAGAAATACGTTGTTTTTGTCCTCCAGAAAGTGTAATTCCTCTTTCACCAAGAATGGTTTCATATTGTTGGTTGAACAGAATGATATTATCATGAACTACTGATTTTTTCGCTGCATCAAATACTTCTTCATCAGTAGCAGTTTCTTTCCCAAATTTGATGTTATTCTTTATAGTATCAGAAAATAAAAAGGCATCCTGCGGAACAATTCCAATACTATTTCTTAAATCATATAAATTTAGTTCTGCCAAAGGAGTTCCGTCCATTAAAATTTTACCAACTTTAACATCATGCATTCTTGTAATTAATGCAAGAATACTAGATTTTCCTGAACCTGTTTTACCCAAAACAGCAAGAGTTTGTCCTTTAGTAACTTTAAATGAAACATTTTTCAAAGCTTCAATGTTGGTGTCATCATAAGTAAAACTTACATTTTTAAATTCAACTTCACCTTTTATTATTGAGTGATTCGGATTTGTATTTTTTATTTCAGGTTCTACTTTCAAGAATTCGTTTAGTCTTTTCTGCGATGCTTCTGCTTCTTGTACTAAGGATGAAACCCAGCCAATTGTAGCTACGGGCCATGTTAGCATATTTACATATAAAATAAATTCGGCAATTTTTCCGATGCTATCAATTTCGCCATTGATGTACATCATTCCACCAAAGTAAATAACGACCAAGTTACTTACTCCAATTAAAGTCACCATTAACGGACCAAAAAACGATTGAACGTTTGCCAAACTCATACTCTTAGATTTGCTTTCTTTTGCTAAATCAATAATATTGTTTTGATGTTGCTTTTCTAAACCATAAGCTTTTATAACTCTAATTCCCGAAAAAACTTCTTGTGTATAACTTGAAATTTTTGATAAATACTGCTGAAAAATAGTACTTCGTTTATTGATTTCAACACTCAATTTGAAAATAATAAACGATAAAATAGGTAAGGGTAGAAGAGTGTATAAAGTTAATCGTGGCGAAACATTATACATATATATAATTACAATTGTAAAAGTAATTAACGTATTTATTGTGTACATTAAAGCAGGACCAACATACATTCGTACTTTGGCAACGTCTTCACTAATTCTACTCATTAAATCTCCAGTGCGATTTTCTTTGTAAAAATTTTGATCTAAAACTTCGTAATGTTTAAAAACTTCATTTTTTAAATCAAATTCTATGTGACGTGACATCACAATTAGTGTTTGACGCATTAAGAACGTTAAAATTCCTGCTATAATGGTTGTTCCTATAATAAGTAGAATATTTTCAATTAGTTGGTTTTTAATTATTTCATTACTTATATTATTTTTATGAAAATCTTCAATGGCTTTAAAGGACTTACTAATTAGTTTTGGCGTATACAGACGAAAGATTTGGGCCACAATTGTAATAACAATGCCTAATAAAAATCGGTATTTATATTTGTTAAAATATTTATTTAAATATTGTAATTCTTTCATTTTAATTCTTTAATTATATGTAAAATTAGCCTTTTTAGTGTTAAAATAATAGAAATAATTCATTTTTAAAATATTCAGTAAAAAGTATTTTTATTAACAATTTGCTAATTAAAACTAAAAATTACGAATTATTTTGAATAAAAAGTTAAATTTGCGATGACTTATTGATAAAGTCGCAACCAAATATATTTTTATGACTACAGAAATCACAACTCCAAAAGAGCTTCAAAAAATGGATCCAGTCTTCGGACAACTATCATTTGATAATCACGAGCAAATTGTTTTTTGCAACGACAAAGATACAGGATTAAAAGCAATAATTGGTATTCACAATTCGGTTTTAGGGCCAGCTTTGGGTGGAACTAGAATGTGGAATTATGCAAACGAATGGGAAGCATTAAACGATGTTTTGCGTCTTTCTCGTGGCATGACTTATAAATCTGCAATTACAGGTTTAGATCTTGGTGGAGGAAAAGCAGTTATTATTGGTGACGCTAAAACTCAAAAAACACCTGAAATGATGCGTAAATTTGGTGAGTTTGTTCATTCCTTATCAGGAAGATATATTACTGCTGAAGATGTTGGTATGGTAACTGCCGATATGGATACCGTTCGAGATGTAACTCCTTATGTAACTGGGATTTCAGAATCTCGTGGTGGATCAGGTAATCCTTCTCCAGTAACAGCTTACGGTGTTTACATGGGAATGAAAGCTGCTGTTAAATATCAGTTTGGTTCTGATAAATTAGACGGAAAAAAAGTATTAGTTCAAGGAATAGGTCACGTTGGTGAAACTTTAGTTGATTATTTAACTAAAGAAGGCGCTTTGGTTCAAATTGCAGATATCAACGAAGGAAGACTTGAAGAAGTTAGTAAAAAATATGGAGCTTCAATTTTTTCAGGAAGCGATTTATACAGTGCCAATGTTGATATTTATGCACCCTGCGCGCTTGGGGCAACGATTAATGATGACACAGTTTATAAAATAAATGCCAAAGTTATAGCAGGAGCAGCCAACAATCAATTAGCAAATGAAAACATTCACGGACCAATTTTGCAAGAAAGAGGTATCGTTTATGCACCAGATTTCTTGATTAATGCCGGTGGAATAATCAATGTTTATGGAGAGATTGCTCATTACGACAAGGCAGAATCAATGCGTAGAACAGAAAATATCTATAATACTACTTTAGAAATTTTTGATTATGCTAAAGCTAACAATTTGACGCCTCAAAAAGCGGCAATGGCAATTGCAGAGCTTAGAATCGAACAAAGAAAAAAAGAAAACGCTAAATAAGTAGCGATTGAAAAAAATAGTTTTATTTTTGCAAAGCGAAAGAGTATTTCTTTCGCTTTGTTAATTTTAAAAAGTTCTTATCCGTGTTAAACAGAAGACATATTCGAGTAAAAGTGATGCAATCTATATATGCAATGCATCAGAATGGTTCTGACAATCTCGAAAAACAAGAGAAATTTTTGAATGCCAGTATAGAAAACATTCTAGATTTGTATTTAATTATGTTATCTACTTTGACAGAAATTAGAAAAAAAGAAATTGATTTTATTGAGATTTCTAAGAAAAAACATCTTGCAACAGCAGAAGAACGAAATCCTAATTTGCGGTTTATCAATAATCCAATAATCGTTGCTCTTGAAGAAAATAATTCTTTGAGCGTTGCGATTGAGAATAAAAAAATTAATAACTGGCGTAGTAATGATGATACTATTATTATGCTACTTCAAGCAATTAAACAAAGCAATTTGTATATAGATTATATGAATAAGAAAACGGTTACTTTTGAAGAAGAACGTTTTTTTGTAGCCGACTTGTTTTCTGAAATTATTGCACCAAACGAAAAATTATATTCCTATTTAGAAGATTTTAAATTGACATGGGTAGATGATATACCAATGGTAAATACACAAATCTTAAAACAGTTAAAACAATTTTCTAAACAAGATGATTTTAGAATTGCACCTTTATACAAGGATGTTGAGGATAAAGATTTTGCTGCGGCGTTGTTTAGAAAAACAGTTTTAAATGAAGATAAATTAGAGAAAGAATTCGCGGATAAAACTCCAAACTGGGATGTGGATAGAATAGCCGAATTGGATACGATTATTTTAAAAATGGCAATTTGTGAGTTTCTAAATTTTCCGTCAATTCCTGTTAAAGTGACAATTAATGAATATTTAGAACTTGCTAAAGAATATTCTACTCCAAAAAGTAGTTTATTTATTAATGGAGTTTTAGATAATTTAGTAAAGGATTTTCAAAAAGAGAATAAAATTAAAAAAGCAGGAAGAGGTTTATTATAAATTTAGAAAACCGCTGTTTATAAATGGTTTGTGAAACAAACCGCAATAAGCGTAAAACGACATTTTAAGAATTTTTTTAATTTAAAATTATACCTAATATGAAGACAAAAAAATATTTAGTAGCGTTTAGTTTGTTTTGTATGATGAGTTGCAATAATCGGACGAACTCCAATATTGATACGAGTGCATTGGCTGTAGACTCAGCAAATAAACAAATTGAAAATAGTAAAGTAAAAATAAAGCCAAAGCCGAAAAAATATCCGTTAACTTCAATAGAATTTGATAAAGATGTATTTGATTACGGAACCATTAAACAAGGTACAAAAGTAGAACATAATTTTAATTTTAAAAATACGGGTACTAATGACTTAATTATATCTGATGCCTATAGCTCTTGCGGTTGTACAATCCCAGAATATCCTAAAGAACCAATTAAGCCAGGAGAAAGTGCTACAATAAAAGTGGTTTTTAATTCTGCAGGAAGAAGTGATAAACAAGACAAAACAGTAAATTTAATTGTAAATACAAAAGAAAAAATTAAACAAATTAAAGTCGTTGGTTTTGTTAAAGTAGAAAAAAAACAAAAAGAAGAATCTAAATAATAAATAAATTAAATATGGATCAATTATCGCAGTTTTTACCTTTTATATTAATGTTTGTTGTAATCTATTTTTTCATGATTTTACCCCAACAAAAAAAGGCTAAAAAAGAAAAAGAATTTGAAAGTTCACTAAAAATCGGTGATAAAATTATTACAAAAAGTGGTTTGCATGGCAAAATTTCTGAATTGGCAGAAACTACAATTGTAATAGAAACTATGTCGGGGAAATTGAAAATGGAGCGTTCTGCCATTTCAATGGAAATGAGCGTAGCATTGAATAAGAAAGCATAAGTTAAAAAAATAATTAAAAAATCCCAAATTTCAAATAAAGAAGCTTGGGATTTTCTTCGATTTTAGTTCTTCGAAAAGTCTTTTTTAGCTGTTAGTTCTGCAATTTTTACAATAACATCTATTGCTTTCTGCATACTTTCTACAGGAACGTATTCATATTTTCCATGAAAATTATGTCCACCAGCAAAGATATTTGGACATGGTAAACCCATGTAGGATAATCTCGAGCCATCAGTTCCTCCGCGAATTGGTTTTATAAGCGGTTTAATACCTAGGTGTTTCATAGCTTCTTCAGCTAAATCTACAATATACATCATTGGTTCCACTTTTTCTTTCATGTTGTAGTATTGGTCTTTTATTTCCAAAATACAAATGTCTTCCCCAAATTGTTTTAAGTATTTCTTATTAATTTTGTTAACTATATTTTCAACTTTCTTTTTGCGCTTTTCAAATTTTTTCATGCTATGGTCACGAATAATCAATTCTAATTTAGTATCTTCTAAACTACCTGATATTTGTGTAACATGGTAAAAACCTTCATAATCTTGTGTTTTTTGTGGAATTTCATTTTTTGGAAGTTTGCTAATAAATTTATTTGCAATTAGCATAGAATTTATCATTTTTCCTTTTGCATATCCAGGATGAACACTTTTTCCTTTAAAAGTCAATTTGGCACCAGCGGCATTAAAATTCTCATATTCTAATTCACCAATTTGACTTCCGTCCATGGTATAAGCCCATTTTGCTCCAAATTTTTCAACATCAAAAATATCTGCTCCACGACCAATTTCTTCATCAGGAGTAAATCCAACCCTGATTGTACCATGTTTAATTTCAGGATGTTGCACTAAATACTCCATAGCTGTAACAATTTCTGTTAATCCAGCTTTGTCATCTGCTCCCAAAAGTGTCAAACCATTAGTAGTTATTAATGTTTGCCCTTTATAAAGTAATAAATCTTTGAAATAACTTGGAGATAAAATTATGTTTTGTTCTTTATTTAAAACAATATCACCGCCATCATAGTTTTCAATAATTTGAGGTTTTACATCCTTTCCAGTAAAATCTGGTGATGTATCATAGTGTGAAACAAATCCTATAGTTGGTACTTCATGGTCAACATTACTTGGTAAAGTTCCCATTACGTAACCATTTTTATCAATTGTAACTTCTGTCAATCCAATATTATTTAGTTCATCAACTAATAAATTGGCAAGATCTAATTGTTTTTTAGTACTTGGTGTTGTAGGTGAGTTAGCATCAGATTCTGTATCAATGGTAACATAATTTACAAATCGGTCTATTATATTTTGCATGGAAATTGTATTAATTTTTAAAATTCTGTAATTAAATTGCATTAACAATAGCAACAAAATCATCAGCTTTTAGAGAAGCACCACCAATTAATCCGCCATCAACATCTGGTTTGCCAAAAATTTCTTTTGCATTTTCAGGTTTAACGCTTCCTCCATATAAAATAGACACAGAATCAGCAATATCACTTCCGTACGTTCTTCTAATGGTTTCTCTGATAAATGCGTGCATTTCTTGTGCTTGATCTGGTGACGCAGTTTCTCCTGTTCCAATTGCCCATACAGGTTCGTAAGCTAAAATAATATTTTGCCAAGCATCATTTTCTAGATGAAATAAACCATCACGTAATTGATTTTCAACTATATTGAAATGTTGTTTGTCTTGTCTATCTTTTAGTTCTTCACCAAAACAGAAAATTATAGTCATATCGTGCTTTAGAGCAGTATCAACTTTATAGGCTATTACCGAATCTGTTTCCTTAAATATAGATCGTCTTTCAGAATGACCTAAAATTACTGTATTTACGCCTACGCTTTTGAGCATATCTGCCGAGATTTCACCTGTAAAAGCACCATTTTCATTTTGATGCATGTTTTGCGCTGCAACTGTTATATTGGTATATTCTAAATGATCAACGGCTGACGCTAAATTTACAAAAGTTGGCGCAACGATTATTTGCACTTCTTTGTCATCGGGAAGTTTTTCGATTAATTCATTTAATAAATCTTCGGTTTCCTCATTATTTTTATTCATTTTCCAATTTCCTGCAACAATTTTCGTTCTCATTTTTATTATTTTAATTCTTTATTGATTTTGTCAAAGTCTTTTTCAATTGCTCTGTAAAGGGTAACTTTCATATCGCCACGAACAACGATGTATCTTGGAATCCAATCTAAATCAATAGATTGTCCAAATCCTCCCTTCATTCCTTTTTCATCATTTACCCAATAGTTTTCACCTGTAACTTCGTGTTTTTTGATTCCTTCATTCCATTTTTCAAAAGATTTATCCATTGATATAAAAATATAAACCACATCAGTGTTTTCTTTTTGAATATCTTTTACTTTTGGCATTGCTTTTACACAATCACTGCACCATGAGGCCCAAACTTCAATTAGAATTGTTTTTCCTTTATGTTTTTCAAGAACTTCTTTAAATGAAATCTCTTTTCCTTCATTTGTTGTCAAAATTCCATTCAATGCTTCGTTAGAAAATTGTTTTTCTTGTGCATTACTGCAGGATATTGTTGTCATTAAGATACCAAAAATTAGAAATAACTTTTTCATAGTGTTTATCATGCTTATAATTTTAAATCATTACTATCGTTATGATGTACTTTTTGTTTTATGGTCCCTTTTTCTAAAACAATGATACTCGGATTGGCTCTTTCAATTGTTTTTATTGCTATTGCATCGCAGAAATAATAATCAAACGAATGACCATACATCTTCTTAACACCATCAGATAACTCCTTAGAAGAAGCCGTTAAGCCAATAACTTTATATCCTTTTGATTTAGCATATTGTGTTATTTTCTCCAATTTTTCCAAACCGTCGACATCCGATTTTTCTAAATCGTAAGTTGTAAATATAATTAATTTAGGTTCTTGTAATAATTCGTCTTTATAATCTGAGCCATTAAGTTCTAATGTAAAATCATGAATTGGTGGAACATAACCTTCTTTGATAACTTTATCTTTTCTGTCTACAAATTCTGCTCCTTCAGGCAGATTCATTAGTTCTTGTTCTGTAAACTCTTTTTCGACTCCATTAACTTTATAAATAAAAACCATTTCAATAATACCTTTCTCAGCATTGGCCGGAATTTCCATTCCTTTTTGAATGTTATTTCCAACCTTGAACGGACGGAAATCTTTTAATGGTAAATGATTTAAAACCCAATATCCCATAAAAGCGCAAAGAGCGATACTAAGGTAAGCTAATGTATTTTGCATTTTGTTTGCAAATAAAGGTCGAACTAATTTCAAATTAAAAAATAAAATCAGAATAAAAAACAACAATACAACATCTTTAGTGAATGATTCCCAAGGAGTTAGTTTTAATGCATCTCCAAAACAACCACAATCTTTAACCACGTTAAAATAGGCAGAGTAGAAGGTAAGAAATGTAAAGAAAATAACTAATAAAAGTAAACTCCAAACCGTAAATTTGGTTTTGTATCCTATTAATAACATCACGCCCAAAACAACTTCCAAAATAACTAGAAATAGAGCTAATGCTAACGCAAACGGAACCAAAAAAGGCATGTTAAAAACAGGTTCGCTAAAATATTCTGCTAGTTTATAAGAAAAACCAACAGGATCATTTAGTTTGATTAAACCAGATATAATAAATAATATTCCTACGAAAATTCTTGAAAATTGTGTGATAATATTTTTCATAATTTATATTTTATGCAAAGTTAAAGCAGTTGATTTTATTTTGTTGTTAATGATTTGTTATTTGAAGTTACCAATCAAAATCAAAGCAAATATTGAATAATTAATCATATCTTGATAATTAGCATCAATTCCTTCAGAAACTAATGTTTTTCCTTTATTATCTTCAATTTGTTTCACACGAAGTAGTTTTTGAAGGATTAAATCGGTTAGCGAACTTACTCTCATTTCGCGCCAAGCTTCGCCATAATCATGATTTTTAGCTTCCATTAAAGATTTTGTTAAAGCAACTTTTTCATCATACAATTGGGTTGCTTTTTCAACACCCAAATCAGGTTGGTCAACAACACCTAAATCCAACTGAATCAATGCCATGATACAATAATTGATGATTCCAATGAATTCACCTGTTTCATCTTCATCAACTTTTCTCACTTCATTTTCTTGAAGACTTCTAATTCTTTGTGCTTTGATAAAAATTTGGTCGGTAAGTGAAGGTAAGCGTAAAATACGCCAAGCACTTCCATAATCGGTCATTTTTTTGATAAATAAATCGCGGCAAATGCCAATAACTTTATCGTATTCTTGTGAAGTATTCTTCATTAAATGTATCTTTGTATTATATTTTTCAAAAGTACAGATTTTTTTTCTGAAATCTGAAATCTGAAATCTGAAATCTGAAATCTGAAATCGAATGACAATTAATTGTAAAGGACAACTTATCGATTTATCATCTCCCAAAGTCATGGGAATTTTGAATTGCACACCAGATTCTTTTTTTGATGGTGGAAAATACAAATCTGAAAAAGAAATCCTAAATCAAGTTGAAAAAATGCTTGAGGATGGAGCAACTCTTATTGATATTGGAGCTTATTCAAGCAAACCAAATGCTGCTTTTGTATCTGAAAATGAAGAAGAAAATCGTTTGTTACCGATTATTGATTTGGTTTTGAAAAATTTTCCTCATTCGATAATTTCTGTAGATACTTTCAGAAGCGAAATTGCTCAAAAATCAATTGAAAATGGAGCTTCAATTATTAATGATATTTCAGCAGGAAATTTAGATTCCCAAATGATTTCTACCGTTGCAAAACTTCAAGTACCTTACATTATGATGCATATGAAAGGAACGCCTCAAACCATGCAATCGCTTGCTCAGTATGAAGATATTGTAAAAGAAATGATATTTTATTTTTCAGAGAAAGTCTCTCAAGCTAGAAGTTTAGGAATAAATGATATCATTATTGATCCAGGTTTTGGATTTGCAAAAACATTAGAACAAAACTTTGAGGTAATGCAAAAATTAGAATTGTTTCAAATGTTAGATTTACCTTTGCTAATTGGAATTTCAAGAAAATCAATGATTTACAAAACGTTAGAAACTACAGCCGAAAACAGCTTGAACGGAACTACCTTTTTAAATGCGATTGCTTTGCAAAAAGGAGCTAAAATCTTAAGAGTTCATGATGTTAAGGAAGCGGTTGAGTGCGTTAAACTTTATAGTAAATTAAATTTTAATTTATAAAATCAAATGAAAAAAATACTTGCGCTTTTTGTAATTATTACCACAATATCCTGCAATGATAAAGAAATAGTGGCTTTGCCAAAGGCAGCAGTTTCAATTGTAAAAGAAGTTTATGACCATTCGCCAGTTTATGTTTTTTTTAGAATAAACGCGAACGACACTCTAGCTGAATTAAACAGAAAAAACATTATTGGAACAACGAATTGGATTTTTAATATTGATAAAAAATTACCTTTAAATAGAGTGATTCCCGAGATTGTTTTTATGCAAAATAAAAAGAAAAACGGAATGCATACCAATGAGAAAGCCGAAAATTATTTTTCTTATGCTGATAGTATCGGAAAAAATTTAGCTTTTGTTCCTTTTACTAAAATTCAATATAAAATCGAACAACCAAAAAACGGAATCGTGGTTTATTTTACTAAAGATAATAGGATTATTGTTGATAACATTGAAAAAAAGTTAGAAATTGAAAAAACTGATTTACTAAAATTATTACTCACTTTTGAAAGTGATAAACCCAAGAAATATTACTTCTGTCACGATAAAAATAGTAGCTATGAGAAATTTATTCAAAACACTATTTTTATAACACAATTAAAGCTTCAAATTTCAACAATAAGTTTGACCAACGAGGAGTTTATATTTTAAAAATTTGTTAGTTTAATTTCGTACATCAAATATTTATTGATGATGATAAGGCTCATTTTTCAAAATAGTGAAACCTCTATAAATTTGCTCAATAACAAATAAACGAACCATCTGATGGGAAAATGTCATTGCTGAAAGCGAAATTTTTCCTTGCGCTTTTTTGTGCACTTCATCGCTAAAACCATAAGGTCCTCCAATAACAAAGACTAAGGTTTTAGTTCCGGCATTCATTTTCTTCTGCAAATAATCAGAAAAGCCAATGCTTGAAAAAGAACTTCCGTTTTCATCTAATAAAATTAATTGATCAGTTGTAACTAATTTTGTCAAAATGAATTCGCCTTCTTTTTCTTTTTGCTGATTTTCTGAAAAGTTTTTAGAATTTTTTAAATCTGGAATAATTTCTAAGTCAAATTTAACATAAAATGACAATCGTTTGCTATACTCATCAATTAATGTTTGCAAATTTTTATTATCGGTTTTGCCAATCGCAATAAGTCTAATGTTCATTTTTTTAGCAAGTTTTAGATTTAGCAATAAGTATTATAAAAAAAATGTTATCGCTTCGAATGCAAAAATAGGTAAAAAAATGATCTTGTTTAATTGGTTTAAAGTTGCTTGCAAGCTTAAAAACCGCAAACGAAATTTATAATTAAATCTCATTAAATGAATAGATTTACCATAATTTGCAAAAGTGAATGATTGAATGAAAATAAAAGTCTCTGCATTCTATTTTTATTTTAATCAAAAATGATATAACAAACAAAGAGACGAAATCAACATTTTTACTTACTTTAGCAATTCAAATTTAGATTATGATTTCAGAAGAACAATTTCAAAACGAATTACAATTTATTATACAAAATGCCATTCGAGAAGATGTTGGTAACGGCGATCATTCTTCGTTAGCTTGTATTCCAGTTGATGCGCAAGGAAAAGCGAAGTTAGTAGTAAAAGAGAACGGAATCATAGCTGGAGTTGAATTTGCCAAAATGGTTTTCAATTATGTAGATGCCAATCTTAAAGTAGAAACGTTCATCAATGATGGATCAACCGTGAAATATGGTGACGTAGTTTTTCATGTTGCAGGAAGTTCGCAATCGATTTTAAAAGCAGAACGATTGGTTTTGAATTCGATGCAAAGAATGAGTGCCATTGCTACTAAAACAAGAAAATACGTCGATTTGCTGGAAGGAACAAACACAAAAGTTCTCGATACAAGAAAGACAACGCCAGGTTTTAGAGCTTGCGAAAAATGGGCTGTAAAAATAGGTGGAGGTGAAAATCATAGGTTTGCTTTGTATGATATGATTATGTTGAAAGACAATCATAACGATTTTGCTGGCGGAATTACCAAAGCAATCAACAAAACAAAAGAATATTTAAAAGCCAACAATAAAGATTTAAAAATTATCGTTGAAGCTAGAACTCTTTATGAAATAGAAGAAATTTTACAAAACGATGGAGTTTATAGAATATTAATTGATAATTTCAATTTTGATGATACAAAAAAAGCAGTGAAGTTAATTGGAACGAAATGCTTGACAGAATCATCAGGAAACATAAATGAAAATACCATTCGTCAATATGCTGAATGTGGAGTGAATTATATATCATCCGGTGCTTTGACGCATTCTGTTTACAATATGGATATGAGTTTGAAAGCAATAGATTAAATGCAATTAGAAGAAAAAATAAAAGATTTTCCCGTACTTAAACAAGCAATTGCTTTGTTAAAAAGCATAAAGTTACCTTGGCTTAACGGTTTATCGCTTTATGAATTATTAGAACTTTATATCGCCGGAATAGTAAAGGGTGCTTTGTCTAACAGAGCCGCCTCTATCGCTTTTAGTTTCTTTATGGCGTTATTTCCTTTTGCTTTATTTATTTTAAATTTGATTCCGTATATTCCTTTAGAAGGTTTTCAAGAAGATTTTTTAGGTTTTGTAAAAGACGGTGTTCCGCCAACGACCTATGACGCTATTTTTAAAATTATCAACGATATTCTTACCAACAGTAATTCAGGGTTAATTTCAACAGGTTTTTTTATGGCGATATTCTTAATGACTAATGGCGTAAATGCTATATTAGTAGGTTTTGAAGATTCACATTATATAACAACCAAAAGACCATTTTTTAGACAATATCTGGTTTCATTAGGAATGTCAATTTTGTTATCGTTATTGTTACTAATTACTGTTGCTGCGATAGTTGTATTTGAAGTTTTTATTCAAAAAACTAAAATTCAAGACGTACTTTCTGATGCTATTCCAATTATTCAAATGGGTCGCTATGCTTTCTTAATTTTGATGATATTGATTACAACCTCAATTTTGTTTAAATTCGGCATTAAAAGAGATGTAAACCGTCCATTTATTTCTATTGGTTCAGTTTTTACTACGATTTTAATTATTTTATCCTCGTATATATTTGGAATTTGGGTTGTTCAATTCTCTAAATATAACGAACTTTACGGCTCAATTGGAACACTTCTTGTTGTAATGTTTTACATTTGGATAAATTGTATGATTTTATTACTTGGTTTTGAACTGAATGCCACAATACAATCAACAAAGAACAACTATCAAACTAAAAATATAGAGAGCTAACTACAAAAAAATTAAAAATTAAATTTATGAAACGTATTTTATTTTTTTTACTTTCTATCACAACAGCATCTTTCTCGCAAAGTGTTGTTGGAACTTGGAAGACTTATGACGATGAAACCGGAAAAGAAAAAAGTATTGTAGAAATTTATGAAGAAAACGGTAAAGTTTTTGGAAAAATAATAGAACTTTTAGAGAAAGAAAATAAAGACCGAAAATGCACAAATTGTAGTGGTGCAGACAAAAATAAGTCCATTTTAGGAATGGTTGTTATTCGCGGACTAACGAAAGATGGTCACGAATATAGTAACGGAAAAATTTTAGATCCAAAAAACGGAAAAATATACAAATGTACTATCGGATTAGCATCTAAAGATAAACTAACCGTTCGCGGTTACATCGGCATTTCATTCCTAGGTAGAACACAAAATTGGTTGCGAATTAAAAGATAGAAATGTTGTATTTTATAGAAGTAATTTTACCAATTTCGCTCCCAAAAGCTTTTACTTATAGCGTTTCGGAAGCCGAGTACAATTACATTAAAATTGGAATGCGTGTTGCGGTTCCTTTTGGAAAAAGTAAAATTTATACAGGATTGGTTTTAGATTTGCATCAAATTCCACCAACATTATATGAAGCCAAAGAAATTCATCAAATTTTAGATGAAAAACCTGTTGTAAATGAATTTCAAATTCAACATTGGCAATGGATTGCTTCGTATTATATGTGTAATCTTGGTGACGTTTTTCGAGGTGCAATGCCATCAGCTTTTATTTTAGAAAGCGAAACTATAATTTCTCAAAAGAAAGATTTTAATGTAAATGAATCTGAATTATCTGATGATGAATTTTTAATTTTTGAAGCACTTCAACATCAAAGTTCATTAAAAGTTCAGGATATCAGTGCAATTTTGAACAAGAAGAATATTTTTCCTATAGTTCAGAAATTGCTTAATAAAAATTTACTTTCACTTCAAGAAGAACTTCAAGAAGAATACAAGCCAAAGCTCATTAGATATATTCGTTTGCATGAAAAGTATAGTTTTGATGAAAGTTTGATTTCGTTATTAGATTCTTTAAGAGGAGCAAAGCAAAAGGAAATTTTATTGCATTATTTTCAATTGAATGCACAAGAAAAAAAACCAATTTCTGTAAAGCAATTAACCGATATTTCGCAGTCAACATCGACTACAATTAAAACTTTGATTGATAAAAATATTTTTGAAGAATATTTTATTCAAGAAGACAGAGTCAATTTTGATAAAAATAAAAAGGATAATAATTTAATTTTAAGTGAGGCACAAGAGAAAGCATTTACAGAAATTAAAGATAGTTTTCTTTCTAAAGAGGTTTCGTTGCTTCATGGCGTTACTTCATCTGGGAAAACCGAAATTTATACCAAATTAATAGAGGAATATATCGCTCAGGGCAAACAAGTTTTATATTTACTTCCAGAAATTGCGTTAACTACGCAATTGGTCTCTCGGTTAACGGCTCATTTCGGAAATCAAGTCGCTGTTTTTCATTCAAAATATTCTAACAATGAACGCGTTGAAGTTTGGAATCAAGTGATAGAAAATTCAGAAAAAGCTAAAATTGTAATAGGAGCAAGGTCTTCTTTGTTTTTGCCTTTTTCTAATTTAGGATTAATGATCATTGATGAAGAGCACGAACAAACTTTTAAACAACAAGATCCAGCACCAAGATATCATGCACGTGATGCAGCAATTGTTTTAGCAAATTCACAAAAAGCTAAGGTTTTATTAGGTTCAGCAACGCCAAGTATTGAAACGTATTTCAACGCACAATCAGGAAAATTCGGAATGATTTCAATTTCAGAACGTTTCGGAAAAGCACCTTTACCCGAAGTTGAATTGGTTGATTTAAAAGAAAATTACTTCAAAAAACGAATGAAAGGTCATTTCAGTTTGACGCTAATTGAAGCCATAACAGAAGCTTTGAGTTTGGGTGAACAAATCATTTTATTTCAAAATCGACGAGGTTTTTCACCAGTTTTAGAATGCATGACTTGTGGACACATTCCGCAATGTACTAGTTGCAATGTGAGTTTGACGTATCATAAATTCAAGAACCAATTGCGTTGTCATTATTGTGGATATTCTATTGCAAAACCAACCAATTGCCACGCTTGTTCTAGTGTAGATATTTCTGCAAAAGGTTTTGGAACAGAGCAAATTGAATTGGAATTAGCCGAATTGTTTCCAACAAAAAACATCAAGCGAATGGATCAAGACACCACTCGTGGAAAATACAGTTTTGAAAAATTAATTGATAGTTTTAAAAATCGTGAAATTGATATTTTAGTTGGAACGCAAATGCTTGCAAAAGGATTGGATTTTGATAACGTTTCTTTAGTCGGAATTATGAATGCAGATACGATGTTATATCATCCAGATTTTAGAGCTTTTGAAAGAAGTTTTCAAATGATGACACAAGTTTCTGGTCGTGCCGGACGTTCAGATAAACGCGGAAAAGTAATTATTCAAACCTATAATGTAAATCATAATGTTATTCAACAGATAACTCACAATGATTATGTTGGAATGTATAAGGAACAATTGTATGAGCGTCAGATTTATAAATATCCGCCCTATTTCCGTTTGATTAAATTGACTTTAAAGCACAAAGATTTTGACAAATTAAAAGAAGGTTCGATGTGGTTGTATCAAGTGATGCAGCAACATTTGCAACTACCAGTTTTAGGTCCAGAAGAACCAGGAATTAATCGTATTCGCAATGAATATATTCGAACTATTATGGTTAAGATTCCTCAAAATGTGTCTATTCCAAATACAAAAAAAACTATCCAGAAAATCCTGAATAGTTTTGATGTTATTCCACAATACAGAACTATAAAAATTACTGTAAATGTAGATTTTTATTAAGCAATTGCTAAAGCTTTAATCAAATCTTCTTTCTTATTTCTACTTAATGGAATTTTAGTAACGCCAATTTCGGCAAATTTACTATTGAAACGTTCTACTTTATCGATATTAATAATATACGATTTGTGCACTCTAATAAATTTATCCTTAGATAAGTCTTTTTCAAAAGATTTCATGGTAGAAAGAACAAGATTGGTATCTTCTTCTGTTACTACTTTTACATAATCACCGTAAGCTTCAATCCATTTGATTTTGTTAGTAAACACTTTTAATTTTTTAAGATTACTCTTAATAAAAATGTGTTCACCTTCGTCCTCATGATTGTCATGACGCAACATATAATGATCTAATGCTCTTTTAACAGAAGCGTTAAAACGCTCTAATACAATTGGCTTTTGCAGATAATCAGTGGCATCATAATCAAATGCTTTTAATGCATATTCTGCTTTTGATGTGATAAAGATTACTTGAGGCTTTACTTTTAGACCATCAATAAAATCAAAACCACTTATTACAGGCATCTCAACATCGAGAAAAATTAAGTCTATCGTATTAACAGTCATACAATTTTTTGCCTCAATTGCATTCGAAAAATCACCAACTAAATGTAAGTTTGGATGATTATTTACTAACTTTGCAATGACCATTCGTTGCAACGAACTGTCATCAACAACTACACAATTTAGTTTCATACTTTTTTATTTAATCAGATTTGGGTGTACAAATATACTGCTTTTTTTTAAAAAAAATATCATTTGTCCGTTTTTTTTGCGTTTAAGCAGTATTTTTGTGCATTTAGGCGATATTTTATGTTTGTGAGTTGTATAATCGATATTTATGTCTACCTTTGCACCCAATTTTATATAATTAAAACATATTTATTATGAATCATTACGAAACTGTTTTCATCTTAAATCCCGTTTTATCTGAAGTTCAGGTAAAGGAAACAGTAAGCAAATTTGAAGATTTTCTTACAAGTAGAGGAGCAAAGATGGTATCAAAAGAGGATTGGGGCTTAAAAAAATTAGCTTACGAAATCCAGAACAAAAAAAGTGGTTTTTACCATTTATTTGAATTCCAAGTTGCGCCAGAAGTATTAATTGCTTTTGAAACTGAATTTAGACGTGACGAGCGCATCATGCGTTTTTTAACTGTAAGTTTAGACAAACATGCAATTTCATGGGCAGAAAGAAGAAGAGAAAAACTTAAAGTAGCAAAAGCTTAATTATGGCAACATTACAACAATCAGCTTCAGGAAAAAAAGACGGAGATATCAGATATTTAACGCCTTTGAACATAGAAACTAACAAACAAAAAAAGTATTGTCGTTTCAAAAAATCTGGAATCAAGTATATCGATTATAAAGATGCCGATTTCTTATTAAAATTCGTTAACGAACAAGGTAAAATTTTGCCAAGACGTTTAACAGGAACTTCATTGAAGTATCAAAGAAAAGTGTCAGTAGCTGTAAAAAGAGCTCGTCACTTAGCTTTAATGCCATATGTAGCAGATTTATTAAAATAATTTAAAATCAACAGTTGTTGGTTTTCCAATAAAGGAAACCTAACTTCTATAATAAGGACAACAACATGGAACTTATATTAAAACAAGACGTTCAAAACGTAGGATTTAAAGATGATATCGTATCAGTAAAAGCTGGTTACGGTCGTAATTTCTTAATTCCACAGGGATTTGCTACTTTAGCTACACCTTCTGCAAAGAAAGTATTGGCTGAAAATTTAAAGCAAAAAGCTCATAAAGAAGCTAAAGTCGTTGCGGATGCTAACAAAATTGCAGATGCATTGAAAGCTTTAGACATTAAAATAACTTCAAAAGCAGGTGGTGAAAAATTATTTGGTTCTGTAACCAATATTGACATCGCGGCAGCTTTAGAAAAAGCAGGACAAACTATCGATAGAAAATTCATCACTAGCGGAACTGTAAAGAGAACAGGTAAATATACTGCTTCTATCAGATTGCATAGAGATGTTATTGTAGAATTACCGTATGAAATCGTAGCTGAAGTTTAATAGCTAGCTACATACAATCTAAATCCCGATGAAAGTCGGGATTTTTTTTTAATTTGAACTCGTTTCAGATTCTTTTCAAAATTAATATTGTATCTTACTTATAGTGGGATACTGAAACATGTTTATTATTAATGACACGCGATTTTGCGTTGCACGATACAATTAAAAATCAATTAACTAACTTCGAGTGAAATACAAAAGATTAACCAAAGAACAATTTGAAGCTTTGCATCTAGAATTTGCAAATTTTCTTGCTTCTCAATCTATTGATAAAAAAGAATGGGACGAAATTAAAGCTAACAAACCTGAAGTTGCTGAACAAGAATTAGATATTTTCTCTGATTTAATTTGGGAAGGCGTTTTGTCAAATTCTCAGTTTTTGGAACATTTTTCTAAAAACCATATTTTTCTTTTTCATTGTCAAGAAGACTATATCGACTCGATGGTGATAAAATCAATATTGCCAAATATAGACTTTCTAACCAAAGATGGTTTGCAATGGCTAAGTGAAAACCTGTTCACCGATGTTGTAGAAATTCATGTTGGAAAAAAGAATTATGATGCAGAACGTAAAGAATCAATATTTGATTTAATTACTCAAGGCGCAATTTTGAGTGATGGTCAATTATATGTTCAAATTAATACTATAATTCAATCATAATTTCTTGAGTATAGAAATATTTACCTACTTTAGTGAAGAAATATATTTTTTGACTTTATGGACATTCTTAAAAAAATTCAAGACTTACGCGAAGAACTTAACTTACACAATCACAATTATTATGTGCTTGATAATGCAACTATTTCTGATTTTGAATTTGATCAAAAGTTAAAGGAGTTACGAGATTTAGAGGCCAAATATCCTGAGTTTTTTGACGAAAATTCACCGTCACAACGTGTTGGTGGAACAATTACGAAGAATTTTCAAACGGTTGTTCACGAAAATAGAATGTATTCGTTAGATAATTCCTATTCAAAAGAGGATTTACAGGATTGGGAAGTCAAAATTCAAAAGGTTTTAGGTAATGTAGGTTTGCAGTATACTTGCGAGTTAAAGTATGATGGAGCTTCGATTTCTATAACTTATGATAACGGAAAACTTTTGAAAGCGGTTACTCGTGGTGATGGTTTTCAAGGTGATGATGTAACTAATAATATCAAAACTATAAAATCTATTCCATTACAACTAAAAGGAAATTTTCCACCTAAATTTGATATTCGTGGTGAAATTATTCTTCCTTTTGAAGGGTTTGAAAAAATGAATCAAGAGTTAATTGATATTGGTGAGACTCCCTATTCAAATCCAAGAAATACAGCTTCGGGTAGTTTAAAGTTGCAAGATAGTTCCGAAGTTGCTAAACGTCCATTAGATTGCTTGTTGTATTTTATAACAGGAAATAATTTACCTTTTAATACTCAGTTTAAAGGATTAGAAACCGCTAGAAATTGGGGTTTCAAAGTTCCAACACAATCAAAACTGGCTAGTAATCTTGAAGAAGTTTTCGAATTTATTAATTATTGGGATGTACATCGTCACGATTTACCTTATGAAACCGATGGTGTTGTAATAAAAGTCAACGATTTTAATCATCAAAATGAATTAGGTTATACTGCAAAATCTCCTCGTTGGGCAATTGCTTACAAGTTTAAATCAAAGCAAGTTACTACAACTTTAAATTCGATATCCTATCAAGTTGGGCGAACAGGAGCGATAACTCCAGTTGCTAATTTAGAACCTGTGCAATTGGCAGGAACTATTGTGAAAAGGGCTTCCTTGCACAACGCTGATCAAATTGAAAAATTAGACATTAGAGTAGGCGATGAAGTTTTTGTTGAAAAAGGAGGCGAAATCATTCCGAAAATTATTGGTGTTGCCAGAAGAGGAAATGAAGTTGAACCAACGAAATATATTTCGCATTGTCCAGAATGTCAATCAGAATTGATTAGAAAAGAAGGTGAAGCACAACATTATTGTCCAAACTTCTATGGTTGTCCACCACAAATTATAGGAAGAATTCAGCATTATATTTCTAGAAAAGCAATGGATATTGATGGACTTGGTGGAGAAACTGTAGCTTTATTATTTAATAACGGATTAGTAAAAGATTACTCTGATTTGTACGAATTGAAAGTAGAAGATGTTATTCCATTAGAACGAATGGCTCAAAAAAGTGCCGAAAATTTGGTTAATGGAATTGAAAAGTCAAAAGAGATTCCTTTTGAAAGAGTTTTATTTGCTTTAGGAATAAGATATGTTGGAGAAACAGTTGCTAAGAAATTAGCAAAGCATTACAAAAATATTGATGCTATAAGCCAGTCATCTGTAATCGATTTAATTTTAGTTGATGAAATAGGAGATAGAATTGCTCAAAGTGTTATAGAGTTTTTTGAAAATCAAGAAAACAGAAATATTATTGAAAGACTTAAATCTTTTGGAGTTCAATTTGAAGTTGTTGAGAAATTTAATCCAAATGCTACTAACAAATTATCGGGAAAAACCTTCGTTGTTTCTGGAGTTTTTGAAAAGTTTTCACGTGATGATTTAAAAAAATCAATTGAAGATAATGGTGGAAAAGTAGGAAGTTCAATTTCAGCAAAGACTGATTTTGTGATTGCAGGAGACAATATGGGTCCAGCAAAATTAGAAAAGGCAAATAAACTTGGAATAACAATTATTTCGGAAGATGATTTTATAAAAAAGCTAGATGAATATTAATAAAATTTCTTTAGTTTGATACTACGTTTTATTCAGAATTCCAATTATTGTAAACTATTTTGACTTATATAGTTTGAAATGTTATATAAGTTAATGTTTATTCTTGTTTTGTTTTTTTTATATTGTTAATATTTCAAAAGTTGATGTTTATGCATAAGTATAATTTTTTTTCAATTTTATAGGCGATTCTATCGGTATTCTTGTTTTGTATGGTAAAGAGATTTATTTAATGATGCTTTTCTTATCCTGTAATATAATTGTAATTATTTTATATATAAAAAAAATGTTAAACCAGCTTTTTTTACTAATTAATTCTAAATCGCTAATTATTTTTTTGGTTTATCACTGTTTTTATGGTGCAGGACTTTTGGTATCTCTAGTTACATAGCAAATGATTCAAAAGAGAATTCACTTTTAATGATTAGTGTACTATTATTTCTTAGTTTACAATTGGTTATTTTTAAAGAAAGGTATTATTTACTTGAATTACATTCTACTTTGTTGTGACCATGCGCTATGCTTTTAAATATAATGGCATTCTTTGTGTTTTATATATTTGTTAGATCGTATGAAAAGAAACTAAACAGTAATTGATTTTCCATTAGTCATTACTTTTTTATCTTTAGTTAAGTAAAAGTCAATTCTGCCTATATTTATTCCATAACAACCTACTTGGTTTATAAGTACTTCTTTATTGTCTAAGTTTTGTTCAATGATTGGTTTTTCAAGAAATGAATGCGTATGTCCTCCAATAATCAAGTCAATATTTTTGGTTTTTTTCGCTAAAACTACATCCGATATTTTCTGTACATCATCTTTATATTTCAATCCTAAATGTGAGAGGCAAATAACTAGATCACATTTTTCTTCGTTTTTAAGTTTATTAGAAATATCTGTAGCAATTTCAATAGGATTATTATAAACTATTTCTTTGTAGTTTTTTTTATCAACCAACCCGTCAAGTTGTATTCCGATTCCGAATAAACCAATTTTTATTCCATCAATTATTCTTATACTGTAGGGTTTAATATGTCCTTCAAGGAGTGTATTTCTAAAATCATAATTACTAGAAAGGAATTCAAATTTCGCATGTGGTAGTTGAGCAAACAAACCTTCTAAGCCGTTATCAAAATCGTGGTTTCCTAAAGTTGCAAAATCATATTTCATCAAGCTCATTAATCTAAACTCTAATTCCCCTCCATAGTAATTAAAATAAGGAGTTCCTTGAAAAATATCGCCAGCATCTACTACTAAAGTATTCGGATTTTCTGTTCGTATTGCCTCAATTAATGAAGCTCGGCGAGCTACGCCACCCATATTTGGATTTTTAGGATGATCTGCAGGAAAAGGATCAATATAACTATGTACGTCATTAGTATGAAGTATAGTAATGTGCTTCAAATTTTTAGTATCAAAACTTGATAGTGTTAATCCTGAAAAACCGATTAGCGCCGAACTAGCTGCGGTATTTTTTATAAAGTCTCTCCTTTTCATATGTTTAAATTTTATTCTTGTGGATGTAACGCATAGAATGCTACATTAGGTCGAATTCTTCTGTGGTCGTCTTTTTTAATTGCAGGTCCTTATAATACTATTGTATTTGTTTTCATCGGAGTTCGATGATTTATCAATTGTTGGCAACAATGCAATGATTTATGGCGATGTGATAGTTTATTCTTTTATTATTCTTTTATTAAAATTAATTTTTATTGTATCTACCTCTCTAAAATAATCAATAATAACATTTCTTAATCTGTAATCTAAATCATAACGATTTATTCCCTTTTTAAAAAATACCATATTATCGCCACCATTTGCCAAATAATCGTTAGTAACTACATAGTATATTTTTGAAATTTCAAAACTTTTTCCTTGTATCAATATATCTTTAGCTTCATTTTTACTAGTAATTGAAAATTTTAAACCAGCTATTGGGTGCGGTTTTTTTTCAGAAATAATATAAGTAATTAAATCTAAAATTTGCTCGCCTTTTAATGCAATTACGGTTGCACTATTTTCAAAGGGCATTACTTCATAAGCATTTCGTGCTGTTAGTGAACCTTTTGGTAGAACACTTCTAATGCCTCCATGATTTAACATGCAAATATCAATGCTTTTTGATTCTCTTAACGAAAAAATAGGAGCACATTTTTCTAAAGTTATGTCGGCAAGAAAACTGCCAATATTGGTTTGCCATTCACCAACAGATTTATCAAGATTTTCTGGATTATAGGCTAGGATGGTACTTAAATCTTTATTAATGTAATCGCGATAAGGTTTTATGTATTTCTCGATTTCAGTAGATTCGGATAGATCTTTTGAAATCTCTATTTTTTTTCCTTCAATTTTAGAAACAAAGTGTTTATTTTGTCCGCAAGATGCTACGAATATAAATGTTAATAATAAAACAAAAAGTTTTAAAACAATGTTATAGTTTTTTAGATTTACCATCTGATGTATTAGTAAATTAATTAAATTTGTAAAACAAGTAAATGTACTATGTTTTTATATAAGTTAAAGAATTTTTGGATAAAAAAAAATGTTAAGAAAAGTTTATCGAATTTAAGACATAGTGTGTCAAATAACTCAATAAAAACTATTGGTATTGTTATCGATGAAAGTCTATTTGATAAAAAAGAGGATTTAATTAGGGAGTTAGAAAAAAGTAACATTACAAGGAGTGAAATAAAAATTATAGTATTTAGAGAGGTTATCAAGAAGAACGAATCTTTGAGTTATTCAGCTTTTTCATACAAAGACTTAAATTGGAATGCTACTTTTAATAACAATGCAGTTAATGAATTTATTAACACTAATTTCGATTTATTAATAAGCTATTATGATGTCGAAAGAGGGCCTTTATTGCAACTTACATGTCTATCAAAAGCTGATTTTAAAGTTGGTTTTGAAAGTGTAGATGGACGGCTAAATCAATTTATGATTGCAACTAGCGCTATAGATTATAAGATTTTTATTCAAGAATTAATTAAGTATTTAAAAATATTAAACAAATTATAAATATGCAGTCACTAGTAGGAACAGGAGTTGCTTTGGTAACACCTTTCAAAAAAGATTTTTCTGTAGATACAGACGCACTAACAAGGATAGTAAATTTTCAAATAGATAATGGTATAAATTATCTAGTTATTTTGGGAACAACTGCAGAAAATGCGACCCTATCTCAAGAAGAAAAAGAAGTTGTTATCAAAACAATTGTTGCAGCTAATAATAAACGTTTGCCATTAGTTTTAGGTGTTGGAGGAAATAATACGCACAAAATTATAGAAGAGCTAAAAACAAGAGATTTTTCAGATTTTGTTGCTATACTTTCAGTTTCTCCTTATTACAATAAGCCCACTCAAGAAGGTATTTACCAGCATTTTAAAGCAGTTTCGCAAGCATCACCAGTTCCCGTTATTTTGTATAATGTTCCTGGCCGAACAGCAAGCAACATGCTGCCTTCAACAGTTTTAAGACTAGCAAATGATTTTAATAATATAGTTGCTATTAAAGAAGCTGCAGGTGACCTTGTACAAGCCATGAAGTTAATTCAAAATAAGCCAGAGGGTTTTCATATAATTTCTGGCGATGATATGATTACACTGCCTATGGTTTTAGCAGGAGGAAGCGGCGTAATTTCTGTTATTGGAGAGGGTTTTCCGAGACAATTTTCAGAAATGGTTCGTTTAGGATTAGAAAAAAATGTAGATGAAGCCTACAAATTACATTATCAACTTGCTGATGCAATAGATATGATTTTTGAGCAAGGAAATCCTGCCGGAATTAAAGAAGTCTTTTATACATTGGGTTTATCCGAAAATATTGTTCGTTTACCTTTGGTAAGTGTAAACGATGAATTAGCTAAGCGACTGTCAGATTTTACTAAAAATATAGTAAAAAATTTCAGTTAAAAAAATATTTTATTATAACCATTTATTAACTAATTTTGCATTTGCTATTTATTAACTTTTTGTTCTTTTATAATAGTACTTTTTAAATCATAAAATGAAAAAATTTTTATCACTTTTTATAATAGTAATTTTATTATCTTCTTGCAGCGAGTTTGAAAAAGCATTAAAATCGGAAGATATTGATGTTAAGTATAAAACTGCTGCAAAATTGTTTGAAGCTAAAAAATATTCTAAAGCTTTGCGTTTGTATGAGCAAATCGCTCCTTCTTTTAAAGGTAAGCCAGAGGCTGAAAGTATGTATTATATGTATGCTCAATCCTATTATAATACAGGGCAGTTTCGTTCTGCAGCATATCAATTTGAAAGTTACGCATCAAGTTATCCTAAAAGTGAAAAGTGTGAAATTGCTTCATTCTATAGTGCTAAGTGTTATACAACGCTATCACCAAGTTTTAGTTTAGATCAAAATGATACGGACAAAGCAATTGATAAACTTCAGAATTTTATTGATACCTATCCAGACTCGCAGTATTTGCAAGAAAGTAATAAGTTGATGAAAGACTTGAAATTTAAGCTAGAAAAAAAGTCTTTTGAAATAGCAAAGCAGTACAATACCATCTCAGACTTTAAATCAGCATTGATCTCTTTTGATAATTTTATTTCTGATTTTCCAGGAACAACTTTTAAAGAAGATGCATTATTTTACAAATTAGATTCGGCCTACAAACTTGCTGTAAACAGTGTTCCTGAAAAAATGGAAGAACGTTTGCAAAATGCCAAAACAGCCTATGTTAATTTAAATAAGTTTACACAAAGTTCAAAACATAAAAAAAATGCCGACGAAATGTTAGCTTCTATCGATAAAGAATTACAAAAATTTTCTAAATAAAAAGTCATGGATTTAAAAAAAACAAATGCTCCTGTAAACACTATTACCTATAATAAAAGTGTGATTGAAGAGCCAACAGGTAACGTTTACGAAGCGATTACTATTATGGCAAAAAGAGCAAATCAAATTAATGCTGAAATTAAAAAAGAATTAATTGAAAAACTTGACGAGTTTGCAACTTACAACGATAGCTTAGAAGAAGTATTTGAAAATAAAGAACAAATAGAAGTTTCTAAATTCTATGAAAAATTACCTAAGCCTCATGCTTTAGCTGTTCAAGAATGGTTAGACGGAAAGATTTATCACAGAGATTCTAATAAGTAATATTACTAAACTATGTCAGTTTTAAGCGGCAAAAAAATAATACTAGGTATTTCTGGTGGAATTGCTGCATACAAAACAGCATCGTTAGTTCGTTTATTAATAAAAGCAGGTGCCAATGTTCAAGTGATCATGACACCTGCTTCTAAGGATTTTGTAACACCACTTACACTATCAACGTTATCTAAAAATCCTGTTCATTCGTCGTTTTACAATGAAGATGATGATAATGCACAATGGAATAATCATGTTGAGCTTGCACTTTGGGCTGATTTAATAATTATTGCTCCAGCAACAGCCAATACTTTGTCTAAAATGGTGCATGGTATTTGCGATAATCTTTTAATTGCAACTTATTTATCAGCTAAATGTCCGGTTTATTTTGCTCCAGCAATGGATCTAGATATGTACAAACATCCCTCGACAATTGCTTCTTTCAGGGCTTTATCCGATTTCGGGAATACCATCATTCCTGCAGAAACGGGAGAGTTGGCTAGCGGGCTTTCTGGAGAAGGAAGAATGGCTGAGCCAGAGAGTATTGTTGCCTTTCTCGAAGCCGATTTAAGCAGCAAATTACCGCTTAAAGGAAAAAAAATTTTAATTACTGCAGGTCCAACATACGAAGCGATAGATCCTGTGCGTTTTATAGGAAATCATTCGTCGGGAAAAATGGGATTTGATATCGCGATCAGAGCAGCTAAAAGTGGAGCAGAAGTTATTTTGATTTCTGGTCCCAGCCACTTAAATGTTTCAATTTCAAATATTAACTTAATTCGAGTAGTTTCAGCGCAAGATATGTACGAACAATGCCATCGCTATTTTGAAGTTGCTGATGTTGCAATTCTTGCCGCAGCTGTTGCAGATTATAAACCAATAAATGTTGCATTACAAAAAATCAAAAAATCAGATGCTTCGTTCACAATAGAATTAGAGAAAACTCAAGATATTTTAGCTTCTTTAGGAGTAAAAAAGAAGCATCAGTATTTAATAGGTTTTGCTTTAGAAACAGAAAATGAAATTGAAAATGCTAAGTTGAAAATTCAGAAAAAAAACTTAGATTTGATTGTTCTTAATTCTCTTCAAGATAAAGGTGCCGGATTTGGAACCGATACTAATAAGGTTACCTTTATAGACTACAATTTCAATATTCAGTCTATGGAGCTTAAATCGAAAGAAGAAGTTGCACAAGATATCGTTAACATAATAATACAAAAATACCATGCGTAAATTTTTGCTAATTTTATTTTTATTTTTATTCAACTTTGTTCAAAGTCAAGAACTTAATTGTACTGTTTCGGTAAATTTTGCCAAAATTACTAATGCCAATGCACAAATTTTTAAAAATTTAGAACAATCGCTTAATGATTTTATAAATAAAACAGTGTGGACAGAAAAAGCATTTCAAAGTAATGAGCGAATCAATTGTTCTATGTTTATAACAATTGAGTCTTTTAGTGGAAACAATTTTACTGCAAGTATCCAAGTTCAATCTTCCCGTCCAATTTATAATTCTACCTATTCCTCATCGATTTTAAATATTAATGATAAAGATTTTTCGTTTTCTTATGTAGAGTTTGAAAATTTAATTTTTAATCCCAATAGTTTTGATTCAAATTTAATTTCGGTAGTAGCATTCTACAGTTACATTATTTTAGGATTAGATGCAGAGAGTTTTGCTCCTTCTAGCGGAGAACCTTATTTTCAATCGGCGCAAAACATTGTAAGTTTAGCTATGCCAACATCTAATAGAGGATGGATGCAAACAGAAAAAAAACAAAATAGATTTTATTTAATTAATGATTTAATGTCACCAACCTTTAAGCCATTTAAAGATGCATTATATTTGTATCATTATGCTGGTTTAGACACTATGCATAAAGATTTACAATCGGCCAAAGAAGAAATAAAAATGGCAATTAATGCAATGGTTGAAATGAATTCAACAAGACCAAATGCTTATTTAACTAGAATTTTTTTCGACGCTAAAGCAGACGAAATTGTATCTATTTTCTCAGGTGGTCCATCTATTAAAATTACAGATTTGCTTGATAATTTAAATAAGATGTCGCCTACTAATTCTTCTAAATGGTCTCAAATTAAACTTTAACTTTTTTCAATCTTACAATAATAAATGATTACATCTTTATCTATTGAAAACTTCGCTTTAATTGAAAAATTGTCAGTGCGTTTTTCTGATGGATTTTCAGTTGTTACTGGCGAAACTGGAGCTGGTAAATCAATATTGTTAGGAGCTTTAGGATTAGTTTTAGGGAAACGAGCTGATCTCAATTCGCTAAAAAATAAAGATGAAAAATGTATCATTGAAGCCGTTTTTTACATAAAAGATTACAATCTAAAATCATTCTTTATGGAGAATGACTTAGATTATGAAAACGAAACAATCATCAGAAGAGAAATTCTGCCATCGGGAAAATCTAGAGCATTTATTAACGATACGCCTGTAAATTTAAGTGAACTTCAAGTTTTAAGTAATGCTCTTATAGATATTCATTCGCAACATCAAACACAAGAATTATCTGATGATCATGTACAGTTTTTAATCGTAGATTCTATTGCTGCAAATTTCGATATGATAAGCCAATATGCAGTAAAGCTTAAAGATTTTAAAAAGTTAAATGACAACTTAAAATCAAAAAAAGAGGCGTTAAGTTCGCTACTAAAAGAGCAAGATTATAATGCTTTTTTACTTGAAGAATTATTAGCAGCAAATTTAAAGGCTGGAGAACAAGAGGAATTAGAAGAACAATATGAAAAATTAAACAATGTTGAGTTTATTAAAGATACCATTGATAAATCGATGCTGATTGCTAACGATGATCAAATTGGAGTTCTTAATAATCTTAAAGAGATAAAATTTTCCTTTCAAAAAATAGCGGTTTTGTCGCCAGAATACAAAGCCTTGTTTGAAAGAGTTTCAAGTGTTTTAATCGAGTTTGATGACATTGAAAAAGAACTTACAAATTTATCAGAAACACTTTTTTCTGATCCAGAAGAATTAGTTAAGATAAATGATAAATTACAATTGATTTATTCATTACAAAAAAAGCATCAAGTGAGTACGATAGCAGAATTGCTTGTTATTCAAAATGATTTGGATAGTAAAGTGGTTTCGGCAACGACTTTAGAATCTGAAATAAATAAAATTGAAAATCTTATCAATCAGCTTAGCAATGAGTTAAATGCTTTTGCTCAAAAAATTCATGAAAGAAGAGAAAAAGCCATCCCTGTTTTAACAAGTAAGCTATCATTAATTCTTGAAAAACTTGGTATGTCTAATGCTAGATTTAACATTAAGTTGCTTATTAAAGATGAGTTTCTCTTAAATGGTAAAGATGAAATTCAATTTTTGTTTTCTGCAAATAAAGGTTCCGATTTTGGTTTATTAAAAAAAGTAGCTTCTGGTGGTGAAATGTCAAGAATTATGTTGTCCGTTAAAGCTGTTTTGTCAGAATATTCAAAATTACCGACCATAATTTTTGATGAGATAGATACAGGTGTTTCTGGAGAAATAGCTCATAAAATGGGTGAAATAATGAAGGCTATGAGTACAAATATGCAAGTTTTTTCAATTACACATCTACCACAAATTGCTGGTAAAGGAAAAGAGCATTTCAAAGTTTTTAAATTGATTATAGAAAATCAAACACAATCGGAGTTGAAGTTGCTTTCAAAAGAAGAGCGCGTTATAGAAATTGCTCAAATGCTATCGGGATCGACAATTTCAGATGCTGCATTAAATCATGCTAGAGAATTGCTAAACTAGAAATATAGAATTATATTTGATGATTTAATTAATAAATACGTAAACGAATAAATAAGAAAATATGATTATAGAGCCAAGAATGCGCGGATTTATATGCTTAACATCTCATCCTAAAGGATGTGAGAAAAATGTAAAAAATCAAATTGAGTACGTAAAATCAAAGGGCAAAATTCCCGGAGCAAAAAGAGTTTTAGTTATTGGAGCTTCTACTGGTTTTGGTTTAGCTTCAAGAATTACAAGTGCATTTGGTTGCGATGCTTCTACTATAGGTGTTTTTTTTGAAAAACCACCAACAGAAGGAAAAACTGCTTCGCCAGGCTGGTATAATTCTGCTGCGTTTGAGCAAGAAGCTTCGAATGCTGGATTATATGCAAAGAGCATTAACGGAGATGCTTTTTCGAAGGAGGTTAAACAACAAACAATTGATATGATTAAGTCTGATTTAGGACAGATTGATTTGATAATATATAGCCTAGCTTCGCCAGTGAGATTACATCCGGAAACAGCAGTGCTCCATCGTTCGACCCTTAAACCAATTGGCGCAACATTTACCAATAAAACGGTTGATTTTCATACGGGTAATGTCACTCAAGTTACTATCGAGCCTGCTAATCAAGATGATATAGATAATACCGTTGTTGTAATGGGTGGTGAAGATTGGTCGATGTGGATTGATGCATTAAAAAATGAAAATTTACTTGCACAAGGAGCTACAACTGTAGCCTATTCATACATCGGTCCGGCAGTAACGGAAGCAGTTTATAGAAAAGGAACGATAGGCAGAGCAAAAGATCATTTAGAAGCTACAGCATTTACCATCTCCAACAAATTAAAAGATATTAAAGGGAAAGCATATGTTTCTGTAAACAAGGCTTTAGTGACTCAAGCAAGTTCCGCAATTCCTGTCATTCCACTTTATATTTCGTTGCTGTATAAAATTATGAAATCACAAGGAATTCACGAAGGTTGTATTGAGCAAATTCAGCGATTATACAGTCAAAGATTATATACAAATAACACTATTGCAACAGATGAAAATGGTAGAATTAGAATTGATGATTGGGAAATGAGAACAGACGTACAAAATCAAGTTGCCGATTTGTGGGCAAAAGCTACAACAGAAACGCTTGTTGAGATTGGTGATTTAGCTGGTTACAAACAGGATTTTCTAAATTTATTTGGTTTTGGTTTTGACGGTGTAGATTATGATGAAGATACTGATGAATTATTAATGGTTAAAAGTATTTTGTAAAATTTAACAACTTCACATTAATTTTTAATTATAACTAAATTGTTGATAAAAAAATTCACCTTAAGTGGTGTTTTTTTTTTATTATTACTTACTTTTAACTTAAATTAATTTAACTATTAGAACTTATGAAAAAAATTACTTTATTACTTTTTCTGCTAATTTCTTGTTTTTCGGTCAGTTATGGTCAAGTAGAAGCTTATTCATTCTCTCAGAGTAATGCTACTTATAATCCAATTACAGGAGGAACGGTTCTTGGTATTGCAGCAAATGATGATACGTCATTTAATGCACTTCCAATTGGGTTTACTTTTAATTTTAATGGAACCGCTTTTACGCAATTTAGTGTAAATTCCAATGGTTTTTTAGCATTAGGAGCTACTGTAAGTCTTTCTTACAACGCTATTTCTGCTGGAGTTACAAATAATGTTATTGCTGCTTTAAATGGTGACTTACAAGGGAACGAAACTACTGGAGAGTTAAGTTATTTAACAGCAGGAACGGCGCCAAATAGAGTGCTTACAGTTCAGTGGAAAAGTTATAGACATTATTTTGCGACTGGTGATGAAAATAATTTTCAAATTAAACTTTATGAAACCATTAATGTAATAGATGTTGTTTTTGGCGCATTTACACAAAATGCAACCCCTAGATTGCGTGAGGTAGGAATTAGAGGCGGTTCTAATGCTGCTTTCAAAAATAGAGCAACTACAACTGATTGGACTTCTACTACAGAAGGAACAGTTAATACAGCTTCATGTACCTTAAGTACTTCTGTTCGTCCAGCATCTGGATTGACATTTACATGGTCACCTCCACCAACATGCGCAGGAATACCAACAAGTAACCCAGCACTATCTAGTGCTGCAGTAGTTTGTTCAATAACTAACTTCACTTTGAATTTGCAAAACGCTATTACTGAAGCAGGTTATTCATATCAATGGCAATCTTCTGCTGATAATGTTACTTTTGCTAATATAAGTGGCGCAAATTCTGCATTATTTACAACTACGCAAACAACAAATACTTACTATAGATGTGTTGTGACTTGTACAGCTTCTGCTGTATCTACTGCTGGTAGTTCCGTTTTGGTTTCAATGGATACGCCATTAAATTGTTCGTATTGTGTTCCAACTTATACAACTGGTAAAACCGATGGTGATTTAATTGCAAATATTTCAATATCCGGAACTACTTTGGCAAATAATTCTGGAGCAGCTCCTGTAAATCCAGCTTATACATTTTTTAGTGGGCAACCAAATTTTACAGCAACTCTTCAGGCCGGTTCTTCATACACGGTTTCTGTAACGGTAGGAACTTTTGGCGGTCAGAATGCAGCTGTATGGATTGATTATAATGATAATGGTATTTTTGAAAACTCAGAAAGAGTTGGTTTCACAGCGGCTTCAATTGCTGCAAATGGTACCGCAACTTTCAATATTACTTTGTCATGTAATCCTCCTTTAGGAACGCATAGAATGAGAGTTAGAGATGTTTGGAATACATTAGGAATTAATATAGATCCTTGTATAAATTACGGATGGGGAGAAACAGAAGATTATAATATAACGGTTGCTGCTGCCGTGGCTTGCCCTCAACCATCAGCTTTAGCAGCCAACAGTATTACTACAGAAAGCGCTATCCTTTCATGGACACTTGGTTGTGTAGAAACAGCATGGGATTTACATTTAACCACTGCAGGCGGTGGCGCACCAACAGGAGTACCAAATAATACAGGTGTAACAAGTCCGTTTTTAGCAGATAATCTTACTCCTGCGACTAGCTATGAATTTTATGTAAGGGCTAATTGTGCTGGTGTTGGAACAAGTCTCTGGACAGGTCCATTTACATTTACTACAGCTGCATTGCCTCCTTTAAACGACGATTGTTCTGGAGCTGTTGGTTTAACTGTTGGAACGAATTTCGCTTCAAATGCCAGCATTGTAAGCACTGAAGCAGCAACTGCATCTCAAATTGCAAATCCTTCGATTCCTGCGCCGGGTTGTTCACTTTATTCAGGTGGTGATGTGTGGTATTCAGTTGTGGTGCCTGCATCTGGTAACGTTTCAATCGAAACAAATCCAAATATTGGAAGCACAATTACCGATACTGGCTTAGTTGTTTATTCTGGAAGTTGTGGTGCATTAACTTTAGTTGAATGTGATGATGACGATTCACTTTCTGGAAACTTTTCACTTGTAAATTTAACCGGTAGAACGCCTGGAGAAGTTTTATACATAAGAGTTTTTGAATATGGTAACGATACCGTTGGAACATTCCAAGTAGCGGCCTTTGATTGTCCATCTGCAACGCCTGCGCCATCCGGTAATGCTACACAAGTGTTCTGCCAATCGGGTACTGTAGCAGGTTTGGCAGCAACAGGTACAAATATACAATGGTATAATGCTGCAACTGCGGGAACTTTGTTAACGCCAGCAACAGCGCTTGTAAGTGGTACCTCTTATTTTGCATCTCAAACTTTAAATTGTGAAAGTTTTAATAGACTTGAAGTTTTTGTTACTTTAGAATCCTTAGTTACTCCAACTTTTAATTCAATAGAAGCGTTATGTACTACTGATGCAGCACCAGCTTTACCGACAATATCGACTAATGGTGTTTTAGGTACTTGGTCTCCTAGTATAATTGATAATTCTACTGCTGGTACTTTTACCTATACTTTCACGCCAAATGCTGGTCAATGTGCAGCACTTACTACAATTGATATAGTTGTAACCACTTGTACACCTGCTAGTTGTTTAACATCTCAGAATGGTCAGTGGCCAGGCAGTGCATTTACGCCAAACACTACAAATTGTGATGGTGTTACAATTCAGACGATTACTGCTTGTGGTTATGCTAACGAATTTTCAGTGGTAAACGTAGTATTAGGTCAAACTTATACTTTTGGAAGTTCTTTCTCAACAGATGTGATTACAATAAGTACAGACGCTGGTGCAACTGCGGTAGCATCTGGAACAGGCGCTGTAGTTTGGGTGTCTACAATTACTGGTCCAGTAAGATTTTATACACACTTGACAGGATGTTTAGAAGAGGAAGAGGATTTATGCAGAATCAAAACCGTTATTTGTGGTGTGGTATCAACTGATCAGCCAGATTACGTTAATTTACAATGGCCTCCTGCAATTACTATTACTCAAGGTGGAAGTGGAATTGTATATGGTCAAGTTTATGAAGGGGGTCTAACTGATGTTGCTCCAAATATTCAAGGTCAAGCTCCAGGTATTGAAGCATGGGTCGGAATTAGTCCTATAGGAAGTAATACAAATCCAAACACTTGGACTTTATGGATTCCTGCAACATGGAACTCAGGAAATGTTTCAAATAATGACGAATTCGAAGCAACAATTGGTGCCAACTTATTGCCTGGTACTTACTACTATGCTACAAGATTCCGTTTAAATTTTGGTCCTTTTGTTTATGGAGGAATTGATTCTTCTAACAATGGTAATTTCTGGAATGGGACCTCGCATAATAGTGGTGTTTTAACGGTAACTGCACCTCCTGCACCAGCGAATGATGACTGTGCCAATGCTGTTGTATTAACACCAGGCGGAGTTTTTGTTGCTAATCAAGTTGAAGGACTTAATGTTTCGGCAACAAATTCAAATCCTCCAGCGCCAGATTGTGCATTTTTTCAAGGTGGTGATGTTTGGTATTCTGTAACTGTTCCTGCATCAGGTAACATTACATTAGAGACAAATCCTGATTCAACAAGCTCTATTACTGATACTGGTTTGGCAGTTTATAGTGGAACATGTTCTGGTTTAACCTTAGTAGAATGCGATGATGATGATTCTGCTACTGGTAATTTCTCTCTTATTTCTTTAACAGGAAGAACACCTGGAGAAGTTTTATATGTAAATGTTTGGGAATATGGTAATGACGCTTTTGGAACGTTTCTAATTTCTGCTTATGATGCGTCCTTATCAAACGGAACTTTTGATGCATCTAAGTTCACTTTTTATCCAAACCCAGTTAAAAATATTTTGAATTTATCATACGATAAAAGTATAACCAAAGTAGTGGTTATTAATTTACTTGGGCAAGAAGTTAGTTCATTGTCAGTTAACGCTAATCAAGCACAAGTTGATATGGGTAATCTTCCATCTGGAACCTATTTGGTAAAAATTACTTCGGATACTTTAGTAAAAACAATTAAAGTGATTAAACAATAAGTTTATTTTAGATTTCATAAAAAGTCCTGCTCCGGCGGGACTTTTATTTTTATAAAAACTATATTTGCAAAAAAAAAGTCACATGTTTTTTTCAATTATAATTCCTGTTTACAATAGACCAGATGAAATTAAAGAACTACTTGATAGTTTACTAAATTCAACTTATAAAAACCCATACGAAATAGTAATTATTGAAGATGGGTCAACTATTAAATGTGATGATGTAGTTGCTTCTTATTCGGGTAAATTAACTATTTCTTATTTTTTTAAACCAAATTCTGGTCCAGGTGACTCTAGAAACTTTGGAATGAAAAAAGCAAAGGGAGACTATTTTATTATATTCGATTCTGATTGTATTATTCCGATTAACTATCTAGCTGAGGTTGACAGAGAACTTAAATCTAATTTTGTTGATTGTTATGGAGGACCAGACAAAGCGCTAAAATCTTTTTCAAGCATTCAAAAAGCTATTAATTTTGCAATGACATCTTTTCTTACCACAGGAGGCATTCGCGGAGGCTCTGAGAGAATAGATAAATTTCAGCCTAGAAGTTTTAATATGGGAATTTCTAAAAAGGCTTTTCAAACATCTAATGGTTTTGGAAACATTCATCCGGGCGAAGATCCAGATTTAACCATAAGATTGTGGAAACTCGGTTTTGATACTAGATTATTTTCGAATGCTTTTGTCTATCATAAAAGAAGAATAGATTGGGATAAATTTAGTAATCAAGTATCAAAGTTTGGAAAAGCAAGACCTATTTTAAATCATTGGTATCCAGATTATAAAAAAATTACCTATTGGTTTCCATCATTTTTTGTGATAGGTGTTTTTATCTCATTTGTAGCACTATTTTTATTGTTTGATTGGTTTTTGAAGTTATATTTTCTATATTTTATATTACTATTTATTGTTTCAAGTATTCAGAATAAAAATCCATACATTGGTTTGCTTTCTATTGTTGCAGTTTGGAAACAATTTTTCGGATATGGATTAGGTTTTTTAACCTCTTTTTTTAAGATATCTATCCAAGGAAGAAATCCGCAAGAGGCTTTTCCAGAGTTATTCTATAATAGCGATTACATTTGGGACCAAACTACCGAAGCTATTTTTATAAAAAATAAAATAGAAACACCTATTGAACAGTCTGTTGTATCGACTATTGATAAGTTAATGACGCCAATTCAAAAAATAGTTCAACCTTTAACAATAAAGACAAAAATTATTGGTTTAACAGGTGGAATAGGTAGCGGAAAAACAACAGTTGCCAAATACATGGAGTCTAAGGGAATACCAGTTTATATATCAGATAGTGAAGCTAAAAAAGTGATGGATTTGCCAAATATTATGGCAAAAATAGCAACAGTTTTTGGTGCTGAAGTGATTAACGCTAATGCTAAATTAGACAGGGAAAAACTTGCTGCAATTGTTTTTAATAATCCTGAGAAGTTAAAACAACTCAATGCAATTGTTCATCCAGCAGTAAAAGAACATTATGATCATTGGGTGCAAAAAAATAGTAGCAAACCTTTTATCGTAAAAGAAACTGCAATTTTGTTTGAAAGCGGTAGTTATAAAGATTGTGACGTTATTATTTCTGTAATAGCTCCAATTGAAACGAGAATAAGTCGTGTTCTAAAAAGGGATTCAACTACAAAAGAGAAAATTCTGCAACGAATTAACAACCAACTTTCTGATGAAGAACGAATAGAGAGGAGTAATTATGTAATAAATAATGATAACTTTGACATCACTAAGAAAAAAGTCGACGAAATCCTAAATTTATTGAAAAATAAATAAAATTCAACCTCAATGTTAATGTTTGGTTAATGCATTAACACTATTATTGTTAAAATACTAGATTTGTATTGATGAATAAGTTTGTTTTTCGACTTTTAGTTTTTTTAATGAGTCTGTCCTTATTGGGCATCATATTAGTGCAAGTATATTGGTTTAATACCTCGTTAGAAAAAAGTGAAGACGAATTTAAATTTCATGTGAAGCAAGTTTTAGGCAACGTCGCAGAAAAACTTCAGAAAAAAGAGAAATACGCGTTTTATAATCGGTATAACAAAGTTCGAGATAGTACAGGTAAAATACCTCAAAAAGAAGATTTATTAGAGTACGGTTATTACCAAAGAAATTCTAAAACAAATGAAACTATTGTTTACTCTAATAGTATAATTGCTGAAGACTACGATGTTTTCTCAACGCTCTTTGATAAAAATGCAGATAGTGCTAAAGTAAAAAGTTATTCAGCTAAAAGAAAAACTGAAATTTACACTCAGGATAATGTTTTTGATGATTATAGCATTTCCAAAAAAACAAATCCTGATGTAAAAATTGAAAAAACAGGAACAATTGACATACTCGAGCGAGCTGGATTTGAAATACAGTATAAAGATATAGTTGCCAATTATCCTATTTACGATCGAGTTTCTATATTAGATTTACAAAAATTACTTGCAAGTGAACTTAATCAATATGGTGTTAATACACCTTTTGAGTTCAACGTTTATAGTAACGGATTAGCTACAAAAATTAAGTCAGAACATTTTAAATATGATAAATATTCAACCTATTCTATACCAATTTTTATAGATAATGATAACAATAGTAAGTACAACCTTCATGTGAATTTTCCGCAAAAAAAGAAGTTTTTGTTCAGAGAAATTGTTGGAATAACCTTATTATCTATCGTTTTTACACTAATTATTATAATTGCCTATGCCAATGCATTGCAACAACTAATAAAACAAAGACAGATTTCTGAGATAAAGACAGATTTTATCAACAATATGACTCACGAGTTTAAAACACCAATTGCAACAATAAATCTTGCTCTAGATGCTATAAAAAACCCAAAAGTTATAGACGATAAAGAAAAAATATTTCGGTATCTTCAAATGATTCGAGACGAAAATAAACGAATGCATGCACAAGTAGAGAATGTTCTTAGAATTTCAAAATTAGAAAAGAAAGAGTTAGATATATCTAAGCAATCTTTTGATATTCAACAAATTATAGTAGATGCAGTCGATCATGTTTTTTTGATTATTGAAGATAGAGGTGGCAAAATAACCTTGCACTTCAATGCCAAAAGAACAACAGTATTATTAAACGATGTTCATTTCACTAATGTAATTGTTAATATTTTAGATAATGCTATAAAATATTCTCCCGATGCGCCCGTTATAGATATATACACCGAGAATTTTAAGGAGTTTATTCTTATTAAAGTCGAAGATAAAGGAACCGGAATGAGCAAAGTAGCACAAAAAAGAATATTTGAAAAATTCTATCGTGAACACACTGGAGACATTCATAATGTTAAAGGTCACGGTTTGGGATTAGCCTATGTAAAACGAATTGTAGAAGACCATAATGGTCAGATATTCGTAGATAGTGAAAAAGGAAAAGGAAGTACATTTACAATAAAATTACCATTGATAAATTAAAGAAATTATGGAAAAAGAAAATAAAAAAATACTCTTAGTTGAAGATGATCAAAACTTCGGTGCCATTCTAAAAGATTATTTAATGCTTAACGATTTTGATGTCGTTTTGGCAAAAAATGGAATGGAAGGTTTCGAAAAATTCAAGAAAGATACATACGACTTGTGTATCCTAGACGTAATGATGCCTTACAAAGATGGATATACTTTAGCTAAAGAAATCCGTGAGAAAAACAAAGAAGTGCCTATCGTTTTCTTAACGGCTAAAACCATGAAAGAAGACGTATTGAAAGGATACAAAGTAGGAGCAGACGATTATCTTAACAAACCATTCGATTCTGAAGTTTTGTTGATGAAAATCAAAGCTATCATGCAAAGAAAATCATCTGAAACTAAAGCTGAAAATGTTCAGTTTGAATTCCAAATTGGTAAATTTCATTTGAATTCTAAGTTGCGTTTCTTGAATTTTCCAGGTAATGAACCAATAAAATTGTCACCAAAAGAAAACGAATTGCTAAAGATGTTAGCACTTTATGTTGAAGATTTAATGCCAAGAGAATTAGCATTAACCAAAATTTGGAGAGACGATAACTACTTCACATCAAGAAGTATGGACGTTTACATCGCTAAACTAAGAAAATATCTAAAAGAAGATCCAAATGTAGAAATTTTAAACATTCACGGTGAAGGATTTAGATTAGTCGTAAAAAAATAAACAGAAAGCTCCAAGAAATTGGGGCTTTTTTATTTCAATTCAAGTTCCAATCCAAAGCAAACTTTTCCATCTTTACTTACTGTAAAAACGTTCTTATTCTCACCAATTGTAATTACTTCATTCAACGAAACTTCTTTTAAGTAATTCATTTCAAAAGCTGTCAATTCTTGTTTCAATAGCTTTTTTGAATCCACACAATCCAAACACCATTCTAAATATTTCACACTATTAGCATGATTGACAATATCTAAATCAGATAGTAAAACAGTTCGTTCTGCAACTATTTCAAATTCCTGCTGAAGATCTATTTTTGCATAACTTTTTTCAGTCGCACTTTCATTAGGATATTTTTCAAAATGCTCGTGTGGTAATGCTAAAGCTTCAGGACGACGTGTTTTGGTATTAAAAACTGCCCAGAAAGTCTCGCAGCCCACAATCTTTTCATCACCAAGATATAATTCCAAAAAACGTGTAGAACGGGAATTTTCTAAAGATTTTATCCAAGTTTTTACTGTTACTTTATCTTTCCATTTTGGTAAACGCTTAATCTCAACTCGCATTTTACTTAAAACCCAAGCTTGATGAAACTCTTGCATATCGCTAAAACTAATACCACCAACTTCCGAATGTGTTGCTGCAGTCAACTGAAAAAGATTACACAATTCAGTATATTTCAAATAGCCATTAGGATAACATTGTAGAAAATTGATTTCCCAATCTTTGGTTAGAATAGAGGTGAAGTTTTGTGAAATCGGCATGGAAGTATTAAGATTTTATGAGTTGATTAATATGCTCAATTATTTCTTTTCTATCAATTAAGTAATCAAACCAAACCGTATTTTCGGTTCTTTTAAACCAAGTCAATTGACGTTTTGAAAAGCGTCTTGTATTTTTTTTGATTTCTTCGATGGCGAATTCTAATGTTATTTTTTCTTCAAAATAATCGAATAATTCTCTGTAGCCAACCGTTTGTAAAGCATTCAATTCTTTATTTGGAAACAACTTTTCTGCTTCTTCAAGCAAACCTTCATTTATCATTATATCAACTCTTTGGTTGATTCTTTCATACATTATTGACCTTTCGGCTTCTAATCCGATTATGATTGGAGCGAAGTTTCTTTTGTTTTTTTCTTTATTCAAAAATGAGGAATACGGTTTTCTTGTTCCAATGCAAACTTCAACAAAACGCATCATTCTTTGTGGATTTTGTAATGTTTGAGGATTAGTTTCTGTTATAAAATTGAAATAGTCACTATCTAATAGTTGTAACTGATTTTGAAGATATTCGATTCCTTTTTTTTCATAATTCAATCGAACTTCATCTCGAACTTTCATCTCGATTTCAGGAAAACTATCAAATCCTTTAAGAACAGCATCAACATACAAACCCGAACCACCAACCATAATTTGGATGTTGTTTTTCTGAAATAATCCCTCCAATTTTATAATAGCTTCTTTCTCAAAATCACCAACTGAATATGGTTCAAAAATGGATTTATTTTGAATAAAATGATGTGTTGCACTCGCCAATTCTTTATTACTTGGAACAGCAGTACCAATTTTCATTTCCTTAAAAAATTGACGACTATCACACGAAATAATATCACAACCAAAATGCTGAGCCAAAAAAATGCTTAAGGAAGTTTTCCCAATTGCTGTTGGTCCGATGATGGTAATTAAATAATTCAAAAGGTCTATTTTCTATATTCTTTTCTCTATTCTCTCATTCAAAACTTCATAACCTTCAACACCTTATTCTTTCTCAAATAACTCTGAATAATAGTTCGTGTATCTCGATTATTTTGCATCGGAATTATGATGTTTTTTAAAACTTCAACATTCGTAATTTGATAGTTCAAATCATAAAAACAATAACCTTTATATATTCCGTTTTCAATTAAGACTGCACTTCGCTCATCAATTTTTCTACCTCTATCTATGATAATCATATTGTTGTTTTCAAACGACATTTCATTGACAAAATCTTCAACACGTTGGTTGTACTCGTCAGGTGATTCTTTTCCTAAACAAGCACCATTACATTCTTTTATTTTGTGTTGAAAACATCCGTTTTGCGTTTCATATAATCCGTTCAATTTCTGGCACAGATTATATTTCTCTGTGATTCTAAACAAAGCATTTTTTCCTTCTTGAAGTGTTGTAAATGCTGTAATTTCTTTCTTTCTGCCATCTGCTTTTTGAAGACGTAAATTCAAATACCCATTGTCGTCTAAAACTTCATACAAAGCATATTGAAAAATACTTTTGCGTTGCGCACGATTGTAAATTGGTTTGTTAATTTTGATTTCTTCACTTTCTTTCAAAAGCGCAATCAATTCACTTCCAGTTTCTTCATAAGTTACAGCAAAAACTTCTAGTTGAATCTTTTTGCACTTATTTGTTTTGCCAGTAAAATGTTGATTGACACGTTTTTTGATGTTTTTACTTTTTCCGATGTAAATCAAATCACCTTTTTCATTGTGAATATAATAAATACCGATTTTGTATGGTAAACTTTCAACAATATCTAGCAATTTTGGAGTTAATCCACTTTTGATTTCTGCTTTTATCGAACTAATTAAAATCTCTTTTTCAGTATCTTTTGATAATAATAATTTGAACAATTTGACGGTTGCCAGGGCATCGCCGCTTGCTCTATGTCTATCGGCTACAGGAATTCCCAGGGCGCGAACTAATTTTCCTAAACTATAGGATTCCATTCCGGGAATAAGTTTTTTAGATAATTCAACCGTACAAAGTGTTGGACGAATAAAATCGTAACCCAACCGAGTAAATTCTGTTCTTAAAATACGATAATCAAATGAAGAATTGTGAGCCACAACAATACAATCTTGTGTAATTTCGATAATGCGTTTAGCAACTTCATAAAATTTTGGCGCCGAACGTAACATGGCATTATTGATTCCAGTTAACTTAACGACAAACGGCTGAATTTCCTTTTCAGGATTGACTAAACTGATAAATTGATCCACGACTTCATGACCATCATATTTGTAGATGGCTATTTCGGTAATTCCTTCTTCGTTGAATTGACCTCCAGTGGTTTCTATGTCGAGTATGCAGTACAAAATAGTATTCAGTGTTCAGTTAATTATTCAAAAATCAAAAATCGTTGTTCTTCAATAGTTAATCATTGTCTGATCCCAAAGATACTACTTCCTATTCGAACCATTGTACTTCCGCACTCAATTGCTATTTGATAATCGCCAGACATTCCCATTGAGATAGTGTTCAGTTGGCAGTTTTCTGTTTTCTGTTTACTTACTTTGTCAAAAATTGTTTTTAGGTTTTGGAATTCTTTTTTAATTTGGTCTTTATTTTCAGTAAAAGTTGCCATTCCCATCAAACCAATAATTCTTATGTTTTTCAGGTTTTTGAACTCTTCTGAAGATAGAATCTCTGTTAATTCCTTTTCATCCAATCCAAATTTACTTTCTTCTTCAGCAATAAAAATTTGAAGCAAACAATCAATAACACGATTATTTTTTTGAGCTTCTTTGTTGATTTCGTGTAATAATTTCAAACTATCAACTCCGTGAATTAAATTTACAAATGGAGCAATAAGTTTTACTTTTCTCGATTGCAAATGACCAATAAAATGCCATTGAATATCTTTAGGAAGTGCTTCGTGTTTTTCAACTAATTCTTGGACATAATTTTCTCCAAAAACACGTTGACCAGCATTATAAGCTTCCATCAAATCAGCAACAGGTTTAGTTTTAGAAACCGCTACAAGTGTAACATGATTTGGAAGTTGGGATTTTATTTGGAGAAGATTTTCTTTTATTGCCATTTTTATTTTATTTTATGAAGGAATTCAGATTTAATAAATCAGAGAAATTTTTAAAATTTTATCGATTTCTTAAATCTGTGTTTCTAAAAATCTATCTATTTTCTAAAATCAAAAATCGTTATTCTTCAATCGTTAATCTACAACTCATACACCATCAATCCACTTCTAAACTTCGGTTCAATATAAGTACTTTTTGGAGGCATGATTAAATTGTTATCTGCCAATGCTTTAATTTCAGAAATATCACTTGGGAACAACATGAATCCGACTTCAAATTCGCCTTCATCAACTAATTCTTTTATGGTTAAAATAGATTGCTTTCCGGGAATGTATTCAATTCGTTCGTCGTTTCTTAAATCTTCTATTCCTAAAATGGGTTGCAATACTTTATCGTATAAAATTTGAGCATCGAGATTTTCTAAAATGTTCTCAATTGGGCTTTGTTGTTTATAAAATAAAGCATAAAAACTTCCGTCGAGATACATTCCAAATTCAAATTTACTTTGTGGTTTCCACAATTCTTGTTCTTTGGTTTTGATGATGAAATGTTCTGATAGCTTTAGAATAAATTCTTCTTTCGTATAACCATTCAAATCACGAATAATTCGGTTAAATTCATAGATTTTGACTTGACTTTCCGCAATTAAGAAACTCATAAAATAGTTCAAATTCTCATTTCCTAAATGTTTATCTTCATCATAAAGCATTTCTGCTGAAGCCGAACGGTGATGTCCATCAGCGATATATAATTCTGGAATGTTTTCAAATTGTTTGCTTAACCAATTAATTTCTTCATCGGTTTCGATTTTCCAAAGTTGGTGTTTTTCTTTATTTGTTGTGGAATAATTGTAAATCGGTACACTTTTTTTCTTTTCAAAAATCCAATTATTCAATATTTCATTGTCGGGATAAGTGATTAAAACTGGTTCGGTATTAAAACCCGTTTGATGCAAATAATCTTTGAAATATTCCACACGATATTGCAACGTGTCTTCGTGTTTTTTGATAATATTGTTTTTATAATCATCGATTGAAGTTCCAGCAACAATTCCAGTGAAAGATTGTGTCTTGGTTTTGATTTCGTATAAAAAGAAAACTGGTTTTTCTTCTTCCATAAAAACGCCATCTTCTTTGAAATCTTGGTATTTGTGCGCAACACCTTTAAAACGTTTGTCCAAAGTAATTTTTTGCGAATGCATATACGCAGGATGAATAACGTGTAAAAACGAATATGGATTAAAACTTAACCAAGCAGCAAGTTCCGCCGAACTGTAATCATCATAATTTCTACAAGTTACCAATCCAATTTTATCGGGAGTTGGTCGAACGGCTTTAAAAGGGATAATTTTTGACATCTATCTAAAAAATAACCGTAAAGTTACAAATTTACAGATGCAACATTACGGTTAATTTTAAATTTATGCTTTGTTTAAGACTTGATTTCTTTATTTTTATTAAAATTTGAATTCAAAAGAAAAATTAACGGTATTGATTTCCTCTAATTTTCTTTCAACGCCATTTTTTTTCATTTTAGTAATATCAGACTGCGATTCAAAACCTAATCCAAAGTTCATATTTTTTGCGACACCAAATCGTAGACCAACATTAAAGCCTAAACCAGCATTCCAACCTTGATTTTTATTTTTAAATGTTTCATCGATAGTTTGAATTTCTTCTTTTAAAAGTGTATTGGCATAAACTCCAATTCCACCATAAGCTGAAAGCTTACTATCTAATTGGTTTTCAAGAATAAACATGGAATAATTTAAGTTGATTGGAATTCTTAAATACGATTGTTTTAAAGCATAACTTTCTCCACTTGTAACACCGTTTGCATTAAAATCTAATAATCCAACTCCTGTACTTAATGTAGTTCCTGAAGGAAATCTGTAAAAGAAAAGAATATCTCCAGAGTTAACAAATCCATTCAAATCGACCATTCCGTTTTGAATGAGTTTACCAAAACCAATTTTACCATTCATGTTAAAACCTAATTCCGCTTTTTTTGTTGTTGCTTCCTGTGCGCTAACGCTTAGTGCAAATAACAAAAACAATAGTGTAAATTGAACTTTTTTCATTTTTTTTGATTTTAAAGGTTAAATAAAATTTTAAATTGTTTAATAATTTTTAATTCTCTGAACTGATAATAAAGTTTTTAATTTTTGTTACCCAAGTATCTCTATCGTTTTCACCAACATAAAATTTTAACTCTTCATTTTTTGTTTTAACAATAAAAATATTGTGAATAAAGCCCAAGGTATTTTTTGGTTCTACAGTAGTAATTTCATTCAATGGAATTTCAACGAATACTTTTTTTGAATTCAGTTTGTTTGGTTTAAAAGCTATTCTTTTGTTGGTAAGTATAAGTTTGCCTCCAGCTGAAAATGATTTGCTCTTTAATGTTGACCAACTTTCATATACAAGATTTTCATCTTTTTTTATACTTATAATGTTTTTTTTAAGAATTCTTTTAGTTAGGATTTCAACAATTATAGGAAAAAGAATACCCATGAAAAGTCCAAAAAAAGTGGCATGAAAAATAAATAACTTTATATTGAACTTTTCACCCATAAAATATCCAACGACAGCCATGAAAACAGCAAAAAATAATCCTTGCAAGACTGTTTGAATAATCATCAATTTTAAATTCAACTTTACCATGATTTACAGATTTATTTACAATGCAATATTAAAGCTAAGTACAATCTTAAAATTGTAAAATTGAGACAGTCAAAAATTAATCTTCAAAATACCAATAAGTATCTTCCAATCCGAGATGTTGAATTTTTGTCAAAAGTGAATTTGGTGTTTCTTTAGTAATTGATTTAAAATGTTTTATGAAATGTGCTTGGTCATAATACATACTAAAAAGTGCCACTTCGGTAAGGTTTACTGTGTCTTTATTTTCTTGAAAATAATTGAAAGCTTGTCTAAACATCACCATTTTTCTATATTCTTCAACTGACATAGAAGTATGTTTGTTAAAAAGTCGTAGCAATGATTTTCTGTTTATGTTAAGCTTCTCCGATAGTTCTGAAACTTTAATTCCGCCATTAGAAACGATAATTTCACTAATGGCTTTTTTCAGAATTGGTTCATCAAAAGGTTGGATTTTTTTTTCAAAAAAAGCATCAAGAAGTTCCACTTTTTTGTGTATTTCATTTTCTAAAAACACTTGATTCAACACAAGATTAAATTCTTCGCCAAAATGCGGAAAGGCATTTATTTCATACGGAAATACATCTTGTATTGATTTTTTTATAAAATGGTTTATTCCCAATGGATTAAATACAATTCCGATTTTATCAAAAACACCTTCAATACTTACTTTTATGTCTTTATTTTTATTGATGCAATAAAGAGGTTGAATGTTAAATAGGCTTGAAGGTTTAACTACTGATTTACTGTCAGATAAAAGAACTTCTGAATTTTTGTAAACCGTTAGCGCATGTTTATAGTTTGGATAAAACAGAATTTTTTTTTGGTAGTTTTCGTCAAATGATTTGTGGAAATAATAATAGGAAATGTGCCTACTTATTTTTTCTGAAGTAGGTTTGGCTGTTATAAAATTATCTTCTGGATGATTGCTTTCTTTCAAGATAAATTTAAAATAAAGTTGGAAATTAAAATAAAAATCCAACTTTATTGATCTAGTTGTTTTTACTTTAAAAATTGTTTTGAAACTTTTTCTGCTTTTTTACTTTCGGAATAATCGTAAAAACCTTCACCTGATTTTACGCCGAGTTTTCCAGCCATTACCATATTTACTAAAAGTGGGCAAGGAGCATATTTTGGATTTTTGAAACCGTCATACATTACGTTTAAAATCGATAGACAAACGTCCAATCCAATAAAATCGGCTAATTGCAATGGTCCCATTGGATGTGCCATTCCGAGTTTCATAACCGTGTCAATTTCCTGAACGCCAGCAACACCATTGTAAAGTGTTTCAATACTTTCGTTAATCATTGGCATCAGAATTCTATTGGCTACGAATCCTGGATAATCGTTTACTTCTGTTGGCGTTTTTCCTAATTTTACAGATAAATCCATTATGATTTTAGTAACTTCATCAGAAGTGTTGTAACCACGAATAATTTCAACCAATTTCATAATCGGCACTGGGTTCATAAAGTGCATTCCAATGACACGTTCAGGATGAACAACTTGTGCTGCAATTTGAGTGATTGAAATAGATGAAGTATTTGTAGCCAAAATCACATTATGGTCGCAAACTTCACTTAATTGTTTGAAGATATTTAGTTTTAAAGTTACATTTTCTGTGGCAGCTTCAACCACTAAATCGGTTCCAACAACACCATCTTTAATATCAGTATAAGTAATTATGTTTCCGATAGTTTTGTGTTTGTCGTCTTCGGTGATAGTTCCTTTAGAAACCATTCGGTCAAGGTTGGAAGCAATGGTAGCCATTCCTTTTTCTAAAGATTTCTCTGAAATATCGATTAATTTTACGGTAAATCCGCTTTGTGCAAAAGTGTGAGCAATTCCGTTGCCCATCGTTCCTGCGCCTATTACAGCTATTGTTTTCATTATGTTTGTTTAGTTTGTTTTTTTAAAATTTCTATTTCTCTCCTAATTTCAGTTAATAATTGTTCTTCTGTTGGAAGATATAATTGGTATTGACTTGCTAAAATCGAATTGTTGTTTTCTGGTAATGAATATTTTACTACGGCATCGTTTTTATCGGCACAAAGTAAAATTCCAATCGTTGGTTTTTCGTGAGCTACTTTTTCAACACGATCATAATAGTTCACATACATTTGAAGTTGACCTAAATCTTCATGTGTTAATTTGTGTGTTTTGATTTCAAACAAGACGAAACATTGCAACAATCGATTATAAAAAACCAAATCTATAAAAAAATCATCACCATCTAAATGAATTCGTTTTTGTCTGGCCACAAATGAAAATCCGTTTCCAAGTTCTAAAAGAAAATCTTGAAGGTTGGTGATGATGGCTTGCTCAAAATCTTTTTCGTAGTAAGCACTTTCACGTTTTAATCCTAAAAATTCTAGAATCAAAGGATCTTTTATAATTTCATTCGGATTGGTTGGTATTACTTCATTTCTTGCAATAGCCAAAACACTTTCTTTATCATTACTCAATAATAATCGTTCAAATAGTTGACTGTTTATTTGTCGTTCCATTTGACGAACTGACCAATTATTTTTTACTGTTTCCGCAATATAATATTCTCTTTTGTCTTCATTATCAATACTTAAAAGCAATCTGTAATGTGTCCAACTCAATTGTGAACGCAGTGAGTTCACAATTGGAAATGTTCGGTAAAATTGTCTGTACCAATGTAAATTTCTATAGGAAAATCCACTTCCAAATTCAGGTTGTAGTTGCTCCGATAAATATTTTATTAAATAATTACCATAATCAGCTCGGTCTTTTCCTTGTTGTTCTTCGTTGAAAATTCTTTCGCCAATATGCCAATACATAACCGTTCGGTGATGATCAACCGAACGAATAGCACCTTCTTTTGCTTTTGCAATTAAAGATTTTATTTCATGTATTAAGTTTTGGGAAAGGTTCATTTATTACTGTTTAAAAGTTTCAAGTTTCAGGTTTCAAATTGCTATAAGAACTTGAATCCTGAAAATTGAAACCAGTTTTTATTTTTCGTTCATAGAATCAATAATCATATAAGCAACTCTCAAAGCTTCAGTACCATCTTCTAAAGTTACTATTGGAGTTGTATTATTTACAATGGCATCGGCAAAAGTTTCCAATTCATCCAAAATGGCGTTGTTTGGAGAAACTTCTGGATTGGCAAAATAAATTTGTTTCTTTTCACCTTCTGCGTTTTGTAAAATCATATCAAAATCACCTGGAACTTCTGGTGCATCTTTCATTTTTACAACTTCACAGATTTTATCTAAATAATCGACAGAGATGTAGGCGTCTTTTTGAAAGAAACGAGATTTACGCATGTTCTTCATTGAAATTCTGCTCGAAGTAATGTTGGCAACACAACCGTTTTCAAACTCAATTCGAGCATTGGCAATATCTGGTGATTGACTCAAAACTGAAACTCCACTGGCGTGAACGGCTTTAACTTTTGATTTTACAACACTCAAAATAGCGTCGATATCATGAATCATTAAATCTAAAACCACAGGAACATCAGTACCACGCGGATTGAATTCTGCCAAACGATGCGTTTCAATAAACATTGGAGTTTCAATTTGATCTTTCACAGCAATGAATGCTGGATTGAATCTTTCAACGTGTCCAACTTGACCTTTAACATTATATTCTTTAGCCAAAGCAATGATTTCTTCAGCTTCTGCGACAGTTGTAGCAATTGGTTTTTCTATAAAAACATGTTTGCCACTTTTGATGGAAACTTTTGCGCACTTGTAGTGAGAAAGAGTAGGAGTGACAATATCAATTATATCAACTGCGTGAATTAATTTGGCAATGGTATCAAATTGTTTATATCCAAATTCGGTTGCAATTTTTGCACCATTTTCTTGATTTTCATCATAAAAACCAACTAATTCGTATTTTTCAGATTGATTCAATAATCGTAAGTGTATTTTACCGAGGTGACCCGCACCTAAAACTCCAACTTTAAGCATAAAATTAAATTTTATCAAAAGTACAATTTTAGTTTTTAGTATAAAAGCATGCCTTGAATTTATTTCAAGATTTAAGTGTTTAAAAGTTTATGAGTTTTTTGGAATTTGGAATTTGTTTATTGATATTTTTAACTTTATTTTTACCAAACTAAAATTATATGCCCAAATGAAAGATACCAACAAGCATCAAGGACTTAGAAATCAATTAGCTAAACAGCTTGAAGAAAAAGGAATTACCGATAAAAACGTTTTGGAAGCCATTAAAAAGATTCCAAGACATTTGTTTTTGAATTCAAGTTTTGAAGATTTTGCTTACCAAGATAAAGCATTTCCAATTGCTGCCGGACAAACTATTTCACAACCTTATACAGTAGCTTTTCAAAGTCAACTATTAGACGTTAAAAAAGATGATAAAATTTTAGAAATTGGAACTGGTAGTGGATATCAAACAGCAGTTTTGTGTTTGCTGGGAGCCAAAGTATATTCAGTTGAAAGACAAAATGAATTATTTAAAACTACATCACTTTTATTACCAAAACTTGGAATTCGTCCCAAACATTTATCGTTTGGAGATGGTTATAAAGGATTACCTAATCACGCTCCATTTGATAGTATTATTGTAACTGCTGGTGCTCCAATTATTCCAAAACCACTTATGGCGCAATTAAAAATTGGAGGTAAACTCGTAATTCCTGTTGGAGAAAAAGAGCAAATCATGACTATGTTAATTCGTAAAAATGAAACCCAATTTGAAAAACACGAAGTTGGCGATTTTAAATTTGTGCCACTATTAGAGAATAAAAACTAATGAAGAAATCCATTCTATAAATAACGGAATGGATTTTTTATTTACTAATGATACTTATATATCGCTCCAAACACTCTTTTTCTACTTGAGCAATAAAAAGTAAAAAGTCTTCTTTATTATTTGAAGTTTGAGCAGTTTCTAAAGCCTGATAATAGCGCATTCTTGTATCATAATCACCTTTTATATTAGCAATTACATAACCATTTTGTAAAAGAATTAAATTCATGACTAATCGTGAAGTTCTTCCGTTTCCATCAATAAATGGATGAATGGTTACTAAACGTTCGTGCATTTCTGCAGCCAGAATTATTGGATGAAGTTTATTTTTATTTTCATCATACCAAATAAAGTAATCTTCCATTTCTTTTGAAACAAGGAGCGGTTGTGGAGGCATGTGGCTACTGCCTTTTATCATGACTTGAACTCTTCGGTAATGACCAGCATCTTCTGGAATAATTCCTCTTAAAATTAGATTATGAATAGATAGTAATTCTCTTTCGTTTAAAGGAAAATTGCGCTCCATTAATTGTTTTATGTAGGCAATGGCTTCTATGTGATTTATGGCTTCAAGATGTTCTCGCATGCTTTTTCCTGAAATCGTTAAACCTTCATTGATAACTAAAAAGGTATCACGTAACGTCAATGTATTTCCTTCAATTCTATTACTTTCAAAGGTATATTCTAATTCTAATTCTTGTGCAATTCTAAAACTATCAAAGGCTCTAAAACTATCCAGTTGTTTTTTTAAAGAATCAATTTTGTCTAATATATTTTGCAAATTTTTTGAAAGCGGATTTCTTTTGAAAGAAGCCCAATATCTGATATCTTCTTCAGCAACCATAATTGCTTTTAAAGCAAGCTCTTTATCATCTCCAATTTCATAAAGAATTTTTTCTTTAAGCCATGCAATCATTAATGTTTCATAATATAAATCTAAAACTTGAGCTAATTTAGTAACCTGCTCTTTAGTAGGTTTTCTAGAACCACTTTCAAATTTACTAATCAATGCTTGATCAATACCTAAAAGTTGTGCTAACTCTCTAGTTTTTATCCCTTTTTCTTCTCTTGCATTTTTTAATAGAGTTTTCATTCTAATTAAAATGATATATTTTGTCTTGACAAATTTAGTCATTTTTTAAGGTATAAAAAAGACAAACATAACTTTTTGTATTTTTAAAATGATTTTTTAATTCGGTCGATATCGCGCTTGGTATCTTGTTCTTTTAAAGATTCACGTTTATCGTAGGTTTTCTTTCCTCTACAAAGGCCAATTTCAAGCTTGGCTAAGCCTTTTTCATTGGTAAATAATCGCAACGGAATAATGGTTAGACCTTTAGTATCAACACTTTTTTCTAGTGATTTTAACTCTCTTCTATTGAGGAGTAGTTTTCTTTCACTTCGAGCTTTATGATTAAACTGATTGCCAAAAGAATATTCTTCAATAGAAGTGTTGATAGCAAAAAGTTCGCTATTATCATTAAATTCACAAAAACTCTCGGTAATGTTCGCTTTTCCTAATCGTATTGATTTTATTTCCGTACCTGTTAAAACGATACCAGCAGCATATGTTTCAATTATTTCATAATCAAATCGGGCTCTTTTGTTAAGTATGTTCGCTGTCTTTATCATAATCTACAAATGTAATAACTATTTAGTGAAACAAAAAGAGTTTTATTAACCATCAAAAAAAAAGCCAAATTATGATTTTATTCAGGTTCTACTTTATTTTATAACACTAGATTTTTTTTAAAATGTTAAAATTAAAACAAAAAAATGAGTTTTCTTATTACATAAACAATCTTACTGATAAAACAATATAGATCCAAAAGTGGGACACAAAATAACGATAAACATTGTTTCGATGGACCCTGTCGATATGACCAACATAAATAGTTTAGCCGATAGTTATACAACACTATCCCTTGAACGTTTAGTTTCAGATTTTTATTTTAAGTAGCTTATAATTCATAGATATTGGTTCGTAGTGAATTTATTTTCAATTTAAAACTCACTATTCTTGCTAGAATGGTGATTTTTTTTACTTGTACTTTTTTTACTATATTCTTAACGCCAGCCGTTAAATTTAGTATTATGTTTTTTAAAAAATTTCGATTTTAACTCTTTTTACTTTTGCTTCTTACGCAAAAGACGAGACTGTTGGTTTGCCTTTTTTTGTTGATTTTTCTAAAAAAGAACCATTAATATCGCCATAGATTGAACCAAAAAATAATGAAATGCTTGCTGTAGAAAAAGCATTTGACAGGAAAAAGCTTCTGACCATTTGCTGCGGAGTGCTATTTACCAAAGTCAGAAAATTGCTACCATATGTTTTGGTGATTCTTTAAATGATTTTGATAGAACTAAATCATCAAACAATGTCTAGATGCAAAAGGAATTGACTGATTTGATTATCAAGTATGAAGGTAAATCAATATAAAGTTCTTAAATCCTCAAATATTTATTTACAATTAAATGATTTTGACTGATAAAAAGTAAGAAACTGTAATTGCTTTGAAAATAACAAATCTTATTCGTTATATCGAACCAGCAGATTATCGCTATTTTGATAGTATAGATGGTACGAAACGTGCCAATCTTTAATCCTCATTATCAGGATGTGGTTTTGAATCTGAAACTGTGAATAGCGCCGATTTTACGACTATTACGCCAAATGCAAGAATTTTATGAACTTTTACTACGTATAATATTTCGGTGGCATGGAATGTTTCTTCTTGACGCTGAAGTTACAATTGGAATAATTGATGCCTGAATATCTGCGAATCAAAGACTTTTTGGAAATAATTTCAATAGTGGTTTGTCATCAGGGGGAAATATTCAAAACTTCGGAACTTATTTAGATTCCTTTTTTCCATCTAGCTTAAAAACCGATGAACCAAATGATCAATGTGATTTAGTTACAAGTATAGTATGAAGGCTGTAGCGGCATGTCTAAGAAATAATGTTTTTAGCTTGTGGCGTAGCTTACAATGCCACTTTAATTTCTTATCGCGCTGATGCAAAGATAGTGGTAGAAGGTTTTCAGGATGATAATGATGCAAAAAATGTATTTACGGCGCTAACAAACAGTACTCCTGAGAAAGATATTTCTATGTCAGTGGGAACACATTATTTCTCTAGGAAAAATCGAAGATTATATAAAATATGCTTTAAATAGAAATAAATTGAATTTTGTGCAAGCGGAATTTCTACTGGTTTTACAGTTTTTGTTGGACTTGTCTTTCCTGCAAAAAATGCTAGTGGCTGCGGCTGTTACTAGTGTCAAAGAAGGAACGTCCAATCAAAAATGTGATATTTGTCATACAGTTAACAAAATCGATTTTACCTTTCCGCCGCAAGGTAACCCGGGAAATACTGTTCTAGTGGCGATTTGTGATAATGCACAAAGTGATTATCTAGTAAGTTCTGCTTTAGCAACTGCAATTGCAGCAGGGATTACTATATTAGCGTGGTCTAAAATCCGTCTTGGAGGATTACCCAAGTATTAAATAAAATGAACAAATCTTCTACTTATATTTTCTAACCACAAATGAAAATTATAGTTATGGTATTGTAAATGGCCTGTTAGCAGTTCAAAAAGTTGAACAAAATATTATTATAACCATCTTGTTGTAAAATGAGATGGTTTTGTTGTAAAGTATTAATTCAAAAAACTACTTTTGTATAATGGAAAAATCTAAAGACCCACTTCATGGCGTTACGCTTCAAAGAATTTTGGAACAATTGGTATTCTATTACGGATTTGATTCGCTATCAGAATTGATCAAAATCAACTGTTTTAGGGATAATCCTAGTGTAAAATCGAGTTTAACTTTTTTGAGAAAAACCGAATGGGCTAGAAAAAAAGTAGAAGAATTATATATTAAAACGTTGCCCAAATTTTAAATTTATCTTTTAAAATTTCCTTTAAAATTGAATAAATCGCAGTGTCCCAAAATTTACCATCCCATAATTCGTTTTCAAGAATGGGAGCTTCTTTTCTAAAACCATTTTTTTGTAAAACACGTTCTGATGCAACATTTTCTGGATCGATAACTGCTTCAATAGAATTCATTCCTAGGTCATTAAAACCGTAATCTAAAACTATTTTATGGCTTCCGTTGTAATTCCTTGGCCATTGTAATGCGGTAAAATCATGTATCCAATTTCACAATGATGGTTTTCTGTCTGAATCCGATGATGACCAATTATCCCAATCAATTTAGGATTTCCTTTAATTGTAATTGCCCAATGTGTTCCTGTATTGTTGTCAATCTTTTCGTCAAGTAGTTTAAAATGCGCTAAAGCTTCATCATCATTTGTGATTAATGGTCTCGGGATGAATTTCATTGTTTCAGTATTACTTCTCAATGTTCTAATTTCGGGTACATCTTTAATGGCAATTCGTCTTAGTAATAATCAATCTGTTTCTAGATTTTTAAATGGATGAAAGTTGATTATCAACATGAAACTAGTTCTTCTTTAGAAAAAAAGAACCTATTAAAGTAACCGCAATTCCTAAAGGAAGAATTTCCATTAATGTAAGTAAAACAATCATAACGGGGCTTTCATAATATTCTTTATATTGATTCATCTCCTCGGTTACTTTAGCCAAATCTTCGGGCTTTGCATGACTAATCATCATGGCACTATATTGCTCTATAAAATTTGGAAAGTGATTGTAATAGATGTAAAACCAAACAACTACATATAGTATTGATGCAATTAATGAAATTAAAAAACCTGTTAAAAATGCTTTGCCGAAAGAAATTACGCCGTTATTAATCACTTTTACTTGCATAATACCAATAATTACGAATGTAAAGCCGAGAAACATACCTAAAAATCCGACGGTTACACTTGGTTGAAGTTCTGGATGTTCTTTAATATACATGGTAACTGCTGCCATAAATAAACTAATAATACAACCAGCGATAATGCCGTTTTTAAGAATAATTGTGTTCATGATATGTGTTTGTTAGTTAGTGAGTCAAAGATAAAAAAAAGTAGGTACAAAATATATTTGTACCTTCTATTATTTTCTGTTAATTTATAGCATTATTTATTCAATATCAGATTCTTCGGGAGTATTTTTAGATTCCTCTTTTTTTAATGTGTTTGCATCGTCGTTCATTCCGTTGTGAATTATTGTAGGCATATTTATTATTTTGATGCCATATTTATCTTGTTCATCTTGCGACGGAATTACACCAGAATCAGCCTACTGATCGCAGGAACGTAATGACATCATTTACGGTTTATGTACTCTCGCAATTGCTACTTGTCTTTGATCTAGTGTAATGTATTTATATACTAAATTGGGATTATCTAGTGCAAACAAAACACTCATATCACCACCACTTGAATGTCTGAGAAGAATGATTTTTTTGAAATTTAATTCAGGATGTTTTACTTTTAATTTATTAATCACAAATATTATATTATTTGCACCTCTATTCCAAAAGGGTTTCCTACTTTCTTTTATATTTCCAGTCATTTGAAGTAAATCGTCGGTTGGTAATTCGTATTAAATACTAACTACAAAATAATTTTGCAGTGCTAAATTTTCAGCAAAATGAGAGTAGGTTTTATTAGTGCCAGGTAGGTTTCTGTTGTATCCATGACTGATTATTATAATAGGTAAATTAGCAAAAGCATCTTTGTTTTTTGGTAAATAAAAGGCCACAGGAATCAATCTACTTCTACAATTGTCCATCCAATCATGATTAATAATTTGATGCTTTTTTACAAATTTTGGTATTTGATAGCTATTAGATTTTGAGCTTGCGCAAGAGTTCAAAATAAATAGAATTACTACAATATAAAGTTTTTTCATTTGAAGCTATATAAGTATCGTAAATATAAATAATAATCTAATTGTAAGAAAGTGCCGTTTAAGAAACTCAATAAAAACTTAAAAAAGTTATAGTTTTCCTAAACTTAATGTATTGATGGTTGAAATAATTTTTTAATTTTTAATTTTATTAAAACTTAAAAATTATACAATATGCAAATACAAATTAACACCGACAAAAACGTAGAAGGTAAGGAGCGATTAGTAACTTTTTTTGCATCAGAATTAAAAACTGAGCTAGCGCGTTTTGATGAAAAAATAACGCGGATTGAAGTGCATCTTGGTGATGAAAACAGCGATAAATTTGGGTTAAACGACAAGCGCTGTTTAATAGAACTGCGTTTGGCTAAAAAACAACCTATCGCAGTTACAGATTTTGCCGAAAGCACAGAGAAATCATTTTATGGAGCATTAGAAAAGGCTAAAAAATTATTAGATACAACTTTTGATAAAATGAGAGATTATTAAATAAACATAGTGCCAAGTTTACTTAAAGCGCTTTTTAAGCGCTTTTTTTATTAAAATAGTGAACAAAGAACATAGTAAATTTTTTTACAGTCTTGCTTTTGAATGCGGTTTAAGAAGTCGTTCATAAAAAAAGAGCCCCAACGCATGCCTATGTATTGTGGTAAAAGAAAAAAAATATCAAGTTTAATGGTCTGGTTTTCTTCAACAAGATAAGAAAAGTAACCAACAATTTTGTCATCAGTTATAAATTTGTAAACTTGGTGTTTTGTAATATAATTTTCTGTAATAGTTAGCGCATCATCCCACACCAAAAGCAAATCTTCAGAGAAATGTCAAAAAGCCCTCGACTTTTTGGTTATATTAGTAAGGACTTAGTGGTAAGTTTGATTAGCTTTTAGTCAGATCATATTTAGTAGTTTGGTTTTCAAAGATAATAAAGAAATGGAAAGCTTTAAAACGTAATTTTTTTGAAACACAAATTAGATAAATCTGAAAATTTTTTTGTATCTTTTGTATTTAAATAAAGCTATATACAAAAAACCTAACAGGTTTTATATCCCATTAGGTCTAATCCAACTAAAACCAACCAAAACAAATATATTAAAACTATTTTTTAATTTGCGTATTTGAGGCTAACTCAAGGGTTCACTTTGGTTTCTAAATACCAATTGTCCATCAAAAGCGTCTAGCAAAATGATACTATCAGTAGTTACCTTTCCTGCCAAAATCTCTTTACTCAACTGATTTAATACCTCTCTTTGAATGACTCTTTTCACAGGTCTTGCCCCATATTGCGGATCGTAACCTTTTTGGGCTAAATAATCAAGCGCTTCTGGAGTTGCATCCATTGTTATGTTCTGGTGTGCTAACATTTTGGTAACATTTTTCAATTGCAATCTAACAATTTGCTTGATGTTTACACTTGTTAATGGCGTGAACATTACAATTTCGTCAATTCTATTTATGAATTCTGGTCTTACCGTTTGTTTTAATAAACCTAAAACTTCTACTTTGGCTGCTTCGGTTACGGCTTCGATATTTCCTTTTAGATTATCAAATTTGTCTTGTATAATAGCACTTCCCATATTGGAAGTCATGATGATAATTGTGTTTTTGAAATCAGCCACACGACCTTTGTTGTCGGTCAATCGTCCTTCGTCCAAAACTTGTAATAAGATATTGAACGTATCAGGATGTGCTTTTTCAATTTCGTCCAAAAGAATTACAGAATAAGGTTTTCTTCGAACGGCTTCGGTCAATTGTCCGCCTTCATCATAACCTACATATCCTGGAGGCGCACCAACTAATCTACTTACAGAATGACGTTCTTGGTATTCGCTCATGTCAATACGAGTCATCGCGTTTTCATCGTCAAATAAATATTCGGCTAAAGCTTTGGCTAACTCGGTTTTACCAACACCTGTTGTTCCTAAGAATAAGAACGAACCAATTGGTTTTTTCATGTCTTGTAATCCGGCACGACTTCTTCGAACAGCATCACTCACTGCTTCAATAGCTTCTTCTTGACCTACAACTCTGTGATGTAATTCGTCTTCTAATTTCAAGAGTTTTTCTCTTTCACCTTGCAACATTTTCATCACTGGAATTCCAGTCCATTTGGCTACGACTTCTGCAATATCTTCGCGAGTCACTTCTTCTTTGATTAGCGAAGTTCCGGCTTGGTTTTCGGCTAATTGAATTTGTAAAGCATCCAAACGTTCTTGAGCGTCTTTAATTTTTCCATAACGGATTTCAGCTACTTTTCCGTAATCGCCATTACGTTCGGCTTGTTCAGCTTCGGTTTTGAAATCTTCAATCTCAAGTTTTACTGCTTGAATATTATCCACCACATCTTTCTCGGATTTCCATTTGGTGTAAATTTCGTTGCGTTCTTCTTTTAAGTTCGCTAAATCCATTCCCAAACCTTTCAATTTGGTGTCGTCATTCTCACGTTTAATGGCTTCCATTTCGATTTCCAATTGCATGATTTTTCTATCCAAAACATCCAGTTCTTCAGGTTTTGAATTGATTTCCATACGCAATTTAGAAGCCGCTTCGTCCATCAAGTCAATGGCTTTATCTGGAAGAAAACGATTGGTAATATAACGTTGCGATAATTCAACCGCAGCAATAATAGCATCGTCTTTGATTCGCACTTTATGATGAGTTTCATATTTTTCCTTGATACCACGCAAAATCGAAATCGCACTTTCGGTATCCGGTTCATCGACCATTACTTTTTGGAAACGTCTTTCGAGCGCTTTATCTTTTTCAAAATACTTTTGGTATTCGTCAAGAGTTGTTGCACCAATTGCACGCAATTCGCCACGAGCCAAAGCAGGTTTTAAAATATTTGCTGCATCCATTGCACCTTCGCCACCGCCAGCACCAACTAAGGTATGGATTTCGTCAATGAAAAGTACGATATCACCTTCAGCAGAAGTAACTTCTTTAACTACTGCTTTTAGTCGTTCTTCAAACTCACCTTTGTATTTCGCACCAGCAATCAGTGCACCCATATCTAACGAATAAACGATTTTATCTTTCAGATTTTCAGGAACGTCACCATCTACAATTCGGTGAGCTAAACCTTCGGCAATGGCTGTTTTACCAACACCAGGTTCACCAACCAACATCGGATTATTTTTAGTACGACGTGTTAGAATTTGTAAAACTCTTCGAATTTCTTCATCACGACCAATTACAGGATCGAGTTTACCGCTTTTAGCCAGTTCGTTGAGGTTTTTAGCGTATTTATTCAAAGAATTGTAAGTTTCTTCGGCAGATGCAGAAGTTACTCGTTCTCCTTTACGCATTTCGTCGATAGCGGCTTGCAAACCTTTTTCAGTAACACCTTGATCTTTTAGAATCTGTGCGACTTTACTTTTTGATTTGAAAATAGCTAAAATTAAATGTTCGATTGAAACGAATTCGTCGTTCATTTTTTTGGCAATGATTTCGGCTTCGTTTACAGTTGTGGAAGCATCACGCGAAAACATAATGTCGCCACCAGAAACTTTCGGAAAACTTTGAATCGTGCTGCCTAGTACTTTTTTGAAAAGCTCCACATTAACGTTGAGTTTTTTCAAAATAAAAGGAGTTACATTTTCGTCGACTTCTAAAATGCCTTTGAAAATGTGTTCGTTTTCGAGCTGTTGTTGCCCAAAACTTTGTGCAATTTGCTGTGCTTGTTGCAAAGCTTCTTGCGATTTGATTGTGAATTTATTGATGTTCATATTTTTGTTGTTCGTTGTTTATATTTTCTTTAATTTGAATTTTTAATTCTGAATTTGTATTTTGAAATTAATTCGTCAATATGTGTTCCAGTTACAATTTAAGGACAAAATGACTGATTTTAGTATGTAAATGATATTAAATTTACGACAATTTGTCTTGATAAATATCTAAGTTGACATTTTTTTATTTAAATTAATTGAATGTTCCAATATTCGAAGTTCTGATATTTAACTTTTTTGAATTTTTATGGAGCACATTAATCAATCAGATACGAAAGTCCAAAAATCTTGTTCAAAACTCTATTTTAAAATTTAAATACGATATACGTTGTATTATTACTAAAAGAGCATTAAAAAGTTTTGAAAATAAATTTGATTTTTTAAGATAAAATTACATTGTATTTTTTGGATACACTAAAATACTGATGTATATCAAATAAAGTTGAGTGAACTTTATAAATCAATCGTTTTTATAAATCAATCGCTAGAAATTCTATTAATAAAAATGGAATAGTAGTGCTTATTACTTCACACAAAAGTATTCATACTAAGTTTTAGAACTACGTATGATATTAGTAAAAAACGCATTTGAAATTAAAATCAAATGCGTTTTTATTTAAAAATTAGGACTAAAAGATGCAACCTGAAATTTACCGTCTAAATTTATTTCTAAAGATAACATCTTTTAATTTAGCTTTTAAGTCTTCTCCAGAATCATAAACCATCTGCTCGTTACTTGGAAAAGGTACTGCTCTTCTATCAAAAAACGAAATATAACTTTCATCGCAAGCATTTCTATCACCATTAAATCTTGCGTGGATGTGCTCAAAAATAAATTCGCTAGCCAGAGGAAAAGTTTCTATAAGTTGGTTACTGCTAAAATCTATATAATCAACTTTTGCAGCTATTTGAGCAGTTTTAAATTGTCTAAATTCGTAAACGGTCGCTTTAACCGTTTTAAAATTATCTACGCGAATTGGGTTTCCTTTATCATCTTTAACGGGAACGCCATTTGCATCTAAAAGAGGTTTTGTTCCATCTTTTATTTGTCTTTCTTTTTGAAATTCTCGCTCTTTGACTTGTTCAGGTGAGATATTTATTTGACGAAAGTTTACAATCATTCCGTAGTCATAGGTTATTCCTTTTATTTTATTACTGTGATAAACGGTCCATTTGTCGTTTAAGCCAAAAGTACTGAAATCTAACAAATCATTTTGTAAACGAATGGGAATAACCATGTTGGTTTCGTTTTTAGTAGTAACATTTACGTAATCTGTTCCTTTAAGTAATGCTTCTTCCATTAAAGTATTTATATCTTTAAAATTTGGAGAAAGCTTATTTAAGTAAACCAAATCATCATAAGCTATGCGAAAATTCATTTTATCTTTAGTTGTCAAGAGTACTTTAGAATTATCATAAAGATACTTGGCAAGTGCATTTTTACTGCTAATTATTTGGTCAGAATAATCATTAAAAGGAAAAATAGCATTGCGACCTTCCTTAATTAATAGTAAAGGTAAAAGTGGCTTTATCATTTCCTGACGCTTATTTAAATTTACAAAAGTATTGTATATTTTTTCAATATTGCCAGCATTTGTATCCTTAAACCACAGGTTTATATTTTGCAAATCTCGTTCTTTAGCTTTTACAAAAGCCTCTTCGAGAAGATAAATATAGTCTTGTTTACCTTTTGCTTCTTTTCTGTTTCTTAATCCTTCAACAGCATTTTGAATAGCATTTTCATAATTACCTGACGTGAGCAATTGCCTAGTTTGTTTTACTCCACAAGAGGCGATTACCCATAAAATAAAACAAGAAAGCAGGCTATTTTTAACAATTTTGATAGTACTTTTTTTTGAGTGTTGAGTAGTTTTAGATTTCATGGTAAGTAATTTAGAGTTACTTCATGAAACAAACCAAAAAGTAAGCTAAAGTGTTAAAATTTTACTATTTTCTCACAAAAGGTGGTAATAATTTACTTGAAACATCACCAAATCCGATTCTAACCAAACTGTTTTTACAATATCCTTTCATGATTACAGTGTCATTATCATTAATAAATTTACGTTCACTGCCATCGTTCATTTTTATCGGATTTTGCCCACTCCATGTTAATTCTAACATCGAGCCAAAACTGTCTGCTGTTGGTCCAGAAATAGTTCCAGATCCCATCATATCGCCAGAATTCACTCTACAGCCATTAGATGTATGATGTGCTAACTGTTGACTCATAGACCAATACATATACTTGAAGTTAGATTTAGAAACTAACTTTGGTTCAACATTTTCTGGTTCAATATATACTTCTAAATTGATGTCGAAAGCATGTTTTCCTTTTTGTTGTAGGTATGGAAGAGGAGTCGGTTCTTGTTTTGGACCTTTAACTCTAAAAGGTTCCAGCGCATCCATGGTAACAATCCAAGGTGAAATTGACGATGCAAAGTTTTTGGCTAAAAATGGTCCTAAAGGAACATATTCCCATTTTTGCATGTCTCTTGCACTCCAATCATTCAGTAATACCATTCCAAAAATGTAATCTTCGGTTTCGTTAATAGGAATATTTTCACCCATAATGTTGGCATCTGTAGTAATAAATGCTGTTTCTAATTCAAAATCTACAAATCGTGAGGGACCAAAAACTGGAGTTGTTTCACCATTGGGTAATGTTTGACCCATTGGCCTGTGAACTGGAATTCCAGAGGGAACAATTGTAGAACTTCTGCCATGGTATCCTACAGGAATATGAAGCCAGTTTGGTAACAGAGCATTAGCTGGGTCACGGAACATTTTTCCTACATTAGTGGCATGTTCTTTGCTAGAGTAAAAATCGGTATAATCACCAATTTGAACTGGCAAAAGCATTTCTATTTCACTTATATTAAAGATAACAATGTCGCGGTGACTTTTATTATCTCTAAGTTTTGGGTTATTTTCGTCAAATAAATCAGAAAGTCTATTTCTAACTAATCGCCAAGTTTTTTTACCATCAGAGATAAAGTCGTTTAAAGTATCTTGCATGAACATATCATCAGTTAGTTCAATACCTTCAAAATAACCTAATTGCTGTAAAGCTCCCATATCAATAGCGCTATCACCAATTCTTGTTCCAATAGTGATTACATCATCTTTGGTAATAAAGACACCAAAAGGAATATTTTGAATTGGAAAATCAGAATGTTTAGGTACTTCTAACCAGGATTTTTTGGCAGGATTATTAGCGAAATGCGGCATAATATAGATGTTGATTTGTTGTTGAAAAATTTGTAATCAAATATATCATTTAAGATTTATTTGACAAACATATTTCGTAATTTTGAGGAGTTTTTAACAAAAATCTAAATAAAATGCAACGCGACGAACAAATTTTCGATTTAATTCTTGACGAACAAGACAGACAAATACATGGAATAGAGCTAATTGCCTCTGAAAACTTCGTTAGTGACCAAGTTATGGAAGCAACAGGTTCCTGTTTAACAAACAAGTATGCCGAAGGGTATCCGGGAAAACGATATTATGGAGGTTGTGAAGTAGTAGATATTGTTGAGCAAATTGCAATTGATAGAGCCAAACAATTATTTGGCGCTGCTTATGTAAATGTGCAACCTCATTCTGGTTCACAAGCCAATACAGCTGTTTTTGCCGCTTGTTTACAAAAAGGTGATAAAATTTTAGGTTTTGATTTATCACATGGTGGACATTTAACTCATGGCTCACCCGTTAATTTTTCGGGTAAATTATATACACCAAGTTTCTATGGTGTAGAACCAGAAACTGGACAGTTTGATTATGATAAAATTCAAGCTATTGCGACTAAAGAACAACCAAAAATGATTATTGCTGGCGCTTCTGCTTATTGCCGCGATATGGATTTTGAACGTTTTAGAGTAATTGCCGATAGCGTTGGCGCTTTACTTTTGGGCGATATTTCACATCCTGCAGGTTTAATTGCTAAAGGTTTAATGAATGATCCAATTCCGCACTGTCATATCGTTACAACTACAACTCACAAAACATTACGCGGACCTCGTGGAGGATTGATCATGATGGGAAAAGATTTTGAAAATCCGTGGGGTTTAACTACTCCAAAAGGTGAAATTAGAATGATGTCTCATATTTTAGACATGTCTGTTTTTCCAGGAAATCAGGGCGGACCTTTAATGCATGTAATTGCTGCTAAAGCCGTTGCTTTTGGAGAATGTCTTACCGATGAATTTTTTAGATATGCCTTACAAGTTAAAAAGAACGCTCAGGCCATGGCAGAAGCTTTCAATAAAAGAGGTTATAACTTGATTTCAGGTGGAACAGATAATCACATGATGTTGATTGATTTAAGAAACAAAAACATTACCGGCAAAGAAGCAGAAAATGCGTTAGTAAAAGCAGAAATTACGGTAAACAAAAATATGGTTCCATTTGATGACAAATCACCTTTTGTAACCTCTGGAATTCGTATCGGAACACCAGCAATTACTACAAGGGGATTGGTAGAATCTGATATGGAAACTGTAGTTGAATTTATTGATAGAGTTTTGATGAACCATACAAATGAAGAAATTATCGAACAAGTTGCAGAGGATGTTAATGAAATGATGAGTGAAAGAGCAATGTTTGTCTTTTAGTAATGGTATGAAAAAAATAAAAGCCGTCTAAATCTATTTTCAGACGGCTTTTTTTTATAGTTTTTATTTTTAGTATTATTCAAATTTTACCTTAGTAGTTTTGGTTTCACCGTTTCGAATGAAAGTCACCTCTAATTCGTCACCAACGTTAATTTTTGACAAAGATTCCATATAATTATAAACATCTTTTATTTTAGAAGTTCCTATTTTAGTAATTACGTCACCTTCTTTAATTCCCGCTACCTGAGCTGGTCTGTTTTCAGTAACACCATCAACATGTAAACCGTCTTCGTGTTCTGTATAATCAGGCATAATTCCCATGGTAACTTTATATTTTGGTCTGGTTTTACCTGCGTTAGCTTTGGTTTTTACAAATTCAACTTTATCTAAATTAGCTATAGTATTTGAAACTCTAAAAACAAAATCAACAATGTTTTTTACACCATAATAATTGATTTTATCTTCATCATCACTTGGTTTGTGATAATCGGTATGTGTTCCTGTAAAGAAATTTAAAACAGAAATGTCTTTCAAATAGAAAGAAGTATGATCGGTTGGTCCGATGCCGCTATCTTCTAATGTCAAATTGAATCCAGCTGGTTTAGATTTTTCTAAAATAGATTTGAATTCCGGTGATGTTCCAACACCTCCAACAACTAAATCTTTGTCTTTATTTAATCGTCCAATCATATCCATATTGATCATTGTAACTACATTAGGATATTTTGTTTTAAGTGTTTCAGCCATAAATTTAGAACCAATTAAACCATCTTCCTCACCAGAAAAAAGAGCAAAAATATAATTGGCTTTTTCGGTAGTTTTATTTTTTGAAAACATACGAGCTAATTCTATAACTCCAGAAACTCCAGAAGCATTATCATCGGCTCCATTGTGAATTTCTCCTTTCGAATTTGCTTTTGTTGAATTATTATGCTCGTTTAAGCCTAAATGGTCATAGTGAGCGCCAATTACAATTGTTTTTGATGCTTTATTGTCTAAATAAGCAATTACATTTCTACCATTATTAGCAGTTGTAGTGGTGGAATCATTTGGATTTAATTTTACTTTATAATCAAATTTTTGTAAATAACTTTTACCATCATAAGGTTTCAATCCTAATGATTTAAATTGATTGGCCAGATATTCAGCTGCTTTTTCTTCACCTTTTGATCCAGTCAGACGTCCTTTTAATTCATCGGAAGCCAAATAAGAAATGTGTTTTTTTAGAAGCGTATCATCTGTATATTCATTATCTTCAGTATCAACCCAGTCAGCAATAAAAACATTAGTTTCTCTAGCTTCACCTTGTTGTCTGTTGCTTGAAAATACTAATTTTTTTCCATCAGGAGAGAACATTGGAAACGCGTTAAACTCACTTTCCCAAGTAATTTGTTTTAAATTTTTCCCATCAAGATCAATCATATACAATTGAAAATCGTAACCTCTAGTTGAATGATGATTAGATGAAAAGATAATTTTTTTGTCTGATGGGTGAAAATAAGGCGCCCAATTTGCTTTTCCAAGATTAGTAACTTGTTTGATATCAGAACCATCTACATTGCAAGTATAAATTTCCATTTCAGTTGGAGCAACAACATTTTGAGCAAGTAGTTCTCTGTATTCGTTGATGTCTTTTTCGGTTTTTGGTCTAGAAGAGCGGAATACTAATTTTTTACTGTCATGTGAAAAGAAGCTACCACCATCATAACCTAAACCCGACGTAATTTGTTTTAAGTTAGAACCATCAATATCCATAGTCCATAATTCTAAATCACCACTTCTAGTGCTTGTAAAAGCTATTTTTTTTCCATCAGGCGAAACTACAGCTTCGGCATCATAGCCTGGAGTGTTGGTTAATTGTTTTACAATGTTTCCTTTTAAATCGGACATAAAAATATCAAATTCGGGATAAACGGCCCACAGGTATTTTCCGTCTCTTGGTTTTGGAGGAGCAGGGCAGGCGTGATTTCCTAAATGTGTTGATGCATACAAGATATGTTTTCCATCAGGCATAAAATAGGAACAAGTTGTTCTCCCTTTTCCTGTTGAAATAAGTTGTAAACTTTTTTGTGAAAACTCTTTTTCATTTAAATCAAGCGAAAAAATTTGGTCGCATTCCACTCCAAACTTTTTATTAGTCACTTGTATAGTTAGTTTTGAGCCATCTGGACTAAAATAGGCTTCGGCATTATCGCCACCGAAAGTTAGTTTCTGAATGTTTTTTAAGTGTTTTTCTTGTGCTAATGATATAGTACAAGAAAGCAAAAAGAAAAGTCTGATAAGTGAATTCATTTTGAAGTAACTATTTTTTATTAAGTATAAAATCTGTTTTAAAATAAATAGATGAATCATCATCTCATACTAAAACATCAGTGGCAAAGATAAGGAATTCATTATTTTTATGGTTGGTTTTTTATTTTTTGTAATAGTTTTTGATAATTGAGCTATAAAAACAAATCATTTTTAAATTTTATTTGATAGTTTCATTTTTGTATTTTTGAATAAAAATAATAATTGGATGAAAATTGTAATATCACCTGCCAAATCGCTAGATTTTGAAAGTCAATTGCCTGTACTAAAGCATACAGAATATAATTTTTCTAAACAATCTGCTCTTATCGATAAAGCTTTAAAAAATCTAAAGCCAAAGCAATTAGCTGATTTAATGTCGATTTCAGATAAATTAGCTGATTTAAACTGGCAACGTAATCAAGAACGAAATTTGGCTGAGATGACAATTGAAAATGCTCGTCCTGCTGTTTTTGCTTTCAGTGGTGATGTTTATATTGGTTTAGATGCTTATTCACTTTCTGAAGAAAAAATTAACGATTTACAAGACAAGCTTCGAATTTTATCTGGATTGTATGGTTTGTTAAAGCCATTAGATTTAATGCAGTCCTATCGTTTAGAAATGGGTACAAAACTACCTATTGGAAAAAATAAAAATCTATATGAATTTTGGAAACCAATTATTGCCAAACAATTAAATTCAGAACTTGAAAAAGAGGAATTATTTGTGAATTTAGCAAGCAACGAATATTTTGATGCTGTTGATTCGAAGATATTAAAAGTTCCCGTGATTACACCTGAGTTCAAAGACTACAAAGATGGAAAACTAAAAATGATTAGCTTCTTTGTAAAAAGGGCGAGAGGATTGATGGTTCGCTATATTATAGATTCTAATGCAAATACAATTGAAGATTTAAAAGGATTTAACTACGAAGGCTATGCTTTTGATGCTAATTTGAGTAAAGGAAATAAATTGGTTTTTACACGATAATTAGACGTACAAATATTCTTGATATTCTCTCAATGTTTCTCTTCTGGCTTTTCTTTGATCGCGAGCTAATTCTCGCATAGCTTCAACACCTTTTTTGGCGCATCGTTTCACTTTGGTCATTCGAGTAGAAAATTCCAAAAGTTTGTTTGCATCTTCGGGATTTAATTTTGCTTTTAATTCATTTACAAAGTCGTGAAATTCGTTAATTATTTTTCGGTTTTCTTCGTATTCTGATTTTAATTCTACGAACAATTCATCGATTTCATTTGTGATATCTTTACTAATATCTTCAGTTTTTTTACAAAGTTCCTTAATGATTTTCATTTCGTTGTTTTGAAAAAGTCCCATAATAAATTTGAATTACTATTAAAAAATACTATCAAATTTACATCGTTTTAATATTCAATGTGTTCTTCTGTTAATAACTGACTATTTTAGTTGATAAGAATTTATTTTTGAAAGTTTTTTCTAGCAAATGTAGAATAGTTGCTTTTTTGATTCAATAGTAAAAATCTATAGTGAATATTTAATTATCTGTTAATCAGTATTTTGATTTTTATTATTTAAAGTAATAGTTTGGTATTTTAAAATTGCAACCAATTTTTTAAAATCGTTTTTCCATTTGGTGTTAAAATGCTTTCGGGATGAAATTGAACACCTTTTACATTATAATTTCTGTGTCGGATGGACATAATTTCACCGTTTTCAGAAATTGAAGTTATTTCTAATTCATCTGGAAAATCAGTCGGGTTAATAACCCATGAATGATATCTTCCTACTTTGAATGTTTTGGGTAAGCCATTAAAAAGAGTTTCATCTTCAACCAAAGTTGTTATTGGAGTTGAAATTCCATGATAAACGGTATTTAGATTTTGCAATGAACCTCCAAATACTTCTCCAATGGCTTGTTGTCCGAGGCATATGCCAAGAATTTTTTTACTTGAAGCAAATGTTTTGATGACATCAATTAAATATCCTGATTCAGAAGGAATTCCGGGTCCAGGAGAAAGTATTAAAGAATCGTATTTTACTATTTCATCAAGTTCAAATTCATCGTTACGAAGAACAGCCACTTTACAATTTAATTCTTCTAAGTAGTGAACTAAATTGAAGGTAAAACTATCATAATTATCTATAACTAATACTTCTATCATTTGGCAAATAAACAAAAAAAACCTTAAAGATTTCTCTCTAAGGTTTCTTATTTTTCATAGCAATTAATCCTACTTATTAGAACTGTAAGTTTACAGTTAAATCAAAATCATCATAGATAACTTTATCTCCAAGATTGTCAAAGAAACTTCCTGATTTGTATTTTATGCCATATTTAGTTCTATCCACTTTGAATGATGTTGTTGCTGTATTTCCTTTCACAGCAATGTCAAAAGTCACTTTTTCTGTAACATCTTTTATAGTCAAATCTGCTGTTACTTTGTATAAATCTTTCCCCTTAGACGCGATTGTTTTGAAAACTATTTTTGCCGTTGGATACTTTTCAACACCAAAAAAATCTTCTGCTTTTAAATGTCCGTCTAAGTCTTCTTTTCCTTTACCTGGTTTTAAGTCGGTAGTATTAATAGAAGTCATATCTACGGTAAAGCTTGCTCCTTTTAAAGTTTTTCCTTTAAAAACTAAACTTCCTTCAGAGAAGTTGATTGTTCCGTTGTGTTGACCTGTTACTTTTTTTCCAACCCATTCGATGTTACTTTTCTTAACATCAATTTTTTTGTTTTGAGCATTAATTGTTATCGAAGTAACTAGTAATAATGCGATTGAAAGTGTTTTTAAATTTTTCATTGTGTGCTAATTTTGAGTTATTGATTAAATTGTTATAAATAATTCTTTTTCAGATTTACGAACTTTAGCATTGTGTTGTGTTGCATCATCTTCGTGTCGGTAGCCAACTGTTGCTACTAATGACGCGTTCAAACCTAGTTTGTTAAGGCCTAAAATTTCATTATATTTTTCTGGTTCAAAACCTTCCATTGGTGTAACATCAATTTTTAATTCGGCAGCAACGTTTAGTAAATTACCTAATGCCAAATAGGTCTGCTTTGAGGTCCATGTGTTTTTTATATCTTCTGGGAGCGCTATTAATTTAGATTTCATGAAATCTCCGTACCCTTGTAAAGCTTCTACTGGTAAATTTCTTGCGGTAGCCATTGTGTTTACGTAAGCGTCAATATCAGCTTCTCCAAAATTGATAACATTGGCAAATACAAATAAGTGAGAGGCCTCTACAATTTGAGGTTGTCCCCAGGAAACAGGTTGTAATTGTGCTCTTAAATCGGTGTTTTCTACAATGAAAACTTTGTAAGGTTGAAGGCCGTATGAAGATGCGCTTAATCGGATCGCTTCTTTTAAAGTTGCTAAATCTTCTTCCGAAACTTTTTTGGTTGCATCAAATTTCTTTGTTGCATAGCGCCAATTGGCGTCTTTTATAAACTGTGTCATAGTAATTTATTTTAAGGTTCTATATTTTTCTAGTAAAATGTTTAAATTGAGTAGTTCGTCATTGGATAAATTTGCCGCAAAAGTTTGCTCATGTTTCACTACTTTCGGATCTAATTTTTCTAATAATTGCATTCCTTTTTCAGTAATTAGTACTTCTATTTTTCTTCTATTGTCTAGACATATTTCCCGTGTAACCAGATCTTTCAAAAGTAGTTTATCAATTAATCGTGTAGTATTACTGTTTTTTGCTATCATACGTTCTTGAATAACACACATATTAGCGGGATTACCTTTTTGTCCTCGTAGAATTCGAAGTACATTATATTGCTCGCTAGATAATTCATAAGGTTTTAATACTTCATTGAATTTTTCTGCAATAACGTTTTGGCTAACCATAATGTTTAGTACAACTTTTTTAGCGTCGTCTATAGTAACATTTGATTTTATTATTTCTTCAATTTTCATGTTTGTAAATACCAATTTTGTAGATACAAAATTAAAATTATTTTTATTTGTATATACAAATGTTTTGTTATTTTTTTGTTAATACTTTTAGCACCATATAAAATGAAATTTATAAATTTGAAAAAAAATAATCAGATGAATTTATCACAACAAGAATGGGCTACTAAATTAGCATTTGATAGTAACGCAATTATTATAGACGTAAGAACAGAGGATGAATGGAGTGAAGGTTTTATTCCAAATGCAATTTTGAATGACATCTATAAAGGCCAAGGATTTATATACAGATTAGAAGAGTTGGATAAAACAAAAAATTATTATGTTTATTGCAAAGCAGGAGGGAGAAGTGCACAAGCTTGTAGTATTATGAAGCAAATGGGTTTTGAAAACACCTACAATTTAGAAGGTGGTTTTATGAATTGGGAAGGCGAAGTAGCTTTTACAGAATAAATTTATTGCTTTTTCGGATTTTTTTTTAATAATAGCTGTATAAAATTCTGTAATACTTTTACGATTAAATTTGAGTTGTTTTTACTTCTATTATAGATTAATCTATTACCTTTATTATCAATTTATAAATATAGAATTTGTGTGCAATAGAATAGGATAAAAGTAAAAAACCAATTAGAATGTAGCCATAAAACAATAGTTGATGTTATGATTTTACTGTAATAAACGTATAAATAAATATAGAAATACCAAATAAAAAAGACAGAATTTTAATTAAAACACTTTGCTTTTTATAAGGTTTACTTTATTGATAGCAGCAATTTGAATTTTATTTTTCTCAGACCCAATTGTGATAATTACTTGATTATTAATTATAAAACCAAATTTTCTATGATAATGAATGTTTTCGTTATTTTCTTGAAAAGTTGTCATTTTTACGATTTTTTATTAAAACGAAGTTCCTAAATATTTTCATTTTACAATAATAGAATTTTTTTCTACAAAAAAAAGGATAGCTCGTAGTATGAATTATCCTTTTTTATTTTTGGAAAAGAGTGGAATGTTTTGGAACTTTTTTGTTTACCATTTACATCTTTTGTTTAAAGTCAAAAAAACAATTAACATAGGAGTAAGAGCAATTTGGTAAAGATCAATTTTATTTAAAAATGATTCTTACAACTTATAGGAAATTTTTAATCTTATAAATTATAATAATTTAGCAGAAACTTTTACAAGTAAAAATTTGATTGATATGGAATTTTTCATTTCAAAATAAGAAGACTCTACAATCAGATGAATACACTATCATTTTATGAATTTTCTTTTGATTATGTCAAAAAATAAAACAAAAACATCTAAATTAAATTTTATGTTGATTGCTGTTTTAAGTTTATTTAGTTTAAAACGTTTTTTTTTATTATGAAATATTGATAAAATAATTTCGTTTTTAATATATAAAAAATTTTAAATTATGAAAAAAGCGATTTTATTTATTTTTTTAGTGTTAAATTTTGTTGGATTTTCTCAATCAAATTTTTTGAGGTTGCATACAATTATGGTGATTAATAATCAGCAAGATCCTATGCCTAATATCCCTGTGACGTTAATTGAAACATCTACTAAACAAAGAATCTCTAAGACTACTAATAATAAAGGGGAAGTTGTTTTTGAGATTAAAACAGGTAAAGAATGGGCAGTAAATATTCTTGAAATGAAAAACTGTAGTTTTATTTATGATTTTGATAAAGGATACTCTACAGGAAGGAATTTAATAACTTATGATATTGAACATTATAGAAGGAAAAATAGATTAAAATTAGATAGAAAATCATTAAAAATTACTACTATTGATCAAACCAAATTAGTAGTAATACCACATGACTCAAAAACAGCTTCTGTAAAACTTAAGATTGTAAAGGATGATGACAGCCCGCTTAAAAATTTTGCAGTCAATTTAACGAGTTATAAATTAGAGCAAACTTTTTTAGGTAAGACAAATGAAGACGGGATAGCTAATTTTATTGTACCAATAAATACAGAATTTGATATAGATATTGATGGTATTGATAGTTTTGATTATATCGATACAAAAAAAGCTGGAACTTATAATTTACAATTTACTTACGAACCTACTAATATTAAAGAAACGGTAGTTAATGATACTATAGTTCAGTCAATTCCTAGGGATATAAAAGGAACATCAACTCGAATTGCTGTAAAACTTAAAGTTAACAAGTTAGGAGGAAATGATGTGAGCAGAGAATTAATTTACCTTCAAATGTTAGGCACTAATAAAATTTATAAAGGTAAAATGGACAAGGAAGGTAACGTGTCATTTTTATTACCTAATAGGAGCAAATATTTAATTCATTTTAAATATCAAAAAGATGTAGATGTTTTGAATTTTTCTCACATGAGAGGAATATCAAATTCAGAGTCAACTATTATTTATAAGCCTGAGCCTAAATTAGAATTTCCTGAAAAATTTATTCCAACACCAGATCAATTATTTTTAAAAGAATTCAGAGATTTTATTACCAAACAATATCCCGAGCCAACAGATCCATTACAACTTCATGTAAAATGGGCAAACGACTCTATAAATGCCCTTTCTAAAGAAGCCGTTTTAGAGTTAGGATTTAAAATACGAACTTCAAATTATAATCTAAATGGTCCTCCTATAAATCTTTCTTTAGTAGTTGACAGAAGTGGCTCTATGTATGGTGATGATAGAATTGTGGCCTTAAAAAAAGCATTACTTAATTTTACAACTAAATTAAGAAAGACGGATATTGTTTCTTTAGTGTCTTACGATGATAAAGCAATTTTGTTAGTTCCTTCGCAGCCAGTTGGTGATGGAAAATATCTTAAAGACATGATAGAGGATATTGAAATAGGAGGAGGGACTAATATTTACAATGGAATGGTTATGGGTTATGAGCAAATAGAAAAGAAAAAAATAGCTAAAGGCACTAATAGAGTAGTATTATTGACAGACGGTTATGGAGCTGATGATCCGCTCATAACAATAAAAAAATCTAAGGAATATAATGACAAAGGAATAGAATTGTCTACCATTGGTGTTGGAGAGGGTTATAATCAAGCCTTATTATCTCAATTAGCTTCAACTGGTGGTGGATTATTAAATTTTATTGGTTCGTCAAAAAACATTGAATCTGTTTTTCAAAAGGAATTAACAAGTCTATTGAGCCCTTGCGTCAGCGATGTTAAGATTGAAATTGAATATAATGACAAAATTGTTTTTAAGCAATTATATGGTTTCCCTTTTAAACACAAGGAGGGAAATTCAGTGCAATTGAAATTAGATGCAATATATGCTGGATTGCAAGGCGTTGGATTATTAAAATTTGATTTAAATCATCCAGATAAATCTATTGAAAAGTCTCCAATCATCATAAAAATGACCTACTATGATCCAAACAAATTAAAGTATGATGAAAAGATTGAAAAAGTATATTTAAAATGGTTGCCAAAAGAGGGAAAAATAGAGTTAATACTAGAAGCTGAGCAAAAGAAAATATACGCTATTGCAGTTTTAAATCAAGGACTAAAGGTAATGTCTGAAAATTTTGCACAAGAAAACTACAAAGAGGCTATAGAACATATTATAAACGTTCAAACAAATATCAAACAAATATTTCCTAATGCTCAGGACAAAGATGTACAGAAACTCATGGATCAAATGAGTGAATATTCTTCTCATTTATCAAGATATATGTTTAATACAGAAGTTAAAAACTAGTATACAATAAATTGCTTTTTTATTTAAAAAATTTGTGAAATCAAATAAATAATACTATCTGCAAGTAGAAAGAAAATTGTTAAAATTAATTATAATGGCTTTATTAAAATTAAGTCCTACCAATACTTTAAAACACTATGTGCCTTTCGATAGCCAAAGGGCAGTTATCGACCCATTTGCCCACGAAATATATATTCACGATGAACGCTCTATCTAGTACCTTTCTGAAAAAGCAACTTATGGATTAAATCAATAGTATGACATATAAAGTAAGTTACTATAATACATAGTTTATGAATAATTTATATGTATTTTCATGTTTTTACTCGATGAACAGCATTTATTTACCGCAAAAAAGCGATGATAAAGAGTAAAAGTAAGTTTAGCCAATATACCAGTAGCTATGTTACTTTTTAATGCCAAATGTTAGTATTTTATAGTACCTGTGCAAATTAGGACTACTTGAATAAATTCAATAAGCAAGTGGATCTAATTTGTATAGGTATACTAGTCTATATGATGCAAAATATCTAATGCAACCAATACTTCATCATGAAAAAACGCAGCTTCATAGATGGTAGCTGCACCTTCATTAATCCATTCTTTTGTTTGTTCAATCGATTTTGAAAAATTGTAGTAAATTTAATGACTCGCATCTTTTTCATTTAAAAAAACTTTTTGGGACAATTCACTAACTAGATCTCCGTAATTAATAATGTGCTTTTATTACTTTCAAAGTTCTGGTTTTAAATAACCGTTAAACGTATCAAAGTATGGTTTTTTCTCAAATTGCATGCACGAAACGAAACGATATTTTGATTTTTTGTCTTTGTATTGTTTCATTTGCTATTTTGACGAGGTTAAGAAGTTAATTTATTTATGAATTTAATCTACTAATTGGTTGATGTAAGTACAACATTTATTTTTAAAATTATTAAAACTGTCTTTAAACTCATTTGAAACATGAAGATTTCCGGCAAAATGAGGCATAAAAAATACATTAAAACGCTCCGTCTTCATATGATAAAATTTGATAGACTGTTTGCTGTTTATTGGAGTTGAATTTTCTTCAACAAGCTTAAGTTCTATTTTATTTTGGTCCATAATGTTTGTAAACACAATTTTAGCTTGAAGTCCCATCAAAACAATAGATGTAGGATTTACTAAATTAATTTCTTGAAAGATATCGTTGCTACATAAACAAGAATTGGATTTAATTGATTTATCAGAGGAAAAGGCACATTTAATTATATCGGTGAAATAAATATCATCTAAGAAATCGCTCTTACCAGTTATTTTTCTGAACAAATCTATATATTTTTGATGCGTTCTATGTTTATTAAGGTATTTCTCTTCATTTAGATGAAAAGAATGCATGTCAAATACAGTATTGATTTTTTTGTCTTCTACACCTTTTCCTGCATCTTGTGCGATAACCATTATTTTTTTATTCCTGTAATTAGTAATCCAAAATGGTAAGTCTTGTCTATACTTAGTTGCGTAGCAGTCTGCACATTTATCTATAGTTTTAGGATTAGCTAAGTTGTATGCTTCAATTTTGCTAGAATTAATACTAACGCCTTTTTCTGTTTCCTCTAAAACATTTAAAACCTTATTACCAAAATACTTTGTTAGGTAACTTATAAAAGCTCTATTATCCATTTTAATTTTTTAAAACATTTTTTTTAATAGCCAAATATAAAACATAATTAAAACGACAAAGCCGATTATTATGCCTACAATACCTATAATTTTAATTAATTTTACTCCATACTTATCTAATTCAATATTGAGTTTTAAATTATGTTCTTCGATTTTATCTTTTCTCTTAATTCGATTTGTTCTCAATGGAAAACTCATTAACAATTGTTTTTAAATTAGATAAATTGGCGGAATAGTTTTTAAATGTACTAGAAAGATTTTTCTAATCATATTAATATATAATTTTCAATCCATTAGTAAAATTTAAATTGTTTTTTGAAATGCCAATTGGTGGTGAAGCATCAAAAAATAGAGAAATAGTATTTGTAAATTTGATGTGATTAGTAATATTAAAAATTAATGAACCTTGATTGTTTAATCTATAGTTATCAAAATTATTTAAACATGGTTGATAGTAAGACACAATATCAAATTCCCCAATATCTTTTGGTAATTTTATGGATGCTGACAAATAAGTTGATGCTCTATTTAAATTGTTAGTTCTAACACTATTATTTTCGTCTATTGTCATTTCTTTTTCATACATGTAAAGAAGACCATAATATAATTTACTTTTTTTATACTTTAAAAGCTTTATTCTAGGTCCTAAGCCTACCAAATTCCTATGATTTATTCCAAGCAATTGATTTTTTTGATATTGACAAAAAGCTTCTAATCTGAATTGATTGTTGATTTTTCGATTGTATCTTAAATGTATCATTACAGAATTGCTTAGCTGCTGATTATTTGCTTCTGAATAATCAATATTAAACAGTGCTAAAAAAATATCTTTTAGTGACTTTGTTTTAATTTGCAAAGCAACTGAGCTAGTAAAAATCGATAGTTTTTCATTATTGTTTTTTTGATTTGTGTACGATAAATCAGCATTTAAAACAAAACGTATACTATCTGATTGAATTCTTTGCGATTCAACATTAACTAATTGTGACCAAATATGATTATAAAATAGGAAACAAATAATAGCAATTAAAATTCTATTATTTTTGATGTGTATCATTTCTTGCCAAAAATGGTGTTTATAATTGTTCTACCTATTTTTCTTTCAATACCTCCTTTTGTGGTAGGAATACCTGTTTTTCTAGCTATACTATTCTTTAAGCCACTGATACCAATTAGTCTATTTAGAGAGAATGAAACTCCGTATTTTCCTTTAAATCCGAACATAGTTACTTTAATTGTTTAGTTGATAATTCATTAAAACGTATTTTTAATTCCGATTTTACAGTATCATTAAAATCAGAGATTATGCTAATCAAAACTGTCTTGCCAGAATATTCAAACAATACAGATTCTTTTTTTAATCTAATAAAGATAATTGTTCGAGATCTTGAACTAGGATATTTACAAGCTATGGTTAAAAAGTTTGGGGTATAATTAAATTGAATTAAATCTTTAAATTCTGTTTCAAAATAATCATGAATAGTTTTTAAATCAGGTAAAAACGTATTTATCGCTTTATTTCCTTTTAACATTTGCTCAAATCCATGCCAACCTTCAAATCTTATTTTTTCACCTTTTTTAGCTTGTTTAGGAACACTATCTAAGCTCACACTTGTTACTGAACTAGCACCTAATATTCTAGCGATTTCGTCTCCAAAATCTAAGTTGTTAGGAATTATTTCGCTTAAATAATTTAACAATAATGAAATCTGAAATGCTCTCGAAGATAGATAAGGATCATTTTGACAAATCCTAAAAAGTACTATTTCCCATTCTTCATCAAATTCTGTCGTGTCTTTCAAAGCAATTGCTTGAGACTCCGATAAATCATTTAATCTCATTTTTTTAGCAGTTTTATCGGTCCAAGATTTGTAATCCGGCTCTTCAATAAGTGCTTGATAAATTTTTGGATAAGCAATTTGGATACAGACTAATCCAAAATTAACTACCAATTCATAGACTTGTTTTCCAGTCTCATTTTTTTGTTCACCAATGATTTGAAGCAAAGAAATCGTATTAATTAATCGTTTTAGAGATCTAGGGTTGGTTCCAACGGATAACATAGCAAAATCCGTTAATCGATCCTTCATAGATTCATTTTCAGCAAACCTTTCATCTATATAGTCAATATCTTCTAACGATTGAATAAGAAAATTATTAACATCATACATAGCAACAGGCATAGAAAATGGTAGCTGAATAATTTTATCAAAAAAAGATCTAAATTCTCTTTCATTTTTATCTGTCAAAGGGCCAAACTTAGGAACTAATCCTTTAACTACTACTTCATAATCTATAGCCAATATAAATATACAGTTGTCAACTTCAAAAATATTTTTGATTAATTCTAATATCTCTACTGCTACAGGAGGATCAATTCTATCTAAGTCATCAATAAAAAAAATAAAACCTCTATTGTTATTCCCTTGTTTTTTATCTAATTCTAAACAGGTATTTATGGCTTCTTGTAAAGAGTTTTTGAAATTTAACAAATCAACGGTATCTTCACCATTTCCGATAACAGTATCAATCAAGTCGCCTTCTAAACCAATTTGAGATACAGCAGCTTTAGCTCCAGCCTTTGCAATTTTGCCAAATAAGCTAGATACTTTATTTAAAACGGCTTGAGATTGCGTCTCATGTTTACGCTTTATAATTTTAGAAATTTCATTAGTCAATCCGCCAATGATTGCCATCAAGGTTTCCTCTCTGGTTTTCATTATCGAATACTGCCATGTATTAATCCATATTCCATAATATGGTAATTTATCGTCTAACTCCTTATTTAAACCTGTTTCGCAAATTTCATGTTTTATTTGGTTCAGCATCGATGTTTTTCCGCTACCCCATTCGCCCTGAACGGCAATTGTTGTTGGCATATTACAAGTTTCCACAAACTTAATTAAAGCTTTCATGTAGTCATCAACTCCCAATAAATCAGGAGCACCAGCTTTTCTTGGTTTGTCAATTATGTTAGAATTTTTCATTTTTAAAATTATGATTTAGTTGCCAAATAAAAAGTGATTAGACTTATAATTATTGTTACTGCAATGCCTAATAACATATAATCAATTTTTTTGAAATTATTAATTTTATTAAAAAGTTCATTATTTAGAATATATAATTTGTAACTACTTGTTTTAAAAGGTTCAGATATAGGTTCTGTGTTGTTAACAATTATTCCATATTGTTTAACATGATTAATTAAATTTTGCAAATCATTTTCACCTGTAAGCGTGTCAGAAGACTCCCAGCTTTTGCTGACTAAAACTTCTATACCATCGCTCGTTATAAAGGTTTCTTCTTTTTCAGTAAAATGAGAAGCGTTGATGTCTAATCCGTTTTCAATAGCTTCTTTTTTAATTGCACCTGGTTGAATAACACCATATTTTCTATTAGGGTTATAAGGTGCAAATAATGATTTGTAATTTTTGGGTGCAGATGGATTTATAGTATCTGGTAACATCTCCTTAAGTTCTTCAAAAGTTAATTTTGGATATAAGGTTAAGAGTGCATCTACAATTCCAAGAGCTGTTCTATTCATGTGTTTTCCAATCACCAATATGATTCCTTTTTGAACTTCTTGTTTATTGCGTTTTAAAAAAGAGCTGTATTTCATAGCTGAATTTTATTTTTTTATTTTCGATATATTTTCCTTTATTCTATCTATTTGTTGCTTTTTTGAATCGATGCTTTTATCCATAGAATTCATCCAGCTCAATTTAGATTGTCTGTGACTCCTTTTAGCGTTAGCATCTTTTGTGTTTTTAACCAGATTTGACCAATATTCCGATTTTTGCTTTTTTACTTTCTTTAAATTGTCTAACTCTTTTCTATATCCTTCTATTTGAATTTTATAACGAGTTATTTGATCTTTTTCACTTTGAGTTAATGCCATAATACATTGTATAAAAAAAAGCATTTGCTTTGGGCAAATGCTTATAATTAATTAATTCTAGATTTATAGGTAAGAGGTTATTTCTGATAAAACTACTTTTTCAGCATCTTCAGATTCTAAAACTCTATTGGCCTCTGCAATAGTCATTCCATCATATTTTGAACCAGTTTGTAGATTTTTTCCGTTTTTTCTATAAATAACTTGACATGGTATGCCAAAACATTCCATAAAACGTTTTTCTAATGTGCCAACTTGTAAATTACCATTAATAGATAAATCCTCAACTTTAATTGGTGAATATTCTCCATTAACTAATGTATTACATTTTGCAATGGTATAGTCATTGCTTAATCTAGTTCCTTCTTTGTTAACAATAGTAGGAACTAAATAAGGGAACTTTTTACAAAACTCGGATTGAAACGTTTTTAATTTTATTTTACCACTAATTTTAATATCTGACATAATTTTTGAATTTAAGTACAAACAAAAATATAAATTATCAAGTATTAATTTTAGTTCAACTTGGTTCAACTTTATTTTACAGGTCGGTAATGCAATAGGCCATTGGCTTCAAAGTAGGGTAGGGATTTTTTAAGTGGTTTTTCAAAAAGGTGATTAGGAATAGATAAAAACTCTTCTTTAAAAAGGTTTTTAAGTAGTAAATGATATTTAGTGTCTATATTTGAAATGCAAAAGACCTCAGCGATGCAATGAAAAAAGATTCTTCTTTCAAGGCTATCAAGTGAATTGTATTTGTTTTTGCAATATTCCATTAATTCAACTACGTATTCTTCAATAGTATTTTTTTGCTTTCCAATCAATTGATAATACCATATTTTGTAGGCTCTAAATCTAATGTTTGGAAATACAAAAATGGTATTTAAGTCGGAATCTGTTACTGTGGTTTTGGTATATATTTTAGTACCAATGGCGAATGCTTCTTCATGATTACCACTTAAAAAATAATGTCTGAATAAAACAGATTGCGAAAAAACATAGTCTTGAATTGACTCTAATGAATGGTGTATTGTAACGTCTTTACTGCAGAGTTTATATGCATAATCATAATTTTTAATTCTAAAAGCAGGATCAAAAGCATCTTCTAAAACGTATTGTTTTACGAATTTATTATTGTGAAATTTTGAGAAAAATAATTCTGGCTTTTTGACTTTTAATAAACTATCATAAACATCTAAGGCAACCTTAACTTTGAATTTGTATTCCATATTCTCAATACTTTCAAAAAAAGCATTCAAAGGTTTTGCGGTACCAGATGCTATGCAATGGTAGATTAATGTATTGGTAACATCATTTTGCTGGTTGATGGAGTAGTTATAGTTTTTAACTTCTATTTTTTCAACAAAATCAGACCAGCATGGATAGCCAATATAATTTACTAATACGTCTAAAGTATTTTGATATGGAATTATTCCGTTATAGTTTATAAACAGACGGTATAATGTTGTGACAGAAACACTACCACATCCTTCTTTGAGAAGAATTTCACTTAATTTAAAGCAATCCGGTTTTCCAATAATAGGAAAACGTAATTTTACGGCTATCTGACTTTTTAATTCAGAAAGAGTAAAGCTGTTTAAAGTATATCTCGATTTAATCATAAACTATATAGTGCTCCAAATTTAATAAATTAGTTTTACTATTTGCTGATTACTTTTCTATTTTAGCAAAATAAAAGTTATTGATTAAAAAAAAGACATATTAAATTGAAAAAAGAAATCACTAAAAAAGTTAATCTATTTTATTCCAAAAACGAGTCTTGGTGGCTCATAGGCTTTTCTATGTTATTAGCTAGTGGTATCATGATCGAACCGCAATTGATTTGTTCGTCTTTATTAAAAGGACAACTTTCGGATATGTGGTTGTATTGGTGCGCAGCTATTGGGTCGGCTTTTAGTGTCTCTTTTTTTGCTCATTTGTGGCGAAATGTTCCTGTAAAAACCGAAAATGAGTTTTTGTTTTTTAGATACTCAGGTACCGGAGCCAAGATACTTCATCAATTTAGGAGTTTGTATTTAGGATTGTTAGTTGTTCCTTTTCTTATAAGTTTTAGTCTGTTGGCTTTCAGTAAAATTTTCTGTTTTATTGTTGGAATAGAAATCAATTTAGCAATAGTACTATTAACTTTTATTGTTATAATTTTAACGTTCTTTAATAGTTTGAGGCAACGCATAAAATTAGATTTTGTTTTATTTATAGTTTTTATAGTGCTATTTCTAATCATCATAGTTAGCTTATTTCTAAATACAGGAGGTTTATCCCATTTAGCAACTAAAATACAATCTTCAAAAATCAATTTCAATATCATTCCGTCTATAGGATCTAAAACTTTTAATGCTTTTATTGTTTTTGTGTTAGTCCAATGGTGGTCGGCTTCAATATTAGATTATCCCGATATGAATGGACAAAAATTGATGGCAACGAACACCAGTAAAGACTTATTGAAAAGTGTTTTTATTCCTTCCTTATCAATAATTCTTTTTAGGGTATTGTTGTTTACTTTACCTTTTATGGCTGTTGGTTATGGTTATGCTAGTGGTTCGGCAGATAGCGAATTGGCTTTTACTTCCTTATTTGTAAAAGTATTACCATCTTGGATGTTAGTTTTTGTAGTTGTAGTATTTATGATTCCTTTTCTTTCGTTTGTTCAAAACACACAAAATTGGGGTGGTTCGTTATTAATTGAAAACTTTTACAAATACACTATCAATCCACATCTGAGTGATGCTAAAGCAAAGAAGTTCGGAATCCTAGCTATGATTTATATCATTCTAGTAGCTGGTGGAATTGCTATCTATTCCGAGTCGTTAGTAGGAATTACTAAATATTTATTTGCTATTACAGTTGGTGTTGGTCCTGTTTTTATGCTTCGCTGGTATTGGTGGCGCATTAATGCTTGGTCGCAGTTATCTGCCATGCTTGCGGCTTTAGTTTATCCACCTGTTTTGGATTTGTTATATGATAATAATAAAGCAATTCATGAATTACTTATTGGTTTAGAACAGCATTTAAACATTGACTATTATCCTATTAAAATCCTCATTTTAACGATTGCTGTTTGCATTACTTGGTTGGTGGTTACTTTCACTACGGCACCTACAAAAACCAAAGTATTGGAAACTTTTGCCGCAACCATAAAACCAGGCGGTTTTTGGAAACCATTTAACAATAGTGGAAAAAATTTTTCTAAACTAAGACTTTTAGCGTGGATACTTCAAACCGGTAATGGTTTTCTATTGTATTTTATCTTTTGGAATTTCTTAATTGGACGCTATGTCTTATTTACTGGATTACTAGTTTTGTTTATATTAAGCTTCTTTATTTCTTATAAGCTTATTCAGAAAGCGAATGCCAGATATGATTTGGAGTTGAGCAAGTAAACTATTGAAATTTCCGGTTTTATCTCATAATCAAAAAGGTAAGTTGATTAAAAAAAGTTCAAAAAAAGCTATTTCAATAATTTGATAAGTAAAATAGACGGCAACTAATAAGATAACAAAAAGAATTAATGCAAATACACCTGCACCTTCACCTCCAGCTCTAAAAAGAGCTGAAAATAATAAAGGATAAACAACAAAAAGTACAATTAGTCCTAATATTGAAATAACTATAATTCCCAAACTCTCTGCCCATTTTAATGTGAAAAAACTAATTTCTTTTCTATCGGTTAATTTGGAGGAGAAGTAAACTTTTTTAATACTACTATTCTCTTCAAAATAAAATCCTTTTCTCCAATTAGAGTTTTCATAATTATCATCTATTAGGAGCTCATCACCATTTTCTAGCTGACTAATTACATTGAAATTCTTACCTGGACCAGATCTAAGATTTAATTTTTTAACTAATATGCTTGATAATTTTATGTTATTTGAAATAGATTTGTCATTCAAATCCCAATCAAATGTTATATATTCTTTACCATTCGCTGTTTTTACGAAAATAGTATCTACAATTTTAGTTTCTGCAATTAAATTCCCTTTAGTTGTAAAATAATCTAGTACTTCTTTATTACTATTGTTACAATTCAAAGTTACTTTATAGCTTTCATAATTTAATTTTTCAATTCTTTCAATATCAAAAGACAATAATTCATTTTTGCTTAAGAATCGTTGCTCAAAAGTGTAAAGATTTCTATGGTCTTCAGGCCAGATATATTTAGATGCTGCCGAAGTTTCACCTGAGTTTAATCTATTAAATGTTTTTTTGATGTTTCTTTCGTTAGAATCGCACGAAATAAAAACTAATGATAGTAGTGTTAGGTAAATTAATTTTTTCATTTTTTTATACATTATTTAAAAAGACCTCTTAGTCCACTTTTATTTTCGTTTTCAATTAAATTAAGTTTTGCTTTATATTTCTCGCTTAAATCTTTAAATTTCATTTGCATAAATTCATTATTCAGAGCCCTTAATTCTAATATTAACAAATACTTATCTGCTATTTCTAAAATTTCCTTTTGCTCAATTTTTTGAACTTTATTTACACCTCCTAAAGACAATCCAGCCTTTATAATACCTCCCAAACCAGGAATCATTCCTGCAATATTACCAATGGAGCTCGAATTTATTTTATTAAGAATAGCTGTACCTTCATCAGTATATTTATGATATGCTTTTGTATCCACTTTCAATCTTGGAAATGGCTCAATCTCTACTTTTATCATTTTTTCAGCAATTCTATTAACCCATTTTGTAGTTCTTAAAAGTAACTCTTCGTTTGATATTAAAAAACCATCAGACTCCTCGATGGCTTCTATTGTGTTTTTAGCTAGCTTTGATAATTCACCTTCAATAATTATTTCTGCTTCAATAACATCCATACCCAATTCTGAAGCTTTAATCAGAAGTAGTTCTTTTTCTTTATTTGATAATTCTCCATCTACTAAAGCAAATGAAAGAAGTTTATAAAATTGTTCCATTTTTAATAATCGGTTTAGCTGTAAATTTTAGATCAGTTATTTTTTATTTGCTATCTAATAACTTTCTATTAGTTTTTCTTTGAAAGTTTTTGGCTTTGGCTTTTCTCCTAAAATTTCATTGGGATCAAGTCCTATAATTTTTAGATAGTTTCGTCTTTTATCGTCCCATATTTCAGCCAACTCTTTGCATTTTGCATCAGCACCAGCAGTTGTAGCAACATATTCCCATTTCATTTGTATGCATATAAGTTTGGCATTCTCGATCTCTTTTTCGGAAATGGTTTTATTCAATTCTTTTTCTAAACGTTGTAATCTTTCGATTTCAGCATCAATATTTTTTTGTTCACAGCTTGTAAATAGGTAAATTAGTATAAATCCAAATAGTACTTGTTTTAATTTCATATTGTATTAATTCAATTTAGTTTAAAAAATAAAAAAAGTCTAACAAATTAATTCATTGCATTTCTAATATGTCTTACCAAAATATCTTCGGTGTATTTGTCTAATCTACCGTACTGCCATGAACCACATAAAATTGTGGGGATTTTTTTATTATTGATTTCTGAATAATAAATACCCTTTTCGTCATCAATCTTTGAATTTTTAAGTATAATTTGACTGTAATATTCTGCAGCCATAGCATTTGGAATGATAATCACTTTGGGATTCAAATTGGCTATATGAATTTTCAAAATATTTATTTGCTCAATACCAAATCCATTTAAAACACCATCCATGTTCTCTACCATTTTCTTTACAATTTTTGAATCTGTTTCTCTCATCAAGAACAAATCACAATGTTCAAACGCATCCTCACCGAGGTTCTTAGCAAAATTATGGAGTATGTTAAAATATTTACCGTAATAATAGTTGCTTGATGGAGTTTTAGAATCTTTATTAATTTTTGTAAAATATTTTATATCTTCAATTGTAATTTCGGAATTAAAGGAATAATTAATAAAGCTTTTATGAGTTTCTTTTCTTTCTTGAAATGCTGGATTTAAACCAATAAATAGTATTTTATCTTTAGATTTTGGAATCGATAAATAACTAGGTACACGATTCATTACTTTCTTATGATAATCATCAAATTGGAGATTAAATTTATTCCATAAATCTGTGATTATATCATTTAAATTATAATGCTCCATCATTAATTGAATTTAATATAATATTTTTTATTAGTAAAACTTGAAGCAATAAAACCTCAGGTAGCGACAAACATTCCGCTACTAAGTAGCAGTTATCCAGACAGCAATTTACCTTAAGGCGTTATTTTCATTCGGTTTTAATTATAAAATCTATTGTCGTGAAGCATCACCAATTGTTAAATTATTATCAACTAGATTTTTTGCCGATTTGTCTTTTATTTGAACCGTTACGCCATAAAGAGAATCAAATAACTTTTCTGCATCACCTACTTTCATACTAGCTTTTAATTTAAGACCTTCTTTTGAAGTAGTATCAACTTCTTTTGATGTTTTATTATTCAAGGCGGCTAACGTTAAACCATCCTCTGCTATCATTTTGCCTTTGTAAAAAACCAAACTCAATCCAAAAGCTTCTTTAAACTCTTTTGAAATTGTTTTTAATTTTTTATTTGGTGCAATTGTAAACTCTGCTTTATTGAAGTGATCTTTTATGCTATTAAATAGTCCCATAAATTTATTTTTTATTTTGAAATAATAAGGAGAGTAATTGAAACCTCCTTATTACATGATTTATTTACAATTTACCTGCTTGTGTCAAAGTCATTTCATTATCAGCCAATTTAGTATCATCGGCATTTGATATTTGAACTTTTATACCGAATGTCTCTTTAAAATATTTCTCAACATTTTCAACTCTACTTCTTGCACCTAGCTCTAATTCACCTCCCGGATTATCTGTTTTAGATAAATCACTAATTTTCATTTTGTCATCAGCGAATTTTGTTCCATTGTAAATTCTAATGTTACAGCTAAATTCTTTGTTAAATTGTGATTTAATACTCTGTACTGAACTTGCTTTTGTTACTTTAATTGTTGCCATTTTTTTGTAATTTGTTAATTATTTATCTTTTGTTTATATTATAATTATATTAAATATCATAAGTGCATTTTAAACCCATTAGTTAAAACAGTGTTTTTTTTGCTAACGTTTGTGGGTGCATAGGAGTCATAGCCATAATTTATACTATTAATAAACTGTACTTTTGAAGTGATATTAAATGCCAAAGAAGTTTGACTGGAAAGTCTGTAATCTTTCCAAAGGTTAACATTTGGCTGGTAGTAGATTACAGAAGTTAATTCTAATGTTTTTGCCTTATTTTTTATAGATAACGATAAGTAATTAGAAAGTCTTTGATCGCTAATAGTATTTATATTATCAGCTGCTTTTTCAAATTCTTGCATTAATAAACTTCCAATGTAAAATACTGTTTTATCAGATTTATTTATTTTGTATCTTGGCCCAATTCCAATTAGACTGCGACTTTCAATACCGAGAATTTTGTTGTATTGGTATTGAATAAACGATTCTATTCTAAGCTTTTTATTGAGTTTTCTATTATATCTTAAGTGAATTAAACCTGAATTTGATAATTCCTCTCCATTTGCTAATGAATAATCAATGTTTCCAAGAAGTAGAAAGTAATTCTTCAAATTCTTTGTTTTGTATTGATGGGTTCCTGAAAAATTCACAAGCGATAATTCCTCATTATTGTTATTTTGGTAACTATACTGCAAGTCTATAATTGTAATAGTTCTTATACTATCACTTTGAATTCGCTGGTTTTCAATATTAACAAGCTGTCCATAAGTAAAATTATGAACTATTATTAACAGAAATAACCCTAAAATTTTATTCATTACTTGTAATTTAATGTCAAAAATGCTTTAAATTCAGTATAATTTAAATCTTTAGAAACTTTGAAGGTATCTTTTTGTTTTTTTTCATCTTTAACACCAACCGATATAAGACCTTTTGGCAAATTAGAATAATCTTTAAGTCGCATCAATTCTATACCTACAAGTTCTGTTTGTTTTGGCGGATTTTGTAAATAGCCAAAATCAAATCTCACCGAACTACTCATGATCTCGAATTTTAAGCCCATTTCGTTTGAAATCGCTAAACAAGTATCAAATAGATTTTGATAGGTTTTTAATTTAATTTCAATTCCATCTTTCTTGGCATTTTTCTCAATTAGTTCTTTTCTAAGCGTATCAATTTTAGTTTTGATATCTGAAAAAACAGTTTTGTTTCCTCTTTTTTCAATAACACCTTTAATATTAACGTCATCATCAACATTTGTAATAGAAGCAAATTTTAGAGCCATCACAATTTTTTCATCTAATACATCAGGTCTGTTTTCGAATTTATCTCTCAAATAGTTAAATAATTCCAGAATGTTGAATACTTTTGATTTTAAATACACGTCATTTTGGCAAGCTCCGTAAATGATTTGTTCCCAATCTTCATTTAATTTATCATTGTCACCATATTTTTGAATATCCGTTTTTACAGCTTCTAAATCAATGTTATTTTTATTAGCAAATCCCTTATCCCAATCATATATGTCGGATACTTGAGTGATTAGTCTAAATATTTTAGGGTATGAAATTTGAACACCAATCATGGCGAATAAGATTAAATCATCTTCAGAATCTGGAGCGTTATCGCCAAAGTCTGATGCATCTTCTTCAAAGTCAGAATTGCGAAGACTACGAAGTAATGAAAACGAATTAATATATCGTTTTAAACTTCTAGGATTGTAACCTATAGTATATTTTACAACATTACTATACGAATCATTCAAATCTTCAGGAATTACGATATTAAGTGATATTAATTTTTCGCTTAAAAGATTACCCATATCATAAGTTCCAGTTGGCATTGAAAAGGGCACTTGAATAATTTTATCAAAAAACGATCGAAATTCTCTTTCGTTTTCTTCTGTTTTTTTTCCAAATTTTGATTCTAAACCTTTAACTACCACATCATAATCAATTGCAAGTACGAAAACACAATTTGGTACATCAAATAAGTTTTTTAAACTTTCTAATACTTCTACAGCTTGTTCAGGTGGAATTCTATCCAAGTCATCTACTAAGAATACTACTTTTTGATATTCATTATTGGTATCTTCGATTAGTTTGGTTATGATGAGTGCTATTTCTTTTTTAATTTCAGCTATTTCTGCTTGTTCTCTTGCTGCTTCATCATTAGATGCTGCGCCTTTTATATCTACTCCTGTTTGATTTGAAATAACTTGATTCGCGACATTTCCTAAAAACTTAAACACTTTTTTTACACTATCTTTAGATTTCTCTTCGATAGTCCATTTTCCTTCACTTTCACAACTCAATTTTAGATTGGTAAGCATTCCCTTTAAAATGGCTGGAGTAGTTTCACCTGGACTTCTAAACATACTATATTCCCAAGTATTTACCCACGATGTAGCTATATTTTGACTTTTAAAATGTTCTAAAAGCATATATAGCATCGATGTTTTTCCAGTTCCCCATTCCCCTTGAAGGCCTACAGTTAATGGTGTATCACTTTCTTTAATAAAGTTTGATAATACATTTCCATACCGTGACATTTTTAATTTATCCTCTGAGTTGTTTTCAATTGGTTTATCTGTGATACATGATCTTATTTTCATTTTATTATATTTTTTATTTTTTTAGGTTAAAAGATAATTTAGTTTATTTTTTATTTTTAATTACTTTATAGAAATCTTCCAAAAAAGCAAAAACGTATCTACTATGTTTAAAAAAAACAACAACAATCGTTCAACAATATTATTCAAAATAAATCTTAAAAATTGCTCATATTGTGTTCACTTAAATACATTTGTACTTTCAATTTAAAAGATATTTATAAATTTGAATTTCATTA
>JBIKJF010000027.1:0-26462 GCA_044361155.1 Flavobacterium sp.
TTAAGGTGGTTATTGCGTCGGGGCTCACCTCTTCCCATTCCGAACAGAGAAGTTAAGCCCGATTGCGCAGATGGTACTGCATAACTGTGGGAGAGTATGTCGCCGCCTTCTTTTTTAAAAACCCTATCCTTTATGGATAGGGTTTTTTGTTTTATAAAAAGTTTATAAAAGTTTATAAAAGTTTATAAAAAGTTTTACTGAACAGAGAAACCGAGTCCTATTAAGTCGCCAGTATTGAGAGTTTATTTTAACTATGGGATAGTATGTGGTCGCTTTCTTTTGAAAATTCTAACCAATACAACTAGTGTTTCTTTCATTTTAATGTAAATAAAAAAGCAATATCTAATTAGATATTGCTTTTTTAAGTTATACGGTCTTATATATTTAACCATGAACAGTTTCTGATTTTCCGTAATTGGTAATTAACTCTCCTTCAAATTCTAGCCATTCCGCCCAACGTTTATCAACATCAACTTTTTCGGTATATTTTCTAGCGAATTTTAGAAAAGTTGTATAATGACCTGCTTCACTTATCATTAATTCTCTGTAGAATTCTGCTAGTTTTTTATCTTCAATATTTTGAGATAATACTTTAAATCTTTCACAACTTCTAGCTTCAATCATTGCAGAAAACAATAATCTGTCTATAAAAGAATCATTTCTACTTCCATCTTTTTTCATGAATTTGAAAAGTTCGTTTACATAGTGGTCTTTTCTTTCTCTACCTAATTTTAATCCGCGCTCCTTAATTATGTTGTGAACCATTTGAAAGTGTTCTAATTCTTCTTTAGCTATTTCTAACAAATCAGTAACTAATTCTTCGTGTTCTGAATTATAGGTTATGATTGTAATAATGTTTGTTGCTGCTTTTTGCTCGCACCATGCATGATCTGTTAGAATTTCTTCAATGTTTGATTCAACTATTGTAACCCATCTTGGGTCGGTTTTTAATTTTAGACCTAACATTTTTGTATAATTTTAATTTGTTGTAAAATTAAATCTTTTCTTTGTAATTGTATTTGATATTATGCTAAAATCTAAAACTTTATTAATAATTGGCTTTGTTTGGCCTGAACCAAAATCTTCTGCGGCAGGAAGTAGAATGATGCAATTAATACAACTATTTCAAACAAATGGTTACGAAATTACATTTGCAAGTACAGCTCAGAATTTAGAATTTTCAGAAGATGTTTCGGTTTTAGGAGTTTCAGCAAAAACTATTGAATTGAACTCTTCAAGTTTTGATGTCTTTGTAAAAGATTTGAATCCAAATATAGTTTTATTTGATCGCTTTATGGTGGAAGAACAATTTGGTTGGCGTGTTTCAGAAAGCTGTCCAAACGCTTTAAAAATACTTGACACCGAAGATTTGCATTGTTTACGTCAAGTAAGACAAATGGCAGTTAAAGAGAATCGAGAGTTTACATATGAAGATTTATTTTCGGATGTTGCTAAAAGAGAAATTGCGAGTATTCTACGTTGTGATTTATCTTTGATGGTTTCGGAATTTGAAATTGAATTGCTTCAAAATCAGTTTAAGGTTTCAAAAGATTTATTGTTTTATTTACCGATTTTTGCAGAGCGTTTAAATGAAATTCCTACATTTAATGAACGTAATGATTTTGTTTTTATTGGAAACTTTTTGCACGAACCTAATTGGGATTGTGTAAAATATTTATCTGAAATAATTTGGCCTCTATTACATAAGAAATTACCTGAAGCCAAAATGTTTATTTATGGAGCTTATCCATCACAAAAAGTTTTAGAATTAAACAAACCAAAGCAAAATTTCTATATTAAAGGAAGAGCAGGTGATGCTTTAGATGTTTTAAAAAATGCTAAAGTTGTTTTAGCACCGATTCGTTTTGGCGCTGGAATTAAAGGCAAATTACTTGAAGGGATGCAATGTGGAACTCCAAGTATAACATCTTCAATTGGTGCGGAAGCTATGTCTGGAGATTTTGTGTGGAATGGTTTTGTAAAAGATAATCCAAATGAGTTTGTAGATGCAGCTGTTCAACTTTATGAAGATGAAAACTTATGGGAACAGTCTCAAGAAAATGGATTTAAGATTTTAGATAAACGTTATAAAAAATCACTTTTTGAAATGGAATTTATTGCTGAAATTAATTCGCTTTTAGATAATTTGAAACAACATCGAAACAAAAATTTTATTGGTTCAATTTTACAACATCATTTACTTTCTAGTACTAAATATATGAGTAAATGGATTGAGGGGAAAAACAAGAAAGGATAGAGTTATTTATTCTGATTTCTGTTCAATACATTACCTAATTAGCCCTGATTGGAGTGGCGCGAAGTACAACGGAAAGCAGGAATATGGAAACCTAAAAAGCCAGAGCCATTCGCTCCAAAATAAAAAATCCCGCTCATTTCTGCACGGGATTCTTGTTTTATAGAGTTTCGATTAGGCTAACATCGTCACTGGATTTTCTATAAAGATTTTTAATGTTTGTAAAAATTGTGCTCCAGTTGCGCCGTCAATTGTTCTGTGGTCGCATGCTAACGATAGCATCATGGTGTTTCCAACTATGATTTGTCCGTTTTTAACAACAGGTTTTTCGATAATTGCACCTACTGAAAGGATTGCAGAGTTTGGTTGGTTGATAATTGAATTGAATTCAACTATACCAAACATTCCAAGATTTGAAACGGTAAATGTACTTCCTTCCATTTCGTTTGGAAGTAATTTTTTGTTTTTTGCTCTTCCTGCTAAATCTCTTACACTTCCTCCGATTTGAGATAAACTCATTACATCAGTAAAACGTAAAACAGGAACTACTAATCCGTCTTCAACAGCAACTGCAACACCGATATTCACGTGGTGATTGATAGTGATGGCATCTTCTTTCCATTGTGAGTTGATTTTTGGATGTTTTTTCAATGCCATTGCGCAAGCTTTGATTACCATATCGTTGAATGATACTTTGGTATCTGGTACGGAATTAATCATAGCTCTTGATTTCATTGCTTCGTCCATGCTTACTTCAATCGTTAAATTGTAGTGAGGCGCTGTGAATAATGATTCAGTTAAACGTTTAGCAATGATTTTACGCATTTGCGAATTCTTAATTTCTTCTGTCATAACCTCACCTGCAGGAACAAATGGTTTTGCTGCTGGAGTAGATTGTGCTTCTGGTTGAGAAGTCGTTTGTGTTGAAGTAACTGGAGCTGAAGCTGTAAAGTTTTCTACATCACTTTTAACGATTCTTCCGTTTTCACCAGAACCTTTTACTTGAGAAAGACTGATTCCTTTATCTTTAGCTATTTGTTTTGCTAATGGAGAAGCAAAAATTCTTCCGTTATCTGAAGTTGTTGTTTCTTGAGTTGGTTGAGATGTTGCAACTGGAGCAGCAGTTTCAGTTTTTGCAACTACTGGTGCTTCACCACCTTTTGAATAGTTTTCAGCTATTCCTGTAATGTCAGTTGCAGCTGGTCCGATGATAGCTAAAACACTATCTACTGGAGCAGATCCTCCTTCTTGAATTCCAATGTATAATAAAGTTCCTGAATTGAAAGATTCGAATTCCATGGTTGCTTTATCGGTTTCGATTTCAGCAAGCATGTCACCTTCTTTTACTGTATCTCCAACTTTTTTCAACCAAGTTGCTACTGTTCCTGTTGTCATCGTGTCACTTAAACGTGGCATTGTTATAACTTTTACACCTGCAGGAATTGCTACAGCTGCTGAAGGAGCAGAAGCTGATGGCGTTTCAACAGTTGGAGTAGCTTCAGCTTTTGGAGCCGGGGCACCACCTGCTAATAAAGCAGAAATATCTTCGCCTTCTTTTCCGATGATGGCTAATAATGAATCAACTGGAGCAGTTTGACCTGCTTCAATTCCGATGTGTAGTAAAACACCTGAATTGAAAGATTCAAATTCCATTGTAGCTTTATCAGTTTCGATTTCAGCTAAAATATCACCTTCTTTTATTGTATCACCTATTTTTTTAAGCCAACTTGCAACAGTTCCTTCTGTCATAGTATCGCTCAAACGAGGCATGTTTATTACTGTTGCCATAATTATAATCTATGAGGAATGAAAGGATAATTTTCTTGTTCGTACACCACATCGTAAAGTTGTTGTACTTCTGGGAAAGGAGATTCTTCTGCAAACTTTTCGCATTCGTCAACTAAGTCTTTTACTCGTTTATCTATTGCTTCAATTTCTGCATCAGTTGCGTATTTTTTCTCTTTTATAATGTCAAGAACTTGAGTAATTGGGTCGATTTTTTTGTATTCTTCAACTTCATCTTTAGTTCTATATAATTGTGCGTCAGACATAGAATGCCCTCTGTAACGATAGGTTTTCATTTCTAAAAATGTTGGACCATCGCCGCGACGAGCTCTATCAATTGCTTCTTGCATAGCTTCCGCAACTTTTACAGGATTCATTCCGTCAACTGGTCCGCATGGCATTTCATATCCTAAGCCAAGTTTCCATATATCAGTGTGATTTGCAGTTCTTTCTACAGAAGTTCCCATTGCATATCCATTGTTTTCACAAATAAAAACTACAGGAAGTTTCCATAACATAGCCATATTAAAAGCTTCATGAAGTGAACCTTGACGTGCAGCACCATCACCAAAATAGGTTAAAGTTACACCGCCCGTTTCAAAATATTTATCGGCAAAAGCCATTCCTGCACCAACTGGAATTTGTGCCCCCACAATACCGTGACCACCATAAAAACCATGTTCTTTAGAGAAAATGTGCATAGAACCACCCATTCCTTTTGATGTCCCTGTTACTTTTCCGTATAATTCGGCCATTACTTTTTTAGGATCAACACCCATGGCAATTGGCTGAACGTGATTACGATAGGCTGTAATCATTTTGTCTTTAGATAAGTCCATCGCATGAATTGCTCCAGCAAGAACCGCTTCTTGGCCGTTATACAAATGTAAAAATCCTCTAACTTTTTGTTGAATATATACCGCTGCTAATTTGTCTTCGAATTTTCTCCAAAACTGCATTTCTTCGTACCATTGAAGGTAGGTCTCTTTTGTAATTGGTTTCATTTTTTAATGAATTACGTTGATTAAATAAATTGTAATCGGTTTGTAAACTGTAATTTACTTATTTGCGAATTGCAAAAGTAAGATATTGATAGTAGAAGTAAAAATAATTCAGAATTAAAATAGCATTTTTTAATAATTGTTTATTCTTAAATATCAACTATATCGTTATAGTTTACAAGGATGTTTTGTCAAATGAAAGAGGTAATAAATTATTTATGGAATTTGACTTATAAACTTCGCCAGATTCGCCCATAAAATAGATTTCAATGGGTGTGTCTTGTTTGAATTCATACTCCGCTATTGATTGACGACATGCACCACATGGCGGAATAGGAGACAATGTGGGATTTGTATCCGACGCCGCTGTTATTGCTAATTTAACTATCTTGGCATTTGGATATATTGCCCCTGCCTGAAAAATAGCAACACGTTCGGCACATAAACCGGATGGATAAGCAGCGTTTTCTTGATTTGAGCCTAAAACTACTTGGTCATTGTCTAGTAGTATTGCTGCACCAACTCTAAATTTGGAATAAGGCGCATAGGCATTTCTGCGTGTTTTAATAGCTTGATGCATTAATGATTGGACTTCGATTGGTAATTCGTTGATTCTGCTGAAAACTGAAATCGTAGTGTTAATGTTTATTTCTTTCATTAGATTATAGAGGAAAAAAAATCCAAACTTCTATAAGAAATTTGGATTGTTACACGTTTTAATATTTATTAATATTGATCATATTTATCACCAAAGTTTATAGTAAGTGAAAATCTTAAAGTATTTTCTAGAGGATTTCGTACTTGTGAAGCAGAAAATAAATACGATACATCTATGGTTGCTTTACTATATTTAAATCCGGCTCCCAAAGAGAAAAACTTTCTAGCGCCCTTTAACTCATTTTCATTAAAATACCCCAATCGCATTGCAAACGAATCTTGATATGTATATTCAGCACCAATAGAATAGGTGAATTCTTTTAACTCTTCTGAAAAGCCGTCGGGTGCATCATTAAATGATTTAAAAACACCCGAAACCCAGTTGGTCGAGTTATAATCTTCAATATTTTGAGTTCTTAAAGTTTCTTCTTCTGGAGTGTTAATTTGGCCATCGCCATTTAAATCCGAGCTTTGCGGTGTTGGAACTAACAACTTTGTAAATTCAACACTTGCTGTAACTTTGTTATAATCATCAAAAATAAAATCGAAAGCTCCGCCAAGTCTCATATTTGAAGGTAGAAAATTAGAACTTAGATCGTTTTTTGTATTGTCGTAACTAATTTTTGGACCAAGATTTTGAAAGTTGAAACCCAAACGATATCTTCCATTAAAATCGTTAAAAGCCATTTCTTCTGATTGAAAGAAACCAGCTACATCTACCGCAAACGAACTTCCTGGAATTGCATCAGTATTTGTGTCTGCAAGTTTTAAATTTGATCTTATGTATCTTCCTGCTACCGACATAGAAAAAGTTTCACTCAATTGTAATGAATAGGAAGCATCGAAAGCCAATTCGTTTGGTTTTACTACGTTTGCAGGGTCATCAAAATTTTGTCTCAATTCAATCTCGCCCAAACTAAAATAACGTAAACTTACAGCAAAAGCGCTTCTTTCACTAAAACGGTTGTAGTAGTTTACTTGACCTAGAGAAATATCGTTTACTAATTGTGTTAAATAAGGCGTATAACTAACGGAGAATCCTTGTTTGTCTAATGCAAAAGCATATTTTGCAGGATTCCATTGTTGAGAGAAAGCATCTGGTGAGGTAGCAACTCCTTGGTCTGCAAGTCCTGCAGCTCTTGCATCTGATGCAACTAGAAGGAATGGAACACCTGTTGTGATTACTCTATTTTCTTGACCATTCACTATTTGTTGGGCAAAAAGTATTGATAAAACAAGGAAAATCTTTTTCATATATAATCTTTAAAAAAAATAATTTAACAAATATAGTATTTTTACTAGTAATTCGATAAAATTTAAAAGTGCATTGCTATAATTTTAAAAATGTAGTGGATAAATATTTGATATTTAGTTTGTTGGTATATTTTAGTTTTTTCACTTTTTTACTTGCAGTGATTATAGAAGTACTAGTTTTTCAATTTTTTCTGCATACTCTCCAGTCAATGATGATTTAACTGTGAGTTTGTAAATATATACTCCTTTCCCAATTTTGTCTCCAAAATCGTCTTTTCCGTCCCAAGTAATTTCTCGCGATAAAAATCCTTCAGTTAGAGTAGTTTGATTTATAGTTTTAACAACTTTGCCCGTAATGGTCATAATTTGAACCTGTACATTTAAGGTTTCGTAGGGTCTATTATGTGTGAACCAAAATTGCGTATAGTTTATAAATGGATTTGGATAGTTGAGCACGTTTGTTAGTGTCATGGTTTGGTCTCCTACAACTAAAAATTGTATCTCGGCAGATATAAAATTGTTGTAAACGTCCCAAGCTTTTAATGTAATGGTGTGTAAACCAAGTGATAGGTTTCTAAAAGGAAATCGTATTTTGCCTTTTGTAAAATCATCTAATTCTGTTTCGTAATAATCATTTAAAATAAAAGGTTTGGTTTCATCGCCATCTAATATTGCAACGATATCATGTCCTATTCCGCTTGCTGTATTAATTCCGTGTTCATCTTCAAGGAAAGCTAAAAAGAAGGGCGATTGATTTGTAATTCCGCCGTTTACAAAACTTTCATCGTTCATATACAATCGTACTCTTGGAGGTGTGTTGTCTGCGACTGCATTAGTATTTATCCCACCTACTTTAATAGCTACATTATAGCCGTTTTTATCTAGAAGTATTTGATTTCTTTTCGAATAGAAACTTATTCTACCATTGCCAAGTGGAATCTTAATATCTTTTGGAACAACAAAACCAAATTCAAAATTACCGTTACTAATTGAAGCGTTGCCTCTAAATATAGTTTCTCCTAAATTATTAAACGGTATTGGCGGACTTAAAAAATCATTATTGAAAGTGTTTCTCGTAAAATTCTTGTCAAAAATATTTACAGATAATTCACCATTATAATCTGTTAAAAGAGTTCCTATTTCATCCCTAACTTCGCCAGTAAGTTTTACGTAGCTTAATGCTTTAAAATCATCAATTGACTCGGTCAAAGGCACGTCGTTTACTTTAGTTAAAACTATCTGAGGTCTTGGAATGGCTAATTTTAATGCGGGGTCTCCTAGATAAAATATTACTCTACTTGCGCTTGTATTAAAGGTTTGACTTTTAGATTGACGCAGTGCCTCTGCAATTGATGGGTAATTATCTGATCCGTACGAGAACAGTTTGCTAGCAAATAGATAATTGAATGTTTCTGCTCCAGTTTGACCTATAGTCCTAACCGTTGTTACCATTCCAATAGCACCTCCTCTGGGATTCCAATAAGTATATTCTCCGGCAGTTGGTCGATAAGGATTGTCAAATCTTGAAAAATCGCATGTTAATGTTATAAATAGTGGATATCGAAAACTATTATTAAAATTTGCTCCATCAAATTTGTCCCAAACTCGTTCGCCTGTCAATCCGTCTTCACCACCGTGTCCGAGATAATTAAAAACCAAGGCACCTCGCTCAAAAGCGTTTCTTATCTCCTCGCGTGCCTTAGGATAACGATTTCCTCCTGCCGATGCTTCTTGTTGATAGGCATCTAATAATATTTTTCTAAAATTTATAAATGGTTTTTCAGAGTGAATTACATCTGTTAAATCGTTTTGATTATTTTGTAACGTGATGTCTGATGGCTTGTCGGTGTCATCGGATATGGAAACATAAATATTTCTCCAATTTCCATAAGATTTAATATCATGATATTGAAAAACTTTATTTATAATTTGTTCTGCTTGCGCTGCAGATGAAACTAACATCCTTCCAACAGCAATATCTGGACTTCCGTTGTTGCCTTCGTTAAAGTCCATAAAGGTAAAGAAATCGTCCGAGGCAAAAGAAATTTCTCCTGATGTGTAGCTATTTATTGCATGATAAATTGGAACTATATTCGTGTTATTCGGGATTCGATCTTTAAAGTCAAACGATGCGTCACCAAAGAGATTAAGATATTTTACTCTTTTGCTAGGAGTTGAGGCATTTTGATAAACATATTTAACAAAATTTCTTATTCCGGCAATATCTTGCTTACCTGAAGAAAATTCTTGATAAATATTTTCTAAAAATACTACTTTTACTGACAGCTGCGAATAACTTCTATGAAATCTAGCCAATTTTTCTGCCTGATTTCCTAATGAAAATGGGGTTATAATCAAATAATCAACATCTTGAAAGTTTCCCTGACTATTTTTAAATATAGTTCCTTTTAAGTTTTGATTAAACACTCTTGTTTGTGCGTCTTTTAGTGGAGTGTACAAATCGTTTGCATCATAAACAATATATTTTTTCTCAACACCGAGCGTTGCTTTAAATGAGAAATTACTCAAATTATTATTTTGAAATCTACTAACGTTATAAATATCGGTGATGTCCCATATCTCTTTGATATTGTTGGCATTAGTAAACTGATAGGAAACAACGCCTGTATTGCTTGCAGCTAAACTATATTCAAATCGGTATTGTTTGCCAAAACCACGCAAAGAACTTTTACATTTAATATTGATATAATTTAAATAACCTCTTGATGTAGGAACGCCATTATTATCGTATTTTAAATTTATATTTATTAGGGGCGAAGCAGGAGCTGTTGCAAATAGTGTGGCGTTTGAAGCTTCTATTCCCTCATCAATCGCAGCAAGAACAACTTGTCCGCTGCCTAAATTTTGATCGTTCAGTTTTATGTTAAATCTTGTTTGCGCAAATGACTTGGCTCCGTTATGAATTCTAACACTAATAGGTGTTGCTGTGGAAATATTTGGAATATTAAAAACAAAACTTTGGTCATCATCATTACTAAAGTCTTCACCAAACCAAACTCTACCTAGTCGTCCTATGTTTGTTAAATCAACTTCATGAAAATGATAGTCGTCATAAGTGGTTAGAGTAACGGTTGGTGAATCGTTTGGTTCTGTAAATGTTGTCATTCTTTTGCCATTTGATCCATCAATGTTTATGTAATAGTAGGCTTTATTACTATATAGATTTATATTAGTTTGGTTTTCTTCGCTCCAATTGTCTACACCCTCGCCATAAAAGAGAATATAGTCTGATTCGTTAAAAATACCATCATTTTCTCCCACAACTTGTATAGCATTTTCTTCAAGGTCTAATGGATAAAAAACGTTGTTGTTGAGTGGAGCCATTTTACCGCCGCTGCCATAAATTTTAATTTTTTTCGGATTCAAAAATGTTGTATTTATACCCAATTCTTCAAGAAACCTTCGGTTAATAATGTAAACCCCTGATTTAACAACATAAAAACGAAACCATGTGCCAGAAGATAATACCGAATTGGTTATCGTTGAAACACTATTTTGAAGCAGATTGGATCTATTTTGTGTTTCTTCTGAAAAAGTATAACTAAATGATTTTAATCTTTTTATAATATTTTGATCATTGATTATAGGTTGCAACTCTAGTTCAACACTAACAATGTCTCTCGATATTCTGTTTGTAATTGTTGCTTTAACGGTGTTAGGTAAATTTGTTTTTTTGAGATCACCAAGTTTACTTTCGTCAATTGTTTCGTAAACAATATTAGTTAATTGAAGAGAATTTTCATCGGCTAAATTGGCACTTGTTAATTTCGTTACAAAAAACAATTCCTTTGTAGCTGGGTTATAATTTATGTTTTCCTTTTGAAATTGTGGTAAAGATATGGTTTGGTCACCATAACCGTAATTCAATTTATCAGACCATTCAATTGCTATAGACCCACTTTTTTGAGAATAGCAGAAAGAAAACATAAATAATACAAAAAGTATGGCAATTTTTTTCATCACTTTCATTAACGCAATTTTTTACTAAATAGTACAAAAGTGTAAAATTAAATAATTATTAGTTGATTACAATATTTTATAATTAAAATCGTTTTGTAAAAAGATGTAAATCTAAATTATTTGATTTTTTTTTAATAATTGAAAAAAGATGTTGCAATTTAATAGTTATTTGCTATATTGCGCCTCGAAAATTTATTACCTACTAAACGTATGAAAGTAAACAAATTTATGGCAATCAGGTTCTTATTAGTCATTGCAGTGATGGCTAGCTTTGCAAGTTGTAGCAAAAAGTCAAGTTCTAAAGGCGGCTCGAGAGCCACAGGTTGGAAAATTAATGATTCTAAAGGCGGTTTTCAGTACGCTTCTAAGTTTAAGAAACAAGAAACAGGACCAGGTTTAGTTTTGGTTGAAGGCGGAACGTTTACTATGGGAAAAGTGCAAGATGACCCAATGCATGATTGGAACAATACACCAAATCAGCAGCACGTGCAGTCTTTTTATATGGACGAAACAGAAGTAACTAATTTAATGTATATGGAATACTTAGATTGGTTAAAAAGAGTTTTTCCCCCTGATGAAGAGAATTATAGAAATATATATGAGGGAGCTATTCCAGATACCCTTGTTTGGAGAAACAGGTTAGGGTATAATGAGACTATGACTAATAATTATTTAAGACATCCCGCTTATGCAGAATATCCAGTAGTAGGTGTTAACTGGATTCAGGCAACAGAATTTTCTAAATGGCGAACAGATCGTGTTAACGAGTCTGTTTTAGAGAGAGAAGGATATTTAAAGAAAGACGCTAAAGTTACTGATGTTAAAGCCGACGCTACTTTCAGTACAGAAACATATCTTGCTGCACCAACTAAAACTTTTGGTGGAAGCGAAGAAATTGTTTTAAAAGGTAGAAGAGGCTCGAGAGGTGCTAAAAAAGGTGCTCAAAAAGGTGCTAATGGTGAAACTGCGGAAGCCAAAAATGTTTATGCTCAAAGAACTTCTGGTTTAATTTTGCCAGAATACAGATTACCAACTGAGGCTGAGTGGGAATATGCTGGTGCATCAGATGTGGGCCAAAGAGAATACAATATATATAAAGGACAAAAGAAATATCCGTGGTCTGGAAGTTACACACGGTCAAACAAAAGACAGATTAAAGGCGATCAATTAGCTAATTTCAAACAAGGAAAGGGAGATTACGGCGGAATTGCAGGATGGTCTGATGATGGTGCTGATATAACAAACAAAGTTAAATCGTATCCTCCAAATGATTTCGGATTGTATGATATGGCCGGAAACGTTGCAGAATGGGTTGCCGACGTTTACAGACCAATTGTTGATGATGAAGCAAATGATTTCAACTACTTTAGAGGTAATGTCTACACCAAAAATAAAATTGGTGATGATGGAAAAGTTGAACTTGTAACTGCCGAAACTCAAGTTTTTGATACTTTACCAAATGGTAAAGTGATGGCTAGAAATTTCCCAGGACAAATTTCTCAGATTCCAGTTGATGAAAATGAAACCTATTTAAGACAGAATTTTGACAAGAGTGACCACAGAAATTATAGAGATGGTGATAAGCAATCTACAAGATATTTTGATTTCGGATCCTCTGAAGAAGGTGATGGTAAATTAAAAGATGAACAAAGAATGTACGATTCACCTAAACATAATGTATCTGCTGATAGTATTGGTAATATGGTTCGCGCTTATGATAAGTCAAGTAAAAGAACAACGCTTGTAAATGATGACGTAAGAGTTTATAAAGGTGGTTCGTGGAGAGATAGAGCTTACTGGTTAGATCCAGCTCAAAGAAGATATTTCCCTCAAGATATGGCCACTGATTATATTGGTTTTAGATGTGCGATGTCTAGAGTAGGTCCAAAAGCTGATAAAAAGAAATCTGCTAGAAATAAAAGATAATTTTTAAAATAAAAAAAACAAAAAGCCCTTTAATTAGGGCTTTTTGTTTTTAAAAAAAGAGAACAATGACAATTCCAGAAATTCATAAAATTTACTTAAAATGCAACGTCGTTTCTATTGATACTAGAAAAATTATAGCTAACTCACTTTTTGTTGCTATTAAAGGAGAACGTTATGATGCTAATGAGTTCACCAAAGATGCTTTAGATAAAGGTGCATCTTATGTGATTATTGATAATAAAGATTATTATATAGACGAGAGAACTATTTTAGTTGAGAATAGTTTGGTTGCCTTGCAAGAATTATCAAAATTTCATAGGCAATATTTAAATATCCCAATTATTGCTCTTACAGGAAGTAATGGAAAGACAACTACAAAAGAACTTATAAATGTAGTCCTCTCAAAAAAATTTAATGTTAAAGCAACAATTGGTAATCTTAATAATCATATCGGAGTTCCGTTAACATTACTTTCGTTTGATAAAGATACAGAAATTGGTGTTTTAGAAATGGGTGCAAATCATCAAAAGGAAATAGAGTTTTTATGTGATATTGCAAAGCCGGACTTTGGTTATATAACTAATTTTGGTAAAGCGCACCTAGAGGGTTTTGGAGGAGTTGATGGAGTTATCAAAGGCAAAAGTGAAATGTATTCATATTTAAGATTAAATAATAAAAAAGCATTTATTAATTTAGATGATACTATTCAAGTTGAAAAATCTATTGAAATTGAAAAATTAACATTTAGTACTATTGATAAAAAAGCATCAATTTTTATTAAATCGATACAAGCTAATCCTTTTGTTTCGATCTCTTTTAATCAGGTGGTTATCAAGTCACATTTAATAGGTCTATATAATGCAAATAATATTAATGCTGCTGCGGTTATTGGAAAATATTTTCGTGTTTCTGATACTGAAATTAAAGAAGCTATAGAAAATTATATTCCTGAAAATAATCGATCACAATTAATCAGCAAAGGTTCAAATGAGATTATATTAGATGCTTATAATGCGAATCCAAGCAGCATGAAAGTTGCTTTAGATAATTTTTTTCAACTTAAGCACGAAAATAAAATTGTTGTAATTGGAGATATGTTTGAACTAGGTGATGAAAGTATGTTTGAACATGACAATATTGTTAAGATGTTGATTTCTCAAAATTATATCAGGGTTTTTTTTGTTGGGGAGTATTTTTTTAGAAATAAGTTTGTGAAATCCAATTTGAATTTTTACAAAAATTTTGATGATTTTTCGAATGATTTTAAAAGGACTAAGTTTGAAGATTCAATCATTTTAATAAAAGGCTCTAGAGGAATGGCATTGGAACGAACTTTAGGATTACTTTAAATAACAAATCTCAATTTTAAATATTCACCAAACAGTTAGATGCTATTTGAGGCTTTTTTTAGAAAGAAAAGTTAAGTATCATTCATACATTTAAATATAGATGTGAAGAATTTATGATAAACTGCCATCATTAATTACGCGTTGTTTCTAAATAAAAAGCACTTAAAGATTATTTGAAAAGATCTGTTATAATAATATTTAATATTATTTTGTAATGAAATGTAATAAATTTTTTTTACTATTTTAGCCAATCGTAAAAAAAAAGTGGTTCTGTATGAAAAAAAATATTTATTTCACATTAATTCTTTTGTTAAATTATTACTTCAGTTTTTCTCAAGTTTTTTCAAACTCTACTATTAGTGCCGCAGGTTCATGGAATGGTTCATTAACAAAAACTGTAACTGTTTCTGGACTTCCAAACTTAAATGAAAGTATTTTTGAGTTAGTTCAAGTAAACCTCCATATGGGCGATGACGCAAATACAAGGAATTACAATACCTACAGAATAACTTTAACCAAAGGAACTACTAGTATAGATTTGGTTTCATCGGGTGGTTTGCCAAACTCTTTTGTCAAACAAATAAACACTAAGTTTAGATATAATACATACTTAAGAAGACTTTTTGAGCATGGTGGAACTGCCGAGCCTTTTAATATTGGTTATTATCGTTCCCAAGATAATTTTACTGGATTCAATGGTGTTGATCCTAACGGTGTTTGGACAATAACCATAACAGAAACATCAACAGCAACTGGCGGAAGATTTAATAGAGTAGATTTAATGTTCAAATCACCTTTCACGGTTCAAGATTATACCACACTTAATAGTTATGATAATTGTTCTACTCCTTATTGTTTAGGTTCTGCAGAGATAATTGTTGCATCAAATAATGGTTTCACCAATCAACCGGGAGATATGCACAATCCAAACACTACTTCTTGTAGTTGGAATGCTGCTCAAAACAATTCTGCATGGTTTAAGTTTAGAGCTGCTCAATCCTCATTAGCTATAACCATATCTGGTATTACAGGTAATTTACAAATTTTAGCTGTTGATGCAGGATCCGATAACAATCCTTGCACACCAACTGATAATACTATTTTAAATGGAGGTTGTCCCTCTTCAAGTAATAATGATACCTATTCTACGCCTCAATATACAAACGGTTCTACAAAAAATAATCAACTTAATTTAAGTGGATTAACAATTGGAAATTTTTATTATTTCATAGTCGATGGCTCAGGAGCATCAGTTTCTCCTTTTTATATTGAAACAGTTGGTGCTTCATTAGATTGTTCTAATTGTGTAATTAATGCCACATTAGGTAGTAATTCACCAGTTTGTGCCAACGGAACATTGAATTTAACATGTAATGATGGCACAAGTTGGTCTTGGACAGGGCCTAATGGTTTTATTAGTAATAGTCAAAATCCAATATTGAACAATGTCACTTTTTTGGAATCTGGTACTTATACCGCTGCTATTACTGACAATAATGGTTGTACAGACACTAAATCAATAGAAGTTATTGTAAATTCTTCTGTGGTTCCTACTTTTAACACTCCAAGTCCAGTTTGTGTTGGTTCAACTTTAAATCCACTTCCAACTATTTCAAATAATGGCATTCTAGGAACGTGGAGCCCTGCTTTAAACAACATAACAACTACAACTTATACCTTTACACCAGATGCAGGCCAATGTGCATCGACAACTACACTAAACATAAATGTTAATAATTGTGATTTTGGGGCATATGCCACTGCAATATGGATGGATGATTGTACAGATTTAGGAGATGGTAAATTTTACAATACTACTGGAGCTGGCGTTGATTTAATTAATCAAGAACCGGGTAATACTTTTATAAAAGATTTTGGAGTGCATGTTCAAAACTCATCTTCTTTAATTTTAAGAGGTTCAGAAGTAAAAACTTACAAAAATGGAAGTACCAATGTTTGTGGCGCCAAGATGTATTATCGTTTTTATTTAAATTCCGCAACTGGAGGTGCTTTTACATCGAGAAATTTATCTTTTTTTAGTGATTGCAATACTGGTATAAGTGAGTTTATTGTGGGAGGTGGTCCTTGTTCGTTAGGACAACAAAAATGGCAATGTGTATCCCAATCTGGATGCGATGCTCCTATAAATTTAACTAACGTTCCGCCAGGAGATTATATACTAGAAGTATATTATGATGTAACCGGAGATTTCGATTCTAACTCTCAATGTGATGATACTATTATTTTGAATAACGGAGGTACTAATTATAAAGCTAATTTTAGCATAATAGCAGAACCAACAATAAGTAGTTCTAATCCAACAACTTGTAATAGTGCTAATGGTACTATCACAATTTCCGGTTTAACATCAAATGAAGTATATACAGTAAGCTATAATTTTAATTCATCACTAATTGGACCAAATAATTTAACTTCTAATGCTAGTGGACAGATAATTATTTCTAATTTAGGCATTGGTAACTATACAAACTTTAGTTTTGTAATCAATAGTTGTAATACGATTTTACCTTTAAGTATTTCATTACAAAATCCAATAATTACGCCAGTTTTTAGTACCCCTAATCCATTTTGTTTTGGCCAAACTATTCCTGCAACTGTTTTACCTTCCACTTCAAACAATGGAATTACAGGAAATTGGACACCTGCTATTAACAATACAGCAACTACTACATATACTTTTACACCAGATTCTGGACAATGTGCTAGTGTTTCAAATTTAATAGTTGTAATTAATCCAGAGATTACAGGAGGTATAAATACAAATCCAAATACGATTTGTAACGCAAGTTCATCAAGTTGTACACCAACAGGGACAAAAGTAGTTATAAATGAGGTTATGCATTTTCCTTTAACGCTCCAAGGATTAGTTGCTAATGGAACAGAATATATTGAACTTTACAATCCAACTTGTTCTCCGGTAGATTTATCTTGTTATACTATTGCAACAGCAGCAAGACCAAATTCAAATCCTGGAAGTACGCTTTCAAGAGGAGGAACAATATTAATTCCTTCAGGCACTATTCTTGCTCCAAAAGCACATTATGTAATTGGAACTTCTGCTGCTTCTTCAAATCTTGCAAACATTGATTACAATACCACTTTGACGTCTAACTATTGTACTATTAATCAGTTTGTATTGGCCAATGGTGATGGTTGGGTTGCTCTCAACGATGGTAATGGAACTCCGGTAGATGCCATTTATTGGACAGTAGGCGCTAATGAAAGTTTAAAAATAACAACAGATGATGATTTAGACGATGCACCCTGCATTCCTTCCTCGCTTGGTTTATGCAACACTAACGGATTGTCTTTATTATCTGCCAAATCTATTTATCAATTGAATTCAACGCTAATTAATTATGTTGGACAAACTACATTACAAGGATTTAGTTCAACAGGAAATACATTTAGTAGAATACCTGATGGTGGTGCCTGGCAAAGAGATATTCCGGGAAGTATTAATTTGATTAATTGTAATAATGGAATTTGCGATACACCACCTCCTTCTGTATGCAATGGAAGTGCGACAGCTAGTGTTACTCAGGGTTCTGGCAATTATAGTTATTTATGGAATGATCCTCAAGCTCAAACTACTGCAACTGCCACTAATTTATGTTCTGGAAATTACTGTGTTATCATAACCGATTTGGATACCAATTGTACACAGCAATTTTGTGTGACGGTGATAGATAATATTCCAAATGTAACTCCAACATTCAGTTTTGGAACTTCATCAACGATTTGTTCAGGTGAACTAGTGCCAACATTACCAAATACATCATCAAACGCTATAATAGGAACATGGTCTCCAGTTGTAGTTGATAATTCTATTAACGGAACTTACACTTTTACACCAGATGCTGGACAATGCGCAACAAGCACAACTTTTACAGTTACTATAACTCCACAAACAACTCCAACATTCAGTTTTGGAACTTCATCAACGATTTGTTCAGGTGGACTAGTGCCAGCATTACCAAATATATCATCAAACTCTACAATAGGAACATGGTCTCCAGCTGTAGTTGACAATTCTAATAACGGAACTTACACTTTTACACCAGATGCTGGACAATGTGCAACAAGCACAACTTTTACAGTTACTATAACTCCACAAACAACTCCAACATTCAGTTTTGGAACTTCATCAACTATTTGTTCAGGTGGAGTAGTGCCTACATTACCAACTACATCATCAAACTCTGTAATAGGAACATGGTCTCAAGCTGTAGTTGACAATTCTAATAATGGAACTTACACTTTTACACCAGATGCTGGACAATGTGCAGCTACAACAACTTTAACAGTTACGATAACTCCACAAACAACACCAACATTTAGTTTTGGAACTTCATCAACGATTTGTTCAGGTGGAGCAGTTCCAACATTGCCAAATACATCGTCAAACTCAATCACAGGAACTTGGTCTCCAGCTGTAGTTGACAATTCTAATAACGGAACTTACACTTTTACACCAGATGCAGGACAATGTGCAACAACCACAACTTTTGCAGTTACGATAACTCCACAAACAACAGCAACATTTAGTTTTGGAACCAGTTTAACATCCTGTCAAGGAGGAGTTTCAGTACAACCGCTGTTGCCTACTTTATCGAATAATTCTATTTCTGGTACTTGGAGTCCATCTACAATAGATAATTCATTACTTGGACAAACGATATATACTTTTACACCAGATGCTGGACAATGTGCAGCTACAACAACTTTAACAGTTACGATAACTCCACAAATAACACCAACATTTAGTTTTGGAACTTCATCAACGATTTGTTCAGGTGGAGCAGTACCAACATTACCAAATACATCGTCAAACTCAATCACAGGAACTTGGTCTCCAGCTGTAGTTGACAATTCTAATAACGGAACTTACACTTTTACACCAGATGCCGGACAATGTGCAACAAGCACAACTTTTGCAGTTACTATTACTCCACAAATAACACCAACATTTTCTTTTGGAACTTCATTGAGTATTTGTTCAGGTGGAGCAGCGCCAACATTGCCAAATACATCTGGAAACTCTATAACAGGAACATGGTCGCCTAGTTCAGTAAGTAATACAATTAACGGAACTTACACTTTTACTCCAAATTCTGGGCAATGTGCAGCTACAACAACTTTAACAGTTACGATAACTCCACGGACAACTCCAACATTCAGTTTTGGAACAAATTTGACAGTCTGTCAAGGAAATTTTTCAGCACAGGTATTGCTACCTACGTTATCAAACAATTCCATTTCTGGAACTTGGAATCCATCAACAATAGATTATGCTATACTTGGTCAAACAGTATATACTTTCACACCAAACAGCGGACAATGTTCACTAAATACAACATTAACAGTAACAGTTAATGAAATTCCTCAGTTTATAATATCTGGTGGATGTGATGGGAAAAATTATGTTTTGAATATTGTTCAACAAAATCAAAATTTTAATTCAGTTGAATGGTTTTATAATAATATAATGATTGGTCAAGGAAATTCAATAATAATTACAAATGAAGGTACCTATACTGCAGTAGTAAGTAACTCAGATAATTGTGATAATGATTCAGAATTTGTTGTCGTCAATGATTACTGTTCAATTCAAAAAGGTATTTCTGTTAATGATGATGGATTAAATGATGTTTTTGAATTGTCAAATCTAGGTGTTAAATATTTGCAAATTTTCAACAGATATGGTATCAAAGTATATTCAAAAAGTAATTATACAAACGAATGGCATGGAAAGTCTGACAAAGGAGATCAGCTTCCCGATGGTACTTATTATTATGTAATAGATAGAAATAATGGCGAAACTATAACAGGCTGGATTTATATCAATAGTCCGCACTAATACTTTTGCTTAATTTCTATTTAAAATCTGACAATCACAAAATAAAAAAAATCTATATTTCATTGCTTTATTGACCATAGTAAATAGCGATTTTAAGTACAGAAAATCCAAATTACAAGCATAACATGTATAATATGGGCGCTATGAATCTGGCATATTTTAGTTCAAAAGAAGGTTTGTCAGGAGGATTTCTATAAAAAAAACTATAAAAGATTGGAATTTGAGGAATACCAATAGCAGACATTTTTTCCATTGTCCTGTTTTTAGAAATGTTGGTTTGTAGTCTTCTATAATTTCAGATAAGATTGGTTTTGTTCAAGGAAAAAAATAGGTGATTTTTTATATCTTAAGTAGAGGTGATATACGAAGTATAGTTTGATAAAGTCTGTTGAGTACTAGCTACAAAAGAGGCTTTTGAGGGTATTATCTTTATTGTAAATAAAAGTAGTGTTACCAGTAGCCAAAATGGATTTGGTGTTGAACCCAATAGATATTACTGTAAGGGAAACAGAGATTATTTTACAACCAATTTATTTTGAATTTGACAAGAGTAACATTACTAGAGAAGTTGCCTTTGAGCTAGGTAAGTTCATTAAAGTTTTTAAAAACAGTGATACTTGCTAAATCAGATACCGATAATAGATGTAGTAATGATTAAAAATTGTCATTATCATATAGAAGAGCAAAATCGATTGTTCAACATGCTATTTATATAGGAAAGATGCTAGAAGAATATCTGGAAAAGGGATGTAAGAAATAGCGCTAATAGTTGATTGTTGTAAAACTTTTAATGAAGAGCAAAATACATTAAACAGGTGTTCAGAATTTTTGATTGTTAAGTATTAAAAATAAAGCTATATTTGTTTTTTAAAGATAATAATTAACATCTATGACATTTAAACAGTTTTATTTACTTGGTTTATTTGGAATTACTTTTTCAATTGCTTCTTATTTATATCTCTTATGGTATTCTCATTCAAAAAATAATAAAAAAAATATACAATTTAAACACATAAATCAAGGATTACTATTTGTAATATTTGCTATTTTTTCATGGTCAGTTGTAGCTTTATATAAAATTTTTGATCTAAAAGAGTTTACATTATCCTATATTATTAATGACAGGATATTGTCTTCTTTGAATAATCTTTTTCTTTTTTTGAGTTTGGCTTTTATTCCGATTAAAAAGAAAAATAGGTTTACTCTATATTTTGTTAAAAAAGATAAATGGGTAATTAATGTTTTTATTGTTTTTTCCCTTGTAATTTGTTTTTTTACGATAACTGACAAAGTTGGTGATAGTTTTAATTTTCTGTCGAGGCTCATTATTGTTGGATTAGACTCTGTATTCTCCATAGTGTGCTTAATAGCAATAGGATATATTCTTTGTAACTCCTTTAAGGAACTAGGTTTTGGGAATTGGATTTTATACTATATTACTATAGTGATATCAATGTTCTCGTTAACGCAAATATTATTGCCATTATCCAAAATGCTTCCGGGAGTATTAAGCCATTTTTATCCTTATTTACTGGCTTTTTTTATAATTTGTCTTGCACAGTTTGTATTTGTGATTGCTATTTACTATTCTATATTATATTTTTCATTAACAAATAAGTCTTCTTTAGAAAATAATATTACAAAAGATAAGAATATAAATTCTCAAGAGATAGCTGAGGTTTTAAAAGTTGAACTAGGATATGATTATGATAGAAAACTATTTTATTTGACTTTAACTTTCATAGATGAGTTTCAAAAAGAGTATACCGAAACAAATGATAATTCTAAATTATTGCAGCCTTTATTATATTGGATTCTATTTTCTTATGCTAAAAAGCAAAATGTTATGCTAACTAATCAAGATATGGCAATTGCAAAATTTAGAATGGTTGATTATTGGAATAAAGAAAGTGATTTTAAGCTTACTCAAGAGTTGTTATTTTTCAATGAAAGCGGGCATTTTGAATTAAAAATAAATGGCCCAAATATAAAAATAAACGATATGGTTTTCCTAAAATCAAAATTGTCAGTTAAAGATTTATTTAAAAAGTATTTTATTTGTTTTGTTCCTTCTGATGCAAAAACAGCACAACAATTATATAATAAGAAAAATGCAGATAAATATGTATTAGAACATTTTGAAGGTTTTTATTCCAATATTTCTGAATAAAATTATTAATTAATCAGATTATTTTATTTTCTCATGTTTTTTTTAAAAAAATGATATTCAATTAATTAAAAATTACATTTCCTTACATTTATTTTCTGAAATGTTTTTTTGCCTTTAATTTATAAGGTGTTTTTCAAAAAAAAATATATTTGATTTATTAATTATATTCAAATTCTACATAAAATGCCATCATTAAGCTTTATAAAAAAAAATCTATTGTTTTTTTTACTCATTTCATTTACTTTTTCAGTAAATGCTCAGGTTGTATTAAATGAAATATACGTTAGACCAGATGGTTCAACAGCATCTCCTCCTAATGGGTTGGCCTTTGCCAATTCCAAAGAATATATTGAATTGTATAATAAAGGATGTTCGTCTATAGATATTTCTGGTTACTTCATTGCGATGAAAACTAATTTTGGGCCGCAGGGTGGAGTAATCAGGATACCACCTGGAACTTCTGTTGGTCCAGGAGATCATTATGTAATTGCAAGTGCAGCACCTGCTGGATTTGTTGTTGGGAATACTGATTTAGGTTTAGGAACAGCGACTTCCGGTAACTATTGTGTTATTGGTTCTGGTTTAAGAATTGTTAATTTAGACGGATGGATTGCGCTATATAACTCCGCTGGAACTCCTATTGACCTTGTTTATTGGTCGGCAGCTGCAGGTAATATTACATCTGCCGGATTTGATGCGGATTTTAATCCTACCATGCCTTTATGTAATCCAACAAGTGGCTCTCCAACAACGCCATTACTTAACGCCAAGCAGATTTTTAATGCTTACAGCACTACAAACCCCGGATTGATTAATTATATTCCATTACAAAACCCTGTTATTACCTACAGAACAAGTGATGGCGCAACTACTTGGTTTTCTTCAGCCAACTATACAAATGACACTGCTTTAGGAGCTACTATTAATAAATCTGTTGCAACCGGTAATTGCAATGGAGGTACTTGCGTTACTCCACCATTGCCATCTGCTCCAATTGTAACAACGCCAGTTAGTTATTGCCAAAATGCCGTAGCTTCTGCTCTAACAGCGACTGCTTTACCTGGAGCTACTTTAAATTGGTATGGAACTAATGCAACTGGTGGGACAGCCAGTTTAATTGCTCCAACTCCTTCAACTACTTCCGTTGGGATAACTACCTACTATGTTAGTCAAACTCTTGCTGGTTGTGAAAGTTTAAGAGTGCCAATTGTCGTTAATGTTACAGCTTCTTCAAGTAGCGTAATAAGCTGTGGAACATCGACCACCACATCAGTTACTTTTAATTGGACTGCAGCAACTGGTGCAACTGGATATACTATTTCTTATCAAGTCAATACTGCAACACCTATAAATGTTGGTGCATTAGGAAATGTATTAACCTACAGTGTTAATTCCTTAAATTCTGGAGATACTGTAACAATTACACTTACTCCGACAGGTGCCTTGGGAACTTGTTTTACATCAACCTCTTTTTCTTGTGCAACGATTGTAAATAATGCTTGTGGTGCTTGTGCGGCTCCAACTTGTCCTATAGCTGGTGTGTCAAGTTATGCTAATTTAAATTTTTCTGCAGGTTCATGTAATACTTGGACACCACAAGCGACAAACACGACACTTACTAATTATTATTTAGTAGTCTCAGATGCTTTTGGCTTTCTTGGTATTTCTCAACAAGCTACTAGTTCTCCTGGACTTTGTATTACTAGATCTGCCGTTATTAGGCCTTTAGTAACTTCTTGTAATGTAACTTCCACTATTACTCCTTCTGTAACTAATGCAAATGGAGTTGCTTCAGGTTTTAATCCAGAATGGTATGGATTAACACCAAATACACAGTATGTTGTTGTTGAAACAGTAGTTTTAAGTGCCGCATGTTCTCTAACTTCTCTATGTACCAACTATTACGGATGTTCAACACCAAACGCACCAACAGTTGGTGCTATAACGCAACCAACGTGTACTTCAACCACAGGAAGTTTTCAAATTACAGGATACAATACTGCAAACACCTATACTTTTAATCCAGGAGTTGTAAGTATTTCAGCAACAGGATTAGTAACGGCCAATGCGAATACTTATACTTTTACAGTTACCAATGCATCTGGTTGTACCTCACCAGCATCGGCCAATATTATAGTAAATGCTCAACCAAGTGTGCCAAGTGCACCAACTGTTGGTTCGGTTACACAGCCAACATGTACAGTAGCCACTGGAAGTTTTCAAATCACAGGATACAATGCTGCAAACACCTATACTTTTAATCCAGGAGTTGTAAGTATTTCAGCAACAGGATTAGTAACGGCCAATGCGAATACTTATACTTTTACAGTTACCAATGCATCTGGTTGTACCTCACCAGCATCGGCCAATATTATAGTAAATGCTCAACCAAGTGTGCCAAGTGCACCAACTGTTGGTTCGGTTACACAGCCAACATGTACAGTAGCCACTGGAAGTTTTCAAATCACAGGATACAATGCTGCAAACACCTATACTTTTAATCCAGGAGTTGTAAGTATTTCAGCAACAGGATTAGTAACTGCCAATGCAAACACTTATACTTTTACAGTTACCAATGCATCTGGTTGTACCTCACCATTATCGGCCAACATTTTAGTAAATGCTCAGCCAAGTGTGCCAAGTGCACCAAATGTTGGTTCGGTAACACAACCAACATGTACAACGACTACAGGAAGTTTTCAAATCATAGGATACAATGCTGCAAACACCTATACCTTTAACCCGGGAGTTGTGAGTGTGTCAGCAGCGGGAGTGGTAATGGCCAATGCAAATACTTATACTTTTACAGTTACCAATGCATCTGGCTGTACCTCACCATCATCGGCTAACATTGTAGTAAATGCTCAACCAAGTACGCCAAGTACGCCAACAGTTGGTGCGATAACGCAACCAACGTGTACTGCAGCTACAGGAAGTTTTCAAATTACAGGATATAATGCTGGAAACACTTATAGCTTTAATCCAGGAGTTGTAAATATTTCAGCAACAGGATTGGTAACTGCCAATGCAAACACTTATACTTTTACAGTTACCAATGCATCTGGTTGTACCTCACAATTATCGGCCAACATTGTAGTAAATGCTCAACCAAGTACGCCAAGTACGCCAACAGTTGGTGCGATAACGCAACCAACGTGTACTGCAGCTACAGGAAGTTTTCAAATTATAGGATACAATGCTGCGAACACCTATACTTTTAATCCAGGAGTTGTAAGTATTTCAGCAATAGGATTAGTAACGGCCAATGCGAATACTTATACTTTTACAGTTACCAATGCATCTGGCTGTACCTCACCATCATCGGCTAACATTTTAGTAAATGCTCAACCAAGTACGCCAAGTGCGCCAACAGTTGGTGCGATAACGCAACCAACGTGCACTGTAGCCACAGGAAGTTTTCAAATTACAGGATATATTGCTGGAAACACTTATAGCTTTAATCCAGGAGTTGTAAATATTTCAGCAACAGGATTGGTAACTGCCAATGCAAACACTTATACTTTTACAGTTACCAATGCATCTGGTTGTACCTCACCATTATCGGCCAACATTTTAGTAAATGCTCAGCCAAGTGTGCCAAGTGCACCAAATGTTGGTTCGATTACACAGCCAACATGTACAGTAGCCACTGGAAGTTTTCAAATTATAGGATACAATGCTGCGAACACCTATACTTTTAATCCAGGAGTTGTAAGTATTTCAGCAATAGGATTAGTAACGGCCAATGCGAATACTTATACTTTTACAGTTACCAATGCATCTGGCTGTACCTCACCATCATCGGCTAACATTTTAGTAAATGCTCAACCAAGTACGCCAAGTGCGCCAACAGTTGGTGCGATAACGCAACCAACGTGCACTGTAGCCACAGGAAGTTTTCAAATTACAGGATATATTGCTGGAAACACTTATAGCTTTAATCCAGGAGTTGTAAATATTTCAGCAACAGGATTGGTAACTGCCAATGCAAACACTTATACTTTTACAGTTACCAATGCATCTGGTTGTACCTCACCATTATCGGCCAATATTGTAATAAATACTCAGCCAAATGTGCCAATTACACCTTCAGTTTCAATTGTTTCTAGTTGCAATTCTAATTCAGTTACAGTTACAAATCCGATAGGAATTGATTATCAATATTCGTTAGATGGTTTACCATTTCAATCTAGCCCAATTTTCA
>JBIKJF010000028.1:0-25885 GCA_044361155.1 Flavobacterium sp.
ACTGTAACCACAAAATCACCTTCTGAAGTACAATTTGGTGTAGTTCCTGTTTGTGCAAAAACATAAATAGTTTGCGTTGTAGTGATTGAGGTTCCAACTGCAATTTGCGTGGATGCGCTTCCGCCTGTGGCTGAATGATATGTTTGACCTGCAGCTAATGCTGGTAAAATATAACTATCACAAACTGTTACGTCTGCTGGTACTGGTGCCGTTGGTGTAGTATTTACAATTAAATCGAATGATGTAGTTCCGAAGGTAGAAGGATTAGCATTATCAACCATTCTTATATATATGGTTTGAACAAATGGAATGGTGTTTTGAAACGGATTTAAAACAGTAATTGGTGCAGTTCCAGATTGAGCATCAGCTAAACTAAAATGATATGTTATTGAAAAATCGGTGGCACTGTTAGAACCTAGAGCAATAGAAGTTTGTTGACTTAAATCAAAATTTGGATAAATCCCATCAATTGGTAAATCATCACAGGCAAATAAATTTGGTGGTGTTTGCGGTGTAGCATTACATTCTTGCCAATTCAAAGAGAACGACGTTACTAAGAAACAATTAGCGCCCGACGAATCATCAACTCTCACAAAAATTTCTTCACCATCAGCACCTGGATAATTAATTGCATTGGGCGTTCCGCCTGTATTTGGCGATATTTCATTAGCAAAATCTTGGGCATCTTGTTCAGAATTAAAAAAATTAATTTCATAATTAGATGGATTAAGAATGCCTAACATTATAGGAATATTTTCAGTCAAATTAAAAGTTTCACCTTGACATTCTGTTAAATTCTGCGGAGGAGTTATTGGTAATTCATCTTGAAATTCAATAATTAAACAATCGGAAACAGGACAATTAGGACCAAAAGGAAAAGCTGTTGCACAATATTCTCCGGGCTGCGTTACTGTAATACAAGGTCCCGTTTGGCCCTGAATTACAACTCCATTCAAAGTCCAAATATGAGGTACGGTTGCCCCTAATCCTGTACAAACTGTAGTGCTACTACCAAAACAAGGTGCAAAACCATTAGAAACCAAATAATCATTAGGAAAATTTAAAGGGGTAGTGTTAAAACTTTGCGCTTGTAAAAAAACCGCAGAATCTAAAGCACTATCGCCTACATTTGAAATTGCAAGCTTTATATGATACGTTTCACCACATTGAACATTTGCCAGAGCTGCTATCACTGTTGTAAAACCATCATATTGGATAGTGTTATTAATAAGAGGCGTTGAACCTGTTCCATTATTTACGTAAAACGCAGCATTGTTTACATTATTTACATTATTAATGGATATTGGCGTAGTTGTAGATGGCACAAGGGCAATATTTATAGCCCCGTTAGTATAAGGACCTGCTATGCCAGGACCACTTAGAAAAAATCCAAAAACATCATTAAATGTAGAACCAACATATTCAAGATATTCCTCAGAACCAAAAACAAAATTAAAACTTAAATTTTCTCCTTGTGGCACAAAATCAAACTCTAACACGGCTTTGGTGTTTATAGAACCTGTGGCAAGAGCGGATAAATCAGCATCACCTCCTAAAGGATTAGCTGTAGTTTGAGTTGAACCTGGGGCATTATTTGGACCGATTGCTAACTGGGCTCTTCCTGTTGCTAGAATAAGTCCGCTATCAATACCAATATTTGTAGAAGCACCGTTGGTAAAATGCCCAACTTGATCACGAACGGCATTTGCATTCGCAGCAGAACCATTAAAAGTAATATTAGACACTGTAATACCTGAACCCAACAAAACATTCTGAACCAATTGCGCAGGAGTTACTGTAGTATTATTCACTGCAAGTTGTCCATGTACAAAATTTGTCGCAAAAAATATAATTAAAAGTAAAACTTTTTTCATAGACAGTATAATGATTGAATACCGTTTTATTGTTATTCAAATGTTAATTTAATGTTTAAAACTCCAAATATAAACAATCCAAAAAAATAACTTTGTTAAATTTGTAGAAAATTACAAATCATACAATGAAACTTACTATAAAAGAAACACAAAATCCAACAATTCTAAAGTTTGAATTCCCTGATTTTATAACTCAAAATGAAAACTTCGAATTCAAAAACATTGACGAAGCTAAAAACTCACCTTTAGCTCAACAACTATTTTACCTTCCATTTGTAAAAACAGTTTACATTTCAGGAAATTTCATAGCCATAGAACGTTTCAGTATTGTAGATTGGAATGACGTTAAAGATGATGTGGCGGAACAAATTGAAGAATATGTAAAAAATGGAGGAAAAATTATAATTGAAGATCCGCTTAGACCAAAAAAATCAGCAATTACTGTCTATGGTGAAACTACTCCCAATCCTGCAACGTTAAAATTTGTTGTCAACAAAAGAGTCACTAAAACCGCTGTTGAGTTTAAAAATATAGACCAAACAATTGCATCGCCTTTGGCCAAAGAACTTTTTAGTTTTCCGTTTGTAAAAGAAATTTTTATCGACGAAAATTACATCTCTGTCACCAAATTCGACATTGCCACTTGGGAAGAAGTTACGCTTGAAATTCGCACTTTTATTAAACAATTCATCGAAAATGGTGGCATAGTTATCGATGAAACTATGATTGTTCAAGACACCAAACAAGAAAAACAACAAATCAATAATTTCGATAATTTAGACACTACTTCACAACAAATTATCAACATTCTTGAAGAATATGTAAAACCAGCCGTGGCAGCCGATGGCGGAAATATTTTGTTTGACTCCTTCGACCAAGATACAAAACGCGTAAAAGTTGTGCTTCAAGGTTCATGCAATGGTTGTCCATCGTCAACATTCACTTTGAAAAACGGCATCGAAAATATGCTAAAAGATATGCTAAACGACCAAGACATTATCGTTGAAGCATTAAATGCATAAAATAATTAGGAGCGAATGGTTCGAGAATTTTTGTAAACCCTATTCCTGCTTTCCGCACCACACGGTGGGTTGCTCCAATCAGGGCTAGGCAGCAATTGTATTGAATAAATTCAGTAGTTTTAACCAACCAATAACCAAAATACCAATGAAAAATTTGAAAACAATTTCTTTCTTCATTTTACTTTCACTATTGTTAGTAAACTGCAAATCGGAAGAAAAATCAGTAGATTTCAAAAAATTAACCGAAAGTTATTTTGACGAAAAAAACACTCTAAATCCTTTGGATGCAACTTTAAATGGTCAAAACAAATACAACGACCAATTGCAGTTTGAAATGACGGATTCTTTCAGAAAAAAACAAGCCAAATTTTTCGATAAATACGAAACAGAACTTTCAAAAATCGATTTTGAATCACTTTCTGATGAAGAAAAAAACAGTTTCGACATCATTAAATGGGAAGTTGCTGTTGGAAAAGATTTGCTACAACAAAATGCTAATCTTACACCTATTCATCAATTTTGGGGAACACATTTAACTATGGCGCAATTAGCAGCAGGCGAAAGTGCACAACCATTCAAAACCGAGAAAGATTATAAAAACTTCTTAAAAAGAATGGATTTATATGCTGTTTGGTTAGATTCTGCCATGGTTTATATGAAAAAAGGAATCGATAAAAATGTAGTTTTACCAAAAGTTTTGTCTTTCAAAGTATTAAATCAATTTGACGAAATGATTACTCAAAAAGCAGAAGACAATATTTTTTACACCACAATAAAATCAATGCCTTCTGAAATTACAGACTCTCAAAAAGAAACGCTGAAAAAAGAATACGCTTCAACAATCAACGATAAATTACTTCCGAGATTCAAAAAAATGACTGCTTTCATAAAATCAGAGTATCTTCCAAAATCCAAAAACACAAGCGGAATTGGAGCTCTTCCAAACGGTTCTAATTTATATAAAGCCTACGTAAAACAATGGACTACAACCGAAATGGCTCCAGAAGAAATTCACACTCTAGGATTACAAGAAGTAGCTAGATTGAAATCGGAAATGGAAAAAGTAAAAACCGAAGTAGGATTTAAAGGAACCATAAAAGAATTTTTCGATTACGTGAGAAACAAAGCGGAATTAAAACCTTTCAAAAAACCGGAAGAAGTAATTGCCAATTTTGAAAAATACCACGCAACAATAAAACCAAACGTTGATAAATTATTTTCATTACAACCAAAAACGGCTTTTCAAATAAAAAGAACTGAAGCTTTTAGAGAAAAAACAGCTAGTGCCGAATATGTTCAAGGTGCAGCCGATGGTTCTCGACCAGGAACTTTCTATGTTCCAATTCCTGATGTAAAAAACTATAATTATTATGCTGACGAAGATTTATTTCTTCATGAAGCCATTCCAGGACATCATTTTCAAATTTCGTTACAACAAGAAAATGAAGCTTTGCCTGATTTTAGAAAATTCAATTGGTTTGGAGCTTATGGTGAAGGTTGGGCTTTATACACCGAAAGTTTAGGTAAAGAATTAGGTTTATACAAAGACCCGTATCAATATTTTGGAATGTTAGGAAGCGAAATGCATCGTGCCATTCGTTTGGTGGTTGACACCGGAATGCATTCTAAAGGTTGGACACGCGAGCAAGCCATTCAATATTCTTTAGACAATGAAGCAGAAAGTGAAGCAAGTATTATTTCAGAAATTGAGCGTTATATGGCAGTTCCTGGACAAGCATTATCCTATAAAATTGGTCAGTTAAAAATAATAGAACTCCGCAAAAAAGCTGAAAAAGAATTAGGTTCCAAATTTGATATCAAAAAATACCATCAAATTGTGTTAGAATCAGGTGTAATGCCACTAGCACTTTTAGAGAAAAAAGTGAACAATTGGATTAAAGCAAGTAAATAAAAAAATGCCTTTCGTAACTGAAAGGCATTTTTTTTATGCAGTAACTTCTTCCGAAGATTTTAAGTTTATTGGTTTTCCATCAACATCATAAAATTGATAACGGTATTTCAATTTTCCGTTTACTTCTTCAATATCTACGTGCATTTGATAGAAACCATTGTTCCATTCTACAATAATATCAAAATAGTAATCTCCTACACCAAAGCTTGTGGGCAAATTACTCACATAAACCAACTTTTTAGACTTTAAATTTAAAGTGTTTACCTCAATATTGTTGTACGCACCAACATCTTCGTTATCGAAAGTTCTTCCCATATAACTATATTCTTTGGATTTCTTCTTTCCTTTTCCTTCTTTCGGATCGTTATAAATATCCTTCACAGAAAAGATTACATCTTTCAATGAAAATTTTCCAACATTTACTAAAGAGAATTTCAATTGATGAATGTAGGTAATACGTTGTCCTTTTTTTCGTGGTTCATCATCCGCTAAATCAGAACTTTCGCCTAAATCAATATCTTTAATTTCAATGATTGGAATATTCTGACCTGATATTTGAGTCATAACTTCAGGTTTGGATTCATCTTTATAATCTGCATCAACAAATTGCTCTTTTGTTTCTTGAATCTCATCACTTAAAACATCAATTTTTTTATTTGCAATATCAATTTCAGTTTCACTTTTTTCTTCAATAGAAATCGCTTCGTTGCTTGAGCGATACAGCGAAAACAATGCACCGGTTATCAATGCAAAACCAATAAAAGCTAAAATAAGTGCTGTCATAGACGGATTTCTTTTCATTCCAATAAATTGGTTAAAACTCAGACTTAGAGATTATACAAAAATACTCATTGAAAAGGAATCAATTTTAGTTAAAAAAATAAGTTCTTAACATAGAAATTAACCGATTTTGAAGAAATAAAAAAAGTCCAAACTCTCATTTGGACTTTTGTGCGGAGTAAAATTGGAATAAATAGATTAAAAAACCTATCAATAATAAAAACGATAGATTAGATCTGTTAAGGCAAATCATTTGTACATTTGACATTCCCAAATAGTTTTTGATATTTAATTTTAATAGTTATTGATTATAGTTATTGCATTATCGATATTATTTATCTATTTAACACTTTATAACATACTGAAATCCTTAATTTTGTGTTGTATTTAATACAAACTAAATCACACATTATGAAACTCCATTTTTTTAAGTCCAATCTTAAAAGTAAAACACAAAACAAAATAAACAATGTTAATGACATTGTATATACTTGTAAAATGGTACATACAGGAGAAGTTTTAAATGCAGATTTTATTCTTAAAAATCGCTCTTCTAAATATTCTTTTTTAACTTTTAAGTAATCAATATTGGTTTTAGAAGGTTATGACTATGTCTTTAAGTCTTATTCTATCGACGCTAAAGGGTTAAGAACTGACACATATACCATAAGGGCTACGATTGTTAATCAAACATATATTTTAGAAGTTTTACATTTAGAACATAACATATATGTTCTACAATTTTATCTTAAAAATCATAGGCATTCGGACAATAGATTTAGCCTTTTATTGCCCGAAGAAATCGCCAAAAGTTCTAAGCACGTTTTTTATTTACTAAACACGATTGTAAATTTATCTAGCAAGTTATATCTTATAAATTCAATTGCCTCTTTTGGATTTATGGGTTCTCCCACTACAAAAGAAAATAATTTCAAAAAAAACTCTCAAAACATAAATCCTGATAAAACTGTAAGAAATACAAAAAGGTATAGAGTATATTCACTTTATGTTAGAAGATATTTTTCACCTAATGATTTTACTCACATTTCATTTAAAAATTCAAGTTGCTTTTTATTAATGAATAATCGAAACCCTTTTTTAAATAACAAAATTGCCGATGATTATCTTAATAAGATTATAGATGAAAAAGTTAACTATTAAAATAAAAAAAAACATTTTTTTACATTGAATTTATAATATTTAAAATAAAGAATAATTTTAAATTTGGTTGTCAATGGTTGTGCTGATTTGTAAAATAAAAAATGTAGATAATAGGACTTACTTCGACTTCGCTCAGCATAAACTTCTCGTCCTTTTTGCCCACAAAAAAAGTCCAAACTCTCATTTGGACTTTTTGTGCGGATAATAGGACTTACTTCGACTTCGCTCAGCATAAACTTCTCATCCTTTTTGCCCACAAAAAAAGTCCAAACTCTCGTTTGGACTTTTTGTGCGGATAATAGGACTTACTTCGACTTCGCTCAGCATAAACTTCTCGTCCTTTTTGCCCACAAAAAAAGTCCAAACTCTCGTTTGGACTTTTTGTGCGGATAATAAGACTTACTTCGACTACGCTCAGCATAAACTTCTCGTCCTTTCTCTCCACAAAAAAAGTCCAAACTTTCATTTGGACTTTTTGTGCGGATAATAGGACTCGAACCTACACGCCTTGCGGCACCAGATCCTAAGTCTGGCATGTCTACCAATTTCACCATATCCGCGAAAATTGTGAGTGCAAATATAAACAATACTTTGTAATTTCCAATACTCAAATAACAAATTCCAAAAAAAATAAAACTTCTTTAAAAAATTGGAATTTGGAATTTAAATATTGGAATTTGTATTCGTATATTTGACATTATAATCAAACCATTAAAAATGAATAATATAAAACAATACGTTCAAGAAAACAAAGAGCGTTTTCTAAACGAATTAATCGAATTATTAAAAATTCCCTCTGTAAGTGCGGATACGGCTTACTCTCAAGATGTTATTGATACTGCAAATGCGGTGAAAGTTTCACTAGAAAAAGCAGGTTGTAATCATGTTGAAATTTGTGAAACTCCTGGTTACCCAATTGTCTTTGGAGAACATATTATTGATAAAAATCTTCCAACGGTTTTGGTTTACGGACATTATGATGTGCAACCACCAGATCCAATGGAGCTTTGGACTTCTCCTCCATTTGAACCTGTAATAAAAACCACAGAAATTCATCCTGAAGGTGCAATTTTCGCTCGTGGTGCTTGTGATGATAAAGGTCAAATGTACATGCACGTAAAAGCATTTGAATATATGATTCAAAACAATTGTTTGCCTTGCAACGTAAAATTTATGATTGAAGGTGAAGAAGAAGTAGGTTCTAAAAGTTTATCATGGTTTGTTACTCAAAATCAAGAAAAACTTGCTAATGATGTGATTTTAATTTCTGATACTGGAATGATTTCTAATCAACAACCGTCAATTACAACTGGATTGCGTGGTTTAAGTTATGTTGAAGTTGAAGTTACTGGACCAAATCGCGATTTACATTCAGGACTTTATGGTGGAGCAGTTGCAAATCCAATAAATGTTTTGGCAAAAATGATTGCCTCGCTTCATGACGAAAACAATCACATCACTATTCCAGGATTCTATGATAATGTAGAAGAATTATCGTTAGAAGAAAGAGCCGAAATGGCAAAAGCACCTTTCAATTTAGATAATTATAAAAAAGCATTGAACCTAAACGACATTTACGGCGAAAAAGGATATGTTACCAACGAAAGAAATTCCATTCGTCCAACGCTAGACGTAAACGGAATTTGGGGCGGATATACTGGCGAAGGTGCAAAAACTGTAATTGCAAGTCAGGCATTTGCTAAGATATCGATGCGTTTGGTACCAAATCAAGATTGGGAACAAATTACCGAGTTGTTCACTAAACACTTTGAAAGCATTGCTCCTTCTGGTGTAACAGTAAAAGTAAAACCACATCATGGCGGACAAGGTTATGTAACTCCAATCGATAGTATTGGTTACAAAGCAGCCAACAAAGCTTATACTGAAACTTTTGGTGTTCCAGCAATTCCTGTTCGTTCTGGGGGAAGTATTCCAATTGTAGCGTTATTCGAAAAAGAATTAAAATCAAAAACTATATTAATGGGATTCGGATTGGATTCTGATGCCATTCACTCACCTAACGAACATTTTGGAATTTTTAATTACTTAAAAGGGATTGAAACTATTCCGTTGTTTTATAAGTATTTTGTGGAAATGAGTAAATAATTCAACCGCAAATTCGCAAATTTTAAATCCGTTCATTCTTAATTGAGTGAACGGATTTTTTTATACGAAAATGTTAAATTTTTATTCTACACTTGTAGAAGTAAATTTTTATTCTACATTTGTAGAGTTAATTCTAAAAATGTAGAACAATGCAATTATCCAATTCCGAAGAACAGTTAATGGAACATTTATGGAAACTTGAAAAAGCTTTCATGAAAGATTTACTAGAAGCTTTCCCTAAACCGAAACCTGCAACTACAACAGTTGCAACTTTATTAAAAAGAATGATTGATAAGAATTTTGTGGCTTACAATGAATTTGGAAATTCAAGAGAATACTATCCGTTAGTAAAAAAAGAAGATTATTTCTCAAAACACGTTAACGGATTGATTAAAAATTTCTTTAACGATTCTGCTTCGCAATTTGCATCTTTTTTTACAAGAGAAACCAATCTAACCGAAAAAGAATTAGAAGAATTAAAAAAAATCATCGATGTTGAACTTCAAAAAAAGAAAAAATGATAGACTTTCTATTAAAATCAACCATCAGTTTAACCATTTTTCTTAGCTTCTATCATTTAGTTTTAGAACGAGAAAAAATGCATCAATTCAATAGATTCTATCTTTTGTTTTCTATTGTAATTTCATTTATTATTCCGTTTCTAACATTTGAAATTATCAAAATTGTTCCGGTTGTTCAGAATATCGAACCTTTAAATAATATCATAACTTCTTCGGCAATTCCGGAAAATGAAATTCAAGGAACTAGTTTACCTGTAGAGGAAAAAATCAATTTCATTCCATACGTTTTATGGAGTTTGTATGGACTAATTAGCTTCCTGTTATTAATTCGATTCTCAAAAAACATTTGGAAATTAATTGCAAAATCCAAATCCAATCCGAATGTAAAATACAAAAATGCTAATTTGATTTTGGTTGAAGAAAAGACGCTTCCTCATACTTTTTTGAATTCGATATTTATCAATTTTGACGATTACAACGATAGAAATATTGAAGACGAATTGTACACACACGAATTGGTTCATGTTTCTCAAAAACACACATTGGATATTTTATTTATTGAGTTTTTGAAAGTCATTTTCTGGTTCAATCCGCTATTTATTTTCTACAAAAAAGCTATTCAACTCAACCACGAATTTCTTGCAGATGAAGAAATTGTAAAAACTTATAACAATGTTCCGTTTTACCAAAACTTGCTTTTGCAAAAAAGCAGCGAACAACAAACAATTTACTTGGCCAGTAATTTGAATTATTTGGTAACCAAAAAACGATTAATTATGATGACAAAAAGCACATCGCAAAAAATAGCTCTACTAAAAAAAGTAGCTGTTGTTCCAATTCTTGCGGGATTAATCTACTTTTTCTGTATTGAAGTTGTGGCGAAAGAAAAGATAATTTCCGTAAATCAAGACGCTGTAAGTGCAGAACCTATAAATGACGTAAAACTTGATAATTCAGCAATAAGTGATAAAAGAAGAGATACTTATTATAGTGGTGTTTATGTAAAAATTAAAGATGTTAGAAAAGACACTTTAATTAAAATTAATAAAATGTATGAAGACCTTACGCTTAAAGAAAAAAGATATTACTTAAGTTGGGTTCCAGATAAGATAAATCCAAAAAAAGTAAGCGAAGAATTATTTAACAAACTTAGTAATACTAACAAAGAAGCAGTTTGGATTGATGGAAAAGCTGTAAAAAACTCAGATTTAAAAAAATACAAATCATCAGATTTTAAATATTATACACGCAGATTTATTGATAAAAAAGTAAGATTAAAACAATTTCCTCAAGAATATCAATACACATTATTTACTAATACCTATTTTGATAAAAATTTAAAAGACAGTCATGTAAAATATGAACATGATACTTTAAAAACGGGAATGATTGAATATCAAGAAGCAAAAAGAAGATATCCGGATAAATTTAGCTCAAATTCACAAGAAAAGAATAGCATAGTAACTGAGGCTTCGTACTTTAAAGGCGTAAGATTCATCTATAGAGATGGAGGAAAAAATGGAAAAGTAATTATAGACAAGTTATATGAAGAACTTACAAAAGAAGATAAACAAAAATTTGGTACATATTTTCTTTTAACACCAAAACCGTTACAAAAGATGTCTCCAACGCAAAAAGAAATGGAGGAATTCAAAAACAGTAAAAAATATGCAATTTGGATTGATGGAAAACACGTTCCAAATGAAAATTTAAGTAAATACAAACCCAATGAAATAGCTCATTTTAGTGGAAGTGTAATTTTAAAAAATGCTAGAAGTAAAAAATTTCCACAACCTTTTCAATATTGGTTCTCAACTCATAAATATTTTGAAGAAACTAAAATGGGTGTTCAACAAACTAAATATGGAGGAGATAAAATTGAAGGTTGGCTTGAAAAAAAGTAAAATCATTTAATCCGCTCTAATCAAGCGGATTTTTCTTTTAAAACAATCTGTGAATCAGTGGCTAACTAAACTAATTTTCAACATTTTACAACATTATAAAATTTTTGGCGTTAAATTTGTATTACAATCATCAAATCAAAATCAATCAATCATGTTAAAACGCTTTTTTATTCTTTGTTCTGGTGTCGATACTGACATTGTGAACGGTTGTTCCAACGGCGAACAAAACAAATACGCTGGCATTGGAGCTACAGTTTTCTTCACTGCAATTATGGCTTTTATAGCTAGTAGTTACGCACTTTTTACAGTTTTTGACAATGTCTATACCGCAGTTTTCTTTGGATTAGTTTGGGGATTTTTAATCTTCAATCTCGATAGATTTATCGTTTCGACAATCAAAAAACGTGATAATTTTTTAGACGAATTTATTCAGGCAACACCACGAATAGCTTTGGCTATTATTATTGCAATAGTAATTTCAAAACCATTGGAAATCAAAATCTTTCAGAAAGAAATTGAAACCGTTTTGTTGAAAGAGAAAAACGAAATGGCAATGGCAAACAAAAAACAAGTGACCAATTATTTTCAAAGCGATGTTGATAAAAACAAAGCCGAAATCGATAGCTTGAAAAGTGATATTACCAAAAAAGAAAAAGAAGTAAACGACTTATATTCGGTTTTCATTACTGAAGCTGAAGGAACTGCTGGAACAAAAAAATTAGGAAAAGGTCCGGTTTATAAAGAAAAACGTCAAAAACACGATATGGCGTTGAAACAATTGGATTCTATGAAAGCTGCAAATGCTGTAAAAATTAAAGAAAAAGAAGCCAAAGCCAAAACGCTACAAGCTGATTTAGATAAAAAAGTAACCGAAACACAACCCATTATTGATGGTTTTGATGGATTGATGGCTCGAATTAATGCTTTGAATAAATTACCTTGGTTGCCATCATTTTTTATAATGCTTTTATTTTTAGCCATTGAAACTTCGCCAATTATTGCAAAATTACTTTCTCCAAGAGGCGAGTATGATTTCAAACAAGAAGATGCCGAAATGGGAATTAAAAATGTACTAGCACAAAATCGTTATCAAAGTGATTTGCAAAGAAAAACAGATGCCGAAATCTACGATAAAGTCTATGCTGACATCAAAGACGACAAAGAACTATACAATTATAAGAAAAAAGGTGCATTGGAATTATTGAAGTTACAAGCTGATGGATTTGTTGAAAAGCAAAAGAAGTCAATGTAGATTTCTTAGCCACAAAAGCCACAAAAGAAAACCCGATAAAGTTAATTTATCGGGTTTTATATTTTTCGATGTAATGCAAATCTTTTGTGTTTGAAAACTACATATAACTCAAAATCTCTTTCTTATAATTATCATATTCACCTTGCATAATCAATCCGTTGTCAAGGAGTTTTTTGTAATTCTGAAGTTTTTCAAACAATTCATCTTGAGACAATTCACTTAATTTTCTTTCTGACGATGTTGTTCGAGTTTCTACTTTTGGTTCTTCAAATGAAGTGTAATTTGAAACCGGAACAATTTCGGCAAAATTAGTTACTTCTTCTGTTTCCATTTCTTCAACCTCAGCAACTTCTTCAAAAGTTATTTCTTCTGCAATTACAGGATTACTTGTAGTTGCATTTACAACTGGGTTTTTTAATAAATCCAATTGCTCTTTAGCGTAAGTATATAATTTTCGAGCTTGATTTTTTGGCAAATAATCAACTGTGTGCGTTAAATCTGATTTAGTATTGAAAGTAAAATCTGCACCAAGAATTCCTTCTTTTACAAAACTTCCTGCAATATCATCCCAATCATAATCTACAAATTCCATTGATAAACCCAGGTTTTTCGGTTTACAAAGAATTATTCTTTTATTGGTAACCACAATACTATCTGGCAAAATGGTAACTGCTGGTTTTTTTTGTACAGCAATGTATCCAATTTCTTCATTAGACATTAATAAATTACTCAATTTAGAAGTAATTTTCTCAATCGCTTTTGGATCTTGGTCTTCGTTTAATATTTTCTTTAAATTATCAATCATGATAGTTGTTTTGAATTTTATTCTAATTGTTTCACAAAAGTAATGCCTAAATTAATACAAAATCAAAAAAGAGATTGATAAATCAACCTCCTTTCTTTGAAAAATAAAAATAAAAATTATCTATAATGCATTGCTATTTGGCCAATTTGACCTAAAATTTTAAAAGAATCTTTGAATGATAATTTTGAACCATCTATATGTACCCATCTATCTAAAGGTTTTTCACACAATAAAGTTTTTGCCGTTTCTAAACCATATTTCTTTCTCATTCTCATAAAAATTTCAACATCAAATAACCATTTGGTCAAAAATTTTGTTTGAAACGTATCTTCTACAACATCTTTAGTCATGATTTTAGCACCACATTGAGTGTCTTTAAAATCCATTCCTAATGTTTTTCTAATAATAAAATTTATAATTTTACTAATTATTGCTCTTGCTGATTCTTTTTCAATATCGGCACCCATTCTTGTTATTCTCGAACCGCTCACAATTTTAAAATTTGAATCTTTAATAGTATCAACTAAAGCATCAAAATCTTCAAAATTGGTAGATAAATCGGCATCTAAAAAACCTATATAATCAAACTGTTGTTGTTTTGCCAAATGCAACATTCCCAAACGAACAGCTTCTGCTTTTCCTCCATTTTGTTCGCAATTATAAACACTAATTCTTCCTTCGTTTTGCTTTTTTAAATCGTATAATACATCTAATGTATTGTCTTTACTTCCATCGTTCACAAAACACAAATGATAACTTAAATTCGAGTTTAAAAATTTTTGAAATTCTTCACTCATCAATCTCTTCTCTTCATTGTAGCAAGGAATAACAACTCCAATAACTTTATTTTGAATAAATTTTTCTTTGTGGTTAACATAAGTAGCATTGCTATTTCCAATTAGTTTTTTTACTCGAATACCAATTTCATTTAAGCTGAGTGGTTTTTTCAGATAATCGGTTGCGCCTAATGCGAATGCTTTTTCTATAATATCTTCATCACTATTACCAGACAATATCACTACTAGTGTTTCATGTTTTTTTTCAATTTTAATATACTGCACAATATCTAAACCTGAACTTTTGTTTTCTAAATTACCATGATTATTATCTACCATTTCTCCTTTATATTCTGGCATATTGATATCGGCAAAAACTAAATTTGGCATATAACTATCATACTTTTTTTTAGCATCTTTAACACTATTAGAAGTCATTACTTCATATCCTAAATCGGTTAAACACTTTTTTAAGGAAAGTAAAACTAATTTTTGGTCATCAACTATTAAAATTTTCATTATTTCTTATTTTTCATATTATTTTTCATGTCAAAAGTACTGTGTGACTTCAAGGTCATTTTTTGTTTTAGACCAAAGAATAAAAAAGTATCGACGAATGGTTTTTTTCCGTAGACATATAAAATTCAACGATATGATGATTATTACTATATTTACGTCATTAAGATAGTATTCTATTTTCGTGAAAGAAAAATCAAATAAATATTTATTAGCAGCACTTTTACTTGGATTGATTTTCCATGGAAGTGCTATTTTCTTTACTTTAGAAAATACTTATGATGCTTTAATTCATTTATTCTTTGGAAACCATTACGCTAATAGTTGGTTTGAGCCTTGGAATTACAGCTGGTACACTGGGTTTACCGTTATGGGGTATCCACCACTTGTACATCAATGTATAGGATTGTTGTCGTTTGTTGGTGGATTAAAATTTGGATTGTTTGCCGTTGCTTTACTAGCGATTATTCTTTTTATTACAGGTGTTTTTAGATTTTCTTTGTTAATTACCGGAAATCGAAATGTAGCTGGATATGCTGCTTTATTAGCAGTTTTTTCTTCTTCATTCGTTGAAACACTTCATGTTTTTGGTCAATTACCAAGTATTGTTGGAATTTCTATTTTGATGCACGCTTTACCTGAAATTTATCTGTGGATAAAAACTGGACAAAAGAAATATTACTTCACTTCCATTTCATTAATTGCTGTAACCGTTTGTTCGCATCATGTCACGCCACTATTTGGAATGATTTTCTTCATATTTCCCTTAATCGGAATGGCGGTTTTGGATGTCGCTCGTGAAAAAGTCAATTTTTACAGAGAAGTAACAATGAAATTATTTGTACAAACTATAATTTCATTATTAAAACGAATTATTGTCTTCGGATGTACCGCTGTATTTTTAATTATATTTTGCATTTTTCCATATTGGATCAATTCTAAAAACAATCCAATAACACAAGTTCCAATTCCGCACGGAAGTCGGGATAATTTTCTTGAAGTAACTTCATCTGGTTTGATGTTTTTTGTTATTCCTTGGGGAATTTTATTATTTTTGTTACCTTATATATTTTATAGATATTATAGCAAACGCTATATTTTCTTTGGTATATCAATAACATTATTAACCGTTTTAGGAACTGGAGGAACGACTCCAATTCCGTTAAAAGTTTTAGGCCCAAATGCTTTTAATATTTTAACGCTAGACCGCTTTACACTTTGGGCGGCCATAATGAGTTTACCCATGTTCGGCGAGTTTGTTTATCGATTAGTAGAAGGCGATTTACGAACTAATCTTCAAGAACGCTTTGGATCCGTTTATTATAAAATTCTTTGCGGCTTATTTGCTGCTTCATTTATATTCATGGCGATTTTTACGATTACTTTGGGTTATTTTCGTCCTTTTCAACCTCAAAAAATCAATACGTTACCGATAATTAATTTCTTAAATCAAGACCAACACGATCAATGGCGTTATTTGCCTTTGGGTTTTGGCGATCAAATGGCAACATTGTCTTTTCAAACCAAAGCATTAACTGTTGATGGAAATTATCATTCAGCAAGACGATTGCCAGAACTTACTTCGAGAGCTGTTGAACGTTTGGAAAATTCAAAATTTAGAGGTTTAGAAGGCATTGGTTCGTTGCAACAATTTTTAACGGTTCCCGAAAAATACAATCTGAAATATGTTTTTTCTAATGATAAGTTTTACGATCCAATTTTATATTTCTGTGGTTGGCATCGATTAACGCAATTGGAAAACGGAATTATGGTTTGGGAAAAACTCAACGTTCCGCCATTATCCAAAATTCTTCCTTTTGAAGATGTACCATTGTATCAAAAATTGATGTGGGGAATTATTCCAATTTTAACAGTGATTATTGCTTTTGTTTTGAACGTTCAAATGATCTTATATCAAGCTTTAAAACTCAAACCAATTACCCAACCAGATTTTTTCAAATTCGCTGTTGATTACAAAAAATTTCCAAGAAAGCTGGTTACGCTACTTCATATTTGGACTGGAATCGTATTGTTAATCATCTTTTATTTTGTCTATCAATTTTATATCAATAATTCGTCGCAATTAAGTCCTAAAAATGTGGTAAAAGCCTATTATGATGCGATTGATTTTAAAGAATTTGAAAAAGCGCATTCCTATTTAGATCCAAATGGAAACAAATCGTTATCGCAATTTATGTTGGAAACTGCTGTGCAAGACGGTATTTTAAATTCGTATGCTAAAATGGATGCGATTGACATTCAAATTGTAAAGGAAACCAAAAACTCAGTCAAAATCATTGCAAAAACTAAATGGGTAACGCCATTGGAAATCATTGAGAAAAACTACACACATGAAGTTATAAAAGAAAAAGGCAAATGGTATATCGTACCAAATAAAATAGATTTGGATATTCCTCCTGATCAGTTTGTTTCCAATAACGGAACCGAATATTTCAAACACGGAAGACGGGCTGTTTCCACACAAATGACATATCACGATGACATTTTGAAACAACCGGTTTTAGAAATTTTATCTGCGAAACTTATTCAGTACAATAATCAATACATTATAATTGGCGAAGTTCAAAATGTTGATAATGTTCCAGCTGATGTAGTTCTGAAAGCTACTTTATATGATAAAAACGATAAGAAATTGGCATCGTTTAATGCAAAATATGAAATCAAGCACAAATTGATGCCAAAAGAAATAACTAGTTTTAAAGTCAATTTTGAAGACATTGCTTGGGCAAAAAACACTGATGTAAAACCAAAAATATTCAATCCAAACGAATTCGCTCCATTAGAGATTAAAGATAATCCGGTAACATTTGACATTCAATGTGCTGGAAATGTTGCCATAACCGATTTGTACACACAAGTGGCGCTTTCTGATTTTGCTATCGAAAACAATCATATCAAAGGAACTTTGTTTAACTTCGGAATTCAAGAAAGTACAATTCCTGAAATTTTGGTTTCGTATTATAATGACAAGAAAGAACTGATTTATGTCGATCATTTCTTTATGCGTGAAGGTGTTCGTGTGCAACGCAAGAATTATTTTGATTATGAATTGATGAATTTAACAAACTGCAAAACACTAAAATCATCGTTAGAAAATTGTTTTGTAAATGGTTTGGCCAATGCATCCATTTCTAAAGCTGTTGTTCCAAATCGAAAAGCTTCTCAAAATGAGGAACAATTACAAAAGGTAAAAGGTAACGGATTTGATTACATCAAAATCGAAATTAATAATTATATAGGAAATCCAAGATAATGAAAAAAGCAATTAACATATTGTTTTTATTGAGTGCTTTGCTCCTTTTGGCATTCGGAACTACTTTGGTTTCGGATAAAAAAGTATCGTTTGAATTGGTTTCGAAAACTAAAACTCTCACTGCTGGAAATTCAATTGAATTAGAATTTCATTCCAAATCTGAAAAAGAAAAACCGCAACTTTTCATCATTCATTCCTACGGAAAAACATTACTAGATGCAACCATTGAAAAAGGAAATTACATTTTTAAAATTCCAGAAAATTATTGTAAAAAAACAGGTGAAGTTTCTTGGTTTTTAATCCACAAAAATGAAACAATAAATTCAGGAACTTTTGAAATTCTGCCAAATGATGCAACCAAAACTGTTGTTGAAAATTATCTTGGCCCAAGAACTATTTTAGCTGGTGGAAAAGAATTCACGATGATGGTGACGGTTCCAACCGATGGTTTTGACAATCCAAAACAGGAAAACACCAATGTGATTTTGAGACATCAGTTTTTACAAAATGTTACGAATCTCAATTTAAAAACTAAAAACTTTATTGCTTGGTACGATATTTATTCTCCTAATAAATCAGGCAAATTATTAGTTTCTAGCGAATGTAACAACATTGCAACCAAAGAAATTGAAACCGAAATCTATCCAAATATTGCAACCAATTTTACGATTGATTATAAAAGAAATCACGAGTTTGCCGATGGAAATCAGATTACACATTTTACAACTTCTATTATAAAAGACCAATATGGAAATGTGGTTAGCGATGGAACATTGGTTTCCTTCCTTATCAAAACGGAAAACAATTTGATATTGAAAACTTTTGGCGCAACGATAAACGGAATTTCTTCAGCTCAACTATTGCATCCCGATCATCAAGAAACCTATTCTGTGAAAGGATTTGTAACCGGAATTGCCGAAAGTAATTCGCTTACCATCAATTACAAACCTATTATTTTGACTTTCAATTATTCGTTTTCCAATAAAAACAGAACACTCACCGTTGGACCAATTAAAAGTTTTATGAATCAGTTGGTTCCAGATGGAATAAAAGTAATTGTAAAGGTTTTTCATAAAGACAACTTAGTGATCACTTTGCAAGAAGAAACTTCTAAAGGTTTAGCAGTTTTTGAACTTTCAGAAGATTTTTATAAAGAAAAAAACTATCGTTTTGAAATCACAACATTAGGTATTATCAAACAAACAGAAACCCTAAACTATGAGCTTCATAAATAATAAAAACACGATTCGAATAGTCTTGATTAGCTCATTTATTTTACTAAATGTGCTGTTGCTTTTTGGATTGAGCAGTATTTTAGAATATTTGAATTCTGGTGCTGATAGAACTTCGATGTTGCATTTGGAAAAAGAAACTGTGAATACTTATTTACCAAAAGTTATTTGGGAAGAATTGAATAATGTAGGCAGAGAAATGGAATCAAATACCTTAAAAACCATTGAAAAAGACTATTTATTTTCATGGTACATCAAAAATAAATCGCTAGAAAACAATAAAAAACAAGGCATAGAAGATTATTACACACAAAATGCTCGAGTTAATTTGTACAACAGCATTGATTATAATTTGAAAAATAAAATCACAATTGAAAGTACCACCTTAAAACACAATCCGAAATTAGAATTTTATAGTGAAGACGGACAACAAGTGGTTTTTACCGATAAAAATGTCATCGAATTTCAAAAAGTTTATAAAGACAAAAAAATAATTTCTGAAGTTCAAGATACGGCAACCTACAAAGTTATGATGTTGTTGGAAGATGGTTTTTGGCGCATTCGTCACATTCAAAAAATGAAACCAGAACCAATTGAAAAAGACACTTTGAAAGCCAATCCAGAATTTAAAGTTGTTGGCAAAAAGATAAAATATAACAATGTCGATTTTATAAGTAAAGGAATCAATTATTATCCTAAAAATTCGGCTTGGGATACTTTTGGCGAATTATTTAACAAAGATACTATTGCAAAAGATTTTGATATTATTAAAAAAGCAAAGCTGAATTCGATTCGTATTTTTATTCAATATGAGGATTTTGGCAAAGCTGATATCAAACCCGAAAAACTAGAAAAACTGAAAACTTTATTGGATTTAGCAGAAGCAAAAAACCTGAAAGTTGTTGTAACTTTATTTGACTTTTACAGTGATTATACTTTAGAAAGTTGGACATTAACCAGTCGACATGCCGAAAAAATTGTTTCAACATTCAAAAATCACAAAGCTGTTTTGGCTTGGGATATTAAAAACGAACCGAATTTAGATTTTGAAAATCGCGACAAAAAAAATGTATTAAATTGGTTGCAACAAATGATTACGGTTGTAAAAGAAAATGACTCGAATCATTTGGTAACAATTGGATGGTCGAATTCGTATGAAGCCACCAATTTAGAAGATAAAGTTGATTTTGTTTCCTATCATTTTTACAACGCCATTGACGATTTTGAAACGGAATACGCAACTTTAGATAAAGCAACTAAAAAGCCAATAATAATTCAAGAATTTGGCGTTCCATCATATCGCGGAATATGGAATTGGACAGGAACAACTAAAGATGGTCAAGCCGAATACCATAAAAAAATGCAAGAATTATTCAAAAAGAACAATCTTGCATTTATGTCTTGGACTTTATATGATTTTCCTGCTGTTCCAAATCAAGTTGCTGGAAAATGGCCTTGGCAGAAAAACAGACAGAAAAAATTTGGTTTTATTAATGAAAAAGGAAAAGAAAAACCTGCCTTTTTATACATTTCCAACTAACGTTTTTCCCATTTTATTAATTTCAATTTCTTGGAATTTTTGAAGGTACATTTCAACAATTTTATCCATTGAAAGTGCGCAAGCAGCTTTGTAATTAGTTTTTGCAATACGTCTTCTGTAATTATCATCTTCAAGAATAGTACTGATAGCTTTTGCTAATGAAGAAGCACTTTCTGGATTAAAGAATTCACCTTTGTAACCTTCGTCTTCAACTAATAAAGCGAGATCACCTAAATCAGGCATAACAACTGCTTTTCCGTAACTTCCTGCTTGATGTAAAACTCCAGAACTTCCTGTTGTTGATGTGTATGGAAATGCAACTATAGTACTTTCAGTAAAAATACGTTCTACATCATTTTCTTCTACATAACCCGTAAAAGTAATTCCTTCAACATGTGCGTATTTTTCTTTAACCAATTGTAAATATCCTGGTGTATTTGGACTGTCAGTTCCAGCAATTACAATTTCTATTTCTTCGTTATTAGTCTTGCGAATTAATTCAACTGCATCGATTAGAATTTCAACTTTTTTGTAGGTTCCAAACTTTCCAAAAGCCATTACTTTTTTTGGTTCAGCTGGTAAATCAAAACTAACATTCTTCGGAGTTTCAAACGAACCGTGTGGAATCAACGCAACATTATTAGTTTTATATTTTGCATTTAAAACATCAACATATTTATTTATAGTTACTGCAACTGTATCGGCTTTTAATATGCAACTTGTAAGTGTAGTTCCAATAAAATTATATATTTTTTGAGCAATTTTATTTGAAGTAAATCCGGCATTTGCTAAATCAACTTGTTCCATAATATTATGCAATAAAACCACTGTATTGTATCCCAATATTTTTAAAATCATTGGCAACAATAATCCTAAAGCAGCAGGAATTTTTTTATCGCCAAATTTCACAAATTGTAAATTAAACAAAACAGCATCTGGTTTTTCCTTTAAAACCGCTTTTACTACGGTGAAAATGTTAGTATAGCTATTAAATTTCCAACATTCGTTAACGGAAACTTTATTGCTGTTTTCAAAATCCAATTGTTTTAGTTCTGATGTTCTATCAGTTATTAAAACCAATTCCGAAACCTCTTCTTTTTGAACAAAGTTTTTTACTAAATGGTAACCATATTCGTTTAAAGTAACTTTACTAGGCGGAAATGCTGTTACAACTACTATCTTCATTTTTTATTTTTTGATATATTATATTTTTTGACAAAAGTCCAATTAAAATAAGTGGTCCAATTTTTAAATTCGACGAATGGAAATTTAGTTTAGACGAACATTCTTTTTACTGTGATAAAAGAAATACGCCAATTGAAAAAACAATAAGATTCCCATTGAAATAATTTGCATTTTAACCACTTGTTCTAGTGATTTATGAAACATCACAATTAAGACTATTTGGGTTAATCCTAAAAGTGCTGAAATTACAACTGGAGTGTACTTATTAATAGAAAGAAAATAGTAAGCAAAGATATTGGCAATAGCAAAAATTGATGTTGCTAAAGCGTATTTCCACAATAAAGGAGCTATTGAAAGATAGTCTTCACCAAACATTAAATTGACAACTAAATTTGGAAAAAAATAGGTAGTTGCAACAATTATTGCAGACAATGCAACAATATAACCAACATATTTAATCAAAATAGATTGTGTGTTTTTTCCTTCTTTTTGAAGTGTAAGTACTTTGGGCAAAAGTAGCATTACAAAGATCCAAGCTACAAAATAAACTACTCTTCCAATCAAGGCAATAGAAGCATACAATCCGGCTTCTTGGTTATTAAAATAGTGCTTCACAAGAATTACATCGCTGTTGTTGATAATGATTTGGGTAAGCTCGTAAATAGCTGTAAGGCCAAAAAAGGTGGCGATGTTTTGCACACTCAACATTTCTCTTTTTTCAAGCGTTGGTTTCTTGAAAAAGATTTTTTGAAACGGTTGTAATCCAAAAACAAAAGACAATGTAATTCCGGAAGCAACAATAATAGTAGTAGGTAGATTTGGGGCAAAAAGGATGGCGACGACAGTTAACAATAAGCGACTAATCATTTCTGAAGTGTAGGTTTTCGACAGATTGAAAAGGTTGTTATTTCCTTGGTAAACACCTCGATTCACACTCATTAAAAAGTAGAACGGAATTCCAACACCAAACAAAACAAACATTAACGCAGATTGTGTATGAAAGACTTTTTGCAGTAGGTTACAAGAAGCCACGATTATTAATCCTAAACCAATTCCAGACAAAAGAGCGGATGTAGTCATTAATCGAATAAAAGCAAGACGTTTTCTAAAATTATAGATCACTACATATTTAGTGGTTACAATTTGGAACGTCATTCCAATGAAGGAAAGAATCAATAAAAATGTAATTAAGATAGCAGCATCGGCAAAAGCTTCTGGACCTAAAACTCGTCCTAAAATTAAATTATAAAGATAATTTCCTCCATTTACTAGCAACATAGTGACCATAAACATTTGTTCAGCATTGAACTGTTTTGATATAAATGGCATTGTAAATTGTAATGATTTTATCATTTTAATCTTTTCTTTGCTATGTTGGAATTATTTTAAATTAAGCGACATTATTATTTAGTAAAAAACTTAGCTTTTCTTCTTTAAATAATTCTACAACTTTTTGATTTTGATGTCCAACTATATAAAATACTTTATTTCTTGAGAGTGCTTTTTTGTACAAGGATACAATTTCTTGAAAACCATTTCTGTCTAAATAATTTAAATGATTTAATGAAATGATTATAAAGTTTGATTGGTTTATTAGTGTTTCGAAATAATTTTTTAATGAGTTTATATTTTGTGTGTTTAACTCTCCTAAAATTTCGTAAACTCCTGCATTGTTATTAATTTGTAAGGCCATGCTACTTTCTTATTTTTTGTTATTATATTTCTTATTTCTGATGCAAATATCTGAGGTTTAGCTACGAGTCATCAGTATTATTCGATGAATGGTAAGTTACTGTGGATGAAATATCAATGGTTTGTGATTAACTTGCACTCATTAATTATTACACTATCGACGAATGATATTATTTAAAAAAATAATACTACTTTTCCTTTTTATTTATAGTTTTATAGGTCAAGCTCAAAATATGAGTGAAGGTTTCTCTAATCTTGAAAAAGGAGAATTTGATAAAGCCGAAGTTTACTTTACTTCAATATTAAAGAACTATCCTCAAAACAAAACGGCAAGACTTTGTTATGCTCGTGCAGTTGGGTTGAATAAACAACCTGAAAAAGCTTTAACATTATTCACAACTCTAAAAAGTGAATATCCAGATGATTTAGAAATAAAATTGAATTATGCTGAATCCTTATTATGGAATAAAAAGTTTGATGATGCTAAAATCTATTATACGACGTTAGTTGCAGAAAATCCAACCAACTTTGTAGCGCATCTTGGTTTTGCCAATACGTTATCCAATTTAAAAGAATTTAAAGATGCTTTATCATATGTAAATAAAGCTTTAGAAATTTCGCCAGGAAATGGCGGAGCTTTGGTTTCTAGAAAATACATTAAACTTGGTTATGCTAACGAAATGGTTTCAGCAAAAAAATATACTGAAGCCGAAACTTTTTATAATGAAATCCTTTCAGATTTTCCAAATGATAAAGAAACGTTGTTGAATAAAGCCAATTTGTATTTGATAACTAAAAACAGTGAAAAAGGAAAAGCGACTTATGATTTATTATCGACTTCAGATCCGATTTTAGCATTAAATGGGTTATCCTTAGTAGAACATATTGCTGGAAAAGAAAGCAAAGCTCTTGAAATTTCTGAAAAGGCAATAGCTAAAATTGGTGAAACCAAAGATGAAAAACTTATCAAACAAACACAAGAACGCAATGTTCAAGCGCTTATTTGGAATAAAAAATACAAATTAGCCGAATCTAAAATATTAGAATTAAACCAACTTTATGCAAACGAAAATTGGTTATTAGCACTTTCTGCAACATTAGCGATTTACAAAAGTGATTTTAAAGATAGTATTAAATATTACGAAAGTATTTTGGTAAACGATTCAAAATCGTTCGATGGAAATTTAGGTATTGCGAATGCATATAATGCTTCAGGAGAAATTGACAACGCTTTCAAAGCCGTTTATCAAACTTTAGAAATTTTCAAAAACCAGAACGATGCTACCAAATTTTTAAAGAAATTAAACGAAGAACATACGCCTTCTGTTGAAGAAAAAATAAGTTATTCGTTTGATAATGGTAATAATACTGCCATTACTTCGAGAACATTAATAACGTTTCCGCTTTCTACCAAATGTTCTTTAAATACTACTTATCAATATAGAAAAACTGATAATTCTGTTACCAATATTAGCGCTGATGCTAACGATTTTCTGGTTGGAGCATCTTATAAATTCCATCCTAAAATTAGTTTTAATGTTGATAGCGGAATTACCTCAGCAAGCTCACCAACAGCAAACTATACTTCTTTGTTGTTGAATTCGTACTTCAAATTTAAACCAATGAAATTGCAAGATTTAGAGATTGGATACAAACGCGACTTGCAAAATTTTAATACCGATTTGATTGACAAACAGATTTCGGCTGACAACTATTATTTTAATTATAATATAGGATCAAACTTTAAATTGGGTTGGTTTACACAATATTTTTATACAACTCAATCTGATAATAATACTAGAAATTTATTATTTACCTCTCTGTATTACAGTTTTTTATCGAAACCTATTTTAAAAGGTGGATTGAATTACCAATTCATTTCATTTAAAGACCAAGTGCCAACTGTTTACTTTAGTCCTAGTCAGTTTAACGCATACGAGGTTTTTGTAGAATTATTGAAAGACGAGAAAATAGCTGAAAACAAGTCACTTTTTTATAATTTGAATTTAGCTGCAGGATTTCAATACATCGAAAAATTAGAAAAGCAATCAACTTATAGAATTCAAGCCAAGTTGGGTTATAAATTCTCTGATAGATTGTTGGCTAACGTTTACGGATTGAAAAGTAATATTGCTTCTGCTGCTGTTTCTGGATTTACGTATACTGAATTTGGATTTCGTTTAAAATGGTTGTTTTTAAACAAACCTGTGTCTTGTCCTGAAATAGCGATACACAAATTTCATCGTTATGGAAAACCTTCAAGAAATTCGCTATGTAAAGCGCACTCAGAAAGACTACACAATGTCTTTTAAATTACAAGTTGTACAAGAAAT
>JBIKJF010000011.1:0-90236 GCA_044361155.1 Flavobacterium sp.
TCATCATACACCAACATTTCTACTTGAACTAGCTTTAAACCAGTTGATTTAGGATGTTGTTCAAGTCCTAATTTTAAAGCTTTTTTAGCTAAATTAGCTTTGCCCATATCAAGATAATGAAGAATAATTTCTTCAAATTCTTCTGAATCGAAAAAGAAAACTTTATTGGTTTTCAACATGGATTCAAACTTCGATAAGGATAGATTGTAGTCTTCTTCGTCGTGATCCAAATGCATAGCTTTTTGTTTAAAATTATCCTTAATAAAAGTAGTTAACTAATGTCGTTATTTAAGGAAAACAGATTTTTGTTTTGAACAATTTAATTAACATTGAACAGTTTCGAGTTTCGGGTTTCGGGTTTCGAGTTTTTGGGAAATCTATAAAACTCGCAACTCGTAACTTTTAACCCGCAACTATTTCATCCATCACTTCCAAAATAATCTTGCAACCTTCTCTAATTTCCTCTTCAGAAATGGTTAATGGTGGCGTAATTCGGATGGCTTTTCCTTCAAACAATAACCAAAATAGAATTAATCCTTTGTCTTGACAACGCAAAATCACCTGATTTGTTATTTCTTCATCAGATGTCATTGCGGCTAACATCAATCCTTTTCCTCTAACTTCTTGTATCAAAGGATGTACCAAAAGTGTTCTAAAAAGTTTTTCTTTTTCTAAAGATTGTTTGGCGTAGTCTTTTTCTAAAACTTCTTTTAGTGTTGCCAAACAAGCTGCAGCAATCACAGGATGACCGCCAAAAGTTGTAATATGTCCTAATTTAGGATCGTGACTTAATAAATCCATATGTTTTTCGTTGGCAATAAAACCTCCAACAGGCATTCCGCCAGCCATTCCTTTTCCAATAATGACTAGGTCAGGAACGACATTATAATTTTCAAATCCAAACAATTTTCCTGTTCTTCCAAAACCAGGTTGGATTTCGTCCACAATCATTAAAGCTCCAACTTCTTCGCAACGTTTTTTAACTTTAGCCAAAAAGTCATTCTGAGGTTGTATAAAACCAGCTCCACCTTGAATACTTTCTAGAATAATTCCAGCAGTTTTGGTTGTTATTTTTTGTAAATCGTCTTCATTATTATAGGTGATGAAATCAACATCAGGAATTAAAGGTCTAAAAACCTGTTTGCGTTCTTCAAATCCCATTACGCTCATCGAACCCATCGTATTTCCGTGATAAGCATTATGACACGAAATCAATTGACTTCTTCCTGTTACACGTCTAACTAGTTTTAACGCGCCTTCACAAGCTTCAGTTCCTGAGTTTACTAAATAAACTTTGTTTAATTCTTTTGGTAAATTTTCAACCAATAATTTGCAATATTGCACAGCAGGACTTTGAGAATACTCGCCATAAACCATTACGTGTGAATATTTATCCAATTGGTCTTTGATGGCTTGATTTACTCGCGGATGTTGATGTCCAAGCGAGCAAGCCGAAACGCCAGCAACAAAATCTAAATATTTTTTATTGTTAGTATCGTAAATATAAGAACCAATTGCATGCGAAACCTCCATTCCCAATGGATAAGGTGATGTTTGTGCTTGGTATTTTAAAAAATCGTTCAATTTTTGTTTGTTTATTTGTTCAATATTATACAATTTTTAATCTGTAATTTACAATCGACCAACCTGTATAATTATTTCTTCTTTTTTTTGTCATAATCCAAAGTTTCCTTTCTAGGTTTCATTGGAAGTTCGTCGTTTTTTAGTTGCTCTTTAGCATCAACGGCGGCTTTTATATCATATTCGTTTTCTTCGGGTGGAAAAATATCTTCTTTAGATTTAATTCGTTCATCGCCTCTCCAAATAAAGTCTTTTAATTTTCGTGCATTTTCAGGTAACTCTTTTTCAGGAAAAATTTCTCCTTCAACTTCCTTAAAAAAAGTGATAGTATTAATTACATTTTCTTCAAGTTGCATGTTGATGCTACTACTTTTATTTTTGTTAATGCCAATCAACTCTTGATTGTCATTTCGCATAAAATAAATTACTTCTGTGTTTTTTACGACGTCTACTTCATACATTTTATTATCCCGAAATTTTCCATATAAATTTTGTCCTTTTACCTGATTAAAACCTGTGCCAACCGTGTCTTTGGATATAATAAAAGCGTTATTCATAACTTTTAATGAGTCGAGTTGCTCTGTCTTATTATTTCCAATTAAATGCATAACCTCACCTGTCAATTGGTTTTCATAATTCCATAAAATTGGTTTTCGTATTAATTTGGTTAAACCAATTTTCTGATTGGAATGTAAAGAATCACATTTACCGCTCATGTCTGTTTTGTAAAATCTAACATTGTTATACCCTCTTATTATACGCTCGCCAATTTTTCCTGTAACAACTAATCTTTTTCCATGAATGAACATAGAATCTTTTTCCATCAAAGTGCGAACAGAAGCTCTTTTGGTGATGAATAAAGAATCTTTATTTTTATATACTTCACCATAATGCCCAGTTATAATGGCATTATTTATAGAATCTGTTATTTTTACATTTCTTGTTGCTGAGGCAAACTCTTTTGTTCGATCATAATATAAACTGTCGCCTTTTATTAAACGGTCGTTATATTTTATATACGATTTTTTTATAAAATGAGCTTTGTTTTTCTTAGTATCATAAAACCCTTTTTCGGTGTAAATAAAATTTTCTTTTCCAGTTATTGTTGATGGTCCAAAAAGATAAGAATGTCCAGAATTAGTGTAATAATCTAAATGATTTGACTTAATTACATACTGTGGATTGGTTAAAACTACTGATGTCAAAAATTGATATTTTTTTTGAGCCACGTAGTATTTCCCAGATTTACTTTTTAAAGTATTTTCTTTGTTAATAATCGTACCATAGGAGTTGTAATAAGCCTCTTGACTAACTCTATCGAAGTGAATGGTGTCTGTTACTAAAGACATTTCTGGAGAAGTAAGCGATACGTTTCCTGTAGCAAAAGCACGCTTTACATTTCCATTATATTCAGCATATTTTCCGTTTAAATATAGTGTATCACCTTGCACCATTTGTACATCGCCAAAAGCTTTGATGTAATTTTCATCTTTGTAATAGTAGGCTTTGTTGCAAGTTAATGTAATACCATCATGAACTGCACGAACATTTCCAGTTAGCAAGAATGCGCCAGGAAGTTCATATTCGTTTAAGTCAGAAAAATCAGAGTTTTCAATAAAAATTTTACTTGGTTCTTGAGCAAATACTAGAGTAAAATTAAATAAAAATAATGCGATAACGATAAGTTGTTTTTTCAAGGAAATTATTTTTGAAGCAAATTTATAAAAATAGAACCAACACAAATGTTTATTAAGATTTTTTTATTAATAGTTAATTTTAAATTTCCTTTTTTATATTTGTTGATTAATGTTTATAACACGTTACATTATGAAGAAGCTAGTTGTTATCGGATTGCTTGGTTTGGCTTTAAATGCTCAATCACAAGTAAATAAAGTACTTACAAATTCTAAAGAAAATAAATCAAAAGTTAAGTCATTGGAAAGAAAAAAAGTTGTTTATCAAGTTTTTACAAGATTATTCGGAAATAAAAATACAACTAATAAGCCTTGGGGAACCATTGAAGAAAATGGGGTAGGGAAGTTTAATGATTTTACAGATAAAGCATTACAAGAAATTAAAAATTTAGGTGTTACTCACATTTGGTATACAGGTGTTCCACATCATGCTTTAGTGAGAGATTATTCTAAATATGGTATTTCAAATGATGATCCTGATGTTGTAAAAGGTAGAGCAGGTTCTCCCTATGCAGTGAAAGATTATTATAATGTAAATCCTGATTTAGCTATAAATCCAGATAAACGTTTGGAAGAATTTGAATCTTTGATAGCTAGAACGCACAAAAATGGTTTGCAATTATTGATTGATATTGTTCCCAATCATGTTGCTCGAAAATATGAAGGCAAAAACAATCCACAGGGTGTTAGAGATTTTGGTGCCGACGATATTACCAACGTAGATTATCACCGCGACAATAATTTTTATTACATTCCAAATGAGCCTTTTCAGGTACCAACATCAAATAATTATAAACCTTTGAATGGTGATGAATATCCAATGAGTGATGGTAAATTTAATGAAAATCCGGCAAAATGGACAGGAAATGGTTCTAGAATGGCCAAACCAGACATCAACGATTGGTATGAAACTGTTAAAGTGAATTACGGAATGACTCCAGATGGTGACAAAGATTTCCCATTGCTGCCAGCAGGTTTTGATTCTAAATCGTACCAAGAACATTTTGATTATTGGAAAGATAAAGATATACCTAGTTCGTGGAAGAAATTTAAAGATATTGCTTTATTTTGGACAGGCAAAGGAGTTGATGGGTTTAGGTATGATATGGCAGAAATGGTTCCATATGAATTTTGGAGTTATATGAATTCTGCAATAAAAATGAAAAATCCTAATGCTTTCTTATTGGCTGAAGTATATAACCCGGCAGAATATAGAAATTATATTCATCTTGGGAAAATGGATTATTTGTATGACAAAGTAGAAACATATGATTATTTAAAAGCCATAATTCAGGGTAGAGCTGTAGCAGATGGTTTAACAGATATTCAAAAAGGATTAGAAGATATTGAACACAATATGTTGCATTTCTTGGATAATCATGATGAGCAAAGATTGGCAAGTCCAGAATTTGCTAAAAGTGGTAATAACGGTAAGCCCTTAATGGTGGTTTCAGCAACATTGAGTACGTCACCAACTATGATTTACTTTGGGCAAGAAGTTGGCGAAGCAGGCAATGAAAATGGCGGATTCGGAACCCGTTCTAGAACATCTATTTTTGATTATGTTGGTGTTCCAAATCACCAAAGATGGATGAATGGTGGTAAGTTTGACGGCGGACAATTATCTGAAAGTGAGAAACAGCTTAGAGCATTTTATAAAAAACTATTAAATTTCACTATTTCAAGTGAGGCTTTGATGGGAGCATTTAGAGAGATTCAATCGGCAAATGTGAATATTACAAATCGCTATGAAACTACTATTTACTCTTTTGTTCGTTGGTCTCAGAATGAGAAATTAATTATATCTTGTAATTTTTCTCCAGATAGAACACATGCTATTGATTTGAGAATTCCAAACGAAGTAATTTCAGAGTGGCAAGTAAAAGATGGATCATATCTAGTAACAGACCAATTATCTGGAAGTAAAAAAACAATGTTAGTTGAAAACGGTGTAGGAATTATAAAATTAGTTTTAGGAGCTAGCGAAAGTTTTATTTTAAAAATGTAGTTAAAGTAAACAACTGTTATTTATAAGTACAATTTTGTTAAAATTGATGCGGTAGATTTATTTATATACTACTTTTGATTATATTTTTGGATTAGGAAATTGCCATTAAGAAAAAGTTTGCGCATGCAATTTATAAATCATCGAGATCTAATAAAACAAATACTATAGTGCGTTAATACCGATGATGTAAAAGGCGATTTACATATGTTATCTATAAAAAATAAAATTTAAATATATGAAACTACTATTTTTATTTTCGATTTTGCTTAATCCTGTTGTAATATTTAATTTTTCTAAAGAAAGTACTATTTCTAATTGGAAGATTGTTGATGATGGTGTGATGGGCGGACTTTCATCTAGTGAATTCTTTGTTGATAAAGGTGGAAATGGAACCTTTAAGGGCAACGTTTCTACAGAAAACAACGGCGGCTTTTGTTCTGTTCGTCATTTTTTCAAAGCTGTGAAACTTGCCGAAAAAAGTGTGTTTAAAATTCGGTTGAAAGGTGATGGTAAAAAGTATCAATTTAGAGTAAAAAAAGATCTTAACGATTATTATTCATATATTTACGAATTTCAAACGTCGGCGGAATGGGAAACAATCGAAATTCCTTTGGATAAATTTTATGCTTCTTTTAGAGGACGAACGTTGCAACTCCCTAATTATGATGGTCAAAACTTAGAAGAAGTTGCTTTTTTAATAGGAAACAAAAAAAATGAAAGTTTCGAATTACTAATCGATAAAATTGAAGTGGAATAAAATATCCAATTTGTTTCAGACAAAAATGTAAAAACAAATATAATTTCATTTTCTTCTAAAAGCAAAAATCCCAAACTTCATTCAAAAATTTGGGATTTTATTAGCTATTTTATCTCGTAATAGTTTGTTTTCTATCGGGTCCAACAGAAACTATTTTTATTGGTACTTCAACTTCTTTTTCTATAAATTCAATATATTCTTTTAATTCTTTTGGTAAACTTTCAAAAGTTGTTAAACCTGTTAGATCGGCTTTCCATCCTTGGAATTCTGTATAAATTGGTTTTACGTTTTCTTCCTCAATATTATAAGGTAAATGTTGAATAACTTTGCCTTTATAATTATAAGATGTACAAACTTTCAAGGTTTCAAATCCTGATAAGACATCGGCTTTCATCATCATTAATTGCGTTACGCCATTCACTTGAATTGCATATTTTAAAGCTACTAAATCTAGCCAACCACAACGCCTTTTTCTCCCTGTAACTGATCCAAATTCATTTCCAACTTTTGCCATAACATCGCCAGCATCACCAAAATCTTCTGTAGGAAATGGTCCAGAGCCAACTCGAGTAGTATAAGCTTTGAAAATTCCGAAAACTTCTTTGACTTTATTTGGTGCAATTCCCAAACCGGTGCAAGCTCCTGCTGCCGTTGTATTTGATGATGTTACAAATGGATAGGTTCCAAAATCGACATCTAAAAGCGAGCCTTGTGCACCTTCGCAAAGTATTGATTTTCCTTCTTTTTGTGCTTGTGCCAAATATTCTTCGCTGTCAATGAATTTAAGTTTTTGTAAATCGTTGATTGCTTCAAAGAATTCATTCTCTAATTCAGGTAAGTTGTATTGAATATCAACGTTATAGAAGGCAATCAAGGCTTCATGTTTGTCTGCCAAAGCTCTATATCGTTCTTTAAAATCTTCTAATTCAATATCGCCAACTCTGATTCCGTTTCTACCAGTTTTGTCCATATAAGTAGGTCCAATTCCTTTTAAGGTAGATCCAATTTTAGCTTTTCCCTTAGAAGCTTCTGAAGCAGCATCGAGTAATCTATGTGTTGGAAGTATTAAATGGGCCTTTCTAGAAACAATTAATTTAGATTTGATGTCTATGTTAAATTTTGCTAAACCATCAATTTCACTTTTAAAAACTACAGGATCAATAACAACACCATTACCAATGACATTAATATTGTTATCATGAAAAATCCCAGAAGGAATAGTTCTTAAAACGTGTTTTATTCCGTCAAATTCTATAGTGTGTCCTGCATTTGGTCCTCCTTGAAAACGAGCAATAATATCGTAATTAGAGGTAAGTACATCTACGATTTTTCCTTTTCCTTCGTCACCCCATTGTAATCCGAGTAGTAAATCTACTGTCATTTTTTTATTTTTATTGTTAGTAGTTAGTTGTGATCTTTAGTTTTAGTTTCCTACGCTTGATTTTTTGGTAGCATAAAAGTACAACGAGTGGTTGTGAATTTCAACGCCAAAAATATCTTCCATGGTCTGTTTTATGGTTTGAATTCTTGGGTCGCAAAACTCTATAACTTCACCAGAATCAGTCATAATAATATGATCGTGTTGTTTATCAAAATAAGATTTTTCGTAATGTGCCTGATTTTGACCAAATTGATGTTTTCTAACCAAACCACAGTCTAAAAGTAGTTCGATAGTATTATATAAGGTAGCTCGTGAAACTCTATAATTTTTGTTTTTCATTTTAATATATAAATTTTCTATATCAAAATGCTCCTGACTATCATAAATCTCCTGCAGAATTGCATATCGTTCTGGCGTTTTGCGGTGTCCTTTATTTTCTAGATAAGAGGTAAAAACGTTTTTTACTGTTTCTTGATTTTTGCTATTATCTGATGCTATTTGTGTCATATCTTGCAAAGATAAATTTTAGTTTAAAATTTTAAAAGTTTAATTGTTTAAAGTTATAAACCGTTGTTAATAATATTTGTATCAGTTCTTGTTTACCCTAGAAACTTTATCAATTCCGTCAATTTTTTTTATGTTATCTATTAGTTTTTTCAAAATAGTATTGTTTTGAACTACAACAGTAACTTGACCATTAAATATTCCAGCATCACCATTCAAGGAAATACTTTGAATGTTAACATGCATTTGGTTAGAAATTACTTTTGTTAACTCGTTGGTAAGTCCTAATATATCCATTCCTGTAATTTTTAAAATCGCTTTAAATTCTTGTTGTGAAGAATCTATCCATCTCGCTTGCATAATGCGATAGGCATAATTAGATTGTAACGAAATGGCATTTGGACAGTCTTTTTTGTGTACTTTTATACCTTCATTTATAGTTACAAATCCGAATACTTCATCGCCAGGAATAGGATTACAACAAGTTGATAGTTTGTAATCTAGTCTATCTTGCTCTTTTCCAAACACTAGTAAATCATAATTATTACTAAGTTCTTGTTTGTGAATTTCATCAGCATTTGAACTAGGTGTTCTCTTTATCTTATTTTTGAAAAAGTTTATTAATGTATTGCTTTTTTGTGCAGCATAGTCTTTTAACTGCTGGTTTTCAATAGAACCAATTCCCATTCGATAAAACAAATCCAGACTGGTCCTTAATTTAAAAAAAATTACTAATTCATTTACAACGGTTTCATTTAATGTTATTTTTAAATGTTTAAGTTTTCTAGTTAGTACTTCTTTTCCTTCTTCTGCAATTTTTTTAGTATTTTCGTTTAGAACGTTTCTTATTTTTGTTTTGGCTCTAGATGTTGTTACATAATCTAACCAATTGATAGTTGGTTTCTGATTTACAGATGTTATAATTTCTATTTGGTCGCCACTTTTTAGCTCATAGTTTAAGGGTACAAGTTTACTGTTTACTCTTGTTCCTCTTGTTTTAATTCCAATTTCGGAGTGAATACTGAAAGCAAAATCGAGTGAAGTTGCACCTTTTGGAAGTGATTTAATTTCTCCTTTTGGTGTGAAGACAAAAATTTCTTTGGCATACAAATTCATCTTAAAATCTTCAACAAAATCTACCGCATTTGTCTCCGAATTTTCTAATGCTTCTTTAAGTAAATTAAGCCATACATCTAAACCATTTTCTTCTGTTGACCCTTGCTTGTATTTATAATGTGCTGCATAACCTTTTTCAGCAATTTCGTCCATGCGTTCGCTTCGAACCTGAATTTCGACCCATCTACCTTTTGGTCCCATAACAGTAATATGAAGGGCTTCATATCCAGATGATTTTGGTGAGGAAATCCAATCGCGCAAACGACTTGGACTTGGTCGATAGTGGTCTGTAATCAGGGAATATATTTTCCAAGCTAGAAATTTTTCATCATGAGGATTTGATTTATAGATAATTCGTAATGCAAATTTGTCGTAAACTTCATCAAAGCTTACATTTTGAGCCAACATTTTTCTACGAATAGAGTAAATTGATTTTGGACGACCTTTTATAACGTATTCAACAGCTTCTTCATTTAACGATTTTTTTAAAACATCAGAAACAAGTTTGATATACTCATCTTGCTCTTCTTTTGTTTCTTTTATCTTACTTACAATATCCTTATAGACTTCTGGTTCGGTATATTTTAATCCTAAATCTTCAAGTTCAGTTTTAATATTATATAATCCTAAACGGTGTGCGAGAGGTGCGTAAATATATAAAGTTTCTGACGCTATTTTTACTTGTTTGTAATCTGGCATCGAATCCATTGTTTGCATGTTGTGCAATCTGTCAGCAATTTTTATTAAAATTACACGAACATCATCATTCAAAGTCAATAGCATTTTCCGGAAATTTTCCGCTTGCATCGAAATGTTCATGTCTTTTTTAACCTGCGATATTTTAGTTAATCCCGCTACAATTTGAGCAATTTTTGGATTGAACATTTTCTCAATATCTTCTATAGTAATTTCAGTATCTTCAACGACATCATGCATCAATGCTGCTGCGATACTTGTTGCACCTAGTCCGATTTGAGAAGCTACAATTTTTGCAACTCCAATTGGATGAAAAACATATGCTTCTCCCGATTTACGCCTCTGATCTTTGTGAGCATCAACAGCCACGTCAAAAGCCTTTCTAATAATTTTTTTATCTTCAGGCGTAAGTGTTTGATAACTTATTCTAAGGAGCTCTTTATATTCGCGTGCTAGTGCTTTTTTTTCTTCTTCTAATTCTAATTCTGTCATAGCAATTCTTCAATTAGCTAAAAATAAGAAATATTATTTGAATTACAAACAAAATTGTCAATTTCTAATAAAAATAGTACAATTTAAAAAGTACATCTTTTTTGAGAATTAAGTACAATCGCATTAGAAGTCCTCATTTGTCAAAAACCTCTTTGTCTTTTGGCTTCAAAAATTAAAATTGCAGACGCAACGGAAACATTCATAGAATCGATTTCGCCTTGCATTGGAATGATTATATTTTGAGTTGCATTGTCGCGCCAAGCTTGTGTTAAACCTGTAGCTTCTGTACCAACAATTAGTGCTGTTGGAGTTGTATAATTTATTTCGTGATAGGAGTTTGAATTTTGTAAAGTTGCTCCATAAATATTGATGTTGTTTTGTTTTAAAAATGCAATAACTTCATCAGTTGTTCCAGACGCAATTTGATTAGTAAACAAGCATCCAACGCTTGAACGCACAATATTTGGATTGTATAAATCGGTTTTTGGATTGGCTAAAATTACAGCATCAACTTTTGCAGCATCACATGTTCGTAGTATTGCTCCAATGTTTCCTGGTTTTTCAATAGATTCCATTATAAGAATCAAAGGGTTTTTAGGTAATTTTAAATCTTGTAATTGTAACGATTTTGTTTTTGCAATAGCAATAATTCCTTCTGTAGTATCGCGATAAGCTAGTTTTTGATAAACTTCTTTGATGATTTCGATGAGTTCAAATTTATTTTTAACTAATTTTTTTAACTCATTTTCAGAAATTAATTCAGGTAAAAATAAAATCGTTTCAAGTTCGTAATTTCCTTTAATGGCAAGCTCGATTTCGCGTTTTCCTTCAATTAAAAAAGTACCTGATTGTTTTCGAGATTTGGCTTTTTCTTGAAGTTGAATTAAAGATTTTAGATATTGATTTTGTAAAGAAGTAATTTTTTTCAATGGAAATGTTATTTTTTATCGCAAATATACTGCCTTTTTATTTTTTTCTTTCATGATACTACTTTGTATAATAGAGGTAGCCAGTCATAGGCGCAGGATAGTCTTTATCGTTTAGGTATAAAATATAGTAGTAAGTACCTTTGGGCGAGTTGTTGTCATCAATTCTATAATTTTGATTAGAAAAACCGTTCCAGTCCTCGGTATTATTATTCCCTTTCCAAATCAGTTTTCCCCACCGATTGTAGATATTGAGTTCAAAATTTAAAAAAACATTTCGCAATCCTTTTATAAAAAAACCTTCATTTAAATTATCATAATTAGATGAAACATAATTGTAAACTAGCGGGGGACAATTTTTTGTAATTAAACTAAATGAAGTTATACCGTAACAATTAGAACTATTTATTCTAACAAAAATTTCTTTAGGAGTTGCTGTTGCTGTGTACAATGAAGTATTGAAAATTTCATTTATTTGATTTTGAGCATCTGATAAAGTTTCATAAAAAGCCACTTCATCTGATTGATTTATCTTAACTAATTCTTCATAATTTGAAAAATTGAAAGTACCACTTGAAAGTCCTTCATTGCAAACTGTCAAATCTTCTAAAGTATTGAAATTTGGGACAACCCAAAAACTTAATAGTTCTGCATCGGAATTATTATTTTCAATTAATTCGGTTACAATTCCATTTCCATTTCCGTCATCGTCAACAACAAAAGTTAGTTCAACTGTATTTGGTAATCCATCAGGAATCGTTATTGTTATTTGACTGTTCCAACTTCCGTTTATAGCAATTGGTAAAAGCGTTTCTGTATATTCTATAAATTGACCGTTTGCATAAATTGCTATTGGTGTTCCCGAAGGCAATTCATTGGTACTATTGGTGTTGTAAACTGTAAAATCAACTTCAATTATTTTAGAACTACATTCTTGTGTAATAGAATCGATACTAATTGTGGCATCTGCTAATTGACTATTTAATTTTGTTACAACGGTATTAATCATTACAAAATCTTGAGCAGAAGTAAGCTGAATTATTGCTGAAGTATCACCAATATTTATGTTATTTTCGATGCTGTAAATATCTAAATCCATATTGTACATATTGGCATTTCCTGTAACACTATTAGTTCCATTAAATGCATTATTTGCTGGATTTAATGGTGGATTACTAATGATATTTCCGTTTATCGAAAGTGTTTCGTTATTAGCAAGATTTCTATCGCCTTCCCAAGCTACAAATCCAATTTTTGCATCTGCATTATCGATTACATTTAAACTATTCAAATTAATAGTTAAAACACTTGGAACATTTTGCAAACCATCATAAATATTAAGTTGATTTAATGGTAAAGCATCATTTTTGTATACAATTACAAGTGCCCAACCTGCAAAGTTGGTTCCGTTGATGCAATAATCTTGTGGGTTTAAAAAACTAGAAACATCCAAATCAGATAAAGTATAAGTTGCGCTTCCAGTGGCTTGTACTAAAGGCGTTACATTTGCAAAAGCACTAAAAAAAGGTTTACCCATATTTGGCCATGTTAGTGCAAAAGTTCTTTCTGCAACAATTGGATTTCCGTTTAACGTTACATTAAAATCGCCAGTTCCAGAACCAGCCCAATATAAGTAAGCGCTTTCAATGACATCTCCAGAATTCATACTGTAGTTTTCTGAGGAACTTGTCAAAATGAGGCAAGGATCATTAGCACCATTTTCAGCAACGTTCATTGTATTTCCGACAAAAGTGAAATCATAACGTCCGTTAAATTGACTGTATAACGAAACGTTTTGTCCAAAAGTCGAACAAAAAGTTATCAAAATTATACTAAAAAACACGAATCGTAGTTTTAAATTCACCTTTTATAAAAAATTGAGGTCTAAAATTAAGCATTTATTTTTAAATATAACTACTTTTGAAAATGGAATGGGTTAGTGGAAATTGTCTCATTTTCTAAAGTTTTAAATTTTATTGTGAAGAATTACCAAGTAAGACAATACCAGCCAAACGATTTTGAAATTTGGAATGCTTTTATAAGTGTTTCCAAAAATGCTACTTTTTTATTCCACAGAGATTTTATGGAGTATCATTCCGATCGATTTCAAGATTTTTCATTACTGGTTTTTGATGATGAAAAATTAGTTGCTGTTTTACCCGCTAATAGAGTAGGAGAAGCACTTTTTTCACATCAAGGATTGACTTATGGAGGTTTGGTTTTAGGAGAAAATGCTAAGTTGAGTTCCACTATTTTAATTTTTCAAACAGTTTTAGATTTTCTGAAAAGTAATGGTATTGAAACATTAATAATCAAAGAACTACCAAGTTTTTACTCGGATAATTTTTCTAATGAATTAGACTATTGCCTTTTTATTTTAAATGCCAAATTGATAAGGAAAGATTCCCTTTCTGTTATTGATTTGACAAAACCATATTTTATTACAAAAACGCGAAAAGAAAGTATTCGAAGAGGTCAGAAAAATAAATTGGTCATCAAAGAAGAATTGAATTTCGAGTTATTTTGGAATGAAATATTGATTCCAAATTTGGATAAAAAACATCAGGTTAAACCAGTTCATACTGTTGATGAAATTAAATTACTGCAAACCCGATTTCCAAGAAACATTCGTCATTTTAATGTGTATCACAATGATAAAATTGTAGCTGGAACAACTGTATTTATAACCGATAAAGTAGCGCATCCTCAATACATTTCGGGAAACTCACAAAAAAATGAATTAGGAAGTTTAGATTATCTTTACCATTATTTGATTACAGAAGTTTTTAAAGATAAAAATTTCTTTGATTTTGGAATTTCCAATGAAGCACAAGGAACAAAAATAAATGAAGGTTTGCTTTTTTGGAAGGAATCCTTTGGAGCCAAAACAGTTACGCAAGGGTTTTATGAAGTTGAAACTAAAAATTATAAATCATTAGAATCGGTTTTGATATGATTAAATTTCTCGATTTACAAAAAATAAATGCACAATATCAGGAGCAATTTCAAGAAAAATTGAAGTTGGTTTTAGATAAAGGCTGGTTTATTTTGGGCGATGAAGTCAAGTTATTTGAAACTAATTTTGCCACCTATTGTGGGACAAAATATTGTATTGGAGTTGGAAATGGTTTGGATGCTATATTTTTAATTTTAAAAGGTTATATAACTCTCGGTAAACTTCAAAAAGGTGACGAAGTTATTGTTCCAGCAAATACCTATATTGCTAGTGTTTTAGCTATTTTACAAGCTGATTTAGTTCCGGTTTTAGTTGAGCCTGATATTGAAACTTACAACATCAATCCTAGTTTAATTGAAGCAAAAATTACGGATAAAACCAAAGCTATTTTACCTGTTCATTTATATGGTCAGTTGTGTGAAATGGACAAAATAAATGACATAGCATTAAAATATGATTTATTGGTAATTGTAGATGCGGCTCAAGCGCATGGAGTATTCAAAAATCAAAAATCAAATAACAACTGTCACACTGAGCTTGTCGAAGTGCGCAACCCATCTGCGTATAGTTTTTATCCTGGTAAAAATCTTGGTGCTTTAGGTGATGGAGGTGCAATTACTACTAATGATGATGATTTGTATAAAGCCATTTTATCTTTAAGAAATTATGGTTCAGAGAAAAAATATCATAATGAATTTATCGGAATCAATTCCAGATTAGACGAACTTCAAGCAGCTTTTTTAAATGTAAAATTGCCAAATTTAGACGCAGATAACGATAAAAGAAGAAGTATTGCCAAACGTTATTTGTCTGAAATTAAAAACTATAAAATCGTTTTGCCAACTTGGGATTTCTCCAACAATCATGTTTTTCATTTGTTTGTTGTAAGAACAGAAAATCGTCATGAATTTCAAGAATATTTATCTAAAAATAGTATAGAAACAGTAATTCATTATCCAATTCCACCTCATAAACAAAAGTGTTTTCAGAGTTGGAATTCCTTATCGTTTCCAATTACCGAAAAGATTCATGAAGAAGTTTTGAGTTTGCCAATTTCTCCTGTAATGACTTCACAAGAAGTTGATTATGTAATTCAAATTATAAACAACTATTAATTGAATTTTATTAAAAACATAGTCAACTCTAATTTGTTTAAAGTCACCTCTTTAAATAGTATTAGTATTTTTATAAAGATTTTAGTTGGATTCGTAACTTCCAAAGTTATTGCCATTTTTGTCGGTCCGAGTGGAATGGCATTAGTTGGTAATTTACGAAATTTCATGAGTTCTTTAGAAGCATTTTCAACATTAGGATTTGAAAATGGAGTAGTGAAATATGTCTCAGAAAACAAATCGGACGAGGCAAAACTGCGAATTACTTTATCAACAGTTTTTTTTAGCGTTTTAGTTTCATGTTTGATAGTTTCGGTTAGTTTATTTTCATTTTCTGAATATTTCAACGCTAAGATTTTCGGACATTTAGAGTACAGCTATTTAATTAAAGCACTTATTATAATCATTCCTTTTTACATTGGGAATATTTTTTTAGTTGCCGTAATAAATGGTTTAGGAAAGTATAGAAAAGTGATTTTAATTAATATTTTAGGTTCTCTACTTGGGCTATTTGTTACTATAATATTAATTACTCAATTTCAGGTTTCTGGAGCTTTATTTTCAATTGTTATTACACCTTCATTGTTGTTTTTTGTATCTTTTTATTTTATTAATAAAGAACTAAAGATTTTAAAATTCATTAGCAAAAAAGAAGTGAAGTTTGTTGCGTTAAAGAATTTTTCTTCATTTACTATAATGGCTTTGGTTTCTTCTGTTTTTGGACCTTTAGTTTTACTTTCCATCAGAAATCATGTTATTGGTTCACTTGGAATAGATGCTGCTGGCTATTGGGAAGGATTGAACAGAATATCGTCGTATTATTTTTTATTCATTACTTCAATTCTGGGTATTTACTTTTTGCCTAAACTTTCAAATTCCAAATCTGTTAGAGAAACAAATTCCCTTATTATTTCCTATTTCAAAACGGTTCTTCCCATATTTGTTGCAGGTTTAATTGTAATTTTTATCTTTAAAGATGTTATCATTCAGTTACTTTTTACTAAAGACTTTTCTCCAATGAGTACACTATTTTTTTGGCAAATAGTAGGTGATATTTTAAAAGCAGCTTCTTACATTTTAGCTTTTCAATTTTATGCAAAAAAAATGACAAAAGCGTTTGTTTTATTTGAAATAGCGTCTCTTGCAGTACTTTATTTTTCGAGTATATATTTTATTTCAATCTATCAAATAGAAGGTGTAGTAATTGCTCATGCTTTTACTTATGTCATTTATTTTGTTGCTTTGGTGGTTTATTTTAGAAGAAATTTATTTTTAAAGGCAAGTAGTTAATTAAGTTCTAAATTATCTCATTTATTTAATGAATTTTCAAATTTTTCTGTTTTGAAATTATTGTTTTACTTTTAATTATATTTCCTTTTTTCTAAAGAAATAGCTAACACAATTTCCAATTAATACATACCCTAATAACATAAACGGCATGTACCAAACTATGAAATTCATGTGGGTATGAATAAATGAATGACTTTTAAAGATTGTAAACCATGATAATGGCGCAAGAATAGAAACCCAAAGTGTGATTGTTAATCCTAAAGTTTTTTTGGATTTGTATTTTGATAAAGTAAATATTGTTGCAATTATTAAAACACAAATACATTGAAAAAAGCTTACACTTAAATCGAGATCATGGTATTTAAATACAAATTGATTTCCTTCAAAATATATTTTTAAAACATCCAAAACAGCACTTTTCATCGATTGATTATATACAGGGTCAAGGTACTTGCTAGGATTATCATAACTTCTTCTTAAAAAGGTTTCCATTAAATAATTCCAGCCATTTAGTTTTTGACTGTTTAAATGTGAAAGTTGAAGGAGTAATACAGCAAGTGACATGACAATTCCAATAATAGCTCCAAAAGCTGCACTAGATGATATCTTTAAAAATTTTAAAAAGCTCCAATTATCTGATATACTATAAAAAATGACTGGCATTATAAACATTATTAACGTTGTTGTAATGTATTCATATCCAGTAAAAAAGCATTTAATAAAGATTAAAACACTTGAAAATAATCCAATTTTAGTCAAAGATAATTGTATGGTTCTACTTTTTTCAAAATATCTTAAAAGCAAAATAAATGGTAAATAAAACGACCATAAACTCCACCAAATATTTTTACTAAAAATGATAATCCAATAAGACGAAATAATTAAAATTAAAGTAATTAAAGAAGTAATTAATCCGAATTGTTGCACAACCCATTTCAAAAATAAAGTAAAAATTAAACTTGTTAAACCTGCAGTTATGAGGTAAAAAAACATCAAATTGCATTCATTTGAAAACGGTGATATTTTATCAAGAAATGAGAATAAAATCGCTTGACCACCAATTTGACTAAAATAAGTTGTGTAGTTTTCTTTTGGAGCAGCTTTATTATTTATGTAAATGTCATATTGATTTGTATCAATAAATGTTCCATAAGTCCCAGTTAAACCGCTTTCATAAAAGATGCCTTCGCGTTCTGAAAGTGCTAATTTTCCTATTACTAATGATTCAGAATCTTTTTGAAAATCCTCAAAATTAGTGTTTAAAATCCCAAATAAATTTGTGAAAAATACTGTTGTAAGAATCAGGAATGACAGTAAATAATAAATAGTTAACTTACTGAGCCTTGTCATATTTATCAATTTGTAATTTTATGTTTTTCTTGTCTATATTGGTGATTAAATCTAAAATTAAACCACAACAAAAAAGCAATAATGACATGATTATTAAACTTATAGCTAAAATTGCTGTTGGAACTTTATAGACATATCTATATTCGATATATTCATAAACTGGAAATGATGAAAGTACACAACCAACTATGAAAAATACTGATGAAAATAAAGTAAAAAATGACAAGGGTTTATACAAACGATACAGTTTAAAAATCGTTTTTATCACTTTAAATCCATCTGAAAATGTATTTAGTTTAGAAATACTTCCCTCAGGTCTATCATTATATTGTATTGGAACTTCTTTTACGATTAAATTGTAATTTAATGAAAAAAGCGTTAAATCTGTTTCTAGTTCAAATCCTTTGACTAAAGTTGAATAATTTTTTACAAATGCTTTATTAAAAACTCTGTAACCACTTAAAATATCATCTAATCTTGAATTGAAAATAGTATTTATTAACCATTTTATCAGCCAATTCCCAAAACCATGAAATTTTCTTTTGTTGTTATTTTGATAGGATTTATTTGTAATTCTATCACCAACAACCATATGAGCTTCATTTTCTTCTAATTCGCTAATCAATTTTAACACTTCTGAAGCTGGATAGGTATCATCACCATCAACCATTACATAAATATCGGCATCAATGGTATTAAAAAGTTTTAAAACGGCATTTCCTTTTCCTTTTCTGAATTCTTTTAAAACTTTTGCACCTGATTTTTTGGCTAGCTCAGCAGTTTTATCAATTGAATTGTTATCGCAAACATAAATTTCTGCATTGGGCAAAACAGCTTGAAAATCAGTTACTACTTTTTCAATTGTTTTTTCTTCATTTAAACAAGGAATTAATATGGCTATTTTATTATTTGTCATGTTGTTACTATTTTAAATCTAACCAATATTTCCAAATGAATGTATTTTAGAACTAAACTGTAATGTGAGTTTTTTAAATTTAGTAAAATTTCAAAATGAACTCTTTTCATTAAAGCACGATGTTCTTCACTTGTTTTATTTAATGCTAAAGCTTTTTTAAGAATGATGAAAGTTGAAAGATTGATTTCATGCTTTTTTTTGTAAAATTTTGTACCATGCGAATTTTCAACGATTCTTTTTTGTACAATCGGAGCATCTATAAAATCAAATTCATAAATTCTTGAAGCTCTTATCCAAAAATCTAAATCTTCATAAAATAGAGATTCATCGTAACCATTTAGTTTGTCATAGACCTCTTTTTTTATCATAGAAGAAACAGCACACATTGATGCGCCACCTCCAGCAAGAATTCTTAAATATTCATCACCACTGGTTCTTTCTTTGATAAGTTTTAAGTTTTCATCTACAGGAAAATAATAGGAAGAATGATTTCCTCTTTCATCAATTAATTCAGCATTTCCATAGACAATTCCAAGGTTTTTATAATCGCTGTTTTGAAATTTTTCTATTTGTAATTCGACACACTTTAGATTTAATACATCATCTGCCGCCAAATCAATAATATAGTCACCTTTAGCAAGATTAAGTGCTTTGTTAAAAGTTTTTGTATTACCAATATTTTTATCATTTTTTATAAAAGCAACCGCTTGATTAGTTTCTAACCAATGGGTAATAACTTTTACTGAATCATCGGAACTAAAGTCATCAACAATAATAATTTCAATAGAAGGGTAGGTTTGATTTTTTATAGAGTTCAAGCATTCAATCACAAATTCACTATGATTGTAATTCATACAGATAACAGAAACAAGAGGGAAATTTGTCATTGAAATAAAGTAATTGAGGCAAAAATCAATTTTGTAAAAGTATGAATTTTGTATAAATTGAAGATAGAATTTGATTTATTTCTAAACAATCAAATAAAAATGCTATTTTTGATTTATTCTTTTTATAAAATATGACCACATTACAAGATATTTCACTAATAAATTTACCTGTTGTAGAAGATGCCAGAGGTAATTTAGCCTACATTCAACCAGGTATTTTGCCTTTTGATTTTAAGAGAGTTTATTATCTTTTTGATGTACCAAGTTCTTCGTTTCGTGGTGGTCATTGTCATATCAATCAGCTAGCAGTTTTAATTGCTTTAAGTGGAAGTTTTGAGGTCGTTCTTGATGATGGAAAAAACAAAAAAACTATTTTGTTAAACAAACCCAATGTAGGATTACTTATTCCAAGGCAAATTTGGAGAGAATTGCAAAACTTTTCTTCGGGCTCGGTTTGCTTAGTTTTAGCTTCAGATGTTTTTGATGAAAATGATTATATAAGAGATTATAACGTCTTTTTAGAAAGTAAAAAATGAAAATTTTATACATTACGCCAACAATTAATACTGAAGGCGGTTTGGAACGAGTTTTGTCAATAAAAACCAATTATTTTATTGAGAAATTTGGCTACCAAATTGACGTTATAACTTGTAATAATGGTTTTCAAAATTCATTTTTTAATTTCAATTCAAAAATTAAGTTTCACGATATACTATTAAATTCAAATAAGTTAGGTAACTTAATTAACTACAAAGTAAAAATTCAAAAACTTATTAATGCAATAAACCCAGATTGCATTGTCATTTGTGATTTCGGATTAAAAGGATTTTCCTTTCCAATTTTATTTAACAATAAAGTTCCAATAGTTATTGAAGCTCATGGTTCAATTTACAACGAATCACAATATTATAAAGTCAATTTTTTTTCTAGAAATGCTAGAAGATTAAAGTATGAGTATAAAAAATTTTGCTCCAAAAAATTTGATTATTTTGTGGTACTTTCTAATGAAAGTTTAAAAGAATGGCCCGTTGTGAATTATGAAATTATTCCAAATCCAAACATAGGAAGTGCTATAATCTCAGATTTGACAGCTAAAAATGTCATTTTAATTGCAAGACATTCACATGAAAAAGGAATTGATTATGCTTTGCAAATTTGGAAGAGAGTCACTCAAAAATATCCTGATTGGACCTTGTCTATTTTTGGAAAAAAGGATGAGCAAAATACTTTTATTAATTTAGCCAAACAATTGCAAATTGATGATAAAGTTAATTTTTTTGAACCTGTAAAAGAGATTCAAACTCAATATAGTAAATCCTCAATTTCAATAATGACCTCCAGAACAGAGGGATTTCCAATGGCATTGATAGAGGCAATGAGTTGTGGTTTGCCTGTTGTAGCTTTTGATTGTCCAATTGGTCCAAGATCGATTATTACAAATAAAGAAGATGGTTTTTTAATTGAAGCTTTCAATTGCGATGCATTTGCCTCCAAAATTGTTCAATTGATTGAAAGCGAATCTTTACGAAAAGAAATAGGAGTAAAGGCTAAACAAAGTGTTTCTAAATATGATATTGATAAAGTTATGCTTCAATGGAACACTTTTTTTGAAAAGATTACTTCTCGTTAAGCATACAGAAATAGCCTAATTTATAAAAATCTAAAATCCTCAATTTTGGATTGTTAGAAAGAAGATGTCTTTCAAGTCTTTTTTCTAGTTTTTTGAATAAAAATGAGACGATTGATGTTGTGTTAGTTTTTTCAAGAAAAGTAAAGGCAGTAACAATTTTACTTTCGTCAATTTTACTTTTATCAATTTTATAAAGCATCGATAAATTTTGAAGTGACGCTTTAATTTTTTCTAAATAAATCGCCGATGTTTCTAAATTGAGATGATAACCTTCATTTTCAATATGTTGAATGGCTTCCGACTTTTCTTTCAAATTTTTTATGAATAATAAATCTTCATAACCATATTTAGTTATATTTTCATCAAATTGGATGGTCGTAAAAAGCTCTTTTTTAATGAGTAAATTAGAAGTTAGCGCCGATTTGTATGGATTTTGTTGTCTTTCTTCCGATGGAATAGCTTCTCGTTTTATGCCATAAATCCAGCGTAACATTTCATTGTCATTTGGTTTTTCAGGTTTATAACAAATACCTCCAAAGACAACACTAAAGTAGTTTCTTTCAATGCATTCAAAATATTTTTCTATAAAATAATTTTGCTTCGGAAAAACATCGCAATCTAAAAGTAAAAGCCAATTGAACGATGCTTTTTCAGCCAATGAATTTATGTTTTTTCCACGTCCTAAATTTTCAGGGTTGATGTGAAAATAACAATTTTTAAAGGATGTGATTTTTAAATTTTCTACATTTAATTCCGAATGGGAAGCATCATCTTGAACAATTATTTCAAAAGGAAAACCTGATTTGACACATTGATTATACAATTCGCTAACCAAGGAATAGCAATTATAATCGTATGTCGGAATTAAGATAGAAAGCATTAAACTGTTCTTTGAACCACTTCAAATATAGAACCATCTTCACATTTTAATGTTTTAGATGGGAATTTCATAAGTAAAGCGTAATCGTGCGTTGCCATGATGATAGTTTTTCCGTTAGAATTAATGTTTTTCAACACTTCAAGTACTTCTGCACTAGTTTGAGGGTCAAGATTTCCTGTAGGTTCGTCGGCTAAGATTATTTCAGGATCGTTTAGCAAAGCTCTTGCAATCGCTACACGCTGTTGCTCTCCTCCAGAAAGTTGATGTGGCATTTTGGCAGCAAAACCTTTCATACCAACTTTATCTAAAACTTCATCAATTTTATTTTGCATTTCAACTGGATCAATCCAACCAGTTGCTTTTAATACAAAAAGCATGTTATCGTTTACACTTCTATCTGGAAGCAATTGAAAATCTTGAAAAACAATTCCGATTTTTCTTCTCAAATAAGGAATATCGTCATCTTTTAAACCGTTTAAATCAAATTCTACAATATGTCCTTCACCTTCAGTTAAAGGTAAATCTCCATAAAGCGTTTTCATAAAACTACTTTTTCCTGTTCCTGTTTTTCCAATAATATAAAGGAATTCTCCATGATTTACCTCAAGATTTACTTGTGACAAAATCACTTTATTTTCTTGATAAATAGTAACGTTTTTTAATGAAAGTACAGGTTGTGACATAAGAAATTTTGTTTATTGGGTAAAAGTAATAAATTTTAGATATTAGATATTAGATTTTAGAAATATAAATTTTTGGGTTTACTTATTTTTAAACTTAAAAGCTTGATTTTTATTGTTTAAAATCTTTTTAATATCTAATATTTAAAATCTAATATCTTAAATTAGATTGTTAAGAAAAATGTTTATAATAAAACCAAACAAATGCTCGTTATACCTAAGTATAGTAATATTTTTGAATGATTAATAAAAATTTAAGCAATGCAAAAAATAATAGCGATTATAGTTCTAAATTTCCTAGTTGGATTTACAACAATTTCGGCTCAAAAAACAGAGATTTACAATCATCAATTAGCGGAATTTGACAAAGCCGTTTTATTGTATAATGACAAGCAATATTTGGCAGCTCAAATTATCTTTGATAAAGTTAAACAAGACAATAAATCACTTGATGTTCAGTCGGATTGTGCTTATTATATTGCGTTTTGCGCTATTAAGTTAAATCAGAATAATGCCGAACAATTGATGGAAAATTTCGTTACAGAATACCCAACAAGTTCAAAACAAAATCAGGCTTATATTGGAGTTTCTCAATATTATTTTGCACAAGGAAATTACCCAAAAGCGTTGCAATATTTTGATAAAGTTGATGAAAGCGGACTAACTTATGATGAGTTAGAAAAGTATAACTTTCAAAAAGGTTATGCTTATTTTACAGCCAAAAAGAAAAAAGAAGCAACAACCTATTTCAATAAAGTTCAAAATTCGAAAGAATATGGATCACAAGCCAAATATTATTTAGGATTTATGGCTTATGAAGAAGATAACTATAAAGAGGCAACTAAGCAATTTGACCAAGTTTCTGGGGAAGAAAAATATAAAGAAAAGTTATCCTATTTTCAAGCGGATATGAATTTCAAACTTGGAAATTTTCAAAAAGCAATCGATTTAGGAAAAGCAGCAATGGCAAAATCTAACGCTGCTGAAAAATCGGAGTTGAATAAAATTATTGGTGAAAGTTATTTCAATTTGAAACAATATGGTGAAGCATTACCTTATTTAAAGGAATATAAAGGCAAAAAAGGAAAATGGAGCAATACCGATTTTTATCAGTTAGGATATACTTATTACCAACAAAAAGATTACGAAAATGCTATTTCACAATTCAATAAAATCATTGATGGAAATGACTTTGTAGCTCAAAATGCGTATTATCATTTGGGAGAAAGTTATATGAAAACCGATAAAAAGCAACAGGCTTTAAACGCATTTAAAATTGCTTCGGAAATGGATTTTGATAAAAAAATTCAAGAAGATGCCAATTTGAATTATGCTAAAATCAGTTATGAAATTGGAAATTCATTTCAATCGGTTCCTGATGTTTTATCTTCATTTTTGACAAAATATCCAAACTCACTTAGCAAAAATGAAATTGAAAACTTATTGATTAACTCATACATCACTTCTAAAAATTACAAAGAAGCGTTGACTTTGTTGGAAAAAAATAAAAATCCAGAAAACAGATTGGCGTATCAAAAAGTAACTTTTTATAGAGGTTTAGAATTATACACAGACGGAAATTATCAAGAAGCACAAAAGATGTTTGCCAAATCGTTGAAAGAACAAAAAGATGCAAAATTCTCAGCAAGAGCTACATTTTGGAAAGCTGAAACAGAATTTACTTTAGATAATTTCAACGAAGCATTGTTAAGTTTCAAACAATTTGAAGGAATGGCAGAAGCTAAAAATACTCCTGAATTCAAAAATGTAAATTACAACATCGCTTATTGTTATTTCAAACAAAAAGAATATGAGCAAGCAGGAAATTATTTTCAAGCACAAATTGATGCTGTTAAAGACGACAAAATTAGATTGAATGATTCCTATTTACGACTTGGAGACAGCCGTTTTGTAACTTCTAAATATTGGCCAGCAATGGACGCTTACAATAAAGCAATCGAATTAAAAAGCGTTGATGCTGATTATGCTGCGTTTCAAAAAGCAATTTCTTATGGTTTTGTAAGTAAAAATGATAAGAAAATCGAAGATTTTACTAAGTTTTTAGCAACTTTCAAAACCTCTCAATATCGTGACGATGCTTTGTTTGAACTAGGAAATACTTATGTTGCTGATAATAAAACTGATTTAGCAATTAAAACCTACGATCAATTATTATCAGAATTTAAAAATGGTTCTTATGCTTCAAAAGCGGTTTTGCGTCAAGGATTGATTTATTACAATGCTAATAAAGACAACGAAGCCATAGTGAAATTCAAAAAAGTAGCTGCTGATTATCCAAGAACTCCAGAAGCAATCGAAGCAGTTTCTACAGCAAGATTGATATATGTTGATAACGGAAAAGTAGACGAATATGCAACTTGGGTTAGAACTTTAGATTTCGTAGAAGTTTCAGATGCTGAATTAGATAATGATACTTATGAAGCGGCTGAAAAACAATATTTGCAAAATAATACTAAACAAGCCATTGCGACTTTAAGTGGTTATGTTGCTAAATTTCCAAAAGGAATTCATGCTTTGAAAGCCAATTTCTATTTAGCGCAATCCTATTATGCTGATGGATTGGAAGCTAATTCAGTTCCAAATTATGAATACGTAATTGCGCAATCGAAAAGCGAATTTACAGAACAATCGTTAGCTCGTTTATGTGAAATTCATTTGAAAAAAGATGATTTTAATAAAGTAATTCCGGTTTTAAAGCGATTAGAAACTGAAGCTGATTTTCCACAAAACGTAACTTTTGCTCAAGCTAATTTAATGAGAGCTTATTATTCACAAAAAGATTATCCAAATTCGGTAGTTTATGCTGATAAAGTTTTGGCGAATCCAAAAACAGATAATAAAGTAAAAAGTGATGCTCAAATTATTGTAGCACGTTCAGCAATAAAAGCTAATGACGAAGCTAAAGCAAGAATAGCTTATGCTAATTTATTAAAAATCGCCAAAGGTGAATTAGCTGCTGAGGCATTATTTTATGATGCTTTTTTCAAAAATAAAGATGCAAAATTTGCTGAATCCAATAAAGTAGTTCAGAAAATCGCTAAAGATTATTCAGGATACAAGTATTTTGGAGCCAAAGGTTTAGTAGTAATGTCAAGAAACTATTATGGATTGAAAGACAGTTTTCAAGCGACAGCAATTTTAGAAAGTGTTATAGAAAATTTTGCTGAATTTACAGATGTTGTTGAAGAAGCCCAAGCCGAATTAAACACAATAAAAGCAGAGGAAAGTAAAACGAATTCATCAATTGAAAAATAAATAGTTGTTGTCACACTTAGCGCAGTCGAAGTGAAATGCTTAAAAATGAAAAACATGAAAATTAATTTCCAATATAAAATCGCAATTGTAACTTTTCTTTTAGGAACTCAAATTACTTTTGCTCAAAAGAAAGACGAAAACATCGGAACCGAAGTTGTAAATGTGGTAAAGCCATATACGCCAGCTATTTCGGATGCTTTTAAAGTAAAAGAAACACCTTCTTTAGAAGATGATGATAATTCTAAAAAAGAAGACATTCAATACAATATTTTCTCTTTTCCTGTAGCTTCAACTTTTACACCTTCTAAAGGAAAAGCGGCTGGAGTAGACAAAGAAAAAGAAGAAAAAATATTTAGTAATTATGCCACATTAGCAGCAGGAAATTACGGAAATATTAACGCTGAATTATTCGTAACGCAAACTCTAGAAAGCGGAAATTATATTGGTGCCATGTTACGTCATCTTTCTTCGCAAGGCGGAATTAAAGAAGTTGAATTGGATGATAATTTTTCAAATTCTTCACTAGATTTAACTTACGGAAGTAGAACCAATGCTCTTTCCTGGAATGCTGATTTAGGATATCAAATGCAATCTTATAATTGGTATGGTTTAAATCCTGCATTGTATGAAACTTTATTACCGACGGATAAAGATATATTTATCAATCAAATAAATGAAAAGAATGCTTATCAAACTATTTCAGTAGGAGGAAGACTTTCTATGAATAAAAGTATTTTTAAGGAAGCTAACATTAAATTCAATCGTTTTACTGATGATTTTACAATTGCTGAAAATAATTTTGTTGCCAAACCATCTTTCGAGTTTGACGTTATGGAAGAAACGGTTAAAGCTGAATTTATAGTTGATTATATTAGTGGTAACTTCAATGATTATACAAACAAAACTGTTGAAAATAAATATGCTTATACCAATTTTGGTTTCAAACCGAGTTTTCAAATAAACAAGGAAGATTTATCCGTTAATGTTGGTGTTGGAATGTTTTATAGCGGAGCTTCTCAAGGAGGCGAAAATAAGTTTTTTATCTATCCAAATGTCACTGCTTCCTATAAAGTTGTTGGTGATTTAATGATAGGATATGCTGGTGCAGAAGGTGGTTTAATTCAAAATAGTTACAGAAATTTTGTCGATACCAATTTTTTTATGTCACCAACATCGATGATAGCCCCAACAGACCAAAAGTATGATTTATATGTTGGTTTAAAAGGAAAGCTAGCCAGTTCGATCGCTTATAATGTAAGAGGTTCTTTTATAAACGAAGACAACAAAGCGCTTTTTAAAAGCAATTCATACTTTGTAGATAATACAAATACAGAGGGTTATGCTTTTGCAAATTCTTTTGGGTTGGTTTATGACAATGTAAAAACCATCACTTTCTTTGGTGAGTTAAAAGCCGATTTTTCAAAAAATACTACGTTTGGTATTAATGGCGAGTTTAATAGTTTTTCTACGCAAAACGAAAGAGAGGCATGGAATTTACCTACACTGCGAATAGCAAGTAACCTAGATATTACTATTACAAATAAATGGTCTGCAGGATTAAACGTGTTTTTTGTTGGAGAACGATTAGACCAATTTACTAGAGCCTCTTTAGGTCCGACTTTCCCCACAATAAGTACCGATGTAAAATTGGAAAGCTATTTTGATTTGAACACTAATCTTCTTTATAAATACAGTGAACGTTTGAGCTTTTGTCTTAAAGGCAACAACTTGGCAAATCAAAATTATCAACGATGGATTAATAGCCCCGTACAAGGAATTCAAGTTTTATTAGGTGCTAATTACAAATTTGATTTTTAATTATTAACCACAAAGTTTATACAGTTTATACGCAGTTCACTATATAATTTGTGCTTCTTGTGCTTTCTTCGTGAACTCTGTCGTTAAATTATTTATATGAAACAACAAATTCTTAAGCAACACCAACAATTACTTCAAGATAAAATCGATGTCTTCCGTGACATGATTTCTGGACTAACCGAAGATGCTCAAAACGATGCTAAAGGTTCGGCAGGTGATAAGCATGAAACCGCTTTGTCGATGATGCATATCGAACAAGAAAAACTGAACCACAAGTTAAAAGAAATTCTCGGCCAAAAAGCAATTCTAGATAAAATTGACGCTTCTGCAAATCATACTAAAATCGCTTTAGGAAGTTTGGTTCAAGCCAATGGAATGCTTTTATTTATTAGTGCAGCTTTACCTAAAATCACTGTTGAAGATAAAACTATTATCGCAGTTTCTCCACAATCACCACTTGGAAGTAAGTTGATGGGAAATGAAGTGGGTTTTGAGTTTGAAATTAATACAACAAAATTTAAGATAGAATTTGTTTTATAGCTCTTAATGAAACTTAATTACTTAATGGTTTAAAAAAATATTCATTGTAATTTATTAACAATTTCTAACCTAAAACCACAATTTAAAACAATTTTACTTTATAATTTTTATATAAAATCAATTTTTAGTTTAAAATTATAACTAATTATTCTTTTTTGGTTTTAATATTTGAAGTATTACCTCAATTTTGCTTCATCAAATAAAGAATATAGTTTTTGAGATAACCTTATAAACTCTTAAACTTTTTTAAACTTTTAAACTAGAATAAAATGTGTGGAATTGTATGCGCCTTTGATTTAAAACAAAAATCAGAATCATTAAGACCTCAAGTATTAGAAATGGCTAAAATCATCCGTCACCGCGGACCAGATTGGAGCGGAATTTTTAGTAACGATAAAGCTATATTAGCTCACGAAAGATTAGCTATTGTAGATCCAGCTTCAGGGAAACAACCTTTGTTTAGTCAAGATAAAAGTTTGGTTCTTGCAGCCAACGGAGAGATTTACAATCACAGAGAATTACGCAAACAATTTGAAGGCAAGTACCAATTTCAAACAGAAAGTGATTGCGAAGTAATTCTTGCTTTATATAAAGAAAAAGGAGTTCACTTCATAGACGAAATGAACGGAATTTTTGGATTTGCAATCTACGATGTTGAAAAAGATGAATATTTCATTGCTCGCGACCACATGGGAATTATTCCATTATACATCGGTTGGGACCAATACGGAACATTTTATGTAGCGTCAGAACTAAAAGCTTTAGAAGGATACTGTACAAAAATAGAATTATTTCCACCTGGACATTATATGTCAAGCAAAGATGGCGAATTCGCAAAATGGTACAACAGAGAATGGACTGAGTATGATGCTGTAAAAGATAACGCAACAAGCATTGACGAAATAAAAGTAGCATTAGAAGCAGCAGTTCACCGTCAATTGATGAGTGATGTTCCTTATGGTGTTTTACTTTCAGGTGGTTTAGATTCTTCAATTACATCGGCTATTGCCAAAAAATATGCTCAAAAACGTATTGAATCAGGAGACACAGTTGATGCTTGGTATCCACAATTACACTCATTTGCAGTTGGTTTAGAAGGTTCGCCAGATTTAGCTGCTGCACAAGTTGTAGCTGACCATTTAGGTACAATTCACCACGAAATAAAATTCACCATTCAAGAAGGTTTAGATGCTGTTCGTGACGTAATTTACAATCTTGAAACTTACGATGTTACTACAATTCGTGCATCAACACCAATGTATTTAATGGCAAGAGTTATTAAATCAATGGGAATCAAAATGGTGCTTTCAGGCGAAGGTTCTGATGAGTTGTTTGGTGGTTATTTGTATTTTCACAAAGCTCCAAATGCGAGAGAATTCCACGAAGAAACCGTACGTAAATTAAGTAAATTACATATGTACGATTGCTTGCGAGCTAACAAAAGTTTGGCAGCTTGGGGAATTGAAGGACGCGTACCATTTTTAGATAAAGAATTTATGGATGTTGCCATGCGCATCAATCCACAAGACAAAATGATTAACGGAGAACGCATGGAAAAATGGGTTTTGCGTAAAGCATTTGAAGATATGTTGCCAGCAAGTGTTGCTTGGAGACAAAAAGAACAATTCAGTGATGGCGTTGGATACAGTTGGATTGACACTTTAAAAGAAATGGTCGTAAAAGAAATTTCCGATGAGCAATTGGAGAATGCAAAATTCAAGTTTCCAATTCAGACGCCAACATCTAAGGAAGAGTATTATTATCGTTCTCTTTTTACAGAGCATTTCCCAAGCGATATGGCAGCATTGTGCGTTCCTCAAGAAGCAAGCGTTGCTTGTAGTACCAAAATTGCATTAGAATGGGATGAAGCTTTCAAAAACATTAATGATCCATCGGGTAGAGCAGTGGCAAACGTGCACGAAGACGCCTATATAAAAGTTTAAAGCCAAATGTAGTCTCTTGATTTTATATTGAAGTTTAGTTTGTTTGTTTGTTTAATCTGAACTTGTTTCAGATTCTTAACGCTTGTCATTTATGATGAGCGTTTTTGTTTAATCTGAAATTGTTTCTGATTCTCATTAAACTTATCAAGATAGTTTGTCGTTTAGAAATAATCGGGAGCGGATAGTAAGTTTTTTATCAGCAATCCATTTTCCTGCTTTCCATTCCAAGTTTTTCTTTTGTTGACTTTGAGTAACCTCAGGCAAAAAAAGAAAAAGCTTTGCATTTGAAACTTAGTTCACTGAACGCAAATAGAAATAAACGTTATGTAAAGTAATCTGGGCTAGCTAGCATTTGTCAGTATATCAATTAGTTGTAAAAAACACTTTATGTGTAACTTCAAAAAAGCGTTTTAAATCAATTAAAATTTATTAAAAGCTAAATGTTAATAACTTCTACTTCAAAATGCTTTAAAATGCTTTAAAATCACCTCAATTATTATATATTTGCGTGTTAGACAAAAATCATACATACGATATAATTTATTATGAGCGACGAAATTAATAAAAATAGCTATTCAGCCGACAGTATTCAGGCATTAGAGGGAATGGAGCACGTTAGAATGCGTCCTTCCATGTACATAGGCGATACAGGAGTTAGAGGTTTGCACCATCTAGTTTATGAAGTAGTAGATAACTCTATTGATGAGGCGTTAGCTGGTCATTGCGATACTATTAGTGTTTTCATTAACGAAGATAATTCCATTTCTGTAGAAGATAACGGTCGTGGTATTCCGGTTGATATGCACAAAAAAGAAGGTGTTTCTGCTCTTGAAGTAGTAATGACCAAAATTGGTGCCGGTGGAAAATTCGACAAAGATTCTTATAAAGTATCAGGAGGTCTTCACGGTGTTGGGGTTTCATGTGTAAACGCACTTTCTGATAATTTAAAAGCAACCGTTTTTAGAGACGGAAAAATATACGAGCAAGAATACGAAAGAGGAAAAGCAATGTATCCTGTTAAGCAAGTTGGTACAACCGACAAGCGTGGTACGATGGTTACTTTCAGTCCAGATAAAACTATTTTTACACAAACTATAGAATACAATTATGATACACTTGCTGCTCGTATGCGTGAGTTGTCTTTTCTTAATAAAGGAATTACAATAACCCTTACAGACAAGCGTCATACAAAAGATAATGGCGATTTTGAAGGTGAAGTTTTTCATTCTAAAGAAGGTTTAAAAGAATTCGTTAAGTTTCTTGATGCAGGTCGGGAGCCAATTATTTCTCACGTAATCAGCATGGAGCACGAAAAAGGAGAAATTCCTGTTGAGGTTGCTTTAGTTTACAATACTAGTTATTCTGAAAATATTTTTTCTTACGTAAATAATATCAACACTCACGAAGGAGGAACGCATTTACAAGGATTCCGTATGGGATTAACTCGTACGTTGAAAAAATATGCTGACGCTTCAGGTTTATTAGATAAATTGAAATTCGAAATTGCAGGTGATGATTTCCGTGAAGGATTGACAGCTATTATTTCGGTAAAAGTTTCTGAACCACAATTTGAAGGTCAAACAAAAACCAAATTAGGAAATAGAGAAGTAGTTTCTCCAGTTTCTCAAGCGGTTTCTGAAATGCTTGAAAATTATTTGGAAGAAAATCCAAACGATGCTAAAATCATTGTTCAAAAAGTTATCCTTGCTGCTCAGGCGCGTCACGCTGCAAAAAAAGCACGTGAAATGGTACAACGTAAAACCGTTTTAGGTGGTGGAGGTTTACCAGGAAAACTATCTGATTGTTCAGAACAAGATCCGGCAAAATGCGAAGTTTACTTAGTCGAAGGAGATTCGGCTGGTGGAACGGCAAAACAAGGTCGTGATAGAAACTTTCAAGCCATCATGCCATTAAGAGGTAAGATTTTGAATGTTGAAAAAGCTATGCACCACAAAGTTTTTGAAAACGAAGAAATCAGAAATATCTTCACTGCTCTTGGTGTAACTATCGGAACAGAAGAAGATTCTAAAGCATTGAATTTAGAAAAATTAAGATACCATAAAGTAATTATTATGTGTGATGCCGATGTCGATGGTAGTCACATTGCTACTTTGATTCTTACGTTCTTCTTCCGTTTTATGCGTGAATTGATTGAAGGCGGACATGTTTACATCGCTGCTCCACCTTTATATTTAGTTAAAAAAGGAAACAAAAAAGAATACGCTTGGACTGATGATCAACGTGATGCTGCTAACGAAAGAATGGGCGGAAGCGCAGGAATTCAACGTTACAAAGGTCTTGGAGAAATGAATGCAGAGCAATTGTGGGAAACTACAATGGACCCAAATTTCAGAACTTTACGACAAGTTACTATCGAAAGCCTTGCAGAAGCAGATAGAGTATTCTCAATGCTAATGGGTGATGAAGTTCCGCCGCGTAGAGAATTTATAGAGAAAAATGCGGTGTATGCTAATATTGATGCTTAATTAGTTTTGATATTTTATTAATATATAAGGTGAAATCTACGACTATTATTGTTGTAGATTTTACTTTTTTTTGTGTCAGCAGTAATAAATACTAAGTACTAACCAATCAAATAAACTAAAATGAAAAAAACTAAATTGTATTTTGCCTTTTTTGGGTTTTTAATTTTTCCATTTACATATTCTTTTTCACAAACAATACAGCAGGCAAATGCTTTTATCAATGATGCACTATTTTATTCAGATAAATTTATAACTCCTGCCACCGATGGTGTGGTTTATCAATCTTCTTCAGCATGGATTACTTCACCCAAAAAACGAAAAATGTGGGATGTTACACTCGGTATTCATACCAATTTATTTTTTGTACCCAACAAGAATAGAGATTTTCAAATAAATAATTCTGATTTTTCTTTTTTTGAAATTGAAAATGCATCAACAGCAATGGTTCCATCTGCTAATGGCGGTTCTGGACAAAATTTTTTAACTGGTGAAATTGCAGGTCAAGATATTCGAATAAAAGCACCTAATGGTGTGCGACAAGATGTTGTTTTTTATCCGCATTTGTCTGCAGGAGTTTCGGCGTGGTACGGAACAGAGGTTTTGTTAAAATATGCGCCAAAAACAAATTTAAAAAACGGTGATTTTAAAGTATTCGGATTTGGATTAAAACACAATATAGATCAATATTTTAAATCACTTGAAGCAAAAAAAATACATATTTCTGGACTTTTAGCCTATACAAAATCTGATATGAACTTCGATTTCATAGATTCGAATTCTGACTTTGGAAGTATCGGAATCAATAGAATTTCTGCTTTAGTAGATACTTATCAATTTCAAGTAAATGCTTCAAAAGAGTTTAAACGATTAGAACTTATGACCGGAATTATTGCTAATACAAGTACTTTTGATTACAAACTTTCTGGCGATGTTGGATTTCTAGAAGCTATTTTTCCTTTGCAAAGAACATTGAATAGTAGATTACAAGAAATTCAATCAAATAAAACAAATGTGATGGGTGAATTTTCGGGTAGATACCAATTTAGCAAAATTTATGTGCAAACTACAATTGCTTTTGGTAAATTTGTAAATTCAAATATATCAGTTCAGTACGAATTTTAATTTTTTTTAAACATAAACACACAATAAAATGAAAGTTACCATTGTAGGAGCAGGGAATGTTGGTGCTACGTGCGCTGATGCAATTGCTTACAGAAGAATTGCGAGTGAAATCGTATTATTAGACATCAGAGAAGGTTTTGCAGAAGGTAAAGCTTTAGATATTATTCAAACTCAAACAACTTTAGGATTCAATACAAAGGTTTCTGGAAGTACAAATGACTATTCAAAAACTGCGGGAAGTGATGTAGTAGTTATTACATCTGGAATTCCAAGAAAACCAGGTATGACTCGTGAAGAGTTAATCGGAATTAATGCAGGAATTGTAAAAGGAGTGGCTGAAAATTTATTAGCACATTCGCCAAATGCCATTGTTGTTGTAGTTTCTAATCCAATGGATACCATGACTTATTTGACATTAAAAGCAACTGGTTTACCAAAAAATAGAATTATCGGAATGGGTGGAACGCTAGATAGTTCACGTTTCAAAACCTATTTATCGCTTGCATTAAATAAACCAGCCAACGATATTCAAGGAATGGTTATTGGAGGTCACGGTGATACAACTATGATTCCTTTAACTAGATTAGCATCTTACAACGGCGTACCAGTTTCAGAATTTTTATCTGATGAAGAATTGGAAAAAGTAGCTGCAGATACTATGGTTGGAGGTGCAACTTTAACGGCTCTTTTAGGAACTTCTGCTTGGTACGCTCCAGGTGCTTCTGTTGCATATTTAGTAGACAGTATTTTAAACGATCAAAAGAAAATGATACCTTGCTCTGTTATGCTTGAGGGCGAATATGGTCAAAGTGACATTTGTATTGGTGTACCTTGTATTATCGGTAAAAACGGAATAGAAAAAATCGTTACTATTGAATTAAACGAAGACGAGAAAGCTAAATTTGCAAAGAGCGCAGACGCAGTAAGAGCTATGAATGCTGATTTGAAATCAATTTTATAAAGCTTTAATAGTCAAAAATAGTTGGTAAAAATGCTTTAAAGCTTTGTATAATATAATGTTTAAAAAAGTTTATTGAAATTCGTTTCAATAAACTTTTTTATTAAATGGTAATTCACATTAAAAAAGTAAAATTCAAAAAATAATAACAATAGAAAAATACAAATCTAATTTCACTTTCTCTATTAATTAATATTATACTTGGGTTTAAGTTTTTGAATATTTTAATAAACTACAATTTAGTTTACACACAGAATCATTCATAAACTATATAACCTGCATTTGCTCTATAAATTGAATGATGTACCTTAAAATTATTGGTTCCAAGAACTTCCCTAAATGCTTTTGTTTCTCCAGGGAACTCGTGAACATTTATTTCGTCAAAGGCAATAACCGCTCCTCGACTTAAGTAGGGTAGGATTTTTTCTAGACATTCTTTTGTTGGTTTGTATAGATCAAAATCGAAATATACGAATGAAATTATACTTTCTTGGTGTTTGGTCAAATATTCGTCGATAGTTGTAATGGCATCACCTTTTACTAAAGTATGTTTTTTTATATTTGGTATGGGAGCCATTTGTTCATGAATGTTAATTACTTTTTCAAGATATAATTCGTAGTTTTGTGGAACTCCAAAATCCCCAGAGTCCCAATTTTCTGTATCTTTTGAACTGTCAACAGATGTAAAGCCCTCCCAAGTGTCAAATCCTATTATTTTCCTATTATGATTAAAAGGTTCATAAATTCCTCGCAAACTTGTTAGTAAAGCTATATTTTGACCATATCGAACACCAAATTCAACAATACTTCCGTGAATAGTTAGTATTTTCTGATACAATTCATTCATGTATAAAAAACGTGATAAATTACGTCTATCAACAAACAATCCCATATTATTAAATAATTCTTCTTTTGGTATTGGAGTTTGCTCAAATAAATCTTGAAGTGCATTCCTTTTTTGGACATCATCTTCATTATAAAAAGTATTTATCTTTACCTCACTTTTGGTATCAATCTTTTTCATTTATTTTGTTTTTATTAGATTGTTATCAAAACTACCAAATTAAATTTATTTATTGCTGTTTAGTTGTAATTAGTTTAATTTTAGATTGATTAGTCTCAATAATAGGCAACTTTAGTGCATCTTACTATTTAGATTATTTGTTTGGTATAACGTGCTATGTTTCATAGTCTTCAGATTGCTTATATCTTTATTATTTTAAATAATTCCGTTTAGGAGAACAATACTACTGATAGAGTTACATTTTTTGATAACCAGATTCGCCATTTCGTTTAAGCTTGACTTTATAATTGTCGCAACGATCGCAACGATAAGTAGATTGCCAAGTAAGTGAAAATTCATGAACACCCTGTGTATTGCCTATTCGGGAAGTATTGTAATCATAAGAATAACCAAATGTGAATTCACTAGATTTGAAAGATAGTACTGGGTTTAATGATGTAAGCATATGGCTATTTGATGTTTTCCCCTCGGGATTGATTGCAAAAATTAAACCAAAACTAAAACGACTATAATCCATAACTGTGCCTATGTCCAATCGATTATACTCTCCTTGTCTCATGTAATTTCCTGTAATCAATAAGTTTGTCCCTTCTGGAATCAAAGAAGTGGGTGAATTCAAAAATTCATAATAGAAACCACCATGAACTGTTAAAAATAAATCTAAGGGAACATTTGCATTTTCTCTAAATGAAATATCAGGTCTGTTTAAATGTTTTACAGCAGCACCAAACCAGGCATTTTCCTGATCAAATACAAATCCAGCTGAAAAGTCAACAAAATTAATATTATTAGTAGTATTAAGAACCCCGGGATCGATACTTACAGGATTTATAGCACCAGTATTAATATTAATTTGATCTTCCAATAAAAGGTTACTAAAATTAAAATCTTTTCTTCCATAACCAGCTTCCAATCCTAATCTAAGACGCCAAGTGTAATCTAAGTCAATTCTATAAGCAAAAGCACCGTTGAAGTTAAAATAATTATATCCTGTAAAAACTTCACTATGGTTCAATACTGATATTCCAACCCCAATTTCATCACTAATTAGGTTATTAGCAAAACCAAATTGAGTATCAATTCTTCGATTACCGTCAGGCCATTGTCTTCTATGTATAATTCCTGCATTCCATGTATTTGATATTCCTGTAAATGCAGGATTTAAAGTTTCGGGTACAAGATAAAATTGTGTGAATACTGGATTTTGTGCATTACTTATGCTAATAATCAAACATAAAGTCACCGCTAAGATAAATTTTAATTTCATATTATTTAGTGTTACTTAATTAAAACAAATGTTTGATTTTCATTTACAATAGTTCCATAGAATGTTTCTGCTGTTACTTTACTGTAATAGTTTCCGTTTTCAGCATTCAAACCTTTTATTTTGCCATCCCATCCTATAATTACATCTCCCTTCTCAGCATAAATAAGGGAGCCCCAAGTATCATAAATTTCCAATTGAACCTCTTTCAATCTTTTAGTTACTGGTCGGTAAGTATCATTTAAAGTATCGTTATTTGGAGTAAATGCCGTGGGTACTACTAATAAATATCCCTTTTCAACTAGTAGAGTGATGGTTTGCACATATACACAACCAAAAGGATAAGTAACGGTTTGTGTTACTACATAATCTCTTGGGATGAGATAAGTGTGCACAGGGTTTAACTCAGTTGAAAATGTTCCATCTCCAAAATCCCAAGAAACTGATAAATAATCCCCTGTAATGGTACTATTGAATTGAATTGGATCTCCGATGGAATAAATACCGTAGGTAGTATATCCGAAAGAGGTTGCTTCAAAAGAAGTATTACCAATTACAGGGTTGTCTACATCTACAGTATAACTAGCTGAACAACCAGCACCATCTGTAACTGTTAGAATTACTGTCCCATTTGTTGTTGAATTCATTATTTGATTGTTCACACCACTTATATTTCCACTTGACCATTGGTATTGATAAGGGGGAAGGCCACCACTTGCTTGTGCCACAAAATTTTGAGTTACTTCGCGTGTTGTACAATCAAAATCTGTTTGGGTTGTAACCGCTATTATCACTGGAGTAGGTCTGACTAAGGAATATTGACCCGAAATGACGCAGTTGTTAGCATCGGTTACTGTTACTAAATAATTTCCTGCATTCAAATTGGTCAGGTCTTCTATTGTTGAACCATTTGACCAACTGTAATTGAATGGAGCAGTGCCACCCGATACAATTAAATTTATTGCTCCGCTATTAGCAATAGTACAATCTAGTGGATTAGTGATATTTGCTGAAAGTACCAAGGGTTGAGGCTGTATTATATTAAATGTTCTCACAATGAAACAAGGCGTGCCATCTGATATTGTAGCTACATATGTTCCTGGAGCCAGATTATTTCTTATTAATCCTGCAGTACTACCATCACTCCATGTCAATGCTACCGGAGCAATTCCTCCTGTTAAATTAAGATTAATACTTCCATTATTTGCGCCGAAACAAGTTACGTTTGTTACTATCGGATTTACGGTAAATATTGGTGCTTCTGGAATTATTATATTTTGAACTTTACTACATCCTAAATTATCTGTTACAGTTATTACATAGGTTCCGGCAGATAGGTTTGTTTGGTTTAAAGTAGTAGCTAAGTTATTCCATTGGTATTGATATGGGGCGTTTCCACCCGATATTGTTGCGGTTATTGATGCATTGTTTCCACCAAAACAGGTAATTGGTGTTGTAGTAAAACTAACAATAATTTCAGTTGATTGTGTAATTATAACTACCAAATTTGCAGAACATCCTTGATTATCAGTAACTGTTAGATTGTAAGTTCCTGCTGCAATTGAATTTAAATTTTGATTATTATTAGTAAAACCATTTGGTCCAGTCCAAGCATATGTGTAATCTAATGTAGAAGGGTTTGGTGTTCCTCCAACTACATTTATTGTAATAGCTCCTGTTGCTGTACCAAAACACAATACATTGGTTTGACTCACTAAACTTACCACCAAAAGCGGTGGCTCTGTTATAGTAAACGTGTCTGTTTTTGGACCGCAATTATTCACGTCTGTAACTGATACAACATAAGTTCCTGGTGTGAGATTAGAAATATCTTGAGTAGTGGCAAAAGGAACATTATTTTTTGTCCAAGTATAAGAATAGCTCCCTGTTCCACCGGATACCGAAATCGCAATGCTCCCATTTTCACTACCAAAACAAGTACTATCATCTTCATTATCAACTGTAACTACAATATCAGCAGGTTCACTAATGGTATAAGAGTTTGAAAATGGACAACCTCCAACATCATCAATACTAACATTATAAACTCCTGGTAATAAATTAGTAATATTCGCCGCGGAAGAAGTAAATCCATTTGGCCCTGTCCAATTTATTGAATAAGGAGGAATTCCACCAGTGATATTGGTAGTAATAGAAGCTGTATTGATACCAAAACAAGTATTGTTATTAGCAACTACATTTGGATTAATAGCAGGATTTACAGTTACAGTAACTGTAAAGTTATCACCAGTACATACACCCGAAATTGGCGTAACTGTGTAAGTAACTGTTGCAGGACTAGTAGTGGAATTCACTAATGTCTGGCTTATATTGGTCTGGGGAGTGTTTTGAGCTGATGCTCCTGTTATGGAACCTGCGGGAGATATCGTTGGGTTTGACCAAGTATAGGTTGTGCCCGAAGGTATAGTATTTCCTGAAGCAGTAGTCGGAGTAATGGTAAAAGTAGTACTGCTGCAAATGGTAGTTATTTCTGGCACTATAACGGGATTTGGATTAATGGTTACCTCAGCAGGATTGGATACAATCAATGAGCAAGAACCTGATATAGCGGGAAAAGTAACTTCACAGTAATAAAATGTTGTCCCAGTTGGAGTGGCTGGTGGATTATAAGTAGCATTTGTTGCCCCAGAAATTAAAGTTCCACCAATATTAGCACTAATGGTGTTGGAATACCATTGATAATTTGGCGTACCTGCACCATTAGCGACGGTTAATGATAAAGTTGTAGGCGTTGCACCTAAACAAATAATACTAGATTGAGGTTGATTGACAATAGCAGGAGCCAAATTAACATTAACTGTTGCAATAGCGCTCGTTACATTACAGCCTATTCCTGCCGGTTGGGTTATTAAACAGTAATAATACAAAGTGCCTGCAATGGTAGTTGAAGGTGTAAAACTATTGTTAGTTTCCCCGACTAATAAAGTACCCGCAGAAGTGTTATTAACTAATGAACTGAACCATTGATAGGCATAAGTAGTACCAATTCCTCCAGAAGCTACTACTGATAATACTGTAGCAGGTGAGTTTTGACATAACGTTTGAGATGCCAATGGTTGAGTCACTATTATAGGGTCGTTAATCACATCAACTTGTGCTACGGTACTTGTTATTGAACCACATCCACTTCCGCTAAAACTAATCACCACGTAATAATAGTAAGTTCCTGATATGGTATAGATTGGTGGTGTGTACGATGGTGAATTTATTCCCACAGTTGTTCCACCTGTTGTAGAACTACTTGTATTGCTATACCATTGATAACTCGCTGTTCCTGTTCCGCTAGTATAAGAAACTGTCAGCGGATTGGGTAAACTTCCTCCAATACATATGCCTTGATTTGGTATTGGTTGTTGATCAATAGTTGCTCCAGGCGTTATTGTCACAACTGCAGTATTAGTAGATACTATAGCACAACTTCCTGATATTCCTGAAAAAGTGATAATACAATAATAATATATCGTACCTACAGCCGTAGCTGGAGGGTTAAACGTTGGATTTGTTTCACCAGTTATTGCTACTCCAGTAGTAGTATCATTAACAGTATTAGAATACCACTGATAGCTTGGAGTACCAATACCAGTAGTAAAAGTAAATGATAAAGGTGTAGGTGTACCACCAGTACAGACCGTACTTGATACTGGTTGATTAACTATAGTTGGGGAAGCATTTATTATTACAGTTGCCAAATTACTAGTAACACTACAACCTGGCGTAGACTGCGTAATTATACAATAATAATAAGTTGTCCCTACAGTTGTTGTAAGTGGGATATAAGTTGCACTATTTGCGCCCGGAATAGCAATACCACCAGTCGTATTGTTAGTAGTATTTCTATACCATTGGTATACAAAAGTTCCATTTCCGCCAGATGCAGCAACTATCAAATTACTTGGAGTTGCTCCTTGACATAAGGTTTGCGATATGAGAGGTTGAGTAGTAATTATAGGGTCATCAAAAACAGTGACTTGAGCATTATTGCTTGTTACAGCACCACATCCATTTCCTGATAAATTAACTATCACATAGTAATAAAAAGTTCCTGAAACAGTATAAACGGGAGGTAAATATGTTGCATTAGTTGCACCTGTTATCAATGTTCCACCTGAAGTTGAATTGGTAGAATTGGAATACCATTGATAGGTAGCCGTTCCTATTCCTCCTGAATAGGAAACCGATAATGGTGTTGGAATAGTTACTCCAACACATAAGTTTTGCGAAACTAAAGGTTGGGTTGTAACTGTTGGCAATGGAGTTATTGTGACTGTAGCTACATTAGAAGTTATATTTGAACATCCACCAGAGGTTAATGTAATAATACAATAGTAATATAGCACTCCAACTGCACTAGCAGGAGGATTATAGGTGGCATTGGTTGCACCAGTAATCAAAGTTCCTCCTGTATTGGAATTAATTGTATTGGAATACCATTGATAAGTTGGTGTAACAGTTGAACTACTTAAAACTACAGACAATAAAGTAGGCGTTCCTCCCAAACAAACTGTGCTTGAAGCAGGCTGTGTAGTGATTGATGGAGCTGGATTAACAGTAACAACATAATTAACGGGTGTCCCGATACAACCTCCCAATGTTGGCGTAATGACATAAGTAACCGTTCCAGGAGATGTATTAGTAGTAGTAATAGTCTGTACAGGTATGGTGTTAGTACCAGAGGATAAAAACCCAGTTATTCCTGCTGTGGATGTGGCTGTCCAGCTAAATGTGGTACCCGCTGGAGTTGCAGTTAAAGTAACTAATGATGTTGATGAACCCGAACAAATGGTTTGACTTAAATTGGTGTTTGTAATTGTTGGTGCTGTATTTACTGTAAAAGTTCGTATAGCAGTACTGGAAGGACCACATTCATTACTAACTATTAATGAAACAGTATATGGGCCACCTGCTGGATAACTAATAATTCCTGGGTTAGCGGTATTTGCCGATGATGGTGTACCTCCGGGGAAACTCCATGCATATGCTAATGTACTTCCTGTTGGCGCACAACTATTTACTGTTGCTGTTGGATTTATAGAAGCTGTACCACATGCATTTGGTATCGCTGCAATTGCTGCTGTTGGTGGTTTTTTTACGGTAACTGTTTGTGTTGTGTTAAAACTTCCACACGAATTAGTTACCGTTAATCTAATCAAATACGTTCCTGGCTCTGTAAAGTTATAGGATGCATTTGGTGCCGTTTGATTTGGAATAGTAGGTATTGTAGTTCCGCAAAAAGCAGGTGTGTACTGTACCGACCACACATAAGTTGGCGGTGCACATTGATTTGTTAAAGTAGTAGTATTAGTTGCTGTTATCGATAAAGGTGTACATCCTGAATTTGTGTTTAATGTGAATTGAGGTGCTAATGGCGGTTCTATGCAGATTGTTTTTGTTTCAATATCTGCGCCACATTTATTACCTGTTTTTATTGTAATTGTATAGGTGCCTGGTTGAGTAAAATTTATACATAATGGACTTGTACCAGATGTCCAAAGATCAGGATTATTACTTCCAAAATCGTTTCCAAGGGAACCTGATGTTACTGTAAATCCTATCGATGGAGAAATTGTCCACACAAACTTTGGGCTTGTATTACAATTACTACTACTTCCTAAGTTATCAAACGCACCTATTGATGTATTATTTAAACAAACTTGAGTATTTACACATGCAGAAGTTGGTAACGTAAAATTTGCAATGGGAGGTGTTGAAACATAAATTGGTACAACACCAATTGCCGACACTCCGCAAGGATTAGCTGCTACAATATTAGCTGAAAATGAATTTTGGAAGGTAGTAGTACCATTAGAACTTGAAACTCCACAAGATGTAGTTAAAAACGTATGTGTTACTGATGGTGGTGGTGGATGACTAAAAATTTGGGATGCAGAACCATCATTGAAGGAAACAGTGTAGGTTGTCCCTGGAGGATTATTATTGGTACCTGTTATTGGAAATGTTAAAGGACTTGAACTACAAATATCCGTATTCCCCGGATTTCCCAATGAAACAGCCGGATTTGAACCAACAAATACAATGTAATTTTTTGTAATGCTACATCCATTGCTACTTTGAATTGTATATACCAAGTTCCATAAGCCAACTTGATAAGTGTGCGTTAATGGTGTTGTCCATGTATTTGAGGTGAAATTTGGAGAACCATCACCCCATGCAATTGTATAATTAGTATTCAATGTGGATGATGTGTTCGATCCATTAGTAAATGTAAAAGTAGAGACATTGTTATTGCATATTCTAAAAACAGGAACTCCTCCAAAAGTAGTTCCAGAGCCTGTCCCATTAATTGTAGCATCTGGCTGCGGATTTACTGTTATCATAGCACTATTTGATACTGTTACTGTTACGGGTGGTGTCGCCGAGTCCGTAACACTCACCAAAGCATAAGTAAAAGTTCCTGCAGTTGCTGTTGGAGCATTTAAAGTAACAACACTATTGGTTCCTGTTGTTGAAATTGTTTGATTTGCTCCGCCATTTATAGTATAAGTAAACGTATAAGGAGCTGTTCCACCACTACCTGTAAAAGTAATCAATGGGCTAGCGGCATTTTGACAAACGGTAGTAGTACCTGCTATAGTAGCACTGGGCGGAAGAATTACCACATTGGCATGAGCAACACCCATATTTAAAATTAAATAAAAAATAAAAAAATATAAATGCTTCATAATTTTACAACAAGATTAACTTTATTATACTTATTTTTTAGCGTAAGATTTGTAGCTATATTTTTTTTAAGATAAGTAAAAAACAAAAAAAATCTATTTATGCAAATGCCTACAATGTTGTGGCTCTGCATGAAATAGTAACTACCAATAAAAAAAATTATAAAATTTTCTCAATTTTTTCAGGTTCAATTGAATGATGTGAATCTTTAAAAATCACTTTTTTATCTTTTAGAACAATAATTTGTGGTGATTGATGCGTAACGTTTAGCTGTTTGGCGATGTAATTCGATACCGAGCGATACGTAAGTAAATCTAAGTAATTAAAATCGGCGGTTGCGGTCATTAGATCAGAGCCTTGCTCTAATCGTTCTTTGGCATACGCACTAATGCCGCAAGTGGTACTATCTTTAAAAATAATTTGAGGCTTTAGTTCCGATGCGTTTATTATTGCGCTAACATCTTCGTCGCTTGTAATTTTTTTCCAGGTATTCATAGTTTTATCTTGTAATTTATTTATTTGTAAAGTAATTTTTGTGTTGCAACCAGTTTATAATTTAAGCGAATTATTAAACAATGAAACTTTCAAACACCATTTGTGTAGTTTCTTTTGAAGGTATTTTTGTCGATACTAAAAATTCGATAATTTTTGACTTTCTGTAAAATTGGCGACATTTTCTTGCTTTTATATAGAGCTAAATGATTATCAAACATGCTCTACTATCTCAATTTCTTCTTGTATCAACCCTTGCATCTTATAAAACATGAAATCTTCTTCTCTTTCCAATAAACTTGATTCTATTTGCGTTTTGTTTTTTCTCTTTTTTAAAGGGTTGATTGTACTGTAAAATCTATTATCACGTTCAAACTTACCAAAAATAAATAACTTTAATAAAAGTTTACTGGGTAGCTTTAAGTGATTTGGTAAAGGTAAAAAAGAAGTTTTATACTATTTTACGGTTTCCCGCATTTTATTAAAAAAAGTTTAGATTTTTTTTTAATAACGTTAGGTAGCCATTGATGGTACAAGTTAAATTATTTTTAAATTTATTGACGGCCTAGTTTTTTTTAATTTTGTAACCCAACGATGCAATGAAAAAAAGCTAAAATTTGAAACAAAAAACCTAATTTTTAGAATCAATTAAAAAAGTTTAAACGTCTTGATTAAATGTTTTTTACCTTTTGCTTGTTGGGCAGATAATATGCCAATGATTTTGGGTTTTGGCATTTCTTGCCAATGTGCATAAACGTATATATCGGTTTTTGTTGACATCTTAGATTTTTAGAAGGTTAGGTTGTAGATGAGATTGCTTCGTTCCTCGCAATGACTTTATTTTAGTAGTTCAAGGTCTTGGAGTTTTCTTCCTAGTTCATCGTCTGCTGCTAGTTGTAGAAAATCATCTTGTAGGCCTAAAACACGTAGCACATTGAAATAGGCTCCCATTGCTACACTTGTGTTTCCTTGTTCAATTAAATGCAATGTTGACCGAGAAATAGCTGCTCGCTCTGCTACTTGAATCATAGTGAGTTTTCGCCTTTTACGAGCTATCTTGATATTTTCTCCCATTTGTTCTAAAACCTTTTTATACTTTGGGAAAACAATTTGTTCTTTGGTTGCCATTTCTTGTTATTGTATTTTAATTTAAATCTTTCTATCTCAAATTGCAATAGATAAATAACTTAAGCAAAGATTTTGTTTGGCGACTGGCAGTAGACCATCCCAACCAAAAAGTACCACCATGCATTCAAAGAGCACCAATAGAAAAGGATGGTGAATATCGGTTGTTGTTGATTTGTTAGAAGATTAGATATTTTTATTTAAAAAACATTCTCACTAAAAGTCAATATTGGTAAATAATCGACTTTGCTTAATTCATATTCATCACAATACTCTTTCATCCATTTTTTGATGTTTGGATTGTTTTCTATCGAGATATCTTCTGAGAAATTTTCTTTTAGTTTTACTTCAAAATAATATTCGGTTGTAGAGTTTTCTTTACCTTTTATTTTTGATTTATGTTTGTGTTTGATAGATTCAATTTCACCAAAATAGGAGGTAAGGTGAAATGCTTTTGCACGACCACCAGAATAGATTACAAGCTTTTTAGCATTGTATAAATCGTAAGGAAACTCCAATAAATTATTTTGTTTGTGTGTAGAATGAAAATAAAATATTTTTAATACTAAATTGATTAAAAACATTTTTTTTATTTAAATAATTGAAAATGAATAGGTTTTAATTTTGTTTGTAAAATATTGATTTTGATCACATTATAATTTGTTTTTATGAAATAATGATCTAATATTTGCATTAAATCATTTATTATGAATACATCTTTTGAACGTTGTGAAAACACTAAAGTTGAATGGTTAACACCACCAGAATTAGTAGAAAAATTAGGTAAATTTGATTTAGACCCATGTAGTCCAATCAATCCGCCATTTTTACATGCAACAAATAATTTCACAACTAATGATAATGGATTGACTAAAAAATGGTTTGGTAGAGTTTATCTAAATCCACCATATGGAAGAGGAATGGAATTGTGGATGGAAAAATTAAAAATTCACGGAAATGGGATTGCATTAATTTTTGCAAGAACAGAAACAAAGTGTTTTTTTGAGCATGTTTGGAATGATGCAGATGCTGTTTTATTTGTAAAAGGTAGAATCAGATTTTATCATGTTACAGGAATTCAAGCAGGTACTCCTGGAGCTCCAAGTGTATTTATAGCTTACGGTAAAGAAAATTCAGAAATACTTATGAATTCAGGAATTGAGGGACGATTTATAAAATTGAAATAATTATAAAATTTCATAACAAATAAATTCTGCAACATTAAACTCAGAATCAATAATCCAATCATTTTCTAATAATAACTTTTTATAAGCTTCATTTTCATCAGAAACATTTTCGACAATACCGATTACTTGCATATTTTCAATTTCATTTCCGTTTGGTGAAAATGTACTTCCTTCTGGAGTTATAAATATGTATTTTTTCATTTCCATAGTTTTCTGTAATGACCATTTCCTAAAAATTCAACTAATCCCAAATCTCTTAAATATTGAAGTTGTTGTCTTATTTTATCTGTTATATGCTCATTATTAGGATAAATTATTTTCAATTGGTTTTCAAATTTATTTATTTCAGTTGATGTAAATACCTGATTTGGAATTATATTAATACATTTAAAAACTTCTAATTTCCAGCCTTTTAATGATGAAGATATTGTTTGGTTAGGTATTTCCAGAGTATCATAATTGTTTTCTGGTGATTCAAAATTAAAATTAGGAAATTTTACTGATTCATTTGATGGAATTTTTGATAATATTTCTTTTACTTTTTCTAAATGAGAAAGATTCAATTCACCAGTTCTTTTGTTATCAGATAATAAATTAAAATCGTTTGATACTTTAGAAACTAGGTTTTTCTCATTTGAATAAATTCCATACTCATAATTATTAACTAAACCTCCATAAGTTAAATTTCCGGAACTAATTATCACTTCTTTATCATCAAATAAATAAATTTTAGAATGAAGTTTTGAAAAATTTTTTACGATTCCTTTTTGGTTAATTATCTTCTCAATTGCAGCAATATCCAAAGAACCTGAATAAATATTTCCAAGTTTGAATGAAGTTATTAGTTCTAATTTTACATTAGATTGTTTTGCAGATAACATTTCATCACAAATATTTTCTTTAACGAAAGGAGATGTTATTTTTATTGATTTTTTTGAATTTGAAACTAATTCTAGAAAATCTGATTTCCAAGGTGTTGTAATTGTCTTCATTTTTTTATTTACAACTAATGAGTTAAATTCAAAAATGGTTTCGCTTGCATCTATAAAATATTTATCTCCAAACTTAATGATAATCCATCACACTAAAAAATATTTTTAAGTTGAATAATCATAATAATTATGTCAGAAGAATAGTGTGCTTGGGTATTTTAAAACTAAAGTATAGTCAAATAAATAATTGATTTTAGGGTTTTACTTTTTTAAAAACTTACTTGTCTCAAGATGGTTTTACCAAATGGAATAAGCGTGATGTTTTCTATTTGTTGCGTAGTTTTATTTTTTGCTTTGATTGTAATTTGACCCTTATTGAAGGAAGCTTGGTTTTCTTCAATAAATTCAAAACGATGGTTGTCTTTTGGTTTATAGGTTAAATCATCAAAATTGGTGAAATAAGATTTACCTTTTTGTTCAAAAGCTTCGATAGGTTTAGCATAAAATAATGCACCATAGCTGAAATAGTTTTCGTTGTTCAAGTCTTTTTTTATTTCAACCTCGGCTTTGAATTCTAAAGTTAGCGCCTCTTGTTTTTTAAATTTTCTATTGAATACAATAAAGTCGTTTTCAATGGTATATTTTTCATTCGTTACAATCTGTTTCACCCATGATGGTTTTCTAATTTTTAAAACAAAGGAAGCTTGCTTTGGATTTGAAATTTTGAAAACGAATTTGTTCTCATAAGGATATTCCGTTACTGTCTCGATAGTGATGGGTTTATTTTGAATCTTAGTGGTAACACTATTGGGCATTAGAAGCACATTTACTAAGGTGTTTTTATTTTCTTTCAACCATGCTTTTTCTATAAAGTAAGGCGTAATTCGTCCAGCATTAGGATTGCAACAAACCGCTACATCTTGGTGCGCAGGAGAATATTTGTAACGTGTTTGTTTTCTGTCGGCTTCGATTTCACCATTTTTTGTGCCTTCCATTTCAAAGGAATTATCGGTTTTAAGATAAGCAATACAAGAATGATTTGGATTACGTGAACCTTGAGCCGCATTGTAAAAAATAGTTTCAATGGCTTCAGCAGTTTTTGGATTTCCTTGCTTTTGAAACACTACAGAATAGCTATCTAATAATTCTTGAAGAGAACAATATTCATAACCAGTGTGAGTAGCATCGGCAGTTCGTTTAGCAATCCATTCGTCACCAATGGCACCACCAGTTAGGGTTGTAGTATTTTCAATTCGTTGAATGTAAATTTGAAGTGCTTTTTGTAGTTCTTTATTATCAGAAGCATATGCAGCAACTAGTAGTGGTCGCAAATGCTCATAGGTATGCACACCATGCGATTGTAATTTGTAATTGGGATTTAAAATATTGCTCAATTGCACATCTTTTTCTGATTGATAGGTTTTGCTAAAATCTTGATATAGAAACAGCGCATAATCGGTATATTTTGTGTCACCTGTAATTTGATACATTTTATCCAAAACATCGGTAAAAGTCAATCCGTGAGAAACGCCACCATTAAATGCAGTACCCGAAGAAAACGGACTGGATGTTCCAATAGGATAATTGGTCATTACATTGTCAACCGCTTTCACAATAGCGTTCCACAATTTTTTATCTTTGGAGTATTCGTAATAGGCAAGTAAACCTCTATACATTGTTGCTTTAGACCATAATTCACCATTTTCAGAGTTGAATTGGTAGCGTAATTCCTTATCGTAAATGCCAATATAACCGTCTTCATCTTGCGTTTTCAAAACCTCTTGAATGTACTTTTCTACTTTTTTAAGACCTACCTTATCGTTGATTAAAATTACGTTTCTGATGTAACCATCCCACCAATTGGATTGGGTTTCGCTGTTCCACCATTTGTATTGTTCACTGCCTTCCGCATCGCCTTCTTTATTGTTTCCTAAATCTTTAACTGTGCTATTTTTGTGTAATCTACCTGTGCTGTAAATAGGGTCATTGATTAAGTCAGGCACCAATTTATCCAAATTACCTACAAAACCATCAACATCTTTTTGCATTTGTTCTTTAATCCAGCCAGTGGGTTTTATGCTTCCAAAAGGTAATATCTGATATTTTTCTGCTGTTTTAGTTGCATTTTTTTCTTGTGAATTCATTGTGAATGACGCTAGAATTACTATTGATAAATATAAATTTCTCATAGAATATATTATTGTTTTGTCATTTGAAAATTTAGAGTGCCACCAGTCATGATTTCTGAATAGGTTATGAATGGTTTTGTTAGTGATGTACTGTTCAGTTTGGCGTTTTCTTGATAAATATTCTCGTTAGAGAAGTTAGTTGCTTCAATGGTAAAAGTTTTATTGTTTTTTAAATGCAAAGTTGCTTTTTTAACTTGTGGAGCACCAAGAACAAATTCGCCATTCGCAGGATTTACAGAATAAAAACCTAACGTAGACAAAATATACCAAGCCGACATTTGTCCGCAATCGTCGTTGCCAATCATACCATCAGGCGTGTTGTTGTGAAATTCGTTAATGATTTTATGAATGTATTTTTGACCGAATTTAGGGGTTTCCGAAAAAGCATATAAATATACAATGTGATGGCTCGGTTCGTTACCATGAGCATACTGACCAATCATCGCTTCCTGACCTAAAAATTTGTTTGGATTTAAACTTTCAATAGTAAAGAAATCATTCAGTTTTTTTGTGAATTCCTTTTTTCCGCCCAATAGATTTTTCATACCATCGATGTCGTATTGTGCTGGAGTCCAAAAATACTGCCAAGCATTGGCTTCGGTATAATCGCCAGGATTGTTCATGGGTGAAGTTGCTGTTAATGGATCAAAAGGTGTTCTCCAATTGCCATTGGTATCTTTACCTCTAAATAACTTTGTTTCAGTATCAAAAAGGTTTTTATAATAATTGGCTCTTTTTTGAAAGGAAACTTGATTTATTTTATCGTTTAAATTTTTAGCCATTTGCGCCACACACCAATCGTCATAACCACTTTCTAAAGTCCTTGAAACCGCTTCATTATCTAATTTATCAAAAGGATAATAACCATATTGATTATACAATTCCCAATCGGAATTAATGTGACTTTTAGTTGAAGTTTTAATCATGGCTTTGAGTGCTTCGTCTTTATCAAAACCATCAAAACCATTAGTATAAGCCGATAAAATCATAGGAATAGCATGATTACCAATCATACAATAATTATCTTGTCCCCAAGCCGTCCAAATGGGTAAAAAGCCAGCAGCTTTGTGATGCAGAAGTAAGGTATTTATAATGCCATCAATTTTTTCGGGAGCAATAATTTGAAGCAACGGAAACGCACCTCTATAAATATCCCAAATCGATAGAGTAGAGTAGTAGGCTTTATTTGGTGCTAATGCAATCTTATCATCGGCACCACGATAGTTTCCATCAAAATCAGCAATATTGGATGGTTGCAAAAGCAAATGATATAGCGAAGTATAGAAGACTTCTTTTTGTTTTTGAGGTGCTTCAATGTCAATTCTATTCAAATAATTATTCCAAACTTTTTCAGCATTTTGTCTTACTTTTTGAAAGCTCCAATGCGGAATTTCAGACTTCAAATTTTGTTTTGCTCCAGCAAAACTTACCGTTGATAAAGCAATTTTTAGCTGCAAAATTCTATTTTTTGACAAATTAAAATCCAAAATGTATTTGGGTGCATTTTGCTTTTTCTCTTTCGGAAGTTCTTTTGATGCTACAAATGGCGTTTGAAATTGAATTGTAAAGAAATACTTTTTGGTTACCCAACCTTTGGTTTTGCAATACCCAGAAATAGTGTTATTGTTTTCGATTTTGATGTCACTTTCCAAAACCAAACTATCGTTTAGAAATTGAAATCCATGTTGGAAATCTAATAATAATTTTGCTTTTTTGCTTGGGTAAGTATATTTATGAAATGCTACACGTTCTGAACAACTTAATTCAACTTTAACTCCATCTTTTTTAAGCAATGAATAATAGCCAACACCAGCTTTTTCAGAATTTTTGAAATAACTATTTTTAAATTTTAACTTTTTTTCATGGAATGGAAGCAACAAAATGTTACCCATTTCACCAATTCCAGTTCCGCTGAAACGCGTTTGTGAAAACCCCAAAAGCAAAGTGTCTTTGTATTGATAACCACTCGTATGATTCCAACCAGCGATATTGTTATCAGGTCCGGGTTGTATCATTCCAAAAGGCATTGAAGGTCCTGGAAATGTATGTCCGGTGCCATCTGTACCAATAAAGGTATTTACAAATTTGGCATTATTTTGGGCATTTATATTCCAAAAACAAAACAATAATAATCCGCTAAAGAGTGTTTTTCTTATTTCCATAAGGCATCCATTTGTTCTAGACTTTTATTTTTGGTTTCAGGTACTTTTTTCCAAACGAAAAATAAAGAAAATAAGCAGATTAAAGAAAACAAATAAAACGGAAAAGCACCATTAAAATTATCTTTCAACCATTGGTTTTCAATCAAACTTGGAAAAACTTGTGTTACCACAAAATTGGCTACCCATTGAATAAAAACACTAATCGCCAATGCCAAACTTCTTATCTTGTTTGGAAAAATTTCTGATAGTAACACCCAAACAATTGGTCCCCATGAAATACTAAAGGAAGCCATGAAAAGTATTAAAAAGGGTAGTACATAATTCCCAACAGCTTCATTGTAAATAAAAATACCTACTGCTGCCAATGAAATAGTCATTCCTGCTGAGCCAATGTAAAGCAATGGTTTTCTTCCCATTTTGTCAACCCATTTAATGGCTAGTAAAGTAAAAATTAAGTTTACAACACCTAAAATACTGGTTTCTAGCAAAGAAGCGTCGGTTGAACTACCTAAACTTTTAAAAATTTCTGGAGCATAATATAATATTGCATTGATACCGGTTAGCTGTTGTAAAATAGAAAGTCCAATGCCAACAAACAGTGCTTTTTTATAGATTGGATTTACTAGATTGTTCCACTGACCTTTGTCTTCTTGTTCCAATGAATTTTGAATTTCAGATTGCACTTGAGCCACGTCTTCTGGTGCGTTTATTTTTTCTAATACAGCTACAGCTTGTTCCGATTTTCCTTTTTGCAATAACCATCTAGGGCTTTCGGGAATTAGAAATATAAAAACTAGAAATAGGATAGAAGGAATGATTTCAGAACCAAACATCCAACGCCATCCAATGTTCAAATTCCATTGGGCATCACCTTGCAAAGCAATGAAGTAATTCACAAAATAAACCACAACAATACCGATAACAATGGCTAATTGATAGTTGCCTACCAAAGCACCACGTCTTTTTGGAGGAGCAATTTCTGCGATATACATCGGTACAACCATAGAAGCTATACCAACACCAATTCCGCCCACAATACGAAATAGCACAAACATTGTGAATGAATTAGGTAGCGCCGTTCCAACAGAATTTAGAATAAAGAGAATTGCTGTAATTAGCATTGTAGCTCTTCGTCCCAGTCGGTTACTCAAATAATCAGAGAAAAAAGCACCAATTAAACAGCCAACCAATGCACTTGAAATAGCCCAGCCAGTTTCAATAGGAGTCAAATGGAAATATTCGGTTAGATTACCAATGGCTCCAGAAATTACTGCCGTATCATAGCCAAATAATAAGCCGCCAAGCGCTGCACTTAAAGCAATAAAAAGAATATAATTTTTGTTGTTTTTATCCATTGGTTAAAGGTTTTGTTGTAAATAGTGTTTCATTTCAAGATTGATTTCCCATTGATTCGAAAGCGGTTTCTTTGTGAAAGGCTCTTGAGGCATGTAAGGAAATGGTCCAAATTCGGGTGTAATGGTTATTTGAGAATAGTTTCTTTTCTTTTGAATTTCAATAATTTCTTTCCACCAACTTAAATAACGCTCTAAATGTGTATTCCATTCTGGTGCGAAAGGATGGTTCACTTGCGGACTTTGCTCAAAGCCAACACGAGCATGGATGTGTTTTATATTGGGATAAATTTTGGATAATAACTCTTTTTGGTCTTCTAAATTACTTTCTGAAACTACACAAAAATGTGAGAAATCGGCAATTAGTTTTAATTTGTGGTAGATGTCAATATATTTTAAAAGCGTTTTTAAATGAAATGAAAATCGCCCACGATGAATTTCATGCCAAATGGGAATCCCTGAATTTCGAGCAATATGTTCTGTGATTTCAATTATTTTACAATTATCGCTGAAATCATAAAAATCTTTTCCTGTATGAGAGTTAATGTAATTGGGTTTTAAAGTGGTTAAAAATTCCAATCGTTTTGTAATTCTGTCAATGTATTCATCGACCGTTTCGTTTTTATTGGATAACACTTGTTGCGCAATAAAAATAAAATTAGGATTAATAGTATTTCTAATGTTCGCTAATTCTTCAAGAAATTCCGCCACAAAATTTGCATCATCAGGAAAATTGATTTCCACACCATCATAACCATTGTTCACAACATTGGATAGAAATTCTTTTGCCGATTGATGCTCGCAACCCCAATAGGTACAGGTATATTTTACATCCATATTAGTTTGAATATAAAATTGGATTAATAGGAGAGTTGATGATTTCACCAATTTTTGCACCCGGACACCAAGTATTCCAATCGTGTATCTGGTTTTTATTTTCAGGATTTTTTAGAATCATGTCTTTGTCCATATAAATGATGGTCATGACTTTTCGCATTTCGTCAGTTACATTAGCACCAGCACGATGAAACACCCAACCGGAATGAAAACTAATCTCGCCAACATCAAAAGGTTCAATAACATGTTTGAAATCAGTAACACGTAGTTTTTTCTGAATTACTTCTTCACTCTCGTCTCCAATTTCCAATTCGCGTCCTTCAACAATTGTATGACTTCCTGCACTGAATTCTAAAGGACCCATTTCTAGTGGTGTTGCTTGCAATGGCATCCAAGCCGTAACCGTTTTATCAGTTTCTAATGGCCAATAATATTGATCGGCATGCCAAGGAGTAATTCCACCGCCACCTTCTTTAAATAAAGCTTGGTCATGGTATAAACGAACTCCGTTTACTTCCATTAAATCGGATGCGATTTTAGCTATTCGTTTACTAAAAATTAATTCTTTTACAACATCATTTTCCAACCATAAATTGAATAATTGCAGAAATGCTTTTCCATACGTTGTTCTATCCTCAAGTGCTGTTTGCTCTTGATTCATTGCGTTTACTTGTTTTGTAATAGCATCGTTAAAGAATAGAACAGTTTCTAGATTTAGAACTTCCTTCAATTTGATATATCTATTTTTTTGATAGAAATCAATTTGTTCTTGCGAAAGCGAATAAGGCGTTTCAAGAAATTCTGATATTGATTTTGGTAGTGTTTGCATATTCTAATTATTAAATTAAAGTAAATTAAAATGGAACATTCTATTTTAGGAATTTCAAAACTATTCATTCGTTTTGGTAAGATTTAACATTAATTTGTTTAATTATGACACTATATTGAATTATTTTTGAATGATTATATATTTTAAAGTTTATAGTATATTATGAAATCGCCATAAACAAAATCGTTTGCTTGCAAACACCAATGAAAATAAAGCGATAACATATGACCTTAAAAACAATAAATATTTACATATGAAAGCTACATTAGAGAACATCCCATCAGAAAAAGGAACTTCAAGTTTTTATGCTTATCGTTTTCAGGTTCCCTTTTTTGAATTCAAATGGCATTATCACCCAGAATTTGAGTTGACTTACATTGTTAAGGGAAGTGGCTACAGAATTGTTGGGAACTCTTATGAATATTTTAGCAATGGTGATTTAGTTTTGTTGGGAAGCAATTTGCCGCATACTTGGTCTGGTAAATTAGAGGATGACGTAAAATCGGATGCAATTGTAATTCAGTTTTCTAAGGAATTTATAGCACCATTCTTAGAACTAAATGAAAGTGTATTAATTAAGGACATGTTGCAACATTCTGAAAGAGGAATAAGTTTTGAGATTGATGAAGCGTTAGTTTCAAAAATTATTGATTTAACCGAAGCTAAAGGAGTGGATAGGGTATTAAAGTTGATTTCGATTTTGGATGTACTGTCTAAAAAGCAAGCAAGGTTGATTGCACCAAATGCTTTTCATAATGTTGTATCTAAAAAAAATGAGCTACGGATTAATAAAGTTTGTTCGTTTATACAAAACAACTTCTATAATAAAATCTCTCTAAAACAAGCAGCAGACTTAATTTATTTGACGGAAAGTAACTTCTGTAAATTTTTCAAAAAGGCCACAGGAAAAACCTATTCTGATTATTTAAATGAGTTAAGAATAAACGAAGCTTGCCGAATGTTAATCCAATCAGAAAAAACGATTAGTCAAATATCTTTTGAATGTGGTTTTGAAACGCTTAGTTATTTTAACAGAGTTTTTTTCAATAAAAAAGGAATGACACCTTCTACATTTAAAAAAGAAAATCTAATTTGATATTCGGATAATACAATTCAACTATTTAGAAGTTCAACGTTGGCTGAGGCTCTCGAAACCAATGTGGGGATTAACTACGTTGTTCCCATATAGGGAATCCTGGGCAAAAGAAAACTTTACTGATTATTGCTATAATCAATAGTTTTTTGTTCATCACGTTGGCTGAGGCTCTCGAAGCCAATGTGGGATTAACTACGTTGTTCCCATATAGGGAATCCTGGGCAAAAGAAAACCTAAATGATTATTTGCATAATCATTTGTTTTATACTTCACGTTGGTTGAAGCTCTCGAAGTCAATGTTGGGATTAACTTCGTTGTTCCCAGATAGGGAATCCTGGGCAAAAGAAAACCTAAATGATTATTTGCATAATCATTTGTTTTTTTATTTCAAAAAAACGACTTTCAAAAGCAAAGCTTTTGAGCCATTTTTTTGTAATAAAAAAACCGATTAGCTATGCTAATCGGTTTTCTTTTGCGGAGAAAGAGGGATTAACCTCGTGCCTTTATATTGCTGATATACAATGTAGTATATTTTGTTTTTAATTCAAGTACCCCTAATAGTACCCCTCTAAATTATTGTGGTTTATCATCTATGTTGATACTTCAAATTTACAAAAAATACTTCAATTTAAATTCCGTTTTGTGATTAAAATTTGAATTGGTAGTTATTTATTTTACAGACAAGTAAAGTTTGTTTTTTGAACAAGTAAACTTTAAAAACTAACCAATAATAAGACGCTCAACTTGTTCATATTTTAAGCTAGTGTATTGGCAGAACTCCTCGATGCTCACAAGTTCATTTTGGAGCTTATTGAGGTCCTTTCTGATATTTTGCAACATTCGTATGCTTTGCCTGTAACTCTTCCCTGTAATACGTTGTATGTCCTTTGGGTAGATACACAATCTCTTATTTTCAATTTTCATACACTATCTATAGCTTTAACTAGGCTTTGACTTACATGAAAGCCGTATAATCCAATTTTTTGAACAGGATAAAATTAGTAAAAAATCTATTTTGTTTAGAAGCTGCAATTTACTTTTAATTTTTAGGTTCAAAAACGTGTATTTATGTCGATTTCTGCCATTTATGTCACAAAGTGACATATTGTATTGGTGCTACTTTTTTAATCGGTTTAATTGACTAAAATTTGTTTTTGAAATCAATCGATGGATGTTGCAACAGAATGATGATTGAGGGAAATGATCACTGATTTTAATAATTAAAATTTTGAAGTTATGGCTAGACAGAAAGGCATAATTAAACTAAAAGGTACTATCGGAGATATTACTTTTTACAAAACGCAAGATGGACACTTAGCAAGAGAAAAAGGCGGAATTGACGCTAGTAGAATTGCCAGTGACCCTGCGTTTCAAAGAACGCGTGAAAATGGTTCGGAGTTTGGCAGAGCTGGCAAAGCCGGAAAGGTTTTGAGAACGGCATTAAGAGCATTGCTTTTAAATTCTGCTGATGGTAGAATGGTTAGTCGTTTGACGCAAGCGATGGTAAAGGTTATTCAAGCGGATTTGGTGAGCGACAGAGGCTTGCGTAACGTGATTGATGGTGAAGCGGAATTGCTTACGGGATTCGAGTTTAACATTCGTGGTAAATTAGGAACTAGTTTATTCGCTCCTTTTGTTGCAACAATTGACCGTGTTGCTGGAGAAATAAGTGTTGATTTGGCTTCGTTTATTCCAGTTAATATGATTGCAGCTCCATCAGGAACTACTCATTTTAAAATTATTTCTGCTGGTGCTGAAATTGATTTTGAAGCTGAAACGTTTGTCGAAACGCATTCAGAAACTGCCATTTTACCATGGGATGCCACTGCAACTGCTGTGATAAGCCAAGTAAATGCAGTTACGCCTGCGAGTACAAAACCATTGTTTTTGGCATTAGGTGTTGAATTTTATCAGCAAGTAAATGGAACTATGTACCCGCTTAAAAATGGTGCTTTCAACCCGTTATCGGTTGTGAAAGTAGATAGCGGTGTGTAATGGTTCTTGAATTGACCAGAACTTATTTCCCTAACGGAACTAACGGAAAACTCGAATGTAAAGGAAAATCGATTTGTAATACAATTGAGTTACCATGGAGAGAAAATGAAACGAGAGTTTCCTGCATTCCGGAAGGGAAATATTTTATTAAAAAACGATACAGCCAAAAATTTCAATGGCATTTGGAGGTTTTGGATGTGAAAAACAGAAGTCTAATTCTGTTTCATCCAGCCAATAATGCTTTGCAAGAATTGAACGGTTGTATTGCTCCAGTAACTAAACTTTCTGGACCAGGATTAGGGTTGATGTCCCGAAAAGCTTTTATAAGTTTAAAATCGATGGTTTATAAAGCTTTGGACAAAAAAGAAAGTGTTGAATTGATTGTGAAATCTTAAATAGTTATTTTTATGAATATACTAGAAAGAGCGAAAGCTCCAACTCCGAAATTTTTTAAGATTTTGAGAAGTATTGGATTGGCATTATTGGGTATTAGTGGTTCAATAGTAGCTGCTCCAGTTGTTTTACCTGCAGCAGTAGTTACTGCAGCAGGTTATGTAGCTGTTGCAGGTGGTGTAATTTCTGCAATTAGCCAAATAACTGTTGATGATAAAGCCAAGAAAGAAATTGAGAACCTCAGCAAAGCGCGTGATGGAAACTAATATTTCTTTAAAAGCTGGCACTGCATCAGGAACAGTATTGAGTATTTTACCCAATATTCTTTCTGAAGATATTGTAAAAACAATTATCTTAGCAGCGTTGGGAGCAACTGTTAGTTTTACGGTTTCGCTCTCATTAAAATGGTTGACAAAATCTAAAAATAAATAGTCCAGTTTTCGTGTGGTAACCTTTACTGGATTAACTTAAGAAGCCTAGTCGTTAGACCAGGCTTTTTTCATTTATTACAATAGCGGTATAAAATTACTCTTCGCATATCGTTTATGAGATTGATATTCTCATGAAACTGCTTTTCCTTTTGTTCTAGAAGCTTTAGTGCTGCAATATGCTTAACATGTTGCTCGTGCTCTTCCATCATGATTTTTGCTTTTGGAAAAAACTCTTTTTTGAAGTCTGGAAGACGTAAGAATGGAATTACGGAACCACAAAGAAATTGGTGCCAGAATTTTGTTTTCCATAAACTATAAGCAATGAAAAATAAACTTTCGCATTCATCCTCGTTTTGAAAAATGATAACAAAACTGTTCGTAAATGGCTCTTTTTGTGGCTTTCCGCTGTTCATCCCTTTGTTAAGTACAAATAAATGAGGTCTTGAGTAAATCGTGTCTTTTCGGTGGGTTTTGATGATAAAATTCGGCATAACATTCGGCTTTAAAAATTGATTATATTTTCAATTTTCTGCGGATTTTCTCTTGAAATGCAGGTGTCTCTCGCTACGCTCGACCTATAAATTTTTCAAAAGAAAAAAAAGAAAAAAAGAAAGCCATTCGTTCAAGTGGAAGGTTTCAAAAAAGCAAGTTTTTTTGAAAAAATACTACCCGAATGGGTGGAGATTTTTTCAAAAACCCGTAGGGCTTGAACTTGCTTTTTTGTAAACCTGGAACTTATCTTTGCTCTCTTTTTTTTTATTTTTTATTTTGATTTCATTTACTAAACATCATCGTATAATCTGAATTTGTTTGAAGGATTGGGTGTTGATGTGGAAGATGGTCGTCTTTGGAAGTGTATCAATTTTTTGTAGATGGATGACTGAGTGTGATGAAAAAGAAAATGTGCTTTATCCATCTGAAAAATTGATACTCTTCCTTCTACAATTTGATTTTTGAGGATGCTTAAATAGTGTTCAGTTTTCAGGATTTAGTAATCAATCGGAATGTTGTTATGGAAATGGGAAGCATCTTCAAAAAACAATGCAAATACTTACCAAGTGCGTTGGCAGAAGCTCAGAGCAAGGGTATCATTTTTTTATTTGCTTATTGGGAGTTTCTGATTGCTTTTATTAATAGCTGATGCCACAAATAGTGTTCAGTTTACAGTTTTTAGTCTTCAGCATAAACTTGTTTAGTAACGTTATGGCATCAGCTATTGTGAAAGCAATTACCTCTGTGCGTTGTGGCAAATGAAAAATGATACTCTTGCTGGCTCTTTTGGTTTTGTGGGTGCCTGATTGATGTTCTGACGGAAGAAGTTATTGCCCAGAAAAAAGTTGTTATGAAAATGAAAAGGCACTTACAAAAGCAATGAAAACACTACCGATTTAACAAGTTAGTTGCTAAAAACAGTTACCGTAAACGTTCTTGAAAGTAAGTATGACCGTAAAGTTTCCTATGAAATAGCGAACGTTGTTGAAGACAGTGGCGAAGGGTGGTTTTTTGAGTAGCCGGCTGGTGCGATGGAAGCTGCTCAAAAAGTTGCCCTAGAGCCACTGGCAAGCGCGTTGGGTGTGGCGGCTTTTTTACATAATGTTATTATAGTGCATCCTAATATTTCATTAGTAGCAGGGTGTTTCTTTATGCACTATAATGCCACATTATGTAAAGAAGCTTGGGGAAAAAAATTACTGGCATGAGTCGCTTTGCGAACATGTTTTTGTTCCAAAAACCATGACAGTAATTTTTTTGGAGCGTTGGCAAAGGAGTGGCATTTGAAAACTTAAAACGTAATTAAAAAAGATTATTTTCTATGCCTTTTATTTATAAGTTTTTGTCTAATATTTTCTATTTTATCAATCTCCTCAACTGTTAAACCAAGTGTTCCGTTAAGTATTTGATAGTTATATTTATTTAGAATATCTTTTATAGAAGTCTTATTTTTAAATTCTGAGATATATTCTTCAAAGTTATTGCAATTGGTATAAGGAATTGGTAGTACTCTCAATTCATTTGGTGTCAATTCTAAAACTCCACCTCCATAATATCTTCCTTCTAATTCTGCAAAAGCTAATGTTAGTGAATTATAAAAAGAAAAAATAAAATTATTTAATTCAAAGCCTTCTTTAATTTCAATTTTGTATGCGCTGTCAGTAACAAGAACATCTGCATCATTTCTTAAAAGTTTAGGATATTCATGTGCTCTCTTAAAAAAGAAAGCTTCAGGAATTGTAGCTATGTTTGGCACCTTGTACCATCTTTCCCTTTGTTTGCATTTGAACCTTGAAGGTAATTCCAATTGATTACCAATATTAAAATATTCGTTCATTTCAGGAGTAATTTCATTATCAATTAAAGAATTGAAATCAAGCAAATATGTTGGTTTACGCTCTTCAACTAATGTATCAAAATCTTTTTTATTGAATGTAACCGAACCGTTTACGAAGAATCCTTTTTGAACAATTGGTTTAGCAAAATTTTGAAAATTATATGCTTGAACAACATCATTATTTACTATGAAATAATTGTTGGCAGCAGTAACTATTCCCGCTTTATTATTAATGAAATGTGTAACATTTTGTATGCGCAGTTTTAAGTTTTCTAGAAACTCATATTCTTCGGGTGTTATAAAATGATGTGACCACTTCCTGTCTGAATTAGCAAGTGCGGTATTTTCATAAAACTCATAATTATCATTTTCTAAATCGTCTAATGCATTAATATTAGTATAGAATGTTCCTTGATTTTCATGTGCTTTATATCCAATTAATAAAACCGTATCTTGTCCTTTACATTCCTGGAATTGAAGTTCATTAAAAGTAAAAATTTCTATTCTTTGAAATTCATTTATTAATAACGATCTTATTTCTTCAGTAAATTTGACTTGCAATAATTCTAATGGTAATATCATCGCCAAAATACCATTATCTTGTAGTTTAGTAATTCCGCTTATTAAAAAAGATGTCCAAATATTATTAATACTTCTATCTGATAAATATTTTTCAGAATGAATCCTTTTTGCTAACTCTTTCTGCTCCTCTGACAAATGATTTTTTTTAACATAAGGAGGATTTCCGATAATAAGTGAGTAGCGATTTTGGTCGTTGAAATGGAAATTTAAGTAATCTAAATTATTTGGAATTAAATTAATTTTTTGATTTATTTCAAGATCAATTACTTTTTGTAATTCGTCATTTTCTTTTTCTACAACTGTATTGTTAATCGTTTCAAATCTTTCAAGTTCTTGACTTTTTGATATTGCATTGATAAAAGCACCATCCCCAACACTTGGTTCAAGTATAGATATAGTTTGTTGATTGTCTATCTTGGATAAACAATAATCTGCCACAAAATCTGCTAATCTTGTAGGTGTATAATAAGAACCTAACTTTTTTTTATTCATTATCTTCTAATTTCTTTCAACTTATAAGGTCTTATTTTTTTTCTTTTTTCGGTTATATCACTTAACTTTGAGAAAGCATCAATTAGATTTAATATAGATTGCTTATCTGCTAAAATTAAATCCAGTTTACCTAATTTTTCAAGGTCTTTTCTAACCGCTAAAGCTCTTTCATTTAATAATTGTTCCCTTCTTTCATATATAAGTTGTGCTCTATTTAAAAATAATCGTTGAGTAATATAACTGCTACTTATATAATTACCTGCAAGTTTGTATGTTTTTGTATCTAGCGTAAATAATGTTGAATAGTCATATATTGATGGATCTGGATAGCAACATATATTTAAACTATATGCATCATTTGGCCAATCATCACTTTTAAATCTATTGCAAATAGGACATGCATAGAATAAATTTAAAATATTATTTTCTAAATGCTGAAATCGCGCAAACGACTTTGGTTTATAATGTTCAATATGGTAGTGGTCAATACCACCAAATTGTGTTTCATTTATCGAACAATAAACGCATTGATAAAAACATTCCTCTGCAATCTGCTCTTTCCAGTCAGAATAAATACCAGTTGTAGGTTGTTTGGCAGGATTTTTAATTATTAATTTCCAATTCAATTTTGATTCAATTTTGATTGTAATTCAGTTTTAAGTTTTTCTAATTCCAATATTGTATTTTCATATTGGTCTAGCCATTCTTGCCTATCATTAAGTGTAGTGTCTAGCGGTAAATGCAATTTAGTTTGTAATGCTAACAAGCTATCATATTCATCTTGACTGTATTCACCAGACGCTACTTTTTCAGATAGTTTTTGAAACTCTTGTAATTCAATTTTATTCTCATCCAAATACCTCTGTGTAGCTCTAATGATTCTATTAACATATTTATCTCCTTCATTTATGAATTCTTGTCTTTCTATTATATCTTCAAATTCACTGAATTTTGCAGTCAATTCATCGTCACCTTTATTAGATGTTATTACATAAATTGGAATGTCTTTAAAACGTTCACGAATTACTGAAACCAATTGGTCTCCTCTATAATTAACGGGTCCAATTCCCTTTTCAGTTTCATTATTCATCCTCTCGTCAAAAATCAAACATACAATGTTTTCATCTTTTATCCATTGGAAATATTCCTGAAATGTTTCAGTAACAAATGGGAAAATATCAATTATTTCAAAAGTTGAATCATTATTTTCTAAATAAGCTCCAAGAGAAAGTCTTAAGGTTTCTCTTTGGTCAAAATTATCATCAATAATTCCAATTTTGTATATTTTGACAGTTTCTAGATTTTCAGTACCCTCGTTTTTAATATCAATTTTACTCATAATTTATTTCTTTTCTAGTGGTAACCAAACTTTAAATCGTGCTCCTTTTAAAGTAGGATCAATATCAAAAGACACTTTTCCCTTTAAATCCCTTACAATTGAACTAACAACAGTCAACCCTAGTCCAGTTCCAATACTATTACTACCTTGTGTAGGATTTATTTTTGTAGAAAACAAAGGTTCAAAAACACGATGACTAAATTCCTTTGATACACCTGGACCAGAATCTGATACAATTATTGAATACCCTTGTAATTCTGTTTTTTTATTGATTTTAGCATCTTCTCTTGTGAGCGAAACAATAATTTTTCTTTCGCCTCCTTTTTGAGTAGTTGCTGTATATGAGTTTGTAAGTAGGTTGATTAATATCGTTTCAATGTCCATTTGATATGTTTTTGAAACTAATTCTAGACCATTAAAAATTAACTCGATAGAAGCTGCTTTAAATGCAGGATTTAATTCACTAATTACAGTTTCAATAGTTCTTTTGATATTAATATTTTTTTTACTTCTTTTTTCTCTTTGGACTCTTGTTAGAGCGTAAGCTCCCCATGCAGCAACCTTGTTAGAATGCTTTATTGCCTTATCTAATTCAGATATTGCTCCATCTATATCTGGTGTTTTTTTCTTAAGGAGCAATTTAGCTGTTGATGTAGATCCTTTAAATTGAGTAATTGATCCTTCGGTTTCATGACCGAAAACAGCAGATGATATTCCAACCGTTGCTAAACCACTTAGTGTTCTATTCCAATTAAGTAAGTCAGTAATTGTTTTTTCTACTTTTTGAGTTGTCTTACTTAAATTCGTTATATTTTTCTGAACACTTTCTTTAACATCATCATCAATGTCCTTACTTGCGTCTATTTCAGCTTTTATTTCAGATAAATCTGATTCTATCTCAGAAAGAGATTTAATAATTTTATCTGTATTACTTTCTGTCGATTTCTCGCTCCCCTTGGATTTTTTTATTTCAGGAAGCAACTTTGTTCTATATGATTCAAGCATGTTAATTGAACCCAAAATAAAATATTTCAAATCTAAAAAAGCTTCAGATTCAACAAATCCTTCTCTAGCTGCACTATCAGCCAAAGAAAGATTATTATCTCTTGAAATAAAAGTAGCACCAACTATTTGATTAGGAGTAACTCTATAATTTGTTCCGCGACTTATACCAGCGGGATCTTTTGCTTTTCTATCTGCTAAATTTAGCCAATCATATCCAAATTGTGAACTTGGAAAGCCATAAGGTTTTACAACAATTCTATCTCTATAAATTTTAATTCCTGCATTATTGTCTAAAAACTCTCTGAGATCCTTGATGTTAAAACTCATATTTTCAACGGATGGAGCTTCTCTAAGAAAGAATGATAATTTGAGAGTTACTGGACCGCATCTAAGTTTATCTAAAATATTATCACTAACATTTAAATCTGATTTTGTAATTAAGTTTTTCCAATTAACAGTTTCAATTGTTTCTTTTTTTGTGTATTTATTATTAATTGTGTAAATGATATCTGAACCTTTTCCATCATAAAATGCCTCTAAATCAATTTCAGCAGCTTTTAAAAAGTTTGTGTCAATTATTCTTGAAACATTAGGTAAAATATCATTTTTTAAATCGATTTTGAAATCAATTACTTCTTCGAAAGGAGGGGTTAATGCAGATAATTCTGTAAAGAGGTTTTCAATATTTTTATTTGTCCAATGTTGTCTTTGATTAGAAATTAATATTTCAGTACCAGTTTCAGATTTTACACCATTAAACTCAGGTAATTTTATGCTTTCAGGTTTAAAAAGTTGAACTTTAATATCTGACAAATCTTTTCCTTCAACATCAAAATCATCCCAGTTTAGTTTAAGACCAATTAATTTATCATCTTTAGATTTTGTTCTTAACTCTAAAACAGAACCAAGTCTATCGGTGGATATTCTACCGATACCTTTTTCACCAGTTTTTCTTCTCCCTAGTTCACTAGTTTTAGAAACTCTTTTTGCAGAAAATCCAATTCTTAACCAATTATTTTTTAATTCAGATTCAGTCATACCAAAACCGTTATCAGCAATCCTAATAAAATCATTTGTTTTAGAATATATTTCTACTTCAACATTTTTAGCATCAGCATCGTAACTATTTTTAACTAATTCCAGTAAAGCAGTGCTGTGGTCTTTTATACTATCTCTTCCTAAATGAATAAGTGTTTTTGCATCAACAAAAAATCTTTGAAAATTAGGATCCAATTTTGCCAGCTCATTTGATAGACTCAGAACTTTATCATAATCAAGTGGAGTTTTTGAAAGTAATTCGAAAAATTCTTGTTTGATTTCTTCTATTTTATTTGTTTCCATAAATGGATATGTTTTAGTTCTAAATTAAGTTTAATTATTAAATAAATTACTGCCTGCTTTCATATGTTACAAATAATCTCTTCACTTATTTTTTCATACGCCAAATCATTATCGTATTCAATTTCAGGTCTTAATATTGTGAAGATGTCATTTCTGAATTCATCATCGCTCATTTTTTCTAGCATATTGGCTACAAACATTTTGCTGGTAGGTGAGGCGCCATCCGAGAAATTTATGTATTCTTTGTAGCATTGAATTAATTTTGAAATATCAATATCTAGTTTTGTTAGTGCGAAATCTAAATCGAATAGATCTCGCCCTTTTCTTCGTTGGTATAATGCTCGTAATTTTGTGCCCAGTAGTTCTTCTATGTAGTAGGTATTTATCATGCATTCTCCATTGAACCAACCGTTTTGTATTTTGAAAGGTACTTGCTGCAATCCTAATACTGTGAAATGTTCTCTGCAATTGATTTCAATCTTGAGACGCATTTTAATTATTGGAGCTATTTCTGTTTCAAATCGGTATTCTACGGTGTTGTTGTGAATACTTGTTGTAATATTTCTTTTGGTTCCTAAAAATGCCAAACATTCTCGCAATCTAACGAGAATTGGTTTTATGGGTCCGGTCTTTATTTGTACCAAATCAATGTCTTCGGAATATCTAGCTTGTGGTTTTAAGAATAGTTTGTGTAAAGCTGTTCCACCACGGAATGCTAGGTTTTCATTTAGGAATGGATCTGAAAATATTTCAACCAATGCTCTTTCTATAACTAAATCTTGTTCGACTTGGCTATTTTCTGGCCAAGGAGCAAATTCTTTCCATTCTTCTATATAACGTCTAGGAATCATAAATCACTTTCAATTTTAATGTTTCTGATAATTTTCCATTTTAAATCTAGTTCGCCAATTTTATCTTTCCCTGGCATTAAAGGAATATTTACCCCTATTTTATGTGCTATAATTTTATATAAAATAGCACTTAATTTTTGGTTATCGAGTTCTGTTTCTAATAAATATCCTAACCGTTGCACTGCTGCTGTTTGTGAATAGTTTTTGGCTGTTTTATTGAGATTTGTTGGTTTTATTACTTCTACTAATTCTGATAAAATAGTTATCACTCTATTCATTCCTATTTTATCTACATAGGATAATAAATCTAAAGCTGTGAGTTCTGGAGAAGAAACATTTATAAAACCAGCATCGGTTTTTACTTGTTTGATGTCGTCTTTGTTCCAATCATTTTTAACGAAAAAATTGATTTTTAACTTTTTAGTTTTTATATCTCTTAAAGCTGGTTTTTCAGTAATTACGAATGTTTCCATTGATTGTTGGTGTGATGCACCGTGAATAGCTGCTGCTGAAATTAAACCAACGTAATATTTTTTATGTAACATATTCATCATATCGTCAATAAAAAGATTTGTAGGTAACATTCCTTGTCTTGCATATTCTGCTGGAAGTATGGTGTAAAACCTTTGACGAACTTGAACTATTTTTTTTTTTGCTTTTAAACGGTATAAATTTTGATGAATTGCTTTATCCGATATATCAAATTTATCTTTAAGTTCATCAATTGTAAAGGCATATCTACCTTTAGCTCTAACAGCATCAAGATAGTCTTCTAAATAATTATATGATTGAACCCCTATTTTCATCTATATATTTTGTTTGCGCATTACTACACAATGTGTAGTATTATGCAAATGTAATATATCTAAATTAAGATTATCATTTTTATCATTAAAAGTTTTACCGATTTTAACTATTGGAGTGTTGAAACAAAAAGAACGAGAGTAAAATTTGAATAAAATTACCTTCGTTTTATTTTCGAGGGTAAAAGTTGCCCTCGTTTGACAAACTTAAAATTGTATAATAATATGTTGTATTCTTTTTAATTTTATATTTTATAGTTGAATTGTCAGGATGAACCTGACTTATGTGATATAAAACATAATTAAAAATTTTTTTAACATCTGTGGGTTACCTTTTTACTTTTTGAATATTAACTAGTATAAAACAAATTAATTATTCACAATTTAAAAATTACTTATCATGAAAAAATTACTTTCAATCGCTTTATTTGCTCTATGTTTTAGTGTAAATGCTCAGTCAAGTTACAATGTTTACGGAACGACTAATGGGTATCAAAATCTTACTCCTTCTCAAACCATTAAGCAAAATACTTATGGTGGCTATGATATTTATAACAATAGTAGTAGTGGCTTACCTAGTTTAACACCTTCTCAAACTATTTCTTCTAACATTTATGGAGGTTATGATGTTTATAACAATAGTAGTAGTGGTCTACCAAGTTTAACACCTTCTCAAACTATTTCTTCTAACATTTATGGAGGCTATGATATTTATAACAATAGTAGCAGCGGATTGCCAAATTTAACACCTTCTCAAACTCTTTCCTCAAACATTTATGGTGGTTATGATGTTTATAATAATAGTAGTAGTGGTTTACCAAGTTTAACACCATCGCAAACTTTAATCCCAAATAACTTTGGTGCGTATGATACTTTTATGAACAGCAGTAGCGGTTTACCAAGTTTGTCTCCTTCAGAAACTATTAGAAGTACACTATACGGTGGATTCTAAAAAAAAATAAAAAATAAAATCAGGGTTACCTTTTTACAATTTCACTATTAACTTGTATAAAACAATTAATCATTAACAATTTAAATTTATTATCATGAAAAAATTATTCTTCTTTATCGCGTTTTTATTTGCAGCAGCTAATTCTTTTGCTCAAACTTCAACTTATGTTTCGGGTTACACTAACAGTAATGGAACTTATGTTCAAGGTTATTACCGAACCACTCCAAACACTACCCGAAATGACAATTACAGTACTGTTAGAAATGTAAATCCGTACACTGGAAATTATGGAACTAAACCAGCTGATAATTACTATGTTGCACCTTCAACTTATAGTGCGCCGACCTATTATTCAACGCCAACTTATTCAACGCCAACTTATACAACACCAACGCCAGTATATACTGGTTCTAGAGGTGGTCAGTACTACATTAACAGCAATGGAAATAAAAGTTATATCAGTAGATAATTCAATGTAAAATGAATCAATCTCTTTAGCAATAAAGAGATTGATTTGTTATAACATTTTTAAAGTGACAAAAAAATCTTAAATTGCTGCCTTTAAGATTTTATATACAAATATAGAGGTTACCATGGCAGACAAAAACAATTTTTCAAATCTTACTGACCAGGAGTTGTTAGTTAAAATAAAAGAGAATTCCGATTATTTAGGTATCGTTTATAAGCGATGTAAATCTAATTGTTTGGGTTTTATGAGAAAAATGACTAGTGGAAAAATTAATGATTATGAACTGGAAGATGTTTTTCAAGATGCCAATATCATACTTTATGAAAAAATAGTAAAAGGTGATTTTGTTCTTACTGCCACATTTCAAACCTATTTGAATTCTGTATGTCGTTTTCAATTGTTGAATACTCTTGAAAAAAGTAAATTGACCACGGATTATCAAGATAATTCCGATGATGACGATGATGAAAACCCTAATGGTTATCATTCTTCTATAACTGATAGTTTGGATGCTGTAGATCACTCCAACGAACCACAATTTTTGGCAATAGAAACTGCTTTAGAAAAGATGAAAGCTGCTGGAGGTCATTGTTATGAATTGCTTACTTTGTTTTGGTATCACAAAAAATCTCATGATGAAATTGCAAAAATAATGAACTATTCTAATGACAAAACTTCAAAAAAGCAAAAATCTGGTTGTCAAGAAAAATTAAGAAAACTGTCTTATAACGAATTGAATCAATAAAAATGAAATTAGCTATCGACATAGTACAAAGTTTGTTGTTGCCAAAATTGGAGAAAGATGCCAGTTTTGATATCAACCAAACGAATATAGCTTTTTGGGAAACCTTTACTACTGCCTTTCTTGATTTTGAAAAGGATGCTAAACCAGTATATGCTGCTATTTATAGTTTGGGAATGAAAGATGCCGAGAAAATCATTTCTAAATTAGATACTCTTTACATTTCTTTGATAAAAGAGTTAGCAGAAAATCATGTTTTAGGAATTAGTTCTGAAGCCATTGATTATTTGATAACTTCCAAAAATAATGCCTTTGAAAAAGAAGTACACTTCTTTACTGATTTACAAAATGCCATTAAGAAAGTGGAGCGTAAACGCATTAAAATGGAACTTCCTAAAACTTTTGATAAACTAAGCTTTGAGATTTCTGATGATGCTATTGCCTTAGCTATTACCAAAAAAGAACGTGAAGCTCTCAAAGAAAAAATGAATACTTGGGATAAGGAATTAGTTACCTCGGAAGAATCTCCTGTTTATTCTGTTTCTGCTAAAAAAGAGACTAAAGTTATCTCCTTATCTTGGATAAAATATGCCGCTGCAGCATGTATTGTTTTGACTGCTGGAATTATGTATTTTAAATTTAATACTGACACCAATTTAGTTCAACCTGGTGATACTAATGTGGTAACTGCTCCAGTTAAAAAAGACACTACATCAAAAGGTACAATTACTGCTGAAATTCCTTCTGAAGCTTTGGCTGAGGTAGCTTCGGTTACCAAAAATGCACCCGTTATTGAAAGTGGTTTGGGTTTTGCTTCTAAAAACAATAACATCAAGATTGTAGAAAATAATCAAAAGGCTAGAATAGTATCGATAGTTACTGCCATTGAAAAATATAGACAACTGCTTGAAAATGAATTTTCTGAAAATAAAGTGGGTGTTAATGCCAGAGTAAGAGTGTTAGAAACTAAAATTAATTCGCTTCAAAAGGAATTAGCATTATTGAAAGAAAGAGAAAAACAATATGTTTTTGATGGCAAAGCATTGATATTGTATGTTTCTACTACTACGAAAGAAAATTCTATTGTACTTTATGAAGCAACTTATTATCTGAAAAGAGATGCTGATTACTTTAAGTTGACTGTTGCCGAGCAACCTCAACTTTATAAAAAAGAAAACAATACAGAATTAGTAAGTGATTTGGATAAAATTATTTTTGATTATGGCAATTAAGACTAAAATATTTCTTAAAAAAGGACTTACCCTGATTTTCAGTGTGATGTCCTTTTTTATCTTTGGACAAAACAAAGAAGAACCACAAATTAGAAAGGTGTTCGACCAACTCGTTTTAGCCTATGGAAGTTCTAAAACAGCACCAGAACTTGTGGTTACCAAGCAGAAACAGGACAGACCGGCTTTTTATAAATTTGACAAAAAACCCATTGTAACTATTGATACTTATTTATTTACTATTTGTAGAAGTTTTGGAAAAGACAGTCTAAATGCATTGTCCGTAGTCATTGGTCATGAATTGGCGCACTATTATAACGAACATAGTTTTTGTACCGATTTTGCTTTTGCTATTCGCAATAAAAATGAAGTGTTTTCTAAAAAAGTTAAGTTGATTGACAAAAACCAAAAAATAATTTATGAAACCCAAGCCGATGATAAAGGCTTGTTTTATGCTGCTGTTGCGGGTTATGAACCATTTGAAGTACAGCCCAAATTATTAGATGCCATATATACCCGATATCAATTAAAAGATACCGATGGTTACCCAACAAAAGTGCAAAGAAAAGAAATTGCTAAAAACGCCTTATTAAAAGCCAAAAGGTTATATGAAACCTTTACACTTGGATTAAAATTTATGCAGGAAAAAAATTATGATAAAGCTATAGAGGCTTTTAATACAGTCAATAACGATTTCCCTTCAAGAGAGAACTATAATAATTTAGGTGTTGCTAAAACCCGAAAAGCACTTGATTTAAAAGAACCAAATGAAATTGAAAAAGCAAGCCCCGAAAGGTTTTTATATCCTATAGAAATTGAAAATAAAAGCCGATTGGATAAAGAAATAACAAGGTCTTTGGATGATAATAGTGAAGTAATTGAACAACTATTGAAAGCCGCCCAGAAAGATTTTCAAGAAGCAATTCGTTTAGACCCCAGTTTTACCAAAGGTTATATTAATTTGGCTTGTGTATTGGATTTGTTGGGTAACTATCCAAAATCTATTGGGACCATTCTTGAATTAACGAAAGAAAAGCAAAATACTCTTGAAGCGAAACGAATTTTAGCGATTGCCTATTTTCATGATAAACAAGAAAATAAAGCTAATGATATTTGGAATGAACTAAAAATGTAAGTATGAAAAAATATAAAGTATTATTTTTTATTGTTTGTATTCCTTGTTTTGCATATTCTCAACAATGGCAACAATATTCGGATTCGGTGTTTGTATACTTTAAAAAAAATGATATTGATAAGGCTTCACATTTTATCGAGTTAGCAGATATTGACTTAGCAAAAAGCAACATAATAAAGGACACACTTTATGCAGATTATATTTATCGTAAAGGAGTTGTAAAATCTTCATTAGGTGATTATGATTCAACCCTCTTGAAACAATCATTGGATATTTGGGAATCTAGCACAAAAAAAAATTACTTAAAAATAATGAAAATCAATTATTTTTTAGGTGGTAATTATTTTCTAATTGGAAATCAATCTCAAAATAAAGTTGATTATGATACTAGTTATAAGTATTATGAAAAATGCTATTTTTTGATAAAAAAATATAAGTTTCAAAATAAATCAAATTTTAAAGGAGTATTGAATGCATTGTCACTAATAGATCATAACTCAAACAAAGATTTTAAAAAAGCGAAACAATTTGCTCAAGAATATATAGGTTTTATTAAAGAAACTGGTATTGAAGATTTTAACTTTGATTATGTAAATGCATTGGGATATAAACAAGATTTTATTGGTCAGGAAAAGTTATTACTAGAATATCTTGCAAAATATGAAATTCAAAAATTAAATAACTCCGAATTATTTTTTAATATTTACTTTAAATTATTCATAAATAAACAAGAATTTAAACACGGAATTTACCCTAAATATCCAAATGAAATTATCAAATATGGTGAAAAGGCTATAGAAATTTGTAAATTAAATAATCTTAAAGCTAATTTGGAATTGAGTACAATTTATCTTGGACTTGAGATTGCTTATGGACAAATAAAAGACTATGTTAATGCGGAAAAATGTAGGAAATTAAATTATGAGTATTATTCAAAAAATAAAGAATTAGATTATTGGGATGAAATTGAAAAATTATATAATGAAAATGATTATGTTAATTTTAAAATAAAATTTGATGAATATGAAATAAAATTCAAAAAGGAAAATCAAATAACTGATTTACTTGAGATTTATAAATATTCTTTAACACTTTTTGAAAGAAGCATTTTATTTTCGAAAGAAGATATTGATAAACAAATTGAATTTATTAGTAACAATATAAACTCCTTAACGGCCGAAGACAAACAAATATTTGACATGTTATTAATTGAATTTAATATGGTAACAAATCATATTGAAAAAGCTCTCGAAATATGCAATAATAATTTAGATATAAAAACCACTGAAAGGAAGTTGAAAATTTATAATTATAAGGCGGCTTGCGAAGATGCTTTAGGTTACAAAGAAAAAGCAATCAAAACAGTAACAAAGAATCTTGAATTGGCAATCAGTATTTATGGTGATAAAGACCCTAGATTACTTCCATTTCTAAATAGCATGTTGGATATGGATCCAATGGGGACTAATCCTAATTCTATAAAAGTTGAAACAAAAGCTTTAAGGATATTATATCAAAATAAATTGGAACAAACTGAAACTGCCATAAGTGTTTGGAATAACCTTGGAGAGGCTGCAATGAATAGAAAAAATGATCGTGACGCATTAATTTATTTTCAAAAATCTATTACTATTATTGAAAACACTAAAACAATTAATAATCCTAATATTTATCTATTTAGTTTATATGGTATAGCCAATGTATATATAAGTCAAAACAAATTTGATAGAGCAAAAGAGTATTTGGACAAATTCAAAAAATATTTGGATGAAAATTCTAATATTATGCCTATTATTTACGAAGGATACTATTATTCATTAGGTAATTATTATTTTCAACAAGATGAATTTTTAAAAGCTAAAGATAATTATGAAAAAAGTTTTACATACTATGATAGTAAAAACAGTATAAAAAAAATTAGATATTTTTTGTGTTTATATTTTTTAGATAATAATGATGACGAACTAATAAAAAATATTCAGAACTATCAAAAAGAAAATAATGATACCTATTGGGGTTGGGGGATAATATATTTATTAAAATATAATTCAGGAGATTTTATAGGTGCCAAAAATTTGCTTGAAATGCAATTAAATAAATTAATTTCAGATAATAATAAATATTTCAATTTGTTAAGCGATAATGAAAAAGAGAATTTATATAAATCATTTGTAAATCAATTTGAATATTTAAATTCATATTTATTAGAAAATAATTCAACATTTATAGAAAAGTATATCAATTTTAGATTTTACAGCAAATCCTTGCTCTTTTCAAATCATTTTAAATCAGATGAAAATAATATTGAGCTATATGCCGAATTTAAAAACAATACTTCATTAATCAATAAAGCTATTGAAAGTAAATCCGAAGATTTGAAATCAATAGAAAATTTAAAGAATAAAAATCGAGAAATAGAAAAATTTTTAGCTGAAAATATTAAACCTTTAATTGTTCCAACTTTAAAAGATTTGAAAAATAAACTTACTAATAATGAAGCCTATATTGAGATTATTAGGATTAATAAGCAATCATACAACTCAACAAATAAAGCTGCCGATATTATAAAATTTTTTACAGATTCAATATCTTACGGAGCTATTGTAATTAAAAAAAATAGTTCCCCTAAATTTATTTTAATTGATGGTAGTAATCAATTAGAAAAGAAATATGCTTCAAGTTTTAAATCTTATATTCAAAATAAACAAGAAGATATAGAAAGTTATCATTTATTATTTGAGAAAATTGATAATGAGTTGAAGGATGTTAATAAAATCTATTTAGTAACCGATGGCATTTATAATTCCATCAATATTGAGTCCATTTATAATCCTAACAGAAAACAATATTTAATTGATTATTTAAAAATTCAACCAATACAAAATGTAAGAGCCATTACTGATGATAAAAAAGAGTTTAAAGTTGGTATAAACACTAAAACAATATTATTTGGCAATCCCGACTTTGACTTATTGATTGCCAATAAGAAAGAAAATGAATTTTCATTAGAAAGAGGTTTAGATAACGAATTACTCGATGAAATTAAATCAGGTGTAAAAATTAGTCCACTTAATGGTACGCAAAAAGAAATCGAAACTCTTGATGCTATTTTGAATAATTCCAATTCTACTGTTGAACTGTTTTCCAATGCCAATGCTACGGAAGATAATTTAAAAAAAATACAATCTCCTGATATTTTACATATTGCTACTCATGGTTATTTTTTGAGTAATGATGATACTTCAAAAACAAAACAAAGTATTGCCAACCTATTTAATGAGAGTTATAAAAATGACTCTTATTTGAAATCAGGATTGCTGTTAGCCGGAGCACAAAATACTTTAAATGGTAAACAACCTGAAAGTAAAAATAATGGGATTTTAACTGCTGAAGAGGCCAAAAGTTTGAATTTAAAAGATACTGAGTTGGTGGTTTTAAGTGCTTGCGAAACTGGTCTTGGCGACAATTTAGTTGGAGAAGGTGTTATAGGTTTACAACGAGCTTTTATGATTGCCGGAGCCAAAAGCGTGATTATGAGTTTATGGTCTGTTAGTGACGAAAAAACACAAGAACTAATGACTCTGTTTTACACTAACTGGATTAAAAACAATATGTCTAAAGAAGAAGCACTTTACCAAGCAAAATTAGAAATGAAGAAATTATATCCTCAACCTTATTACTGGGCTGGATTTGTTTTGTTAGAGTAGTTTTTTAAGGTAATTGTTTTCTGTATTTTAAAGAATTTTCTATTAAATCTTGGAAAAATGAAATTATTTCTTCTGTATATTTTACGATAAAGTCTATTTCTGTAATTAAATAATTAAATCCTATTTCAGCAATAATTATATTTTCTTCATCGTCAAATTCTTTCAATTCATAATCAATAATATCTAAATGAATAATTTTTCCTTCATCTATACATTTTTCTAATTCTTCAAATCCAGGGTTATTTTTATCATTTACTGGATGAATAATACCATTTCTGACAAAGTTGTAACTTATTAATATTGTGTGCCGTTTAATTGTATCTTTTACAAAAGGCTCTATTGTTTTTTGTTTTTTATTATTTACAACATCTAACATTTCAATAGTCTTTTTAGGGAAAGAAGAATGATAAATTCTTTTAACAATCTTATTAACTTTAGTTAACATAATTTCTAATTCAGAATGAACTGTAATAAAATAGGAATTATATAATGTTTGAATTAATGGATTAGAAACACTTTCATTCGATTGAATCAAGCTTTGACTATTTTCTCGATCTTCAGTTAACAAATCCTTTTTAAATTGTTGAGAATCTAATATTAAATGTTTTGCCGCTCTTGTAAATGTTTCATGTAGTAATTCAAAATAATAAATATACCCCGTTCTTTCATGAAGACTACCAAGAAGCATTTGTATTTCTAATTCAAACTCATTTAATTCTTCTTTTAATTTACCTTGTATCATTTATAAAAATTTATAAAATTATAGACCAATCAAAAAACAATCAATTCTACCTATTTGTTGTAATTGTAAACTATCGAAATTTAGAATTGTTGTGAAATTATCAATTACCAATAAAATATTTTTGACGTTGGCTAAATCGCCATTTACAACTTTACTAAAAGAGATAGTATATTGATTACCATTTTCACGAATTTCATATTCTGCAATTATCTTTTCTTCTCTAATAACATAAATTTCTGTAAATATTAATTTACAGCTCTCACCTTTATGATTTGTCAATTTAAAAGGTCTTGATTTTAAAACAGAATATATTTCTTGAAGAGTCATAATTTTTAATTTCCACAAATATAGTACTCAACCTGTTGGTTAACAAATAAAACCGGGTTAATAGAGAAAAGTATTATAACTAAAATAGTTATTTATTCAGTAAGGCTTTGTGGTTTTATTTAAGAACCCAATTTCTGTGATAAATTAAAGAATTTGGATTTTTTTTGTGTAGTAGGGTTACCTTTTTAGTTTTTAAGTATAAACAGTTGTAGGAGGAAATGAAACTCCAATTTAAAGCAAATTCAACAAACTTAAAAACAATTATCATGGGATTATTCGACTTATTTAAATCACCAGAACAAAGAAAGCAACAAGAACAAATTAATCAGTTGCGAAAACAAATATTTCCTGGAGGAAGACAACAACAAGAGCAAGAGGTTCAAGAAGTACGCCAATTATTAAATTTTAAATATTCTAAAGAAGCTACAGAATATGCCTATAGTTATGCGGTGGTATCATACTTTACCTCAAATTTTACCAATGGCAATGAATTAACGGATGTAATTCTTAGAAATTCAAAATGTACCGTATCAAGAGAAGATGCAGCAAAAATAGCGCAGTTTGCTGTATTAAAAAGACATTATAACTCTAATGATTCATTAGTTCAAACATTACATAAAAAATCTGATGGTGAAAAGTTATTTATGGTAGTTTTTGGCGGTATCGTTGAGATTAAAAGGGCCTATAAAGATTTGACAAATTTTGGAAAATTTGAGGTGATATTGTTTAATTCAGTGGTTGCGTTTTTAGAATATGAATCTGAATATCCTGGTAAATATCAAACCATAAAAGATGATTTATTCGCAAATATATTCAAACAAGCAAGAGTATATAATATTCCTATGACAAATATGGAGCTTGCCCAATTTGTGAATTCAAGATTTGAAACGTACTTGGAAGAAATACTTAGATTTTTTGATCCAGAAGAAGAGGGATATATGCTTTTGAAAACCTACACTCTTTTCTATGAACAACCTTTAGAACCAAATCCAGAAACAAGTTTTGATTTATTTGAATATGCTGCATTTCTTCCTGCTTTAATGCAAATGAGAAACTATGTTATAGAGAAAACGTTCACTACTACATAGATTAAACTTAGAATAATCATTCATTAAATAAACAAAGTTATGCTTCATAAACTACTAATCCTTTTGGTTCTTTTTCCGATAACCAATTTCAGTCAAACCAAATTCACTAGTTCTAAATATAACTATTCTTTTATTATTCCTGATGGATGGTGTGTAAAAGATAAAATATACAATCCGGATGTAGATGCTAAAATTGTAGATGGTAAAGGAAACTCGTTTATAGTTTCGATAAAAACGTTTCCAACACCAACTAAGTTAACCATTAAACAACAAATGGCTCCTATAACCACCCAAGAGCTTGAAGAACAATTTAATGCGGTTTATGGTACAGCTCGAATTGTAAAAAGAGGCGCCTTTATTATCGATTCAAAAGAGTTTTATTATTTACACATGCTTACACCTTTTGAAAATGGTTTGCAATTGTACCATAAACAATTTGCTTACAGTTATGGTAACAGAGTATTGACAATCGATGCTTGTTCTATTGAAACCTATCTGGATGAAACTACACCTGCCTTTGCCATTATGCTTGACACCTTCAAACTCTTAAATCTGAAAAATAAATAATAACAGTAGGGTTACCTTTTTCTTTTTTGGATATAAACCTACAGTAGCAAGCAAGAGACTTTCTACAAAACTATTTTCTAACATAAAAAATATAAAACAGATGAAAACATTATTTGGAATTGGATTAATCATTTTTGGTATCATAACATTCTTTCGATACCTATCAACTTTTGGAACGCCTAATTTTTATGAGGCAATAGGAGCAATTATTGGAATCGGATTAGTTTCCTTTTTACCAGGAATATTATTGATTAGAAGTGATAACAAAAATAAATCGAACACTAATGAAAACTAAAACTATTATTCTCGCATTATTCCTGTTAGTTTCTGTTCAATCCTTTTCTCAAAAATTTTATTTGGGAGATCGATTAACTCCCAAAGCTACCCAGTTTAAACTACTTGGCATTTCTTCTGCAACTGGTGTTAGTACCTATAAATACATAGGTGCTATAAAAGATAAATACTTTTTCAACAGAAGAGTCGGTGAAATTATTGTAGGTTTTAAAAATGGTATTATTGTAACCACCATCTACAACTTAATTCCTGAAAAAGGAGATGTTGGTGTGCCTCAATCTACCTTGGATTTAGTACAAGCAACTATTCCTTTTCCGTTAGCTTATCGCAATGGAATGTATGGTGCCAATATTGATAATACTTCAATTACATTGAGTCGAAGCAATAATGAGTTGACTTTTCACAAAGACCGAATTATGTTTTTTACATCTGTGAAAAATAGTCTTTTGCGACAGTAAATATTTTATTCATACAGAAAACAAATGAAAACGTTTTTTATAATCAGCGTTGTGCTTTTTTTTATTTGGATATTCCTTAAACTCTATAAAGACATCCAGAATAAAATCCGAAATAAAATCACAAATCAAAAGCAAGTTCAAACTTTAAGTGTTGAAAAACCTCCAATCATTAAGAAAAATTCATGGCTATATCCAGATGATGAATTTGGGAGGATGGAAAAAGGTGTAGTAAATGATACAAATAAGATTGTAAATAGTAGTCTCGAATTTAAAAAAGATAATCCTGAAGATTTAGATGATGAAAATGTATAATTCTGGCACTAGTTAAATTACTGATACTAATAGAATTTCATTCATAGGGTTACCTTTTCTGAATTTGGATATTAATAATTAAAAGGAATACATAATAAATCACAAATTATAAATATCATGGAAGCATACATTACCTCTCATAATGCTTATAAGATTGTTAACAGAAACAACTTTAAGAATATCAAACTTAGTGGAGAAGTCTACAAATACAAATTATATATTTTTAGTCAATACGAAGAAAATAGCTTGTTGGCTATTCAAGAACTATTTAAAAATCCGGAAAAATATTTTAATGAAATATATAATCCAATGGTGGTTTTTGATAGTAAGAAATATGTATATAAAGAGCAGCAACCAGCCTATCATACGTCAACAGATTGCCCGAGATTGCATTCCGATTTTATTAATTTTGAACTTCCAGAGGAGATTAAAGAACGAGGTGATGCTGAAATAGAACGTTTTAGAGCATGGTTTATTGAAAATCGTTATTTGCTTGAAGACCCAGTTGCATTTGCATTTAGACTTAAAATGGCTTTTAATATAGAATACAATCCAAAAGCGATTAATTATGAAAACTCTGGTTTTTCAGAGTTTAAGAACTATTCGTTAGAACAACTTGAAAAAGAATTAGACATTTTAATAAAAGAAGCTGGCAGATATTATTATGCGGATCAAAAAAACACTGCTATTTTAAAAATATTTGGGAAATATTCGAGCTGCGCCTATTCAGAAAATCCACTTTATAATAACAACACGGGATATTCTGATTTAGAAGTAAAGAAATTTTTGAAAGAGTATCATACAAGATTTAAATTACCTATAAAAAAATTATTAATTGAATATTATCGAGTAAAACTTAATCCTAGTTTAGAATTTGCAGAAACTTATATGGATGCACTGGGCTTTAGAAAATGCGGAACATGTAAAAAGAGAGAATTAGAATTATTAACTCAATTTTCTGGAAAGTGTTCAAATTCAATTCGTTTTGAAAGAAGAAATAATTTTATTGATCTACCATTTTAATATAGTTACTGATGGATGCGAAAAAAAAAGAACTTTTAAAACAACTTGCAGAACTTGGTGATGTAATTCTTATCCAGAAAGATGGCAAAAGAATTAAATTGAATGATGATGCAGAAATTTCTTTAGCTTCTCAACTAGATGCTGTATTATACTTTATGCAACGAATGGATGAGGATATGCTTAAATTGATTTTAGAAGATTGTTATACTTATCAAGATCTAGACAAGCGCACCTTTTTAAAAAAGCTGACTAATGTATTTGATGCTTTTGAAGAAGAAGGGAATACATTTTTAAACATTTACGAAGGCAAATGCAATTCCGATGCTTGTTCGAATAAGAATTGTAAAGGGTTTTCATTTGTTGGAAATCAATCCAATGATTATATGGATTTGATTATAGAAATCAGGGAAGATAAAGTTTTTGATATTTATGAATGTTATGATTTCATAAACGAAAATGATACTATACTAAAAAAGAGTAAAATTACTATTGATAGTCAAGATATTCCATTTTAAAAACTTATACATGAAAAATATATTACCTGCCCTTATTTTAATAGTATTAGCGATTGTTTTACTGCCCATATTACTTTCCATTTTGAAATTTATTTTAATGGTTATTGTGAACAGTATACTATATGTAGTAATTCTTATCATTATTGCAATTGTGATGATGATAATTGGGGATTGTTTTAATAAAAAATAGAAATGATTGTAGCTAAATTGATTGTATTCCTCCTTATGTGGTTTGTTTTGCCAAAGTTACTTCGACATATAAAAATAAGAGCTTTTATGAAAAAAATAAAGTATGTATCTAGTAAAATAAAATTTTTATTCCAAAGAATTTACAGACTGCTTACAATTAGTAAATCTTCTCAGTACGTATGGAAAGATTTAATTAAATATCACAAAAGGTCTGGATGGCAATATGGGCTATTTGACAATGATAAGCATATAGAATGTGGTTTTAAAGTGGACGATACTAATTGTGTGGATTTTAATTATGCAGTGTGTTCGGGCAGTCTACTATTTAGGTCAACCATCCTTCAAAATTTTGATGAAGAACTCACTAATGATGTTTTAGTATTGGCCTCTCACTTTAATGGTTTGTTGAATTTTGGCACCGTTAAAGTTAGTGTAAAATATAATTATGTTGAGTTTATTTATAGTAGGGATTTATTAACTTATTCTTTATATCCCGGAGAAATCAATTCAGATACTGATACCCATTTTGAATTAACGAAAGATATTTTTTGGTCTTTTAATAATATGATAGAAACTGGAGAAGATCCTGTATTTATTTTTTCGGAGCTTTTGAGAAAGAAAGAAGAGGAGAAAAATACTTCTACCTAGATCATGATGTTTATGATTAATCTAATTACTTAACGACTTAAAAATGACAGAAAACTATACTTCTATTAACTACAGGATATATATTGTTGCCTTTATACTCTTTTTGATTGCTCTTGCAATTATTCTAAAGCTAACCAACATTCAATGGGTTCATGGTGAACATTACAGAAAATTAGCAAAACAAAATACCATAAAGACATTTGTTGTACCTGCAAATAAAGGAAGTATCTATTCTTCGGATGGTAGCTTACTGGCGATATCAATACCAGAATATACTATTGCTTTTAATGCTACAATACCAAGTGATAAAAACTTTAATGAAAAAGTTGATTCCTTATCTACCTCGCTTTCAAAATTATTTGGTAAATCTAAGGCACATTATTATGCATTACTGACAAAATCGAAGCATTTAAAAAAAAGATATGTTGTTATTCAAAATAATGTGAATTATTCCAATTACATGCTAGTAAAAAAAATGCCATTGTTCAAATTAGGCAGCTACAAAAGTGGATTGATTGCAGATTTACATACTATTCGTGCCTATCCACTTGGAAATATTGCACAACGAACTATAGGATATACAAGTATTGATAGCAAAGGGAATACAATATCTGTTGGCATTGAAGGGTCTTATGATAACTACCTCAATGGTAAAGATGGTAAAATATTGAAACAAAAAATTGCCCATGGTCAATACAAACCAATTCGTGATGAAAATGAGATTGAACCGATAGAGGGTTATGATGTTGTTTCAACAATTGATGTTTATATTCAAGATATTGCTCATCATGCTTTGCTTGAAACTTTAAAAAAGTTTGATGCTGAACATGGATGTGTAATTGTTATGGAAACTAAAACTGGTTATATAAAAGCTATTGGAAATTTAGGTAAAGGAACTGATTCAAAATATTATGAACAACTTAATTACGCTGTAAGGGAAAAAGGAGAACCTGGTTCGACTTTTAAATTGGTAGACATGATTGCTCTGTTGGAAGACAAGAAAGTTGATACCAGTAAAGTATATGATCGTAATGGAGGCTTGATAACTTTTTTTGGAAAAGATGTTGTAGATTCACACAGAGATGGACCACAAAGAATTTCATTAGCCAAAGGTTTTGAAATATCCTCTAACACAGTATTGGTTAAAGCTGTTTATGAAAACTATAAGAACAACCCAAAACAATTTGTTGACCGTATTAATAATATGGGCCTTAATAAACCATTAGGATTGTGTTTAAAAGGAGAAGGAATACCCTTTGTTCCTCAACCCAATACCCCAAAGTGGAATGGAATATCATTACCTTGGATGGCGTTTGGTTATGGTGTAGAAGTAACTCCTATGCAAACATTGACTCTTTACAATGCTATTGCAAATAATGGGCAAATGATAAAACCACAATTTGTATCTGAAATAAGAGATAAAAATAAAACCATCAAAAAATTTGAAAAAGAGATTATCAATCCCAAGATATGTTCTGAAGAAACTGTCAAGAAATTAAAAGCCCTATTGGAAAATGTGGTTAAAAAGGGTACTGCGAAGAGTATTTACTCTAAAGATTTTTCAATAGCTGGTAAAACAGGTACAGCTCAAGGTAATTATGGAATTAATGGTGGTGCTGATAAACACTATATTTCCTCATTTGTTGGGTTCTTTCCTGTGAAGGAACCTAAGTATACTTGTATTGTTGTAGTCCATAAACCTAGTACCGTAAAAGGAAATTATTATGGTGCTGATGTTGCTGGTCCTGTTTTTAAAAAAATAGCTCAAAAAATATTTACAGATTCACCAACCACTATGGATATCAAAGATTTGAATAAGAAAATTTCTAAACAAGAAAATCAGTATAATGAATACTCTTTAAAGGCTCAGAATGATAATAATAAAGTTCCTAATGTAAAAGGAATGCCTGGAATGGATGCTATTGCTCTATTGGAAAACAAGGGATTAAAAGTTAAATTGAAAGGAAATGGAGTAGGTAAAGTTAAAAGTCAATCTATTCTAGCTGGACAACCTATCAGTAGGAATTCGGTTATAGAATTACAGTTAAATTAAATTTTAATTTTATAATCACTACATATTTAAAACTCAAATGAACTAAAAACATTTTATAATTTTAACAATAATAAATACACTCATTATGAAAATCAAGATTTTATTGCAATTACTTTTTTTGGTAACAACTACTGGATATTCTCAGTTTAACCCTTATGTTTCTCAGATTCCCGTGAATGCTATGCGAGATGTTGGGGTTTATAAACAACGATTATACAATGAACGTTCCAACTGGATTCAACAACAAATTTATAGATTGACTGATTTGAATAATTCTCTTTTTAACGAAGATAAACTTCCTGCTGATTTTGGGACATTAAATCATAAAATCAAATTAAGAAATGTAATGGTAAAATATGTGAATGGGATTCGAGCCTATGATTATTCTGAAAATTATATTTTTAGTTCTATACAAGATAATTTTAATAAAATTGAAAAATACTATTATGACTATTATAATCAAGTTGTAGAGAATTATAATAATAGAAATAAGTAAATTGTTTTATTAATCTTAAATCATTCTAAATTTTTAATGTTTTGTATCTTGAGTTTATTTTATACAAATAATCTATGTAGTCAGGCAATTCAATTAAACTTAAAAGACCATGGGTTGCTTCAGGTAAATCAAGGAATTCAATGTTTTTGATGTGTTTTCTGAAGGCTATTTCGCCGATTACTTCCATGACAAGGTATTTCAAGTCAATTTCTATTTCTTCAAAATCTTTGATTCTATCATAGGCTGGAATATAGAGACTAATTTTTAGTTGTTTGGTTGTGATATTGTAATCGACTAATGCCATGTATAATTGGCTTATTTTGATTTTGTACTTTTTAAAAATATAGGGTTCGTCTTTACCTTCAAGGTAATGCGTTTTGTCTTGAATAGGTTTGATGAAAGCTTGCGGAATGAAATGTTGCAGCTGTGGTGCTTGGTCTTCTAAAGCAATGATTTTAGGAAATAGTTTTCGGTATCCATCCGCAGTGAAAATGATAGTGTATTTGTTCTGGTCGTTTGACGGACTAATGATTAGAAAACCGATTCTTTTGGAAATGTAACCGTAATTCCTGTTTAGGTGGTGAAATACTTCTTTGGTATTGATACCGAGAAGTAAAGCGTTTTTAATTGCTTCTTCGTTGTCTTGGAACCAGTTCCAGAATTTTGATATTTGTTTCATTGTTTTTGGTTTAACGTTTATCTTTTGTTATTGGGTTGAATGCTATTAGATTAAGCATTTGTCTCAGTCGTGAACGAACTCGATTACCATAAGCTGCTTCAATTTCAGAAGCTGAAAGGTTGGTTGTGATGTGAGTTATTATTTTCTTGTTTATGAATAGATCATATCGGCTCAGCAAAATTTCTCCTATTACGTTACACTCGTTACCAAAGTATTTAAGGTTGTTTTCGGTGCCTAAATCATCAAAGCAATAGTTTTTAATTCCGTTTTGGAGTTTATTTCCCGAACTGTATCTTTGGATTACATCGTAGCCTTCTTTGATAAACTCAAAGCTAATTTCTCGAGTTGGTTTCAATATGAATTTCCTTTCTTGTTCCGGAACATATCGCATCAAATTCATTAGAGATGTTTTACCACATCCGATTGGACCCGAAAGTAAAATGCCTTTGTTGAGGTCAATTTCGATAGTTTTTGCCATTATTTCATCGTTTAAAAAATAAACCAAAAGCGCTGTGATTATGGGAATATCATCTTCTACGATTTTGAAGTTATCCCCATAGTTTTGGTTACCCTTTTGCTCGAGCCACTGTATTATTTCTGGGTAATTGTATTTGGTCATTGTTATGATTTTGAAGTTATAGCTTACGCTCCGTTCGGCTTTGCCTCGGGTCGATACATTTTTTATTCCATTTTATTACACAAAAAACATTCGAACAGACGGTATTAGATTACAATGGTTCTGCATAGTTTTTATTGTTTGCTATGTTGAGGTTGTGCGGCATGAGTTGTGCTATTGGGGTTTTGATTTTGAATTTATCCTGGTTCATGATCCAATTTCGTGCTGCAGCTTTCCAATCGCGCATTTTTGTTTTACCACCGACTAGCCAACCTGTGCTGGAGTAGTAATTGAAGAATTTGTTGGCTTCGGTTTCAGTACTGGATTTGAAAATGAAATATTCTATGGTTTCTTCAAGAGTTGGAACGTTGGGATTTAAAACTTTTTGTTCTTCTTTTTTCGCGGAACTTTTTTCTTCTTTTTTTTCTTCAACGCTTTTAAGATTATTTTCTTCAAAAATTAATTTTTCATTTTCTAAAAAATTTGAATTTGTGCCAATATCAATGTTTATATTGTTTAAATATGTTTGTTTATTATTATATATATAGGCTTGTTCATTAACCTGTTCAATAGCCTTGTTATTTTTTGACAAGGTTGTTTTTTGAACAGGTTCATTATTTGAATAGGTAAGCTGTTCAAGCTTTGGTTTGGTTTTAGCTTCTTCCGAAAAATTTATCATATTTACATTGGAACTTGAATGTGGATTGAACGTTGGTAAATACTCAATAAAACCAAGTGTTTGTAATTCTTTCATACACTTGTGATAAGTTGCATTTGAATTAATTTTACTTGCTTTCATAATTTCTTCACGAGAAATACCTGTTGGATTTTTGAACCTGTTCACGTTCCAACATTGAAATAGGGCTAAATAGAGCGAAATGTGTGTTGGATTGAGCTTGTTTTCGTCAGCAATTTTATTAAAAAAGCCTGTTAGGTGTTTTATGTAGTTCATAGATTTTTATGTTTAAACTTCGTCCTTATTTGAAAAGCGTTGGTAAAGCATTTACCTTGTTGCATTCCAGTATTTTTTCAAGATCATTGTAAGCGTAATACATAGTGCCTCCAATTTTGGTATAGGAAAGCGTTCCATTGATTCGGAAGTTTTGCAACGTGCCTGGAGAGATATTTAAAAGCTTTCGGACTTCACTTGATTTTAACCATTGCTTTTGCGGTTTTTCTTTAGCATTAAATATTTCTTTTAAATCAGTTAGGAGAAGTGAACGGAATTCGTTGAGGTCTTCTCGAGTAATAATTTCTACTGCCATTTTGATAATTTTAAATTGTTATGATGCAAATTTGTGTGTTTTGATTTGAATAAAATCACAACTTGAACCCCGTTGGGTACGATTTTATTCAAAATGAAAAAGCACGATTAAAATGATTCATCTGTTTCCTCCATTCGTTTCAATAATTCCTCTTCTAAGGCGTTTATGAATTTTGTTTTATCAGACTTGCGTTCCCGTATTTCAAGGAAAGTTCTGCGGTATTGTCCTAAATCAATATGAAATATTTCTTCAAAATAACTTGCTATTTCTTTTAACTCAGCAGCACCATTATTGAAAACACCTTTGGTATGAAAAGCGTACATTATTTCGGTTAAAGACACTTTAGAGCCTGTCCAAATGATTTTCCCTTTCGGTTCAAGTTGTGATTTTTCTTTGTGTTCTTTTTTGCCCATTTTAAGAATTTTGGTTTCTATGTACACTTGTACTAAATCATGTGCAAGTATCTTGGCTACCTTGAAATCATGCGATGTTGAGAAACTATGATCTGCTTCAAAATAGAAACTGTCTAGTCGTAATTTCACATCATGACCTCCTCTAATGAAGTATTTGAAATCTAAAAAACTGCTTCCGGTTCTGTGATAATTATAGAAGTCTAAATTATTATCAAAATAGCGTTTTAGTTTTTTCAATTCTTTATTGAGGTATTTTTTTGTGATGCGGTCGCCACCATGTGGCATCTTAGTTTCTATTTTGAAAATAGCATTATGATAGATGTATAATGAAGCAAACTTGGGTTTTATGTTTTTAAAGAAATCTATTTCAGTTTCGGAGCTGATAGTTTTATTTTTAAGAAATTGCTTTTTTAGATTGTCAATTGCCTTTAGTGTTAATTCAACTGATTTTTCGGATTTTGCAATTGAATCATCCATTTCCAGATTGATAAAACTTAATTGTTCTGTTAACTCGAATAACATTTGTTTGAATTTTGTGCTCATTTTTTTAGAGATTTTAGGTTTAATAATTTTGATTTGATTAAAAAAAATAAACCTAAAAACTCTAAATCTAAAGTTAACCTTACATTATTTTTTGCTCCTTTTGGACTGGCGTTAATGAAAATTTATCGCGAAGTATTTTCATATCCTCACTCACTTTTTTATCTAATACTTTTGCATAGTGCTGCGTAGTTCTTAAGTTTTTGTGTCCTAGCATTTTGCTTACTGATTCAATAGGAACACCATTTGTAAGCGTTACAGTCGTTGCAAAAGTGTGTCTGGCAATGTGGAAGGTTAATTCTTTTTCAATCTCGCAAACGGCAGCAATTTCTTTTAAATAGGCATTCATTTTCTGATTGCTGAGAATTGGTAAAAGCTTTTCTTCATTTATTGCTTGTGGATGGTCTGCATACTTATCAATAATCATTTGAGTTACTGGTAATACAGGAATTTTTGAAGCGGATTCTGTTTTCTGACGGTGAGTGAATATCCATTTATCACCATCAATGCCAATGCTTATATGCGACTTTGTTAAGTTTTTGACATCTATGTAAGCCAAACCAGTAAAGCAACTAAAAAGGAAGATATCGCGAACAAGTGATAATCTTTCGGTTTTGAAATCTTTGTTGATGATGTTTTGAATTTCGCCTTCAGATAAATAAACTCGCTCGACTTCTTTTACTTTCGATTTGTAGTTTGCGAATGGATTTTTTTCTAGCCAGTCATTGGCCAAGCAAAGCTTGATTATTTTATTGAAGTTCTTGATGTACTTTACTGCGGTGTTATTGGCGCATTTTCTAACGCTACGTAAGTAAAATTCATAATCGGTTATGAAAGCGTGGTCGATTTTTGTAATGTCAATATCAGAGATACTATATTTCCAATTTAGAAAATCTTTTGTGTGCTTTAAAGAGGTTTGGTAACGCTCATAGGTTCCTGGAGCATATTCAATGCCTAGCAGTTCTTTTATTTTGTTGTTGTGTTCCTCAAAGATTGGAATAAGTAGGCGCTGGCGTTCTTTGGTGCCAAGCAGCATATTCTTTAATGTTTCCAAATTGACCGGAATGTCTTTTTTGTTTAGTTCTTTCTCAGCAATCAGAATTTTTGTTCTCAAATTGTCAAGATGTCCATTTATTAAACGAGCTTCTTCTGAATTGCCTCGCATTTTTGACATTTCGGGATGCCATTTCGATGGATCAACAAACTTTCCAGTACTGTTGTCTAAACGTCTGCCGTTGATTGTAATTCTTTGAAAAATTGGTGCTAGACCTTGTGCATTGGCTTTAGCTCTTTTGAGATAAAAGAGAATTGAAATTGTAGCATTCATAATTGGTAACCTTTAAGTTAATAGAAATTTAAAAAATCTATCAGCATAAAACAAGATGTTCATTTAGTGAACTCCTTGTTTTTAAAGGGCTTCGCACAGATAGGGGCACAAGGAATTGAAAATTTTAAAGTACCCCGAATAGTACACCTTTAAAATGAGAAACTTTGAATAATTTGGATAGGTTGGAAATTAAAAAACCCTCTAAATCATATGATTTAAAGGGTTTTGTTAGGTTTTATGAATTAACCAGCGGAGAAAGAGGGATTTGTCTGCTACAAAAGTTACCAATAAAATCAATACTTCGCAAAGCATTAAATTTAAGTGACACCTCGACTGACACCTCTTTTATAAGGTTACTATTATTCTAAATTCAAAGTAGTCAAATATAAGGATAAATATTTGAATATTAAAGTATCAAGACTAAAAATTGAACTAGTTATTTAAGTGTTTATTGGTACCTTTCTTGATTAAAATTTGTTTTTGTATTTCTTCAATTTTAACCAAAAATCAAGTGAGTTACTTGTTCATATTTTATGCCGCTATATGTACAGAACTCTTCAATCGTTAGGAACTCATTTTCGAGCTTGTTGAGGTCTTTTTTTATCTTTTGCATCAATCTAGTACTTTGACGATAACTCTTGCCTGTTATTCGTTGTATGTCCTTCGGATAGATGCATACCCTCTGATTATTCAATTTCATAC
>JBIKJF010000037.1:0-6970 GCA_044361155.1 Flavobacterium sp.
ATGTAATTGTAACTCAAGAATTAAATTCTAAAACAATTAGAGTCGTTAAAAGATAAACTAAACTTTTAATTAAACTCAAAACCGTCTCAATAAAAATTGAGGCGGTTTTTTTATTAGTGATGTATTGTCTTGAAATAGAAATACATAAAAAAAATCATGCAATATTAAAAACAAAATGAGTTTATAATGAAATAAACTAATGAAAAGCAAAATGCAGTACTAAAATTATAGCAATAATAATTTTAAAAATCTTGACAGCGATCAAAAAGTAAATAACAGGTATTTAGAGTTCTTTTTTAAACTCTCTCACATACTCATTTGGTGTAATACCAGTTGTTGATTTAAATGTTCTATAAAAAGAAGAATTTGAACTAAAGCCGCATTCTGAATGTATGTCTGATATATTCAACGTTTCATTTTGGGTTAACTTCTTTTCGATGATTTTTTTAGCTTCTTTAATTCTAAATCTATTAATTAGCCCGCGGAAGTTTACATCACAATGATTGGTAATTGCTTCGTATAGGTATTTTTTATTTGTTCCCAATATTTTAACAACTAAGTTTTGATCTATCTCGGGATTTAAAAATAATTTCTGTTGCTCTAATGCTCTCATAAATTTTTCAAATAACTCCGATGTCTTTTCCAACGATGTTGAACTTTTTTCATCATCACAATTTTTACGGGTTTGAAAATCGCTTTGATCAATTATCAAAAATTTATCTTTATTATTCTCAATGCTTAGGGCATCTATTCGTGCATTTAATACTTTTATTTCAAAATCCTTTTCTTTCTCTTTTTTATAGATAAAATTAATTATTTTTTTCTTTTTTAAATAGGCACTAAATAAGAAGAAAAACACTATACTTAATAATATAATAATTAGAAAAGTTATCCTATTAATTCTTTTAGCAGCAACAATTTTAAGATTTTGATTTTTAATAATTAAATTTTTACTCTGTACTTTATATTTGGTTTTAATTTCCTCTATTTGCTTTCTCCCATTCTGTTCTAATAGTTTTAATTTATTTTTAGTAAACGATTCCAAGTATTGCAGTGCTTGTTCAGTTTGGTTATTTTTTTTCGCCATTGCATACATCAAGGTATCATTTTTTACTTTCAAATGAGGAAGCTCTTCATCTTTTAAATAATCTGCTGCTTCGCTACCAAATAAATAGGCTTTGTTTATACTGCCTTTTTTGTAATCCCAAACCATTTGATTGCTAGCACCCATTGCTAACAATTTCTTGTCTTTAATAGAATTTGCTATTTTATTTGCCTTCTCCAAATAGAAAGTTCTATTAACATCATCTCCTTTGTCTAGGTAATTATCAGCCATAGATCCATAAATCCTAGACAAGAGTCTCTTGTCATTACTTTTTTCTGCCAGTGAAGCTGCTTTAATAAGATAGTTAATACCTTTTTGATGATTTTTTAAAACTGAATGTGTCAAGCCAAGATTATAATAATCAACCTTGTAATTAAAAAAATTCTGAGACTTCTTTGATAACTCGAGTGCTTTTTCATAAAAATCTAAACTATCATAAAATAACTTGTTTTGGAACGAAATTATTCCCATTAAAATATTGGCATATCTCATCATTTCATAGTTATCACTTTTGTCAACTGCGATGTAGAGCTTTTGTGCATATATTGCAGCAGAATCTATCTTACCATATTTGCAATAACTATATGCTATTGATTTCCATGTTTCATATTTTAATTGATTTTTTGATGTAAAATCAATTTTTTTTAAAGCATTTTTTGAATAATACATCGCACTATCCAAGATCCCTAGTCTAAGGTAAACAAAACTTGCTTTGGCATTGTAGTAAATGAATTCGTCATAATCTGCAATACTAATCGTTTGTAGATGTTTTTTAAGATGTTGTTTAGCTTTATCAAATTCATCATAACGAATATATTTTTCAAGTTTACTATTGTACTCCTTTTGAGCAAACCCGAAGAAATAGAATAGCAACATTAAAACAACAAAATAAAAATTGGATTTCATAATTATCAAAATTAAGATACAAAAATAACTTTCTTTCAAATAAAAATATCTTTTATAATAAAAAGCATGGTTCATTTTTCTTTTTTTGAGAATAGAAAGTTCTTTTTTGTGAATATGTATTTTTTAATTGTAAGCAATTTTGCAGATTCTAAATTCAATATTAACTTAATTTTATTTTAATGGCAAATTACAAATTACAAATTCTAAAAATTTTAAGCGTGTTTTGTTTCATTTCGATGAATGCGCAGACCATTAACTATGACCCGCAAGGTTTTTATGCAACTGGGCAAACCATTTCTCCTTTGGTGCCTAACCAAAGCGGAGTTACTATTCAAGGTGGTACTTATAGAGATGTAAGCCTTTTTGCTGGAACTGGCACTTTTGGCGGAACCAACACATCAAGTAGTAATACTTCAACCTTTCAAAATCCGAGAGGTTTAGTAAAAGATCGCATTGGGAATTACTATATTTCGGAAGTACAAGGAAAAAGAATCAGAAAGATTAGTGTTACAGGAGTTGTAACAACAGTTCATCAATTTACAGATTTTGAACCACGTGATTTAGTAATTAATTCTAATAATGGAGATTTATATGCAGTTATCCATACACATCGCATTATTAGAATACCTAATACAAATTGGGCTAATTATCCGCTTCAAGAACCGACTTATGTTTACACAAGTGACGCAGTAAACATTGTTGCTGGTTCTTCAAGTTCCGGCTATACAGATGCTTCGGGTACAGCAGCAAGATTTAATAATCCTTGGGGTTTAGCTATAGCTTCTGACAATACATATTTGCTTGTGTCAGATTTTGGTAATAATAGAATTAGAAAAGTGATGCTTTCAAATTTTGCTGTCTCTACTTTTGTACCTTCTAATACTTTTAGCGGTCCTACAGATTTACACATTATAAATGATAATTTGATTTACGTAGCAGAATTTAACGCTAATCGAATACAAAAAATTGTTGGTGGTTCCAACGTGTCAGTATTTGCAAGTGGCACATTTAATGGAGGAAATTTTGATGGTACTGGCGCGAATAGTTTCATTCACAACCCTCACAGTTTAACTGCTGATAATATGGGGAATATATTTGTTGTGGAAAGATTCAATCATAAAGTTAGAAAAATTACGCCTCAAGGTAAAGTTTCTACAATTGCAGGAAGTCTTTGGGATAACGCTAATCTAGGTAATCAAAATGGAAATGGTTTTAACGCAAGATTCAGATTTCCAACAGGAATTTTTTATGACGTCGAAGGCGGCTTTCTATTAATAGCTGATACGGATAATCACCAAATTAAAAAAGTGCAAATAGCTGGTTTTGAAATATTGCCAAATCTTCCTGAAGGACTTTCTTTTAATGCTTCTTCAGGAGTTATTTCAGGGACTCCATCAGCTATTTCATTGAAAAATGTTTACCAAAATAATTTTAATAGCTCACAATTGGAATTTTTAGCAGACGAATCAGTTACTTTAGTTGATAACGCAAGCATTATTGGAGACTATTTGATGTTGACATCGCGACAAAATGATAGACGAGGTGGTATCACTATAGTGCCAGCAACGCCAGTAAATGAAAATACTTTGAAAGTTAGTTTTGATTTAATTACTACTAAGTCATCTTCTGATAATACGTCGGCCGATGGAATAAGTTATAGTTTCGCTCCAGATGCTAATGCAACCTCCACGTCTCCTAGAGCAGAAGTTGGAACAGGAACCAAACTTACCTTGTCATTTGCTAATTTTGGCGGAAGTGGTGGAAGCAGAGGAATCAGAATATTTTATAATCCTGCTAGTAATCAAACTTTAGGAACTACTGTAAATTCGGTTTTATTAGCCTATTCTAGCAATACCAATTGGATGGGTAAATCTGTTCAAGTAGTTCTTCAAGTAAATCAGAGTGGAAAATTAACTTTAACTCTTGACGGTGTTATAATCTTCAACAATATACAATTGCCAGCTGATTATTTAAACTCAGATAAATCAACTTGGAAGCATGTCATAAAAGCAAGAACCGGTGCATCAGATGATATACATGCCATAGATAATTTGTCCATTCAACAAGGTTATGGACCTTCCAATCATGCAATAGTAGCAAGAAACTACGATATAGAGCAAATCATAACAACAGAAATCAATACGTATCAATTACCCACAGTAGTAACCCAAAATGTTAGTGGTGTTCAAGCTAATCAAGCTACGGTTGCTTTTCAAATGGTATCTCTAGGTACATATTCAATACTAGAATCAGGTATTGTGATTAGTACAAATGCAACACCAAGTATTACAGATACTAAAATTGTAAATAGTACAAATGCGATTGGTAATTATTCCCTCAATATAACAGATTTAATTCCTAGTACAACATACTATGTAAGAGCTTATGCTACTAATGAATATGGAGTCACTTCTTATGGTAGTCAACTAAGTTTTACATTTGGAGGTACTTTTTTTGTAACAAATGAAGCTGAATTAGATGCAGCTTTAGGCGCATCAAATAATAACAGTGTAATTGTTTTTTTAAATAATATTGTAATTAACTCCCAAAAAACAATTTCGAACAAATCAATAACGATTAATGGCCAAGGCTATGAACTTTCTGTTCCTCGTCCCGGCCTTGATGATATGGGAAGATTTAATACTAACCCATCAACTTTTAGAGTATTGCAATTGTCAAGTTCTGCAAATATCACTATTAATGATTTAAAAATTAAAAGTGGAAGACTTTCCACTAACGGCGGTGCGATAGTAATTAATTCAGGAACAGTTTTAAGATTAAATAATTGTGTTATATCAAACTCACATGTTTTGTTAGGTACGCAATTTGTTGGAGGTGGTGCTCTATTGGTTCAAGGAATTGTTTACATGAATAACACTTTAGTAATGAGAAATGCTGCCAATTTTGGAGGAGCATTTTTATGTAGAGGTGCTGATGCCAGAATGTATATAAACAATTCAACTTTTTCTGAAAATCGTTCAACTCTTTCAAATGGTGGAGGCGGTGTTGGAGAGATAAATGAAGGTGCTACTGTTTTTATGAATAATTCTACAGTATCTAATAACCAAGGAACAGAGAGAGGTGGTGCAATTCAAGCTGGAGGAGGAAGTACTTTGGGTACTTTTTATGCTTTAAATTCTAGTTTTACAGGAAATATTGCTTATGGAAATCAATCTGCTTCCTATGGAGCATTAGGTGGTGGAGCAATTGCTGCTTTTGACGGTGATGCTTATTTAGTAAATTGTTTATTTGCTCACAATTATTGGAGAACCTCAGGAACTACAACTGATCCAACTGCATATGAATTACAAGATTTTAATGGGGTTGCTGGAAGAATACGTTTATATCATAGTATTTACCACGCAAATGTTAATAGTTCTGTTAGTAATCAAGTTGGAAATATTCAATATTCAGGCCTTGCGAATGGTTCAAATAATACCATATTTTCAGGAGGTTTTTTAGCACGTATTACAGATGGTACGGGTTCAGAAATTGGAACCGGTCAGGTATATCGACCATTTTTATTTAATGATAGCAACTCAGTTGCTCCCACACTCAGAACTGGAAGTTTTCTTTTAGATTCAGCGAATGCTGGTGTGCAAACACGTTATGCGGATAACAATAATTCCAACCCAGTTGCATCATACGATTCCTCAGGCACCAACTTTATCGCACTACCTGGTTCCAATATAGGTGTTGCTTCAAATTTAGTTACATCAGACCAGTTAGGTGCAACAAGAGGTAACCAGCCACTCAGAGGTGCTATAGATAATAGTGCATCTGGTATAGTCGACGATTTGTTCTTAGTTAGGGTAAATGCTGCTTCAGGGGGCACAGTAAATGGTGGAACCATTTATGGCGACCCGTATCCTTCAGGTACTAACGTTACACTTACAGCAGTACCAAATGCAGATCAACAATTTGTTCGTTGGGACTATGTTCAGGGAGGCTCCGGCACAGCATCAACTGATAATCCATATACATTCAATGTTAGCCAAGACGTTACGTTGATCTCCGTTTTTAGTTCTTTAGCAGCAGGGAGCTATACAATTACATATATAGGTAATGGTAACACTGGGGGCAGCGTACCTTCTGGAGGTACATTTTCTACTTCTACTACCATCTCTGATTCCGTTACATTATCAAGAGTTGGGTTTGCTTTTATGGGTTGGAATACAAACTCAAACGGTTCAGGAGTGTTTTATCAACCAGGATCTACATACTCTGCTGGTTTTAGTTTAACTTTATATGCTATTTGGGAAGTTACTAATTCTGTTAACCCACCAACCGCATCTCCTCAAACCTTCTGTTCAGGAGCAACCGTCTCTGACTTAGTAGCTACAGGTCAAGATTTAAAGTGGTACACTACACTAGAAGGCGGACAAGCATTGGCATCAAACACATCTGTGGTGAATGGTACCTATTATGTTTCACAAACATTATCAGGAAATGAGAGTGCGAGAACAGCTGTAGTAGTTACAATTACTACAAATGTTGGCAACATTAGCTCTATATCAGGCCCAACTAATTTAGCCTCAGATACTACCACTGCTACTTACTCAATAAATCCAGTAAATGGATCTACGAGTTATATTTGGGATCTACCAGCTGGTATGACTATTATTTCTCAAACAGGCCCATCGATAACAGTTAATTTATCTTCAACCTATACCGATGGTACGCTTCGTGTAAAAGCAACTAATACTTGTAATGAGAGTCCAACTCGTAGTCTACGTATTCGTAGAACGGCGCCAATTCCTCCTGGTGGTTTTGCTTTAGCAATTACTGGTGAGATTGAACTTTGTACAAATGCTACAGAAGTTTATACTGCTACTACTGTAAATAATGGTGTATATCTCTGGACAGTACCTGCAAACGTTTCTATCGTTTCTGGTCAAGGAACTTCAAGTATAACGGTTGCTTCAACTTCAGATTTTATTTCGGGTCAAATTCGTGTTA
>JBIKJF010000029.1:0-25353 GCA_044361155.1 Flavobacterium sp.
TTAATTCATCGTTTAATGTAACATTTCCTGCTGGAGTTACTCCTGATCCTGTAGTTACAGTTACTGGAGCATCGTCTATCGCATCAATAGTATTAGCTACAATTACTGTGGCAACTGCTGTATCGCAATTTGTTGGTACCACATTTAATCCTGATATTGCATCTGCTTCACATAATTGGTAAGTAATTGTATAGGTTCCTGATGGTGTATTTCCTGCAAGAGTAACGTCTCCAATAGCATCAATACTTAAAGGACCGTTTAAAGAAGGCGTTACATTGGTATTTGTAGTAGTTACTGCAACACCGCTTAAAGTATCGTTTGGTAAAACATTTAAAGCTACAACTGGCGCTGCTCCTGATGCTATAGTAACTGGTGTATCATCAACTGCATTGATTTGACAAGCTGTCGATACTGCGTTGTTTATTACATCGGCGTAAGAACCTGTATAAGAAGCTGCAACAACAGTTCCGTTAGTAGGATTAACCACTGGAGTTCCTACTCCAAACGTTGCATTATCGTTTCCATCAGCTGAAGCTGAATTATAATATTCATTGGCATCTGAACAGCCATCGTTGTCAGAATCGGTATCGAGATGATTTGGTATTCCATCATTATCTGTATCTATAGGAAGACAAAAGGTAAGTTCGTATAATTGTAATGTTACATTACCATTGCTACCATCGTTCTTTGCTGTTCTAATGGTAATAGAAGTAACTGGTGAATTAAAATTTAACTGAACACTATTGGATGGTGAATTGGCACCACCTGCTGTACTGACAACAGACTGACCAGTAATTGTAGCATTAGCAGGAAGTAAAGTATTTAATGTTAAATTTCCAGGAACATTTGTTGTTCCATTTAGAGCTGAAAAATCGGCACGATCTAAATTATCAAGTCCTCCAAACTTAAACGCTAAATTATAAACTGGTTGAGAAAAAGTTAAAGTATAAACCGAAACATCATTACCAGGGAAATTAGTATTCTGCGATTGAACATTAATATAATTTCCAGTAATCCCTGCTGTTGGACCAGCAGAGTCTACTCCAGTTCCCCATGCAATTATTGGCGCAACATTTGTTGTATTTAACAAACTATAATTAAAAACTGCGTTTGCACCTCCATAAGAATATACATTATTAACTGCTCCTGGATTAGCAGTACTAGAAAAAGTTTGTCCTAAAGCAACAAAACCAGGTGCACAATCAAATTCACTAGTATCAAAAATACCATCATTATCATCGTCTAAATCGGCAGAATCGGCAATGCCATCGTTATCATTATCTGTTTGCGGTGTTGGAGTAACAAAAGAAGTATTGTTTCCTGCAACTGGATCTATTTGACTACCGGAAATTGTTGCTGTATTAGTATAAGGCCCAGTTGCATTAACCGTTGCTACAATTTGTAATGAAACACCTGGTCCAGTATTTAATGTACCTATTGTCCAAACTCCTGTAGCATTAATGTATGTTCCTGCTCCGTTATCACTAACATAAGTATAACCCGCCGGAAGCAAGTCATTAACAACGGTACTTGAACTTGTTGCGGTTCCTAAATTTTGAGCTGTGAGAGTAAAAGTAACATTACTACCTACTAAAGGTGTAGCAGTACTAATACCTTTAGTTATACTTAAATCAGAACAACCTAATGTTATATTTAAATTGGTTGCACTAGAGGTAAAACCCCAACCCCAGGTATTTAAAGTTCTTACATTTCCATAATCATTACATTGAATTGCGTCTGTATTATTCACTCCTACATTGGGTGCAGGAATGAGTTGACTTAAATTTCCATCACCGCTCCACGCTCTAGCAGGAGATACTGTTCCTATGAACGAATTATTTAAACCCGCGCCAGTCAAATTATTGGCGGGAGTTGTTCCATCGCATACCGCTCCTACATTTACAAGTGCAGAATCATCCCAATACATTATTGCGTTGGCAATTGGAATCGGTGCAATAATTGCAATACGCAAGCCATTTGAATTAAGCTCTGCATCGAAAAGCGGCAAATTAAACCTCCCTTTCAGGAAAGTTAAAGCTAAATTGACATTACTACCAGATGGAACCGCGGTACCTAAACCATTAAGTCCGTCCCAGACAATGGTATTGTCTCCGGCTAACACATCAAACGCTTCTAAAATTCTATCGGCAGAGGCACTTTGAAAACCAGGTATACCATTTAGATCTAGTAAAAGTCTAACATCGCCAAATTCAGCCACACTATAACGTATGCTATACGGACCACAACCTGTTACCGATGGTGATAAAAAAGTAGGATTAGACGGTATCGGTGCAACTGGATATAAAACTGCATCCGGTATATTTATAAAAACTCTATAACCATTTGTTAAAGGTGGCGCAAAGGCATCATTTCTTGAACGTCTACCTGCTACCCATGGACCTGGCACAATACCATAACTATTGACAGCCACGTTAAAAGCAATAGGCTGAAACCCTGGCTGAAAATCTATTGAAACAATTGTCTGGTCATTGGTGTAAGCGAACATAGCTGGTTCACCATTAGCTTGTGCGACATTCCCGAATGTACTAGATAGCGCAACAAATCCCCACTTATCTGAATTAACTCGTCCGTTAAATCTAGTAAATGGAGCAAAATTATTTGCTACTGTTAAATCAAATAAAGCAGCATTAGCTCTATCGGCAGCACCCGTTCTGGCAGTTGCTCCACCATCACTACTTCGGTAAATTTCAATAAAATATTCCCCATTTTGGATAGGATCAAAAATCAGTGGCGTATATCCTGTTGGAACAGAACCAGCAATATTTGGTCCTGCTAGCGCTCTCGGGTGGTTATCAATACTTCCAGCAGAGCCCAAAGTTGCATTCCAAACTGTTGGACCTGCGACAACAACTAAATCGGAGGAACGTCTAATTCTCCAAAAAACATCAGTTAACCGCGGTGGAGTACCAACAGCATATTGACGGAAATCAAAACCAAAATAAAGATTTTGTGCCGTGTGATCATTGATTGTAAACTTTACACGATTATCTTCTGGAGCATTAAAATAAGGACCAGACAATAAATCTGGCGCACTTAATAATGCTGTAATGTTAGCAGGATTTGGAGAAACTGTTGGAGTTCCCTCTGCACAAACATTCATAGATAGTAAAGCAAAAAAGAATATCAAGGATACATGAGGTACCCTTAACTTCATAGAAGTAAAATTTCGCATACTTAGATATGATTTGGTTAAAATTGAATTAAAATACATGTTAAAACAGCTCACACACTGTTAAAACTTTTGCAAAATTAGTTAAAAAATAATTCAAAATGTTAATTTAAAATGAAAAAATTAGTAGAACAAATACTACAACATAAAAAATGCAGTAAACACAATAGTTTACATCATAAATAGTTAGACCCATTAACTTAATTTAAACTTATTCTCGCTTATTATTACTTAAAAAACTGAGATAACGTCAAAACATTATTTACTTGTAACTTTTGAAAAACTCTATTCATCTAAGTACTTACCATCGACATTTGAATATTGAGTTTATTGGCTATTTCTATATTTCCGCTTCCATTAACAAGCATCTTTGTAATTTCAAATTCTCTATTTGATAGCGAATCTATCGGATTGACATGTACTTTTGATTTATTGACCTTGCAAGGTTTTTGTGCAAACAATCACTATAAAAACATCCTTTTTTTAAAATCTTATCGACTGCCTGAAGAGTATTTACTTCACATGAATATTTTTGCAGGTAGCCGTTTGCTCCATTTTTTATTTATCTAAGACGATAGAATTCTTCATCATGGCAAGAAAGAATTTATATTTTAGTATGTTGAAGCTTTTTAATTCTATTCATAACAGTAATATCTTCTTTACCTTTCATGATAATGTCTAAAATTATTATATCGGCCTTTATAGTCCTGACTATTTTCGAGAGCATCATCATAATTCTATGCCTCAAAAATTTGAGCTTCAGGATATTTGCCTTTTTAATCAACTCTAATCCTTTTCGTAAAAGCAAATGATCATCTACCAGAAGAATATTGTGATTTAAAACTTTCATTAATTATGTTTCTCTTTAAAAACATCTGCAAGTGACACCACATTAGAAATACTTAGTTTTTCGAAAATTCTGTTTTTATATGTACTTACCGTAGACATTTGAAGATCTAACTTGTTAGCAATTTCAAGATTTCCGTAACCATTGATTAATAATTGGGCTATTTCAAATTCACGGTTTGACAAACTTTCTATAGAACTTTCAGTGTTTCTCTTTTTTGTTTTTTCTTGTAACTTGTCTTTAATAAAATTACTGTAATAACAACCTTTAAAGAAGATTTCACTGACGGCTTTCATTATTGTATCTTCAGACGAAAATTTATTTAGATATCCGTTAGCTCCATTTTGAATATATCGAAGTCCATACTGACTTTCTTCATGAGATGAGAAAATCAAAATCTTAACATCAGATTGAATTGATTTGATTTCTTTCATTATTTTGATATTTTCGACCCCATTTATATTGATGTCTAACAAAATTAAATCAATATTAACAACTCTTAAAATCTCTTTGGCCTGAATGTAATTTTCTGAATTATATATACTTACAAAAGGAATATTTGCATTTAAAATCATTTCAACTCCTCGCCTTACTACCAAATGGTCATCAACCAAAAGAATATTTTTAACTGAATCCATACTAAAATTATGTTTTTAAACGACTTTAACTACTTTTTATCGATTCAAATATATAAAAAAACAAACACTTTAAAAAAAAACCTCAATCTGTAAAAGATTAAGGTTTACCTATAACTTAAAATAAAACTACTCTTCAGATACAATTGCTTTTTCTATTTCTACTTTTAATGCAGAAACTACCCCAAACTCATTAACCATAGTCATTTTTAACATATCTTTCTGAGCCAAATTTCTAGAAACAAAACCGTTAAAATTATTAAACGAAATATTCATTTCTTTAAGCTGATGGAGTTTCTCTAAATCTAATGGAATTTGACCGTTCATATTATTATCAAAAAGACTCAAGTGCTCTAACGATGTTAAATTGGCAATAGCACTGCTTAAATTACCCGATATATTATTGCTATTTAAATGCAATACCTTGAGCAAAGTAAGTTGAAATAACGTTGCGGGTAATTCGCCAGATATTTGATTGTTGAATAGAGACAAAACTTCTAATCTTTTTAAATTTTTAATTTCTGATGGAATTGCGCCCGAAAGGTTATTCATGAACAACTCCACAGATTTAAGCGAAGTTGCATCACAAAATTGGGGCGATAAAGAACCAGATAATTTATTAAATGAAATATTCAAAACTTCAAGAGATTTCATATTTCCAATTGATGCTGGTAATGCGCCAGAAATATTGTTTTGAAATAAAATCAAACTTTTAAGATGTATTAAATTTGAAATTTCAGATGGTAAAATTCCTGATAAATTATTACTTGACAAATCTAGAGCTACTACTTTACCATTCTCTAATTTTACGCCAAACCAAGAAGAAACTGGCTTATTTAAATTCCACTTCGTAAACCAGTGATCGCCACACGTAGCCTTATTCAAATCTATGAGTGCATTTCTTTCTGAGATAGAAATTTCGGCAAAAGAGGCAGTTGACATTATAGCAGTAACAAAAAAATAGTAAATTAACTTCATACCTTATATATTTGTGTTATTTCAAAAATAATTAAATAAGTCGTTTAAAAACAAAAATAATCGATTAAATGCAATAAAAAATAAAATATCATCATTTATTAACCATATTTTCTTACAAAAATAATACTTTCTGTTTGTAAAATAATTGTATATTTGTTGTACTAATAAATAAAAAAAAGTATGCCATTTAACATTATCTCTGTTTTAGTAGCTTCGTTAATTACTTTACTAATTGGGTTTGTTTGGTTCAATCCAAAAGTTTTCGGAACCATATGGATGACTGAACTCGGAATTACAAAAGACCAAGCCAAACCCAAAAATTTATCTAAAATCATTGGTTTAACGGTTGTGTTTTCGTTAATGATTGCCTTTACGGTTCCTGGATTTGTAATTCATCAACTTGGAGCACTACAAATGGCGGGGAGCAACCTGCAAGATGAAGCTTTTCTAGCATACATGAAGGTTCATGGCAATGCTTTTAGAACGGTAAAGCATGGCGCCTTGCACGGTTTACTTTGTGGCTTATTTTTTGTTTTTCCTATACTTGCAATAAATGCAATGCTGGAACATAGATCTTGGAAATATCTTTTTGTCACCGCAGGATACTGGATTGTGACCTTATTGGTAATGGGAGCTATTATCTGCGGATGGCCATAATTTAACATTTAATTATAACCCAATCATTCTACATTTGCGGGGCGATTTTTTTTTGGCGTGCAAGGACTGACTTTTAAAATATATAACCATATTATTGATCTCCCAAATTGTTGGGATGCTGTCGCTGTTTCTAACGTTTTTCTTCAAACGCACTATTTAGAAGTTCTTGAAAAATCGGCACCAACCAATATGCAATGTTTTTATATTGGAATATTTGAAGACAATGAACTCATTGGTGTTTCCTTGGCGCAATATTTAAATCTAAATAAATTAGAATCTTTTGGCGAAAGAGATAAATGTTTTAAAACTTTTATTAGAAATTTTATTTTTAAAAACTTTGCATCGCATACTTTATTTCTTGGAAACAATATGATTACTGGTCAAAATGGCTATGCGTTTTCTAAAGAAATAGATTTTGAATACATCAGCAAAATCTTGATGGAATCTGCCAAAGAGATTGCAACTTATTTTAAAAATAAAAATGTAAAAATTCATTTGGTTTCTTTTAAAGATTTTTATGAAAATTGCTCTATTGAATTAAAGAAGTACAGTTTATCTGCTACATACGAATTTAATACGCAACCTAATATGATCTTCTATTTGGACAAAAATTGGAAAACCAAAGAAGATTATATTGCTTCATTTTCTAAAAAATACCGTGATCAATACAAACGTGCGAATAAAAAATTTGACGGAATACAAGTTAAAGAACTAACTCTTGAAGAGGTGGTTGCTAGCGAAGAAACCATTTATGATTTGTATCATTATGTTGCTAAAAATGCTCCTTTTAACACCTTCTTTTTATCGAAAAATCATTTTTCTACAATGAAGAAGCAATGCCAAAATCATTTTTTAATTTTTGGTTATTTCTTAGATACTAAATTGGTAGGATTTCATACTATTCTTTCAAATGGAACTGTTTTGGAGACGTATTTTTTGGGATATGACTCACAAGTGCAAAAAGAAAACATGTTATATTTAAATATGCTTTACAACATGACTGAATTTGGCATTGAGAATGGATTTGAAAAAATTATTTTTGGAAGAACTGCTTTAGAAATAAAGAGTTCTATTGGTGCTATTCCGGTAAACATGTCGGGTTTTATTTATCACAATAACAACTTAATTAATAGATATATCGGATATATTTTCAAAAAATTAGAACCTAGATTGGAATGGCAAATAAGACATCCTTTTAAATAATTACGAATTATGAATTTTGCAAATTTACTTTAGCCCAGGTTGCAATAGAAATCTTTTCATTAAAGAATGCTGTTTTTTGTTTTGCTAAAAAAGCGACCAAAGGAAGCTCTTTTTAGCAAAACAAAAAAAGGGTTGTTGATGAAAGCTTTTAATGGAAAGCTGGATTAGCTTCTTAAAAACCAACTTATTCTTTTGATTTTTTGAATTGATAAAAAGCATAAAAACCAAGAGTTAATTCGCCAATGGTTCCCAACAAAAATATTGTTGATGGAATTCCGTCGAAAAGAAGACTTACAATTCTTCCGGAAGATAAGCCAAGCATGAAAAGAATGTTAGAAATTGTAGCGGTTTGCCAAAATGTTTGCTTTACAATTCCAATAATCCACAAAGACGAAAAAGCAATGTAAACTCCCATAATTGCTTTGTAAATATTGTGTTCATCAATGGTTTTTACTTGTACATCAAAACATAAATCAGGTTTAAAACCATATAAAAATGCTACAACCACTACAATAAAAGCTGAGATGGTTAAATGCAGATTTGATGGTTTTAAAAATTTGTTCATTTGGATTACAAACTATCTAATTCGCCTTGCACTACTTCCCAATCTTCTAACAACTTGTCTAATTCTGCTTTTTTCTTATTGTAAGCTGCGAAGAAATTGGCATCTTCAAGGTGTTTATCATAATTGGAAGCCAATGCTTTGTCATCATTTTGAATGTCTTTTTCAAGTTGTTGAATTTGACTTTCAATTTTACTTAAACGATTCTGTAATGACTTGTTTTTCTTTTGATCTTCGTATGATACTTTGGTATTTTCTTTTGGCGTTTCTTTTTTAATAACGTCTTTTTTCTCTACTTCACGCATGTTTTCCATGTTGCGTTGTTCAAGGAAATAGTTGATATCGCCTAGATATTCTTTGATTTTTTGGTCTTTAAATTCGTAGACAATATTAGACATTCCTTGCAAGAAATCTCTATCGTGAGAAACTAACAAAAGTGTTCCTTCATACTTTTGAAGTGCGGCTTTTAGTACGTTTTTAGATTTAATATCCAAGTGATTTGTTGGCTCATCCATAACCAAAACATTGATGGGCTGAAGCAACAATTTACACAATGCCAATCGGTTACGCTCACCTCCAGAAAGTACTTTGACTTTCTTTTCTACATCGTCACCACGAAACAAGAATGATCCTAACATGTCTCTAACTTTAGAACGATTGGTGTCGGATGCAGCATCTTCCATTGTTTGCAAAAGTGTGATTTCACCATCAAGATATTCGGCTTGATTTTGGGCAAAATAACCTACTTGAACGTTGTGGCCAAGTTTTATTTCACCTTGATATTCAAACTCGTTTACAATTGCTTTAATGAATGTAGATTTTCCTTGACCATTTTGACCAACAAAGGCAATTTTACTTCCTCTTTCAACTAATAAAGAAATGTCTTTTAGAATGACTTTATCGCCATATGCTTTAGTTACATCTTCGGCTTCAATAACTACTCTTCCAGGAACTTTTGATACTGGAAAAGAGATATTCATAACTGAATTATCGTCTTCATCTACTTCAATTCGTTCTACTTTATCTAATTTTTTAATCAATGATTGCGCCATCGATGCTTTGGATGCTTTGGCACGAAACTTCTCGATTAACTTCTCTGTTTCTTCAATTTTTTTGGCTTGATTTTTTTGAGTTGCCAATTGCTTTTCACGAATTTCATGACGTAATTCTAGATATTCTGAATACGGTTTATTGAAATCATAAGCTTTACCTAAAGAAATTTCGATAGTACGATTGGTAACATTATCAAGAAACATTTTATCGTGAGAAACGATTACTACAACTCCAGGAAAATTTCTTAAGAAACCTTCTAACCAAATGATACTTTCAATATCCAAGTGATTCGTTGGCTCATCAAGAAGCAGAATATCATTGGATTGTAATAACAACTTCGCTAATTCAATACGCATTCTCCAACCTCCAGAAAATGTATCAGTTTGGTCGTTGAAAACTTCTCTTTTAAATCCTAATCCTAATAAGATTTTTTCAGTATCTCCAACATAATTAAAACCTCCAAGCAATTCAAAACGATGCGTATAATCTGATAAATCTTCTATAATTTGACCGTATTCTTCACTTTCATAATCGGTTCTTGTAACTAGAAGATGATTGATTTCATCAAGCTTTTTTTCTACATGTTTGATTTCTGTAAATGCCTCATAAGCTTCTTCGAGCACGGTTCTTCCATGTTCAAAATCAATATCTTGACGAAGAAAACCCATTTTGATTTCTTTTTCTGTGGCTATTTGACCTGAATCTGGTTTGAAATCTCCTGCTAAAATCTTTAGCATTGTAGATTTTCCAGCTCCATTTTTACCAACAAGCCCTACTCTATCGCCTGAACCTAGACGAAAAGTTACTTCTTCAAAAAGATAAGAACCACCAAAAGAAACGGATAAATTGTGAATATTAAGCATTTATAAAGTTTAAGAGTTTAAGAGTTCATAAGTTAAAACTCTGTATTCATAATTAAAATTAGATTATTGTAATATTTGTTACATAAGCCAAACTACAAAAAAGTACCTTTGCTAAAAATTTTTGCAAATGTTAAAAAAAGGAAGCACATTAAATAGCATTTTAACAGGAAGTTGTCCAAAATGTCATGAAGAAAGTATGTATGTGGAAAAAAATCCATATAAATTGAATACTTTATACAAAATGCACGAAACTTGCAGTCATTGTAAAACTAGATATCAAATAGAACCTTCGTTTTTTTATGGAGCTATGTATGTTGGATATGGCTTAACTGTTGCCATTGGTGTTGCAATTTTTGTAACATTAAATGTAATTTTTGCAATTGCCGTTTTACCAACTTTCATTTCAATAATTGTGGGAATTATTTTATTAACGCCTGTTACTTCAAGAACTGCAAGAAACATTTACATTAATATGTTTATTCATTATGATAAGGATTGGAAGCAAAAGCTTTAAACCTTTTAATGTCAACATAAGGATTTAGATCCTCATCATTCTCAATATGATTAAATAACATTTTTGCCATTGCCGGTGCAAGCATAACGCCTCTTGTCCCTAAACCATTTAGAACAAATAAATTCTTGTAAATAGGATGCGATCCTAACATAGGCCTTCTGTCTTTTACCGTTGGACGTACTCCTGCATAATGTTCAATAATTTCATAATCGCAAGTTATTAATTCCTTAAGATTGTCAGTTAATTCTTTCTTTGCCTGCTCTGTTGGCATGTTTGACTTGTCTTGCCAATTGTAGGTTGCGCCAACCTTATATAAATCATTCCCAAGCGGAATTACAAAAATTGAAGATTTCATTATTGTATTAATATTCAAATTTGTCGCTTTAATTAGGACTAACTCTCCCTTAGTTCCATCTAGTGGCAAATTATTAAAAAATGGATTTAACCGTATTCCAAAACCTTCAGCAAAGACGATACGCTTTGCTTTTAAATTTTTATAAGAAACAAAATCACTTTCGATTACTAAATTCGAATAATCAAAAGTTTCATCATACAAACTAGCTAATGCAATAAGATACCTTTTATAGGAAGCTAATAGCAAATTGGTATCAACATAACCCGACTGCAAAACTTCGCCAAAGTGAAACGGCGATATAACAGAATCGTACTTTGTAGTTATCAAACTAGTCGAAAGAAACTTTGCAAGCTCAGGCTTATCGGATGCTGCAAACCAATTATTTTGTTCTTCAACTGAAAAAAATTTCCTTAATAAAGGCAATTTATAATCTAATTTTAAACCAAGCTTATCTTCTAATTTACGATAAAATTTAGTTAATAAATCAAGTTGTTCTTCAGCTTGCCAAACTTGACTGAACCTCTTTAAAATCACTGGATTGTATAAACCTGCAGCAATGTTGGATGAATTTTGCGAAGCATCACTTACAACAACTACTGATTTACCCTCATCTAAAGCTATTTCAGCAAAAGCAATCCCAGCAAGACCAGCACCAACAATAATATAATCACGCATAATATAATTTTAGTACGATGTAAAGATAAATATTGTGTATAAAAAAACTCTTACCTTTCGATAAGAGTTTTTATATTGATTGAAAAACTTATTAGTAATTCCACATGTCTTGCTCAAAGTTACGAATCTTCTCTTTAACTCTTTCAGATTCTAAAAGCTGCATTTGTGCATTTTCTTTCATGTAATCTTCAATAGTTCTATCGCCGTACACGTTTTCTTCTTTGTAAATTACACCGTTAAAACGACGACTATTTAATAAATGATCAAACGTAATTGGCATGGCAGAGTTTTTATCGTTAAAAGCTTTCGCATCGTGAAGTACATCTCTAATTGCAGGGAAATATACCCAAAACAATTCAATAGTATCACTATTTCCTTTAGCCTTGTCTCTAGCTTCTGTAGCAATTGGACAAATTGCAAGTAAACGATATTTCAGTTCACTTTGACGTTTATCAAAATACCAAAAACCTTTTATTCTATATCCAGATACATCAGCAGCAGAGAGCTCTGTAACGTTAATATACTCTTCAGACAAAACCTTTTTACCTGATTTATAATCGTCGTAATAATTATTAAACTCATCGAAACCAGCTTGCGTAGTGTCTTTAAATTTAAAAACTGTTTCAATATCAGATAATGATTTTTTTGCGTTAAAATAATCATCACCATAAACCTCAGTAATTTTACCTGATTTAATACCATTTAAAAGTACTTGAAAAAGCGATCTTCTTTCTTTACCCACGAAAGCCGTATCTACTGGATAATACAACGGAAAATTTATTCTTTCATCGAGATCAATAATTTCCCAAGTCGTTTTCCCCATAAGTACATCTCTGTCATGAACATATCCATATGGAAGAGGCTTGTCATTATCAGACTCTAGTTGAGCAGCCGTCTTCTTACCGATTTCGTCTGGTGTCTTTGCGTTCAATAAATTTGATTGCGCATAAGAAGCATAACTTCCTACAACACTAAAAGTAACTAATAAAAGGTTTTTCAATTTCATAGTATTATTCTTTTTTCTTTAAGTTTAGTAAAAACAATAAACTTAAGTTTTATTGTATTTCATATATAGCTGGTGACGCAGGCTTTGTAGCAATACTAGCTCCAATAACTCTAGTTTTTATATCAGAGATTGTAACTTGATCACCAGCTTTTGCTCTACCTAACGCCGCTTTACATCTACCATCGATTTTATTTCCGTTAACAACAATAGATGCCTGACCTGGAACTTTCATAGCAAATTGAGTTACCTCAAAATTTAAATCATAAAGGAAATCACTAAGTTTTGCAGTAATTGTTGAAGACTCAAGACGAGACTTAGCACCTTTCTGCACACCTGTTTGTCCACCTATTGCACCTTCTGGAGCAGGAATATTTTTGATTCTAAATACTTTTTTATCTGAAACAGATTTTCCATCAGTCATCTTACCTGTTGCAGTAACAGTAACTTCTGTACCTGAACCTGGATTTAAGTTATATTTACCTTTTCCACCGGCAGGAGATAAACCTGGAGCAGAAGCAGAAACATTATTATCACCAATACCCGCAAAAGATATAGTTAATGGGTTGGGTAAACCTCTGTATACAACGTTCATTTTGTCAGCAGAAATATTAGCTGAGTTAGGACGAGGTACAACAACATATTTACCTTGAAATTTTAACGGTATAGTCTTACCTTCTTCAACAAAAGTAAATTGACCACTAAGATTTTGTTCTCCAACTGCACCAGCTGTAGTAGAAATAATAGCTTGTCCATTTACAAGTTTACCAGGTCCTTGAAAAGAAGTTGGTTTAGTGTTTTCATCGTAACGACCTAAAACAACTTTACCAGTTACAGGCTCACCTTGAAAATATACGTTTTTATCAAGTGCAACAATAGCTTGATAGTTACTATAAGAAGCAGCTTGTACAGCAGCTTTTCCTAAAGCAGCACTAATAACATCAGATTCAGCTTTTTTAGCATCATTTTGCCAAGCAGTTAGTTTCGCTAACGATGCAATTGCTGGAAAACCTTTAAAGTGATAATCAAGGTATTTTTTTTCAATACCTTCTTTGTCTTTTACACTTGATAAATCGAACTTATTTGTAACTTCCTTAAGAATAGCAGAATACTTTTTCTCGTTACCTAAAGCAGCTTTTAAATCTGATTTATATGATTCTACAGCAGCAATAACTTCATTCCCCCTCTTAGTATAACCGTCACCTGTAAACCAGCTATGATCTAAGTTGTCAGCTTTATCCATTGATTCGTAGGGTAATTTCCCATCTTGAGATTCAACACCTACTAAAACTTCAGCTTTAAGTGTTCCAACAAAATCATAGAATTTTTTTGTTGCAGCTTCAACTTTGTGTGCTGTAGCCGCAGCTATCGCAAATTCACCTTTTGCTTCGGCAGCTTTTGTATCCAAAGCCAACATCATTTGCTCATTTGTTTGTGCTGCAGACGCGTTAGCTGCATCAAACTTTTCATTCATCAAACCGAAAGCCGAAAGGACTTCTTTTGACATATTCATTGCCAACATCGCGATGAAAACCAAGTACATTAGGTTAATCATCTTCTGTCTAGGGGTTAATTTTCCTCCTGCCATTTTTTCTAATTAGTTTTAATTGTTAATTTAATAAAATATAGTTAAAAACTAATTATCCTTTGTTGCTCATTGCAGAAAGCATTCCACCATATACATTATTTAATGTAGACAAATTAGAAGTTAAAGACTGCATTTGATCTTTTAATTTTAAGTTATTTTCAGCAACTTCGTTATTAATTTGTGCATTTCTTTCAGCACTTTGCAATTGCGTTTGATATAAACCATTTAAAGCCTCCATTTGTGTAGCAGCTTTAGACATTTCTTCTGCATATTTCTTTTGTCCCGCCATTGCATCAACAGTTGGAGATATAGATTTAGCAGCACCTTCAAAGTTCTTGATACTGTTTCCTAAACTTGCCATAAGTTCACCATCGATTTTAGCCTCTTTTAACATATTGTCTAATTTTTGAGACAATAGACCTTGCGCTTCTTTTGGATCTTCTTTCTTAGCCGTTTTTTCTTTTGCTTGTCCTCCAGCTAATTCTGGATAAACCAATGACCAATCTAATTCTGCTGGTGGATTTTCAAAAGCAGAAAGTGCGAAAATCGCCGCTTCTGTTACAAGTCCTATAGTTAACATCACAGTACCTGTTAAAGGTCCGATTTCAAAGTGTGCAATTTTAAATAATGCGCCAATAATTACAATAGCAGCCCCCATCCCGTAGGCGAAATTCATAACTCTAGGTGATAATAATCCCATAATAATTAATTTTAGTTAGTTAAGTTAATATAATTTAGTTTAGTTAAATTCTTATTTTAAAGTTTTACGCGTTTCCCGTTACCTGTAGTTTGTACTCCCATGTAATCTTGAACGGTTCTGAATCCGATATAACTTCTCGCAGTATCTTGATATTCAAAATCTCTTGTACCGCATTGTAAGAAATAAGCAACATCTTTCCACGAACCACCTCTAACAACTTTACGTTTATTAGAAGAATCTGGCACATTAGGATTCATAGTTGAAACATATTCGTAAGCAGCAGCATCATAAGAAGAATCTGTCCACTCTGCAACGTTTCCAGCCATATTGTATAAATTAAATCCGTTTGGTTCGAAAGATTTAGCTTCTACAGTGTATAACGCTTGATCTGCCGCATAATCACCGCGACTTGGCTTGAAGTTTGCTAAGAAACAACCTCTGTCATTTTTAGCATAAGGTCCACCCCAAGGAAACGTACCTGATTCTAAACCACCTCTTGCGGCATATTCCCACTCCGCTTCTGTTGGTAAACGAAATGAATTTATTAAATCTCTACCTTTTTTCTTTGACTTAATAAAAGAATTTTTATTTAAAGTTCTCCAAGCACAAAAAGCCTTAGCTTGTTTCCATGAAACTCCTACTACAGGATAATCTCCATAAGCCTGGTGCCAAAAATAATCATTATGCATTGGCTCATTGTAAGAATAAGCGAAATCTTTAATCCAAACAGTTGTATCAGGATATACTGGAGTTTGTTCGGTTTTAATAAAACTTGAACGTTTTCCAACCTTAGCTTTAGCTGCTTTTTGAATATCCATCCAAGAATAACGGAATTTTAGTTTACTAACATCAATAGTTCTTAAACCATTGTATGCCTCAGCAGCAGGAAGATACATAGTATCCATAACCTCCACATAATATTCGTCTGGATACTTTTTAGTATCTTTAATCAAATTGATCTTTTTATTCAAACGTCGCCCAGAAAACTGATCATCATCTGTACCAACGCTATAATAATTTTCATACATATACTTATCGTACGGCGTCATCTTTGCCGGATCTTGATCTGCAAATGCAAAATCGCCAATACTACCAGCGTTTTTACCACCTTTACCAGAACCAGGTTTTTGACCTACTTCCTCAGCAAGTATAGCTAATCGAACTCTAATAATAGAATCTTTAACCCAGTCAACAAATTGTCTGTACTCACTATTGGTAATTTCTGTTTCATCCATGTAAAAGGACCTAACAGTAACTGTTTTTGTTGGAGCATCTTGAACATTAGCTAAATCATCGTCTGATTTACCCATAATGAAAGCACCACCGGGAATTAAAGTCATTCCGTATGGTTTTTCTGGATGCCACTTTTTACCTTTTACTCCAACCAATTCACCTTTGTCGTTAGACTTTCCACAGCTTACTAATAGAGTTAAAACAGATGCAAATGCAATGAACTTCTTCATATAAATTTGGGTTAATTATATAATCTTAATTTTTGAGGGCGTAAACCTATCCATTATTTTTGAAAAAAACAATTTTTTGTATCTTAAAATTTCATTTAATGAGCCAAAAATACAATTTAATCTTAATTGACAAAATAAAACTATCGATTAAATGCAAAAAAATACGATAATTCACTATTAATATCAAATATTATACTACAATTCTTACAAATATTGGTTAAAAACGAATTTATAAAAATTTTTAAAAATTAACATTCTACACGATACTCTTTCGCTGTGCTTTCCACCATCTTTCGGGAAATTCTTGGTTGCATGCCGCCAAATAATCTTCGTGAGTGCATGGTAATAACGTATTCTTTTTTAATTTATTGTGAACATTTAAAAAAAAAGGTATCTCAATCCACCAGCGGTCTGTTTTGTTGCTCTTGTAAAACACAATATCCTCCTCTTCAAACGGAACGGTGTATTTTATATAATTTTCTTTACTTCCAAATGGGTACTCATTGCTACGATAGTGAATCCCTTCGACAAAATACCAAATGATCTGTGCTATTAAAACGGATTCTTGCGGTGTACTATTGTGATTAAAAATACCTAAACAAGAAACTTTATCACTAATCCCGGCATATCGCGACAGCGCACAAATCTCTTTTCCGTTTAAACCATTAGGCTGAAAATTAACAAAATTTCCGGAATCGGAAGATTTTATCGCAGTTAAATCAAAACTCGCCAAATCGGCATCACGAAAAACGGGTTCGGCAATGGCAAGATTATTACAAACTTCCCCTAAACGATAAGCATCGAAAAACAATTTTTCCATCAAATCTATTTCTTCTTGCGAGTTGTAATAGGTTTGATAGCCAATATTACTATAGTTGAAAAGATTATTTGGCTCTTCAATAATTATTTTAGATAAATATGACTCTGAGCTGATTAAAGTTTCCTGTTTTCCTAAATCGAATTTATTATCAATGGATACCAAATTAACCATTTGTTCCAAGTCATCATAACTACGATACATTGCATAGGTTAAATCTTGTGATCCACCAATAACAATAGGAATTACTTTATTTTTAATAAGTTTAGAAACTACTTTTTGAAGAGCAAAATAAGTATCATCTGCAGAATTTCCTGCTAAGATATCACCTAAATCGGCAATAGTTTTACTCCAATTACCAGGAAATAAGCTATATAATTCTCTTCTTACATAAGATAAATCAACTTCTTTCGAATCTTTTCCACGATTTTCAAGAACACCAATTATAGCAATATTAACTTTTGAAATATCTGGAAATTCCGCTTCAGTATGAAACACAACTTTACTAGACAAATGTTGAGATGACAATTGCATAATATCAATTATCAAATCATTATCTAAAGGTGCAAGAAAATCGAATTCCATTTATTATTTCTTTTTGGTAGTTGTTTTTTTGGCTGATGATTTTTTAGCTGCAGGTTTTTTTGCAGGTGTTTTTTTGGCAATCATTTCTTGAACTTCTGCCAAAGTCAATTTTGAAGCATCAAAATCTTTACTCAATTCAATTTTTATTTTACCTTTGGTAATTTCGCTTCTTCCCCAACGTGCCTTCTGTACTAAAATACCTTCTGCTTCCCAATTGTGGATTACTTTATCGATATTTTTTTGAAGTTTATCTTCAATTAATTCCTCAATATCACTTTGAGATAAATTATCGAAACTATATTTTTTAGAAACGTTGATGAAAATTCCATTCCATTTAATAAAAGGTCCAAATCTTCCTGTTCCTTTCTGAACACCTTCGCCTTTATAAACCGCTATTGGTGCATCAGCTTGTGTTTTTTCATCAATTAATACCTTAGCTCTTTCTAAATCTACATCAAGTGGTTCTTCTCCTTTTGGAAGTGAAACAAACACTTTTCCAAAACGCACAAACGGCCCAAAACGACCTAAACTAACTTCAACTTCTTCACCTTTGTAGGTTCCCAAAACTTTAGGAAGCAAAAATAAATTTAATGCTTCTTCTAAAGTAATGTTTCCGATATTTTGTTCTGGACGTAAACTTGCAAATTTCTTTTCTTCATCATCACTATCTCCAATTTGAGCCATGGCACCAAATTTTCCTAAACGAACCAAAACCGTTTTACCAGATTCTGGATGCTTTCCTAAAATTCTTTCACCACTTTCTCTATCGGCATTGGCTTCGACATCTTTAACATTGGGATGGAATTTATCATAAAACTCCTGCATCATTTTGGTCCAATTGATATTTCCTTCTGCGATTTCGTCAAAATCTTGTTCCACTTTGGCAGTGAAATTATAATCTAATATTTTTTCAAAGTTCTTAACCAGGAAGTCTGTTACAATATTTCCGATATCGGTTGGAACTAATTTTCCCTTGTCTGAACCTGTATTTTCTTTCAAAATTACATCAGATAGTTTTCCTGACTGCAATGTCAATTGTGTGTATTTTCTTTCTTGACCTTCAAGAGTTCCTTTTTCAACATAACTTCTGTTGATAATTGTAGAAATAGTCGGTGCGTAAGTTGACGGACGACCAATTCCAAGTTCTTCAAGTTTTTTAACCAAAGAAGCTTCCGTATAACGACTTGGCGGACGAGAATAACGTTCTGTAGCCGTAATGTAATTATTACTCAATTTTTCATTGAATTTCATTGCAGGTAACATTCCTTCTTGTTCTTCCTCATCTTCATCATTTCCTTCAAGATATACTTTCAAGAAACCTTCAAACTTGATCACTTCTCCAGAAGCTGTAAAAACTTCTGAATGGTTGCTTGCTTCAATTTTTACATTAGTTCTTTCCAATTCAGCATCGCTCATTTGAGAAGCCAATGTTCTTTTCCAAATTAAATCATATAAACGTGCTTGATCTCGATCAATATTAACCGTATGACGTGACATATCAGTTGGACGAATTGCCTCGTGAGCTTCTTGTGCGCCTTTACTTTTATTAGTAAACGTTCTTGGTTTTGAAAACTCTTTTCCATAAGAACGAAAAATTTCGGCTTGAGCCGCATCCATCGCTTCTTTTGAAAGGTTTACTGAATCGGTTCTCATATAAGTTATCAATCCGGCTTCATATAAACGCTGTGCTAATTGCATTGTGATTCCAACTGGAAGATATAATTTACGAGCTGCTTCTTGTTGTAAAGTTGAAGTCGTAAATGGTCCTGTTGGAGATTTTTTAGTAGGTTTTGTTTCCAAATCGCCTACTTTATAATTGGAACCGATGTTTTTATTTAAAAAATCTTCGGCTTCTTTTTTAGTATTAAAATTCTTTGGAAGTTTGGCTTTAAAAGCTCTTCCTGCTTCGTTTACAAATTCTGCTACTACAGAATAGCTTGCAACTGGCTTGAAGTTTTGGATTTCACGTTCGCGTTCTACAATTAATCGCACTGAAACGGATTGAACTCTTCCTGCAGATAATCCACCTTTAATTTTTCTCCATAAAACTGGAGATAATTCGTAACCTACTAATCTATCTAAAACTCTACGAGCTTGTTGTGCATTTACTAAATTATAATCAATCTCTCTTGGGTTATCAATGGCTTTTAGAATGGCATTTTTAGTTATCTCGTGAAAAACAATTCGTTTGGTTTTACTTTTATCTAAATGTAATTCTTCTGATAAATGCCATGAAATAGCCTCTCCTTCGCGGTCCTCATCGGAAGCTAGCCAAACCATATCGGCTTTTTTTGCTAATCCTTTAAGTTTTGTTACTAGTACCTTTTTATCAGCAGAAACCTCATACTTTGGCTTGAATCCGTTTTCGACATCTACTCCTATTTCTTTGGAAGGCAAGTCGGCAATATGACCATAACTTGACTCGACTTGATAATCGCTGCCAAGAAATTTTTCGATGGTTTTTGCCTTTGCTGGTGACTCTACTATAACTAAATTCTTTGCCATTATGTATTTTGTTTGTTTGGCAAAAGTAGAAGTTTTTTTTAGATTTTTAATTTTTGATGTGATTTTTAAAATTTACAGATATAAAAATAGAATTAAATTTAGCTCTGATTACTTCACAAAACAAAAATTTTAATCGGAGTTCAGTGAGCTCCGTTTGAAAGGAAAAACCTTTGCTTTTTTTTGCAAAGGTTTGGTATGAAAGCAGAAAAATCGATTGCTGAAAAATCCCAAACCATTATCTCCTTAATAAAAGAATGTTAAACATTATCTGCCATCTTGTCAGATTTTGTAATTTAGTATTATCTTTGTAGTCCGATTCAATCGAAGATTATTATATCCTTAAAAAAATATAGATACTGAAACAAGTTCAGCATAAATGGAAAAAGAAATTGATAAAAAAGCACAAGGGCAAAGTTTAGTTCTTGAGAATAAACCCGAAAACACAAAGAAACTTTATATTGAAAGTTATGGTTGCGCCATGAATTTTTCTGATAGTGAAATTGTTGCCTCTATACTTACAAATGAAGGCTACAATACTACTCAAATATTAGAAGAAGCCGATTTGGTTTTGGTAAACACTTGCTCAATTCGCGATAAAGCTGAGCAAACGGTAAGAAAACGTTTAGAAAAATACAATGCCGTAAAACGTGATATTAATCCGAAAATGAAAGTCGGCGTTTTGGGTTGTATGGCAGAACGATTGAAAGAACAATTTCTTGAACAAGAGAAAATTGTTGATATGGTTGTTGGTCCAGATGCTTACAAAGATTTACCAAATTTACTAGCCGAAATTGAAGATGGTCGCGATGCTATTAATGTAATTTTATCTAAAGAAGAAACTTATGGTGACATTTCGCCTGTGAGATTGAATTCTAATGGCGTTTCGGCATTTGTTTCGATTACTCGTGGTTGTGATAATATGTGTACGTTTTGTGTTGTGCCATTTACTCGTGGTCGTGAAAGAAGTCGCGAACCACAGAGTATTATGACAGAAATTCAGCAACTTTGGGATACAGGTTATAAAGAAATTACACTTTTAGGACAGAATGTGGACAGTTACCTTTGGTATGGTGGCGGATTGAAAAAAGATTTTGATAAAGCAACCGAAATGCAAAAAGCAACTGCAGTTAAATTTGAACAGCTGTTAGAAATGGTAGCTGTTGGTTTTCCTAAAATGCGCATTCGTTTTTCGACTTCCAATCCGCAAGACATGCACGAAGAAGTGCTGCATATAATTGCAAAATATCCAAATATTTGTAAACATATTCATTTGCCAGTTCAATCAGGAAGCAATAGAATATTGAAAGAAATGAATCGACTTCACACACGTGAAGAATATATGAAGTTGATAGACAATATAAAATCAATTATCCCGAATGTTTGCATTACACAAGATATGATTGCAGGTTTTCCAACAGAAACACAGGAAGATCATCAAGATACGTTATCATTAATGGACTATGTAAAATACAGTTTTGGATACATGTATTCGTATTCAGAACGTCCTGGGACTTTGGCTGGAAGAAAAATGGAAGACGATGTTTCTGAAGAAACCAAAGCAAGAAGATTACAAGAAATAGTTGATTTACAAAGAATCCACAGTGCTTTTAGAACACAAGAGTTTTTAGGTCAAACCGTAGAAGTTTTGGTTGAAAAAACCTCTAAAAAATCGGAGAATGATTTATCTGGAAGAAATTCACAAAGTATTACTGTTGTTTTTCCGAAAGAGAATTATAAAGTAGGTGATTTTGTAAATGTAAAAATAACGAATTGCACAAGCGGAACGTTGATTGGTGAAGCGGTTGGATACAGCAAGATGAATTAAAATTGGTTTTAAGTTTAAGGTTTAAAGTTCTTTAAACATCTTTAAACCTTAAACTTTTAAACTTTTAAACCTTTTTAAATGGAAACAGTACAATCTATAAAACAACGATTTGAAATTATTGGAAATGATCCAAAGCTCAATCGTGCGGTAGAAAAGGCCATTCAGGTTGCTCCTACTGATATTTCGGTGTTGGTAGTTGGAGAAAGTGGCGTTGGAAAAGAAAGCATTCCAAAAATAATCCATTCGCTTTCACATAGAAAACATGGAAAATACATCGCTGTAAACTGCGGCGCAATCCCAGAAGGAACGATTGATAGTGAACTTTTTGGTCATGAAAAAGGATCATTTACTGGTGCAACAGGAACGCGTGAAGGTTATTTTGAAGTTGCTGATGGCGGAACTATTTTCCTTGATGAAGTTGGTGAATTACCTTTAACAACTCAAGTTCGTTTGTTACGTGTTTTAGAAAATGGTGAATTTATAAAAGTAGGTTCATCTCAAGTTCAAAAAACTAACGTTAGAATTGTAGCTGCTACTAATGTAAACATGTTTGATGCCATCGAAAAAGGAAAATTTCGAGAAGATTTATATTATCGTTTAAGTACTGTTGAAATTGGATTACCGCCATTGCGAGAACGAAAAGACGATATTCATTTATTATTTAGAAAATTTGCTTCCGATTTTGCTCACAAATACAAAATGCCTGTAATAAAACTTGACGATGATGCTATAAAATATTTACTAAATTATCGTTGGAGTGGCAATATTCGTCAGTTGCGAAATTCAGCTGAACAAATATCGGTTCTAGAAACCAAAAGAGAGATATCACTTCAAACATTACGGTCCTATTTACCTCAAGAAGGAAGCCAATTGCCAAGTGTTATTGGTGGAAAAAAAGCTGAAAATGATTTTTCTACCGAACGAGATATTTTGTACAAAGTGCTTTTTGATATGAAAAATGATTTGAATGATTTGAAGAAATTGACTTTGGAATTGATGAAAAACGGGGCAAAAGTGCAAGACATTAATCCAAATTTAATTCAGAAAATATATGGAAAATCTGATGAGGAAATGTTTTTTGAAGAGCAACCACGAAGCGTTGTAAATACTAAACCCGCGGAAGTTGAGCAAGAAGAGTTTGAAGATGACGAAGATGACAATAATTATCTGTTTGCAGAAACTGTTGAAGAAGAAGAAATTTTAAAATTAGAACAAAAAGAAATTGAACTCATCAAAAAATCTTTAGAAAAAAACAAAGGAAAAAGAAAAGCCGCGGCTAATGAATTAGGAATTTCTGAACGAACCTTATATCGGAAAATAAAACAATACGATTTGTAACAAATTTGAAAAATTATTTAGAGAAAAACCATCAGAAATAATATCTTTGACAATTAAATCATCTCATGAAAGACGTTAAAATTTTTATAGTCATACTTATTGCAATCGTTTCACAAAGCTGCGGTCCCTATAATTTTACAGGAACAGGAAAGATTGATGCCAAGACTTATCAAGTAAATTATTTTCAAAATAATGCCGAATTAATCGAGCCTGGTATTGAACGAACTTTTACATTAGAATTGCAAGAAATTATTCAGAATCAAACCAATTTGAATTTGGTTAGTTCTGGAGGTGATTTGGTTTACGAAGGTGAAATAACACAATATCGAATAACACCAATGGCTGCAACGGCCGACCAAAGAGCTGCTGAAAACAGACTTTCTATAACGGTAATGGTTCGTTTTTCAAATAAAAATAAAGAAGAAGATAATTTCGAAAAATCGTTTAATTTCTTCTTCGATTATTCGGGAAGTTTACAATTGGTTGGAGCGAAATTAACCGAAGCTTTAGATGTTATATTTGAAAGAATCACCCAAGATATTTTTAATGAGTCTTTGGCAAAATGGTAGTTTGCAAAAGGCATAAAGTAAAATTGTATCTAATAAATTAAAATAAAAAATTGAACTTAACTGATTATACTTATTTAATTAATAAACCTGACGCCATCAATGAGCGTCATTGCAGTGCTTTGGAAAAAATCATAGAAGAATTTCCCTATTTTCAGAGTGCACGTGTTTTGCGATTAAAGCATTTGTATAATCAAGACAGTTTTAAATACAATTACGCATTAAAAGTTGCTGCCGCATTTTCTAACGATAGAAATGTTTTGTTTGACTTTATTACATCAGAAACATTTGTTACAATTCAAAACGGATTATACGATCAAAAAGTAGCCGAATTACTAAATATTGATGTTATTGAAAGTGAACTGGTAGATTATAACGAAACTCAAAAAGTCACTACGTTAGAGCAATCTATAATGTCCTCGATAATGCAATCAAGTTTTAATGATTTGAACTTTGAAAAAAAAATAGAACTCGAAAAACCATTAGAGTTTACGCAACACGAAAAACATTCCTTTCAAGAGTGGCTTCAATTATCAAGATTACAACCTATTGAAAGGAAAGAAACTGCGCCTGAAGAAGAAAGTTTTCGAAAGAAAAAATTAGAATTAATTGATAAATTCATTGACACCAATCCTAAGATACCGCCAATTGTAAAAGAAAATTCTGCCTATACAATACAACCTATAGTTGAAGATAAATCCTACTTAATGACCGAAACTTTGGCACGAGTTTATCTTGAGCAAAAGAAATATTCTAAAGCAATTCAAGCATATGAAATATTAATTTTGAAATATCCAGAAAAAAGTAGTTTCTTTGCAGACCGAATTTTAGATATAAAAAATATACAACAAAAAAATAATAGTTAAAACAATGAGCACATTTTCAATCTTTTTAGTATTAATAACAATCGTTTGTTTCTTATTAATTATAGTTATCATGGTACAAAACCCAAAAGGTGGTGGTTTATCTTCTGCTATTGGTGGTTCTCAAATGCTAGGTGGTGTTCAAAAAACTACCGACTTTTTAGACAAAAGTACTTGGACTTTAGCAACCGTTTTAATTGCCTTAATTTTGTTTTCAAGTTTAAGTTTTTCAGGAGCTTTGAGCGATACTGGGTCAAAAATTATTGAAGAAGGTGCGACAGCGCCAGTTAAAACTGAAAAAGCTACAACTCCAGCTGCAGGAAGTGCAGCTGAAGCAACTAAATCTGTAACGAAACCTGCCAGTCCAGAAAAAAAATAAGTTTTTTTTAAAATATTAATAAAAGTCTCGATTTTTTATCGGGGCTTTTTTTATTGATAAATATGTCTTGTCCTGAAATAGCGATACACAAATTTCATCGTTATGGAAAACCTTCAAGAAATTCGCTATGTAAAGCGCACTCAGAAAGACTACACAATGTCTTTTAAATTACAAGTTGTACAAGAAATA
>JBIKJF010000012.1:0-84722 GCA_044361155.1 Flavobacterium sp.
TGGTTCCACATTGTGATCCTTGAATATTCGTTAGAACAGGAACACATCCGCCTGGTTGACCTACGTTGTCGATAACACCATTACAATCATTATCGATTCCATCACCACAAACATCTATTGCACCTGGCTTTATTGTATTGTTATTGTCATTGCAATCAACTTGGGCATTGACAGCAAGACTTAAACCTGGAATAACAGGTAAAATCGCTCCATAACATACTGTTGTTACAATTGTTTCTGGCGAAGGTGAATAACCATCACCATCTGAATCAGTATAAAAATTTGCATTTCGGTATACAGTTGAATCTAAATCATTACAATCAATTCCCAAAGAGGTTTGATTATAAAATTCTGGTGTAGTTGCACCATAACAAACAGGATATAATATACCATCAAAACTGTAACTATCTCCATCGACATCAATGTAGAAATTTCCAAGTTGCCAAACTAAAGGATTTGCATCATCACAATCAGTACTATTTAATACATATCCTGCTGGAGCAGTCTCAGCAAGTATTGTTGCGGCTAAATTTCCAAATCCATCTCCATCGGTATCGGCATAAAAAGTAAATAAATCATTACTAAAATAAATGTTATCTATAAATAAACGGAAAGGTGCAGCATAGTTCTGCTCAATTTTTAACCCGTAAATATTATTTAAAGCGCCTGGGTATGCAGTTAAAGGAACTCTTAATCTATTCCAGCCAGCCGTAAGTGGCCCTGTATTATGAAGTCTATCAGTTGGTGCTAATAGAACTAAAAACAAATTAGGTCTAGGGGCATCTAAATAAATATCAATATTTAAATGTGACATTCCGGTTCCTACAAGGTTTATTCTTCTTTCTCTATTAGTTGGTGGAGGATTACCTATATCGATTAATCCCATAAATCCAAGACCATCAATACGTAAAGCTGTATTCGTTCCATTAGGAACTTCTGTTAACACTCTACCACCGCCTTCAGACCAAAATGCTTGTCCAAAATTATAGTTAGGGGCATTAGTATAAACTGCAGGAGATCCTGTATATAATGAAACAACTCTGGCAGCTTCTCTTTCTGGAAGTGCCGGAGATGGTGTAGGATCAGGAAAAGTAACAACTAATGTAGCTGTGGCAGAACCAGGGCCAAACTCGCCAGCAACTGCTGCTTGAGTAGCCGTTATAGTAGTGGTACCACCACCAACAATAGTTACAGTATTACCGCTAATAGTAACAACACCAGCAGGACTAGCACTATAGGTCCATGCTCCAGAACTGTTTGAAGTTGGATTCACTAATGTAAACGGAGTATTGCCCAATACTTGTGGTGTTGGTAAAGATAATGCTCCAATCGTTGGTGGCTGATCGGTTGCAGGTCTGTAAAAATAAATATTATCTAAATAAACCACTTTAACGGGTGCCTGAGCTCCCGTTGGATTGTTTAAATCAAAAAAATTAATATTTGCTAAATTTAAGCCAACGAAAGCAGATAATGGAATATCAAAGCTAACCCATCCATTTAAAGGAATACTTGACTCCACACGACGATTACCTTGAACTTCAAACCATAATTGATTTTGATTAACGGTGTAAACATCAATATGCAAGGTAGTCATTGCAGCTATACTTGTAGGAGTAAAAGCCAAACGAGCTAATGTAAAACCATTAAATAATCTTGCATTGTTTCCAGAGATCGAAACATCTGCTCCCGCTTGCCATGTTGCTCCCGCAGTTGAAGTGTATGCGCCACTATAAAGAGAAACTACGTCCCAAGCATTTCTTGCAGGAGGTGGTGGTGCAGCAGTTCCTAAGCTTACAACCAATGATGCAGATGTAACAGCAGAAGCGAATAAACCGTTAGCAGCCTGAGTTGCTGTAATAGTAGCAGTTCCAGGAGCTACAATAGTTACGGTGTTACCGCTAATAGTAGCTATACCAGCAGGACTAATTGTATAAGTAAAAGCTCCCGCACTGTCTGAAGAAGGAGCTGTCAAAGTAAATGGAGCAACTCCAGTCACTGCTGCCGGAACAGTGAATCCTCCTAAAGTAGGTGTTACTAAAACATTGAAAGTAGCGGTAATGCTACCACTATTATAAATTCCTGCAGCAGCTTGTGTAGCTGTTATTGTAGTAGAACCACCTACGCCAACTTGTATTTGATTTCCATTAACTATTTGCCCCACTGAACTATCGCTACTAGAATAACTCCAAGCTCCAGCGCTATTAGAAGTTGGTGGAGTTATAGTAAAAGTAGCATCTCCAGGAGCTCTTGTAGGTATTGAAAAGTTTGTTATTGTAGGATTTGCTGTACCATTGAAAAAATAAACATTATCAATATAAATTTGACGCGCTGTACCACCACTTTGTTCAAATTTAATTCCGTTAATATTGTTTAAAACTCCAGGATAGGTTGTGAGTGGAATATCAAATGAATTCCATCCTGTAACTAGAGGACCAATTGTAAAATTTCTGTCACTAGGAGCTAAAAGATTCAAAATCATTGATGTCATCGGAGTATTTACATAAATATCAACGTGAAGAAAATTCATTCCTACTACACTGAAATTAGCTCCGTTAGTCACTAAGCCAAAGAAACCTAGATTATTTACTTGTATGCAAGTATTCGTTCCGTTAGCAAAATTAAAATTAGAATTGGTTGAACCCGTTGACCAGGAAGCTTGAACAGCAGTTGTACCATTAGCGTAGGTTGTAGGTGTTCCTGTATACATTGAAACGACATCTACCGCATTTCTAGCAGGTGGGATGGGAGAAGGACCTGGTGCCGGAAAATTAACTACAAGAGAGGCTGTTGTGCTTGCTGAACCAAATATACCTGGTACAGCAGCTTGAGTAGCAGTAATTGTTGCGGTACCACCACCAACTATTGTAACAGTATTTCCACTAATTGTTACAATGCCAGCAGGGCTTGCAGTGTAAGACCATGCACCACTGCTATTAGAGCTTGGGTTTGTTAATACAAAAGGAGAATTCCCAAAAATTTGTGGAGTTGGAACTGTTAAAGCTCCAATCGTTGGTGGTTGGTCAGTTGCTGCTCTGTAAAAATAAATATTATCTAAGTATACAACTTTAACTGGAGCGGCTGCACCTGTAGGATTGTTTAAATCAAAAAAACTTACGTTACCTAAATTTAAGCCAACGTAGTCTGATAATGGAATATCAAAACTTACCCAACCATTAAGGGGAATGCTTGAAACTACTTTGCGGTTTCCATTAATTTCAAACCAAAGTTGATTTTGATTTACAGTGTAAACATCAATGTGCAACGTAGTCATTCCTACGATACTTCTAGCAGCAAAAGCAAGTCTAGCTAATGTAAAACCATTAAAAAAACGTGCATTATCACCCGATAATGAAACATCAGAGCCATGCTGCCAAGTTGCTCCTCCTGTTGAAGTGTATGCACCACTATATAAAGAAACAACATCCCAAGCATTCCGTATTGGTGGTACTGGTGCTGGAGAAGCTGGTGGTGGTAAATTTACTGTGAGTGAAGTGGTTCTTGTACCTGCGGCAAAAACACCAGGAACAGCAGCCTGAGTAGCTGTTATGGTAGTAGTACCAGTACCAATTATCGTAGCTGTGTTGCCACTAAAGGTTACTACACCAGCTGGGTTACTACTGTAAGTCCAAGCTCCTGAACTATCAGAAGTTGGATTAGTCATTACAAAAGGAGCATCGGTACTTAATTTAGGATTGGAACCAGGAATTGTCAATGCTCCAAGTGTTGGAAAAGGAAGTGAACTAGGATCTCTTATGTTATCTACAAAGAAAGTTCTAACCGGTCTTGGAGTAACCGTTGGAGTGAAAAATTGTGTTCTTCCCACTTCCCAATAGGCATGAATAACAAAACCGGAATAAGTCCCCGTAGGATTTGCAGTCTGATTATCTAGAGCTGTATTAAACGTAAAAGATAACGTCTGCCATGTACCATCACCATTGTGAGTTACAGGTGCTGCTGCTGTAGCCCCACCTGTAGTAACTTTAACCAAAAAAGTTATGGGTGTAGTAGAAAGTACATCCATAGTCAATGTTTTGTTTGTGGTTAAATTTACAGAATTGGTCAAATTTAAGTTAATTCCTTGCCATGGATCACCTCCAGTATTTCCGTCAATTCTGAGAACACGAGTAGTATTTGTTCCCGTTCCAGTAACTAATGTAGGCGCAGGCATGCCTCCAAAAGGACCACCATTGACGCCACCTGTTTCGGTAGTTTCAAATCCCAACAACGAAGCTTGTGAATATCCTAATGCGAAAGACAAAAGGAAGATTAATAATAAAATTTTTTTCATAATTGTTTGATTTTTGTTCAATTTCAAACTTACAAGTTTAATTTTTTAAAACATTATACATCCTGTGTATAAAAACTATACTAATTTGAAAATAAATTAAAACTTTAAAAAATTGAATGAATAATAAGTTTCTAGAACTACAAGCGCAAAAAGCAATTATAAAATTTTGATGAAATTATACAAAATGTTGTACTAATGTATAGGTAAAATTATTTTATAACCAATTCATTACAACGTTTTAGTTGATCATACGGTAAAATAATAACAGTATAAATGTAAATATTATAAAATTTTGAAGTTAGTTTCACTGATTGTGTAAAATTATTTTATGCATTAAAGATTGTTAAATTTTATTAATTTATAAATTTTTTATGAAGAAGAGTAGCGATATAAGAAACTATATGTAACTATTTAGGCAACAATTTTAAACAAATATTGAAGAAGATGATTTATCCTACTTTTACTTAACTAAATTTGCAAAAATATACTATATGCTACGTATTCAAGATATCACTTTTTCGTATCTGAAAGACATAACACTTTCAAAGATTACTTTTTCATTAGAAAAAGGAAGGTCTCTAGCAATTATCGGTGAGAGTGGTTGCGGAAAAAGTACGCTCCTAAAGTTGGTTTATGGAATGTACGATTTGGATGAAGGTCAGATTTTTTGGAAAGATCAGGAAGTTCTTGGTCCAAAATTTCATCTTATTCCTGGGATGGACTTTATGAAATATCTCGCACAAGATTTTGATTTGATGCCGTATATTACTGTTGCAGAAAATGTTGGAAAATATATATCCAATATTGATTCTGAAAAAAAATGGAATAGGGTAAAAGAGCTTTTAGAGATTGTAGAAATGGAAGCTTATTTTGATGTTAAAGCCCAAAATTTGAGCGGCGGACAGATGCAAAGAGTTGCCTTAGCAAGAGTTTTAGCTTTAGAGCCAGAAGTTTTATTACTAGACGAACCTTTTAGTCATATTGATAATTTTAGAAAAAATAGCATGCGCAGAAGATTGTTTGCCTACTTAAAAGAAAAGCGAATTACTTGTCTTATCGCTACTCACGATAGCACTGATGTTCTATCGTTTACCGATGATATTTTGGTTATGAAAAATGGCGAAATTATAGAAAGTGGAACTCCTAAAAATCTGTATGAAAATCCTAAATCTAAATATATTGCTTCACTCTTTGGTGATGTAAATGAAATTGAAATAAATGGAATAACAAAATATATTTACCCATATCAAATTGAAAAAGTGGATTTTTCAGATATTAAAGTTGAGATTTCAAATTTTTATTTTAGAGGAAGTTATTATTTAATTGAAGCAAACTGGAACAACAAAAGTTTGTTTTTCGAGTATGATTCAGAAATTCCAAAAAAAACTCAAATTTATCTAAAGATAAAATAGACCTTTAAAGCTACTTCAAAGGTCTACAATCTGTACTCCAAACTTTGTTTTCTTTTTTAATTCTTCAAATACTTTTCTAAAAACTGGTCTTGTTCCCAAAGTAAGTGAAAGATATTTTCTTTAGCAGCATATCCATGTGATTCTTTAGGTAAAATTACCATTCGAGTTGGTGCTCCTAAATTTTTTAATGCTTGAAAGTAACGTTCTGTTTGTAGTGTAAATGTTCCTGGATTGTTATCAGCTTCACCGTGAACTAAAAGTAATGGTGTTTTCATTTTATCAGCATTCATAAATGGTGACATTTCGTTATAAATTGATGGAACATCCCAATAATTTCGTTGTTCACTTTGAAATCCGAATGGGGTTAAAGTTCGGTTATAAGCTCCACTTCTTGCAATTCCGCATGCAAATAAATTAGAATGTGTAAGTAAATTCGCTGTCATAAAAGCACCATACGAATGTCCGCCAACTGCAACTTTTCTTCTGTTAATATATCCTAAATCATCTACAGCATTTATTGCCGCTTCAGCATCATCAATCAATTGAGTTATAAAAGTGTCGTTAGGTTCTGTTATTCCTTCACCAATGATAGGAAAAGAGGCATCATCAAGAACAGCATAACCTTTAGTTACCCAATATACAAACGAACCATAATTAGGAAACGTAAATTCATTCGGATTTTTATCATTTTGTCCAGCCGAGTTTTTATCTTTAAATTCTGCAGGATATGCCCAAATTAACAATGGTAATTTTTCTTTTTTAGTCCTATCGTAACCTGATGGTAAGTATAATGTTCCAGATAAATCAACACCATCTTTTCGTTTGTATTTAATCACTTCTTTATATACATTTTTAATGCTTTCAAACGGATTTTTAAATGAGGTAATCGGACTTAATTTACCAGATTTAATATTTCTAAAATAATAGTTAGGATAATCATTTTTTGACTGAATCATCACTAAAACTTCACCTTTTTTAAAATCTTCAATCGACATCAAATCTTCTTTTTTGTCTTTAAATTTTGAAGTGTAGAGACGTTTTGTTTTTAGTGTTTTCAAATTCATTTCATCAATAAAAGGAAACTGCCCGTCCTTGGTATTTCCTTCACCAATTAAATAGACGTTTCCGTTTTCTGCTGCAATAACATATCTGCCATATTCATTTTTTTTGGTTTCAAATTTCCCAGGATCTGAATAAATGTCTTGTGAGTTTCTATCTGAAATTATTTTTGGAGTTTCATTTGGATTCGAAGGATTTAGTAAATAAGTTTTCGTATTTCTGGTATCATACCAACTATCATAAGCTATTGCAAATGACTCATTGCCCCATGTTATTCCACCAAAACGTTGTTGTGTTTTCATCATAGAAGTTGGCGCAGAATTAAAAGGCGCATTCCATTGAAAAACTTCATCTCGATAGTCCGCTTTTTGTGCTTGATCTCCTTCGTCTAGTGCTTCAACATAAACTAAAGTTGCTGCTTGGTCTGCGCGCCAATTCATGCTTCTTTTTCCTTTTCTTACGGAAGAAAATCCTTTTGATATAATTTCAGTTAATGGAACCTCATTTACTTGTTTAATTTCTATTCCATTCAAATCATAAACTATAGATTTTTGAGGGAAACGGCTCATTGGTACAATGTAAGAATAAGGTTTTTGAATTGTAGTAAGCATCAAATAATTTCCATCTGGTGAAAAACTTTCTCCAGCGTAAATAGCTGCTGGTTTGAATAAAGTTGAGGCTCCATAAATGCTTACTTTGTGTAATTCTGAAGTTACTAATGCATCAAAATTTGCTTCGTCATTTTTGTTTTTTAACAAATCTTGATAGGTCCTATTTTGCGATTTTGAACCATCACTAACAGAAACAGTTGGTCCGTTAGGCAAATCTTTTTTCTCATTTGTTATAGCTGGTCGATTTGTAGGTAAAACTTTAACCAATAATGTCTGATTGTCTTTCATCCAGCTGTAAGGACTCCCTAAATTGGCATTTAAATTATCTGAGGTTATTTTTTTTGCGGCAGCTGTCGCAACATCAATTATCCAAAGTTCAACTCCATAATTAGTAGTATTAGTAAATGCAATTTTCTTTTCGTCTGGCGACCAAGAAATATTTGTTAATCTCGCATTTTCTGGAAGCCCTGATACCTGAGTTTCATCTTTTGTATCAATTTTTCTAATTTTCAAGTTGTTTGTGTAAGTAACTGTACTTGAAATATTAGTAATCGGATTAATACGTAATCCACCCAAACGCATTTCTTCTTGGTTTAAATCGTTAAGTGTTTTATATGTATTTCTGTAACTTAAAAGCATGTAGTATTTTTTAGAATCCATACTCACTGCTGGCGCTTTTTCGTAATCGGCAAGTGCTAAAATTTCTGCCGATGGTATTTGATAATTGAGATTTTCTTGTGCAAAACTCAAGCAATTAATACTAAACAGTACTAATAAAACAAATCGTAATTTCATAGTGTGTATTGTGTGAAAAATTATTTGCCTAAAGTAAAACAAACTTATTACATAATTGTTTTGGTTTGTGTTAAAATATCTTCTAAAAAAAATATCTAAAGTTCTCAGTAGCCAATTTATTTTATATTTTTATACAAAATATGGATTGATGAAAAAATTATACTTTTTATTGCTGTTATCTTCCTTTGCTTCTGCACAATTTACTTGGACACCATTACCGAGTGCTGCAGTAAACACAAATGGTCAACGTTTTGATGATGTTTTCTTTTTGAACGAAAATGTAGGTTGGGCTGCTAATGGATTTTTTGCAGCAGTTTATAAAACAACTGATGGAGGTATAAATTGGACGTTACAAACCAATAATGCAATTCTTGGAAGTAATCACTACTTTAGAAATATCGAATTTCTTGATGAAAATATTGGTTTTTTAGGAACCTTGAACGGTAAATTCTATAAAACACTCGATGGCGGTAACACATGGAATTTAGTAACCATAACTCCAAATCCGTTTGCTATTTGTGGATTAGATTGCGTAGGAACCTCAACAGTTTACGGTTGTGGTGCGTATTTTTCTCCCGCGTGTATAATTAAATCTACCGATAGCGGTATAACTTGGCAGTACATCAACATGAGTACCTATGCAAATACACTCGTTGAGGTTTTGTTTTTGGATGAAAGTAACGGGTACGCTGCTGGCAATAACGATAATGGTGCTGTAATTTTAAAAACTCAAGATGGAGGAATAACTTGGTCAACATTATACAATGGGACAATTTCCGGTGAATATGTTTGGAAGTTGCAAGTTTTGCAATCGAATGCTAATGTACTTTTTGGAGCAGTTTCGTCCGTTTCGCCAAATAATGGAAAACTTATTAAATCTGTGGATGGAGGTTTAAACTGGAGTACAAAAATAGCTCCAGAGGTTGATGTTCAAGCCGTAGGATTTATTAGTGAAAATCATGGATGGATGGGTGGACACACCACGGGATTTTATGAAACTATAGATGGTGGTGATTCTTGGACGAATACAACCGTAGGAAGTAACTTAAATAGAATTTTTGTTTTGAATGATAACTTTGCTTATGCCAGCGGAACAACAATATATAAAATGTCTAACACTCTTTCTTTAGCTCCATTTACAGAGCAATTTAGGGTGCCAATTGAAGTTAGGGTAGCGCCAAATCCAATAAAAGATAAACTAAATTTAGAGTTAGATTTCTTAGGTCAAGATCATTTAATTATCGGAATTTATTCTTTAAACGGTCATTTAATCAAAGAACTTAATGAAGGTGAAATTAAACAAGCCATGACCAAAAAAATTGTTCTTGATTTTCCTTATCCAGCAGGAACCTATTTTTTAAATTTTCACACAGATACAGGTAGGCAATCTTTAAAAATTGTAAAGTAGTAAATTTAGAAGTATTTATTTGTATAATTATTAATTTTATTCTGATTAAACAAATCTTAAAAATGTTCATAGTATTGCTAAATTTGTAATTGCACTAAGTTTAAACGGAAAATTTCAATATAGCTTAACGCAGGTACTGGCCAAGCAATTTTTGGGAAAGTGAATATTTACTATTAAAGTCGTTTTTTTGAAGGGAGTGGAATCTGTAAAGAAGAATTCCCATGACGATGCTCACTTCAATAAATTAGAAGCAAAAGTCGGTAAAACTTGTTTCAATTTAAAGGCAACAAATGGTCAAATTAAAGATACTAGCGAAATGTACGAAAGTGCTGTATGACGTGATAACGGAATTGAAAAGGTAAAGAAAAATGAACCCGACGTAACTGCAGATTATCAATCATAAAATGTATTTTCTTTTCAAAGAAATCAGTTTTAACCCTACTTTTTTTGTATTTGTTAACTTTGTAAATTGCTAAACTTAAAATTAACTATGATGACCGACGTCATTTTTTAAAAGATGACTAAATTTGTAACTCAAAATTTGATAAAAAATTACATGTACAATTCCAAGATAATAGGATTAGGATATTATGTTCCCGACAATATTGTTACCAACAGCGATTTGTCAAAAATAATAGATACAACAGATGAATGGATACAAGAGCGAACTGGAATTCAAGAACGAAGACATATAAAAAAAGGAGAAGATACTACAACTTCTATGGGGGTAAAAGCCGCCAAAGTAGCTATCGAACGTGCTAAAGTTGCACTTGATGAAATCGATTTTATTGTATTTGCAACAATTTCACCCGATTATTATTTTCCGGGTCCTGGTGTAGCTTTGCAAAAAGAGTTAGGACTAAAAACTATTGGTGCTTTAGATATTAGAAACCAATGTTCTGGTTTTATTTATGCGATTTCTGTTGCCGATCAGTTTATAAAAACTGGAATGTATAAAAATGTTTTGGTGGTAGCTTCAGAATTACAATCTATCGGATTAGATATGACCAATCGCGGTAGAGGAGTATCGGTTATTTTTGGAGATGGCGCTGGTGCTGTTGTATTGTCTAGAGAAGAAAATACTAAAAAAGGAATTTTATCTACTCATTTACATTCCGAAGGACAACACGCTAAAGAATTAGCAGTCTTAGCACCGGGAATGGGCGGCCGATGGATTAATGATATTATTGCAGACAATGACCCAAATGACGAAAGTTATTTTCCACACATGAACGGACAATTTGTATATAAAAATGCCGTAGTTCGTTTCAGTGAAGTTATTAATGAAGCTTTACAAGCCAATAATCTTCAAGTTTCGGATATTGATATGCTTATTCCGCATCAAGCCAATTTAAGAATATCACAATTTATTCAACAAAAATTTAAATTAACAGATGATCAGGTTTTCAATAATATACAAAAATATGGAAATACAACCGCTGCATCTATTCCTATTGCGTTAACAGAGGCTTGGGAATTAGGTAAAATAAAAGAAGGTGATACCTTAGTTTTGGCAGCTTTTGGTAGTGGATTTACCTGGGCAAGTGCCATTATTAAGTGGTAAAAGAAACTGTAAAAAAATGAAAACCCCGAATTGCACTTCGGGGTTTTCTGTTCAAATTGGTTTTTATTCATAACTACTATCTCTTTAATGCAAAGTGCGCTTTAAATTCTTCATTTTTCCTATAGTTTATTGTAAACCAGTAGTCGTCAGAAGGCATCATTCTCCCGTTGAAGGTGCCATCCCATCCAATTCCAGAAGGTTTTATTTCTTTCAAAATTTTTCCAAAACGATCCATTATAAAAATAACAGCGTCTTCTTGCTGGCTTAAATCGTAAATATTCCAGGTGTCGTTATAACCATCACCATTTGGAGTAAAGTATTTAGGATAATTTACAACGATTGCCTCTGTAGTTGTAACACCACAACCGTTTTTATCTCTTACCACAACCGAGTGAAATCCTGATGTTACATTATTAAAAATAGGACTGTCTTGAAATTCGCCCTCATCAATTTGATATTCATAATCACCGCCAAATCCGGCAGCAATAATGGTAAGGGTTTGATTATTTACAAAATCTTCGCTTACGCTATAAGTTACAATAGCAGGTTCAGACACATGGACCGTTGCAAAAGTTGCTGTAGAAGAACATCCTGTAATAGTGCTTGTTGCAATAACACTGTATGTTCCAGCCGAAGTTACTTCATAGTTTGCACTAGCGCCAACAACAATTCCTTCTTTATTAAACCATTGAAAACTGTGCGTATTGCTTGATAAACCTGATGTTAACATATACGAGTTTAATAGATTTCCGGTGGCACTATTTATACAAACAATACCATCAACTGGTTGTGGCTCTGGAATTTTGTTTACTATAATTGTTACAGGTTTTATATCAAAGCAATTTGGTGCTAAACTATTACTCACTCTAACATAAACTGTGGAAAATAATGTGCTTGTTATAGCGTTAGTATTGGTGTTTGCATCTGCAATTGTATTAAAATACGAAACACTAAATTCAGCACCTATTTGTGTGCCAAGAACAGTTTGATTAAGTGTTGTTAAATCAAACAAGGTAATGCCGTCATTCAAGCCATCTTCATCACAAATCGTTCTATTTATTAAGGGAATAGTATTTGCAATTGGAGTGCTAATGATAGTAATTGTAAAAGAAGTTTCATCAGTACAATTAGGAGAAAAGCCCGAGTTTCCGAAGATATAAAGTGTTCTACTTATTGAAATTATACTACCTTGAGCTATTATTCCGCCACTTCCATTCGGACCATTGTAATAATTTCCTACCGATAAGTTAGGAAGCACAAAGTTCTCACAAACAGTAACATCTTGAAGTTGATCAACATTATAGATGTTTACAGTAAAACTTACTTCATCAAAGCAATTTGGTATTGTTTCTGTTTCCGCATAAACAAAAATGGTTTGACTTTGAGTTAATTCTGCGCCAGCAATCAATAAAATTCCGCCTTTATTGGGCTGTGTGTAGTAATTGCCAACAGTCAAAGCGGGTAAAATATACGAATTACATGCGGTTACGTTAACAGTTGAACCAATATTTGGTGTTGGAATTATTGCTATGGTAAAACTACTTTCATCAGTACAATTCATTCTTTCACCCGATTCTATAAATATATAGACGGTTTGTGTCGTTGTAATCAAAGTTCCGCTCGCCAGTTCAGTTCCAGTGCCAAAAGGTCCTCCTGGTTGCGTGAAATATTTATTTGCGCCAACTAAATTTGGCAAAACATAGCCATCACAAATTGATATATTTTGAAATTGCTGGGCAGTTATAGTAAAAATATTTAGTTGGAAATTAGTTTCTGCAACGCAACCATTTTCATTAGCGTAAATATATATAACTTGGGAAGAGGTTATAACAGTACCGCCCGGTAAAAGTGCGCCCGAGCCGCCTGGACCTGTATAATAGTTCCCGTTGGCTAAATTGGTTAACGTATACGAATGACATGCGTCTATTTCTGACCGTGAGTCAATAATAGGTAATTGATTTACCGTTATAGATAAACTTAATTCATTAATACAACCATCATTATCATTCAAATAAATAAAAAGTGTTTGCGATGAAGTTAAAGTATTGCCTGCATTTAACATTGTTCCAGTTCCATTAGCACCTGTGTAGTAGTTTCCTGTTGAAATAGCAGGTAGAACATAGGTTTCGCATCCAACGGTAATTTCGGGAGGAACAATTGCAGGCAAAATAATTGTTACTGTAAAATTGTAGTCATCGGTACAGTTGGGAGACGATTGACTAACGGCATAAACATAAATAGTTTGTGTGTTATTGATTACGGTTCCAAACGGAATTGTTGTTCCTGTTCCTATCGGTCCTGTAAAATAATTGCCCACGGGTAAACTCGGTAAAGTATAATTAGCGCATTCGGTTAACGATGTTGGAAAGTTAATACCAATTACAACATCAAAACTCGATTCGCTTATGCATTCGCCAGTGGCTCCATAAATATATAATGTTTGAGAAGAGCTTATCGCCGTCCCAACCGGAATTTGATTACCTGTTCCGTTGGGAGCATCAAAATATTGACCAAAAGATAATGGTTGCAATACATAACTGTTGCAATCAAAAGCGTTTGTTAAAGTTGGGACGTTTTGCATAGGCATGATAACAAGATCAAATGATAAATCTACTACGCAAAAAGGAGCAACAATTTCTTGAAAAAAGAAATAAATAGTTTGCGAGGTTGTTAAAGCACTTCCTGGTGCGAGTAATATTCCACCGCCGTTTGGTGCTGTATGATAAGCCCCAAAAGGTAATGAAGGTAGAATATACTGATTGCAGTAGGTTCCTTCTGAGATAGAAAGTTCCTCTGGATCTATTATCGTCACTCTAAAGTCGGTCTCGTTTGGACAAGCTGGCATTGAGTTTGTTGTGTTAAAAATATAAATGGTTTGCGATTCAGTTATTACATCTCCGGCAAACAAAGGTGTTCCGTTTCCACCAGATGCTGTAAAATAGTTTCCGTTTTGTAATGAGGGCAGCGTGTAACTTGTACATGTTATTACATCGTCAAGCGAATCTACTAGTGGTAAGGTATTTACAACTAAATTCACCGCTACATAACTCGAACAACTGCTATCTTGAATTAAACGGACTCTTGCGTAAATAGTTGTAGTAGGCGAGGTAAAATTACCAGGTAATTGGTTTGTACCATTTGTTGCGTCATTTAATGTTGCGTAATAAGCTACAAAATATATAGCTATCGATTGACCATTTAAAACTTGACTATTTAAAGAGGTTAAATTAAAAGTTCCAGTGGTTGTTTGCGCAGTTCCGCTGCATACGTTTAAGGTTGTTGGTTGATGTGCTACGGGAGCAGGTGCCAAAATAAGTTGAAATGATTTTACAATGAAGCAACCTGTTTGTGGATTAGTTATTCTAACAAAAATAGTTTGATTTTCTGTAGCGCTATAACTGGTTGGTAGTGGATTTAAGTTGGAATTTGCATTAGATAAAGAACTATGATAAGATATACCAAACGGAACCGGTTGGGGAGTATTTATAAAAGTAGTATTTTCACTCAAATTGAAATTGTAACTTGTGGCTCCTGTATCACAACGAAAAAGATTTCTTGGATTTCTAGTGGTAAAGTTTTGGTAAAATTGAATCACAACGCTGTCAGTAATTTCTTGACATGGTAAAGCGTTATTTGTAAATGTTACTTCGTAAGTGCCTGCTTGTGTAACGGTTAGAGAAGGGCCGTTTTGTCCCAGAATTACAACACCGTTTCTTCTCCAAATAAAAGAATAGGTCGTTGGGTCTAAACCAGTTTGTAGTAGGTGTGTTTGCCCGTTACAAATAGCTGTATTATTAGCAACTGTGAAGTTTTCGCCCAACACTTCCTGACCAATATTAAAGCTATTTGAAGATAAAAATATTGCAGAATCAGATTGAAAATCTTGTCTATCGGCGATAACAAGTTTTATTCTATAAGGCGTATTCGGAATTAAAACTGATGAAGCGTTCATTACAACCGTCTGTCCGTTAAAGTTGGTCGCAGAGTTGTTCATATTTGATCCACCATTGAATGAACCAAAAAATTGTGCATTAACAGAATTACAAGTAGAATTGTATAGAAAATCTCGGATGGTTACCACCGAAATCGGATCATCTGTTCCTGGTACAACAGCAAGATTTGTAGTAATTCCTGTATTTAGATTAGTTAATAAAAAGGCAAAAGCGTCAGAAAATTGGCATTGAAAATTTCCATATTCCTCGGAAGCAAAAATAAAATCAAAATCAAAATGAGTAGAAAATGGTACAAAGTCAAATTCTAAAACTGTTGCATTAGAAGAAGTCATACTTATACCAGATGCCGCCAATGTTGCCTCCAATGAACTATCGCCTATCCATGAAGCAGAACCTGTTGATGACATTGAAGTATTTGGTCCTGGTGCATTCATTGCATCTCCCGTACTTAAAATCACACCACTTTGCATAGGAAAATTCGGGTTGGTATTTTCAAAATATCCAATTCCGTTTACCGAATCAAAGTTAGTTCCTGTTCTCCATGTTATATTATTTGCAGTGATGCAAGGAGAGTTTATAAGTATATTATTTACTAATTGCGGAACCGTATAAGTGGTTGTATTGACATTTATCGCTTGCGAGAAACCAATGTGCGAGCATAACAGTAGTAGTAGGTAGTAACTATTTTTCATTTAAATGTTGATTTGAACAAGCAAATATTATAATATCTATCGGTTAAATACAAATAAATTCGATAAAGTGTTTAATTTTTTATTTTTTGTAGTCATATTCTTTCTTATTTTTAATTTACTTTATTTATCTTTCATTACGAGAAAATAATAAGTGCGCACTAATGACATTACAATTCCTTTTTTCTAATAAAATTCTATCTTTGTACTCTAAATAAAATTATAATGTCACTACAAGAAATCTTAACTCCAAGTATTAAAGAAGCTATTTTTAAAACATTCGATTGTACTATCGATAAAATTGAATTTCAGACAACAAGGAAAGATTTTGAAGGCGATATAACGATGGTTATTTTTCCATTACTAAAAATTATAAAAGGAAATCCAGTAGAAATCGGAACTAAAATTGGAACGTATTTAGTTGAGAATGTTGCTAAAGTAGAAAAGTTCAACGTTGTTGCCGGATTTTTAAATATTGTAATTTCAGATGCTTATTATGTAGATTTTTTAAATCAAATTTATTCCAATGAAAAATTTGGTTTTGTTGAACAATCAACTACAGATAAAGCTGTTATGGTAGAATACTCTTCACCAAATACGAACAAACCTTTACATCTAGGACACATTCGTAACAATTTATTAGGATATTCCGTTGCAGAGATCATTAAAGCGTCTGGAAAAAAAGTATACAAAACGCAAATCATCAACGATAGAGGAATTCACATTTGTAAATCGATGTTGGCTTGGCAGAAATTTGGAAACGGTCAAACTCCTGCATCTTCGGGTTTAAAAGGAGATAAATTGGTTGGGAATTTTTATGTAGCTTTTGATAAAGAATATAAAACTCAAATAACTGCTTTACTATCGGAAGGAAAAACGGAAGGTGAGGCAAAGAAAGTAGCACCAATAATGCTTGAAGCGCAACAAATGCTTTTAGATTGGGAAGCAGGAAAACCGGAAGTTATCGAGCTATGGAAAACCATGAATCAATGGGTTTATGAGGGATTTGCTCAAACTTACAAAAATTTAGGTGTTGATTTTGATAGTTATTATTACGAATCAAATACTTATTTACTAGGTAAAGAAGTCGTTCAATTTGGATTGGAAAAAGGAATTTTTGAAAAAGATCCTGATGGTTCCGTTTGGATTGATTTGACACCCGATGGTTTGGATAGAAAAATCGTACTTCGTTCAGATGGAACTGCGGTTTACATGACTCAAGATATTGGAACTGCAATTCAACGTGTGAAAGATTTTTCAGATGTTGGAGGTATGGTTTACACTGTCGGAAATGAGCAAGATTATCATTTTAAAGTTTTATTCTTAATTCTAAAAAAATTAGGATTTGATTGGGCAGAAAGTTTATATCATTTATCTTACGGAATGGTAGAATTACCTTCTGGAAAAATGAAATCCCGCGAAGGAACTGTTGTTGATGCTGATGATTTAATGGAAGAAATGACAGCTACAGCCAAATCAATTTCAGAGGAATTAGGAAAACTTGATGGTTATGCCACAGAGGAAAAAGAGAAATTGTATAAAACCATTGGTCTTGGCGCTTTGAAATATTATATGTTGAAAGTAGATCCAAAAAAATCGATGATGTTTAATCCAGAAGAATCTGTAGATTTTGCAGGAAATACTGGACCTTTTATCCAATATACTTATGCGAGAATTCAATCTATTTTGCGTAGAGCAGAATTTGATTTTTTAACGCCAAGTTCATTAGAAGTGATTCATCCAAAGGAAAAAGAGTTGCTAAAACAATTAGCATTATTTCCAGAGTTAATTCAGAATGCGGCGCAAAATCATAGTCCAGCTTTGGTGGCGAATTATACTTATGATTTGGTAAAAGAATTCAATTCGTTTTATCAAAATGTATCTATATTGGGAGAAGAAAATCAAGATACAAAAGTGTTTCGTGTTCAACTTTCTAAAAAAGTAGCCGATACTATAAAACTCGCATTTGGTTTATTAGGAATTGAAGTTCCAGAACGTATGTAAATAAAGATAAAGACTAGAAGAAATTCTGGTCTTTTTTTTTAGAAGTTATATCTCAAAAAAGAATTAAAAGTGCGTTCTAATGAGAAAGTATTCACTTGCTCAATAGAATTTGTATTTTGATTAATCCTGAAATTCTGATTGATGATGTGTTTGGAATTTAAAATATTTTGAATCGAAAAACCTAAAGTTATAAAGGATTTAGAGCTGATTTTAATTTCGTTACTAGCCGAAAAATTCACTTGTGAATAATCAGAAAGAGAAGTGGAATTCGGAAAATTATAGGCAATTATCGATTGATTTGAGGCATTTAAAACAGGTAAAGCATTTGAAGGAAAAGTGGACGGTTTTCCTGTAAACCATCTGGAACCTAAAGCTAATTTTATTTTTTTGTAATCATAAGCCAATCCCATTCCGATGTTATGATTTATATCAAAATTGTTTGGAAAGGGCGTGCTTGAAAAACTTTCAAATTTATAGTTATTATCCATGTAAGTATAGGTCATCCAAGCTGTAAAATTTCTGTACTGTTTTTGAATTAAAAATTCTAAGCCATAAACTGTATAACTTCCATTTATTTTTAAAAACTCTAGTTGATTTTGAAATCCTTGACTCATGCTAGTAATGCCATTTACTGACTTGTAATAATTTTCTAAGTTGAGTAACCAGTTTCTTTTTTTAAAGGTAAAGCCAACAGAAATTTGATTACTTTTTTGAACAGGAATAGTGGTGTTGTTGGCTAAAATCCATCTACGTTTTTCTATTCCAAGGAAATCCTGTTGTAAATCTATTATTTGAGAAGTAACTTGACTTTTTCGTTCGGCGAGAAGTTCCGTTTTAAAAGAATTACTAAATGAATATTGGAATTGTAATCGGGGTTCAAACAACAACTCTTGAAATTTCTGAATATAATTTTGACGAATACCAAAACTAGATTTTATTTTTCTATCATTTGATTTGTATTCAAGTTCAAGAATGGCAGCATGAAGTACTAAAACGTTTTTTATATTTCTTGAAAATACAGGTGAATTGACTTCATCAAAATTCCTAATTCCGATTTCGTTAAATTGATAACCATTGTTAAATTGAAAATTATCATTTAGAATGTGACTGTTTTTCAATCGAATTCCAGTATCTAAAATAGCATTTTCTTGATTAAAAACTTGATTACTTTGAATGGATTCATTCTCTGAAATTATCTTGTAATAAGAGCCATATGCCGTTATCTTTGTTTGATTAAAATTATTCCAATCGGTAACTAAACTAAGTTTTCCGCCAAGAGTTTCTTGTTCTAAACAACTGTATTTCGAAATTGTTACTCCATTTTCAATTTTACTTTCGTTAAAATCTAGTAAGTTTTTTATGAAGATAGCATCAACAAATAATTCAGTTTTAGAATTAATTTTTTGTTTGAACTGAAAAGTAAAATCATAAAAATAAAACTTCTCATCGTTGGTATAATTGATTAATCTATTGTTGCTTAAATCTCTAACAGCGGTGTTTTGGAAGATTCTATTGTAATAACTTTTGTAAGTTGGAGAGTTAACCAAATCGGTAATGGAACGTCTTCCACTCAATTCCAATTCACTATTCTTTGAGATTTTAATTTTACTATAAAAGTCGGCGTTAATCATATTCAGTCCAACAGATGAATTGCTTTTGTCAGCAGTTGAACTTATTGTCGAAATATCAACAACACTAGATACACTTTCACCATAAAATGGAGAACTTCCGTTTTTAGTAATCTTTATGTTTTGCGTTAAGTTTGGGTTTAAAGCCGAAATTAAACCAAAAAAATGTCCTGTTTGAAATAGTCGAATTTCATTCCAAAGAAATAAATTTTGATCGTGCGTTCCACCTCGAACGCTTAAATTTGAAATGGTTTCATCGGTAGTGGTAATTCCAGGAATTTGTTTCAATGTTTCGAAAACATCGGGCTCTGTTAATCCGGGTAAGATTCCAAAATCTTTTGGATTTATTTCAAATGTTCCATCATATTTTTTATAAATACCTTTGGTTAAATAAATTTGACTTATCACTTCGTCAAGTTCATTCATCAATGGTTTTAAACTGATTTTCGGACAATTTTCAGTGTAAAGATATTCCGATTTTAAGGCTATCTTTTGATAATTTACATGACTAATTACAATATCATATGATGTTTTTAAATCAATTTCAAAGTAACCTTTTTCATTACTTGAAGTTTCAAAAGTTGTTCCTTTAATTGTAATGTTTGCAAAATCAATGGGTTGGTTGGTTACTTCATCAATTAAATAGCCACACAAAGGTTTGTCAAGTTTTTGATTATTTATTACCGCAATATAGTTGGAAGAAATATACTTAAATTTTAACTGCGTTTTATCAGTTATATAAGCCAATTTTTTATCAAGCGGAAGCGAAGAATCAGGAGAAACCATTTTAAAAACTGCAATTTCTTCTTCAATAAAGTTAAAGTTTACTTTGTGTTTTTTGGATATTTCATCAAACAAGTTTTTCAATAAAACAGTTTTGTCTTGAGCATAAGAACTAAAAGCAAAGACAAGACATCCAAAAAAGCACCAAAAAAAGTTGTTTAACTTCACTTTATCTCCTCCATAACATAATTAGAATTATTAGATTTGGTATATTTTAAGTGGTAGATCGAGGTTATTGATTGTAGCGCTACATCAATATTATTAGAAGGAATTTTACCTGTAAATGATTGATTAGTATTAATTTTTGACACGTCAATTGAAATATTGTATTGCCTTTGAATTTCTTCCATAACATTAACAAATTTTTCTTTATCAAATTGCATTTTTTTTGAAGTCCAAAGTGGTTTAATTTCTGAAATTGTTTGATCAATAATTTTTACATTATTTTCAAATGAAACAGTTTTTCCTTTGGTTAAAATCACTTCTTGATTGTTGTAATTTACTCTTACTTTTCCTTCAAAACAGGCAATATCAAAACGATTATTTCTTGCTTTTACATTGAATTGTGTTCCTAGAACCGCTACTTTGCCCAAATTGGTACTTACTTCAAATTTTTTCCCTTTAGCAACTTTAAAGTACGCTTCTCCATCTAAATTTAGATTCCTATTTTTATCCCAATTCCATTTTTTATAATCGATTTCTGAACCTGAATTTAAAGTTACTTCTGAATTATCAGGTAATAAAAAAGTGGTTTGTTTTCCATTTAAAGCTATTTCATTGGAGCTTGAAAAGGTATTGAAAGTAAAAAGTAATCCCAATCCAATAACCAATATAACAGCAATTCTCAAAAACCAATTTGGTTTCATTTCTAAAACTTTAGACGATTTTTCTTTAGTTGCAATTACTTTTAATAAGAGTTTTTGTTCATCAAAAATTGGTGTTTCTAATTGTGAAGAATAATTTTTAATTTTTTCGTAAAGTAAATAATCCTCTTCAGATTGAAACGCAAGCAATTCGGAATCGGTCATTTCATTATTAAGCCATTTCGCTAATTTGTAATTTTCTTCCATTATCCCAATAATTATAAAGCTAATAACATTTAAAAAAGTAAAAACCCTACTTAAAGTTTTTAAATTCTTTTCTAAGTTCAACCAGTGCTAAATGTATTCTTTTTTCAACTGCTTTCACACTTATGTTTAATTGTTCGGCAATTTCATAGTATTTTTTTCCGTCAATTCTATTCATAAGAAATGCAACTCTTTGTGTTTCGTTAAGTCTTTCTATAGCTGAAAGTAATTTTTCTTTAAATTGATTTTCTTCAAAAATAAACTCGGGATTTTCATTTGAACGGTCGGTGAAGTTTTTATTATTTTGATAATTTAGTTTAACCTTTTCGTGAGCAATAATATTCAACGAAGAATTATTTGCGATAGTATATATATAAGATTTTGCTTTTTCTATTGGTACGTCTTTACAATTTTGCCACAGTTTAATAAAAGCGTCTTGCGTAATATCATCAGCATGGTCTTGATTACCAAACTTATAAAATATAAAATTCCGTAATAACTTGGCGTTTTTAGCAAAAAAATCCGAAAAAATTTTTTCGTTACACGTTTCGTTTGTTACCTCGGTCATCACTATTATTTTTTTGTAAAATTAATATTTTTTACATCTAGTAGGGTAAAAATTAGTTACTTTGTTTTATATAAATAAATCTTTCTTTTTAATGAAAACAATTATATCATTTTTATTGCTACTATCATTCACTGTTTTGATATCTTGTCAAGAAGAAGAGCAAATTTTGATTAATGACGGTGTTGTTCCTTCTCAAAATTCACTGGTAAAAAATTCACCTTTTGTTAAGTTATTAAAAAGAGTTTCCCAATGTGAAACAGGTTTTGATAATGTTCTAGATAATTCTAGCTGTTATAGTGTGCAACTTCCGGTTTCTATAACTATAAATTCTCAAAACATTGTTGTAGCAAATAATTCCGATTATCAATTGATTCAAAATATTAAAGATGCTTCATCAACAGACGATGATATTGTAATTTTTACTTATCCAATAACATTAAAGTTTAAAGATTTTTCTACAAGAATTGTAAATAACATAAACCAACTAAATGCTGTGGTTGCTGACTGTGCTATGGATGATGGCTTTAGCGAGATTGATTGTATATCGATTAATTTTCCAATTTTAGTAAACGGTTATAATTTAGAAAATCAAATAGCAACAAGTGTTACAATACAAAGTAAAAATCAGTTCTATAATTTTATTGCTAATTTAAATAGTTCAAATTTAGCTGCAATATTATATCCTATTTCTGTCAAAGATAGTGAAGGTAGTAATCAAGTGATTAATAATAATGTGCAGTTTCAAAATTTTATCGAAAATTCAATTACTCAATGCGATAATTCTACAGTTAATGTTGGTTCTTTTGTTTCTGTTTTAACGTCTAATTCTTGGAGAGTTACATATTCCTACAACGATGGTGAGGATAATACTGAAGACTACGATGATTATGTTTTTGCATTTAATTCAAATTTTTCTATTCAGGTTGTAAAAAATAGTTCAATTTCGTTTGGCAATTGGTCTAATTATTTAGATGATAATATCAATAACCTTGAACTAACTTTTATAGATAATAACTTAGATGAAATCGAAGAAGATTGGCAAATAATTGAATATTCAAATATTACAATTAGATTAAAAGACGATAATTCAAATAGTACTGATGATGATTATCTTTATTTAATAAAAATTTAAAATATCCGAAATATAATTTAAAATAAAAATATCATGAAAAATTGCAGATTTATCCCTTTACTAGCAACTCTTTTTATGCTAAATGTTGCTTCAATGTGTAGTAGTAATGATGATAATAATTCTAATTCAAACACAACTGCTTTAGTTCAAGCTGCGGTGATTAATACAGCTTCTTCAGGTACATGGAGAATTACATTTTATGAAGATTCTGGAGAAAATAAAACTTCAAATTTCACTGGATATAACTTTACTTTTGGTGCGGGAAATGCGCTAACAGCTGCCAACGGGACTAATACTTATATAGGCTCATGGTCGGTTACCAATACCAATAGTAATGATGACAATCCAAGTAATGATATTGATTTTAATTTATTATTTACAACACCTGTTAATTTTGAAGATTTATCAGATGATTGGGATATTGTTTCTTACACAGCTACAAAAATTCAATTAATTGAAATTAGTGGTGGAAATGGAGGAACCGATTATTTAACTTTTGAAAAAAATTAATAACTATTGAATAGAATAGTAAAAAGTCGCTGTAATGATTTAGCGACTTTTTTTATGAAGTAATTAATCATATAAAACTTAAAGTGATTTGATTACATTTAATTTGGTAATTTAAAGTAGTCATCTGCGGAAGATTTTTAAACTTTGATATGAACAAATTTTTTGTAAAATAGTTTTTAAATATATTTTTAACTGTGCTTAAATTTTTACACTTTCGTTATTTGATAGTTTTTTATTAAGATCTATTTTCAAACACTTTTATCAAAGTGTAGTAGTAGGTACTAGCACCTTTTTTTAAACAATTATTTGCCTAGCTTACTTACTTTTATTATCATTTTTTTCGTTTTTAAATAATTAAGTTACTGGCAATCAAGGTATTTTTTTTTAATTTTTTGCTATAAAACGAATGTTGTTAATTTATAATTGGTGTTGTTTCTAAATTTATGTTCTTTAATTTATGTTTGTTTTTTAGTTTAATTTTTTACTTTTAAATTTATATTAGTAAAAACAGCTATATGCATTGCAAAAAAAAAGCTGCAATAACGAAATTGCAGCTTTTAGCTAGTTATAAAAAATTTTAAAATTTAATCTAAATCACAAGACTCTTTTATTTTATTCTTAATTAAGTTTGCAAGATTTTGATTGCCGTCGGTATCATTTGGACTGATTTCAATTAAACCATCATTATTTCCGTCGATTGCCACACTAAAATCTACACTATTTATTACAGTGTTTAAATCAAAATTAAAAACGATTGAGGTATTGCTTGCATCTGTAATTACTAGATTTTGATTAGTGTCTTCATAATCAATTTCAAAATCTTCATTCACATTGTGCCAAAAGATAAAAGGTGTTCCGTTTATTGTACCTTCAATCTTTACAGATTTATTGAACATTTCACTGTCAGTATTAGTGTTCTTTGCCATTTTAAATTCAACTTCTTCATATACTCCATTAGGAATATTCAAAGATGTTATTTCCGTTGTGTTGTTCAATAAATTTAATTCAAATGGTCCTGCCAATTCTACATCATCGTCATCGCCATAAAAACCATCACCAGTAGAAAAATCCTCGTCCATTTCAAATTCAATTTCTTTGATATTTATTTTGAACGCATTAATTACGACGCCCGAATTAGCCTTCAAGGCACTAGTTTTGTTTAGAGAATAAGTCGTTTTTGCAACGATTTTTAAGTTTTTGCTTGAAACCAAATTTGGTGTTTCTTCATCTTTACTACAAGAGGTAAATGCTAAAGAAAAACTCAATAATCCTAGTAAATAAAAATTGTTTTTCATAATATTAAAATTGTGTTTATTATTAGTAAACAAGTATACTTAATTTTTCCCTACTTTTTTTCATCAATTTGTTTTTTTGTAACTTTATAAGTTTAGTTATCTTTGCAATCTAAAAGATAATAATTATGTTCAATAATTTAAGCGAGAAATTAGATAAAGCATTTCACATCCTAAAAGGACACGGAAAAATTACCGAAGTAAACGTTGCCGAAACTCTTAAAGAAGTTCGTCGTGCTTTGTTAGATGCCGATGTTAATTTTAAAATTGCTAAAGATTTTACAACTACCGTCAAAGAAAAAGCTATTGGTCAAAACGTATTAACAACTTTAGAACCAGGACAACTTTTAGTTAAGTTGGTAAAAGATGAATTGACTGAATTAATGGGTGGCGATTCTGCAGGAATTAATTTGTCTGGAAACCCAACTGTGATTTTAATGTCAGGATTACAAGGTTCGGGTAAAACTACCTTTTCAGGAAAACTTGCTAATTATCTTAAAACAAAAAAGAATAAAAAACCACTTTTGGTAGCTTGTGATATTTATCGTCCTGCTGCAATCAATCAGCTGCATGTTGTTGGAGATCAAGTAGGAGTAGAGGTTTATTCTGAGCCAGAAAATAAGAATCCAGTAGATATTTCATTAAAAGCTATTGCCTATGCAAAGGCAAACGGTTTTAATGTGGTAGTAGTCGATACTGCAGGTCGTTTAGCAGTTGACGAAGAAATGATGACCGAGATTGCAAATGTTCACAAAGCAATTCAGCCGCAAGAAACGCTATTTGTTGTCGATGCAATGACAGGTCAAGATGCTGTAAATACTGCAAAGGCTTTTAACGATAGATTAAATTTTGATGGCGTTATCTTAACAAAATTAGATGGTGATACTAGAGGTGGAGCTGCAATTTCTATTAAATCGGTGGTAAATAAACCAATTAAGTTTATTGGTACGGGTGAAAAAATGGATGCCATTGATGTGTTTTATCCTTCACGTATGGCAGATAGAATTCTTGGCATGGGAGACGTTGTTTCTCTTGTAGAAAGAGCACAAGAACAATATGACGAGGAGGAAGCTAGAAAATTACAAAAGAAGATTGCTAAAAATGAATTCGGTTTTGATGATTTCTTGTCTCAAATTCAACAAATCAAGAAAATGGGAAGCATGAAAGATTTAGTAGGAATGATTCCGGGAGCAAGTAAAGCAATGAAGGATGTAGAAATTGAAGACGACGCTTTTAAACACATCGAAGCAATAATTCATTCTATGACGCCAATTGAAAGAAGTAAACCGTCGGTACTAGATATGAAACGTAAAACAAGAATTGCGAAAGGCTCTGGAACTAAAATCGATCAAGTTAACCAATTGTTGAAACAATTTGAACAGATGAGCAAAATGATGAAAATGATGCAAGGTTCTGGAGGAAAAAATTTGATGCGAGCAATGGGTGGAATGAAAGGAATGAAATAGTATACGGGCGCTTTTTAGCGTCCTTTTTTTATATAATAGGTATTTAAACACAACAAGATCTAAATTTATTTAGATTAAAACTACTACACAATGACAATTTTAGACGGAAAAAAATTATCGGAAGATATTAAAAACGAGATCGCAGCCGAGGTAAAAAAAATGAAAGATAATGGTGAAAAAGTACCTCATTTGGCAGCTATTATTGTAGGAAACGATGGGGCAAGTTTGACTTATGTTGGCAGTAAAGTAAAGGCTTGCGAAAGAGTGGGTTTTGAATCTACATTGGTCAAAATGCCTAGTACAACCTCAGAAACTGAATTGCTTAAAAAAATTAAAGAATTAAATTTAAACGACGACATTGATGGGTTCATTGTTCAGCTTCCTTTGCCAAAGCAAATAGATACTCAAAATGTTATTAATACTATCGATCCTAGTAAAGATGTAGATGGCTTTCATCCCGAAAATTTTGGTAAAATGGCTTTAGATATGAGTACGTTTATTCCAGCAACACCATTCGGAATTCTTGAAATTTTAGAACGTTATAATGTACCAACCGATGGAAAGCATACCGTAATTATTGGCAGAAGTCATATTGTAGGCCGACCAATGAGTATCTTGATGGGACGGAACCATTTTCCAGGAAATTCTACAGTAACATTGACACACAGTCATACCAAAAACATCAATCAAATTACTTCTCAGGCAGATATTATAATCACAGCACTTGGAGTACCAAATTACCTTAAAGCCGAAATGGTTAAAGATGATGTAGTAATTATTGATGTAGGAATAACTAGAGTTGTCGATGAAACTCTGGAGAGAGGTTATAAAATTGTTGGTGACGTAGATTTTGATAATGTTTCTAAAAAAGCATCATTTATAACACCAGTTCCAGGCGGTGTAGGTCCAATGACGATTGCAATGCTGTTAAAAAACACTTTACTTGCACGTGATCAAAAACGATCAAAAAAGTAACATGAATATTTCTGTGGCAACTAATAATCAATTGGTAATAATAAAAGAGTTAGCTTATCAAATTTGGCCCAAGGCTTACCATAAAATCCTCTCTAAACAACAACTTGATTACATGTTAGATTTAATGTATAGTATAGAATCATTAACAAAACAGATGGATTATAATCATATTTTTCTTTTAGTTGAAGATTCTAACAGTTATATTGGTTTTGCATCTTTTGAACTCAATTATGATTTTTCAAATAAAACTAAGATACAAAAGTTGTACGTTTTACCACAAATACAAGGTAAAGGTATAGGAAAGATGTTGATTGACTTTATAGAAAAGAAAGCTATTGAAAATAATCAAAGTGGTCTTTTATTGAATGTAAATAAGTACAATACTGCAAAGGATTTTTATTTAAAACAAGGTTATAAAATCAGCTATTCAGAAGTTATAGATATTGGAAAAGGTTATGTTATGGATGATTACATATTGGAAAAAGAATTTTAAAAATAAAAAAAAACTCCCAAAAAATAAATTATGGGAGTTTTTAAGTTTATAGAATTATTATTCTTTGATAAATTTTTGAGAATAATCATTACCATTAGAATCACTTAAAATCAAAATGTAAGTTCCTGTTGATAACTTGCTAACAGAAATAGCATTATCTATAATTTCTGATTTTATTACTGATCTTCCATTTAAGTCAAATACTTCGGCAGTTTTTATAGAAATGCCATTAGCGACGTTTATGTTTAATAGTTCTGTTGCAGGATTTGGGAAAATAGTAAAAGCTGAATTTGGATACTGTGCTACATTTAAAGAAGAGCCTTCAACAACGTTTAGCATTTGGTTGATTGTTGGATTATTTATAACATCAACTATTCCTGAAGGCCATCTAATTATTGCTTGAGTTACTGCTGTTGCAGTACCAATACCAAAGTGTATGTTAAGCGAACTCATATATCTAAATCCTTCGCCACTTCTTGCATCTCGTATTTGCTTGCCCCAAGCACCATAAATTTCAATTCTGGCACCTATTCCGTTTCTATTGCTTTGAACACCTTGTAGTGCAAATTTAATCCAATTATTGCTATTGCCATTATTTAAACGAATTGTACTGCCCGCCTGAAAATCAAGAAAGCCATCATTGTTTAAATCACCAACCCCACCATTGATGCCAAATCCTGTTGCTCCAGATGCAAATGCACCATTGCCTAGATTGTACATAATTTTATTTCCACCACCCATCACATCTATAAACCCGTCATTATTAAAGTCGTAAGCTATATGTTCAATGCTAGTGCTTGTATTAGTGTCCCAACCAGAACCTGTGGTAATATTGGTAAAAGTTCCATCGCCATTATTTCTCATATATTTATGAGTACCATCTGTAAACGAGCTAGCACCAACAATAACATCCATGTCGCCATCATTATCAAAATCTCCCCAAGCAGATGACCATGTTTGTAAAGGATCACGAAGATTTGAAACTATAGACACATCTGTAAAAGTACCGTCGCCATTATTTCTATGTAGTTCGTTATACTTTGCACCACTGCTTCCACCTCTGCATTTTGCAATAAACAAATCTTGATCGCCGTCATTATCGTAATCAATCCATATAGAACCATAATTTCCGCCAGATGGGAAGATACCTAGCTGCATGGCGTTTGGTGTAACGTTAGATTGAAAAAAAGTTAAATTACTCGATCCGTCATTCATAAAATAAACATTAGGTTGCACATCATGACATGAAAACGCATCTAAATGTCCATCATTATTTAGGTCAATAAAATTAGTTCTCTGTGCGAAAACATATTGAGAGAAACTATCTTGAATATATCCTGTTCCATTTGATTTCATGAAAGTTATTGCGCTTCCGCCGCCATACATTAAGTCATTAATTCCATCACGATTATAATCACCTGCTGCAATGCTCCAAGAAGGTAAACTGTTTGCTGCAGTCGTTGGATAATTTACAACACTAAAGCTACCGTTTGCATTTTGAATATGAACCTTAATATTAGTACTACTAACTCCAACAATGTCATCTAAGTAATCTCCATTTAAATCAACCACGCAATTATTATACTCACTATTTATTGTTGGAATTGATTGTGAAGTAAAAGAAACAGAATTTCCTACTTGAGGTACAAAAGGAGCTTCTATTAATTGAAAAGTAAATCCATTAGCTGTCCATTTATTATCAAACGCTATCAAGTAGGTAGTATTTGCTGTTACGGTAAATGTATCAGATGAAGATAAATTTTGACCAGAGTCATCATCTCCGGCATAACAAGTTAAAGCACCACAAGAGCCTGAGTAAACATGAAAACGAGTATCAATTCTAGGTGTGTTTTGTGTAATATCAGTTGTAATTGTTACAGTATGATTTTGTGTCGGGGTATATCTAAACCACTCCGATCTTCCTATTCCAGAAACAGGACCATTATCAGCACAAATTGGTGAAGCTACAGTAGTACCATTAATTCCGGCAACAATATATAAACCAGCTCCTGGAATAATTACTGGATTGGCACAAGTGCTCTGTGCATGTGACCAGATGATATTTACTAGTAAAAAAAGCAACAAAGTAATTTTTTTCATTTTTTATTGTATTAATTATATTAAAAATATTATGGACAAGGCTCTAGCGAGTTTATCCATGCTTCTATAAGGTCGACTCCTTCTCTATGAACAAGAGTTCTGCCTACAAGTGGCATCATTACGTTAGGATTAGTTGAGTTAATTCTATGATGTAACATAGAACGATTAATATTGTTTGGAGTCACAATTCTGCCTAATGCTGAAGGGAAGCCTGACATATCCTGAGTATTCACGCACACACCCATATTAGTTAAAATAGCCGATTCACTAAAAGCAAATCGCATCGGACGATAATCGCAGTGGCTGTTTGTTTGATGGCAATGAGCACAATTTATATCAACATAGGAACGCGCTCTAAGGTCTAACGGTTTGGAAGTGTCTTTATAGTTTACAGTCGTTTGAATGTTTGCAGGGATATCATCTTCTAAGTAACCCACTTCAATCCATTTTGCTAGCTGGTTTTTAGCACCAGATGAATAAGCATAACTTACATTGAGGTTTTGCGGTTTTATTCCAATAGGAATTGGCACCTCATTTGACTTATGGCAAACCAAACATTCACCCTGAGAGGGGATTCTATAATTGGCAGATTGGAGTATGTCATTTTCGTCCATCCAACTAACACTAGTAGTACTTCCATTCATATCAAGTACAGCTTCTGTTTGTTCGCTATTCCAAACGTATTCTGCGAATATCCAACCTGATGCCTTCCGAATCATTAATCGAGTTTCGATAATTCGAGTGCCATTAGCCGGTTGTACATTATTATAATAAAAACTTTTAATGATAACAGAGCCAACAGGTAATTCTAATACTTTTCCATCGCCATCATAAACTGCTTTAGTTCCTTTTGGCATCCATACAAATCTTTTCTTTAAAGCGTAATCAGTAAATAAAGAACTTGCAGGTTCATATGGTAAAACACCCAATGCTCCAGTCTGATCTTTCATTGCTCCTTTGAAAAATTTGTAATCAGATAATTTATCATAGGGAACCTTCGTTAAATCTAAAACAACAGGCGATTGTTCTTCGGGAATAATTGGAATATAGTCTTCATCATTGCCAGTACAAGACACAATTATCGTAGTAAGAGTAAGTAGTGTAAGTGCTAAAAGGTAATATTTTTTCATAGTTTTAATAAAAGAAAATCAAAATTATAAAAAATTCAACAACTTCCTAATATTTATGGCATTAACTTATTAAAATGTTGTAAAAAAAAAACATTATGCAATAATAATCTTAATTTATATCGACTCTAACGTTATAATTTTGTAGGGCAACCAAGGCTTCTTCCGATTTGTAATCAAAAATTTCTTCGTGTAAACTTCGTTCTTTTTTTAAAGCAATTTGTTTTATACAATTATAAAATCGTCTCACATCTTCGTGATTGGAAAGAATCAAACCAGGGACTTTGGTGTTTTTTCCGTTACTATCTTTTGCAACCATAGTAAAATATGAGGAGTTGCAATGTTTTACCTTACCAGTTTGAATGTTTTCTGCTTCAACCCTTATTCCAACTATCATCGAACTTGTCCCAACATAATTCACACTTGCTTTTAACGTTACCAATTCGCCAACTTCTATAGGATTTAAAAAATCGACGGTATCAACAGAGGCTGTTACGCAGTAGTTTCCAGAATATTTGGAAGCGCTTGCAAACGCAATTTGATCTAGTAAAGATAATAAGTAGCCACCATGAATTTTACCACTAAAATTGGTATGAGAAGGAAGCATCAATTGTGAAATCGTAACTCTAGAAGATTTTACAGTTTTAAATTCTAGCATCAATTTTATTTCATTTTAAATGGTGATTGGTCTTTTTGAACTTCGGTTATGTAATAATTAGTATCTCCCCACCACGGAAAAGTTCTATAACGCTCAATATAAGTTACTTTTACATATTGTCCTTGTAGTAACTTTAAATCTTCAATAACTTTTTCATCTTTATCTAAAACTGAGAATTTAAAAATTTGAGCCCCAGAAATTCCTTGGCTTATCTCACCTTCCCACGTTTTAAAGACATAGCCTTTACTACTAAATTTTATTAATTCGCCAGAGCGAACACCTTCGCTATAAGAAGCGTAGTATACAAATAAAAAATAGGCAGTTATCAAAATTGAAATTCCTAAGATGAGGTAAATAATGACTTTACGTAACATAAAATTGTTTTTTTAGTTAAAATTATAAGTTCGATTCATCAGAGTTTTCAAAAATATTGGCTCTGTTTATTACGCTTTCTGGAAGTGCTTTTTTGGCTTTGGCTCCCATTTTCTTCAATTTTTCAACACTAGTAATTAGGTTGCCTTTTCCGTCAACTAGCTTATTCATCGCACCTTGATATTCTACTTTAGCTTCATCCATTTTTTTACCAATTTTTATTAAATCCTGAACAAAACCTTCAAATTTATCATATAATGCTCCGGCTTGACGTGCAATTTCTAGAGCATTTTCTTGTTGTTTTTGATTGGTCCACATACTATCAATTGTGCGCAAAGTTGCTAATAATGTAGATGGCGTAACAATCACAATATTTTTTTCAAAAGCTTTGTTATACAAGTTTGTATCTTCATTTAAAGCAATTGCAAAAGCTGATTCTATAGGAATAAAAAGTAAAACAAAATCGGGACTTTCCATTTGGTATAAATCTTGATAATTTTTATTACCTAATTGTTCTACGTGACGATTTATCGAAACGACGTGTTCTTTCAAAAAAGTTGATTTCAAATTGTCATCTTCTTCATTTATGTATCGTTCATAAGCAGTCAATGCAACTTTAGAATCGACAATCATTTTCTTTCCGTCGGGAAGATTTATAACAACATCTGGAAAAACACGATTTCCCTCTTCGGTAACAAAACTTTGCTGAACGAAGTATTCGCGGTCTTTTTCTAAACCCGATTTTTCTAAAACCCGTTCTAATATCAATTCACCCCAGTTGCCTTGCATTTTGCTGTCGCCTTTTAAAGCTTTGGTTAAATTTAGAGTTTCTTTACTCATTTGTTCATTCATTTCGCGCAAGCCAAGAATTTGCTGACGCAATGCTGCGTGATAATCAATACTTTCTTTGTGTGTATCTTCTACTTTCTTTTCAAAAAGTTGAATTTTATCCTGTAACGGCGTAAGAATATTTTTTAAATTCTCTTTATTTTGTTCTGCAAATTTCGTGGTTTTTTCTTCTAAAATTTTATTAGCAAGATTTTCAAATTCTTTGGTAAACTTTTCCTGCAATTGCTCTACCTCTTGTTTTTGCTCTTTATTTCGTTCCCAAAGATTTTCAAAATCGGTTTCTTTTTTTGATAATTGAATAGCAAGTGATTCTTTTTCTGTTCGGATAGTTTCCTTCTCTAAATTGGTGACCGATAGTTGCTTTTCAAACTCAAATTTATCAGATTGAATTTGTTTTTCATACTGATTTCTTTCGTTTTGAAATTGTTCTTTTAGCTGATTTATCTGGGATAGTAATCCGTTTATTTTTTCTTCTAAAGATGCTTTTTCTGATTGTGATTTAGCAGAAAACAAAATTTTCCCAATAAAAATTCCTAGTGTTAAAGCTATAATTAGAGTTAAAATAATAGGTAAAAAATCGGTCATTGGTATAAAAAGTTTTTGTAAAAATAAGCATTAAATTGAAATTGGCTAATTGAATACTGTATTTTTGCCAAAATATATTTTATGCACCAACATTTTATACTTTACAAACCTTATGGCTATCTTTCGCAGTTTATCTACGAGCTAAAACGTCCTAAAAAACTGTTGGGTGAATTGTATGATTTTCCTGAAAACACTATGGCAATAGGTCGTTTAGACGAAGATTCAGAAGGACTCCTTTTATTGACTACCGACGGAATTATGAGTGAAATAGTAAGAAGTAAAAAAGTAGAAAAAGAGTACTATGTTCAAGTAGATGGTATAATCAATCAAGATGCAATAGAACAATTAAAAAATGGTGTTTTGATTGGTTTTAATGGAAAAAAATATCTTACTAAAAAATGTAGTGCTCATATTTTAAATGAAATTCCAAGTTTTCCCAAAAGAAGCAAGAAAATTCGTGATGAACGTCACGGACCAACTTCTTGGCTATCAATTACAATAAATGAAGGTAAATTTAGACAGATACGAAAAATGACTTCGGCTGCCGGGTTCCCAACGTTGCGACTGGTTCGTATTCGAATTGGAAACATCTTCTTGAACGATTTAGAAGCAGGTGAAGTTCTTAAAGTTGGAGATTTTTCAAATATTGCAAATTCAGTAAATTCTTAATTCAAAAATCAAAATTCTTAAATCGTTAATCCCATGTTAAATGTAGTTTTAGTAGAGCCCGAAATCCCAAATAACACAGGAAATATCGGACGCTTATGTGTTGGTACAGAAAGTCGTTTGCACTTAATTCATCCATTTGGATTTGAAATTAATGATAAAAATCTAAAACGCTCCGGACTTGATTATTGGGTGCATTTAGATGTAACACAATATCAAAACGTTACCGAGTGGATGACTAAAATTAAAGATCATTCTAGAGTTTTTTTAATGAGCTCTCATGCTACAAATTCAATATATGACATTCAATTTCAAGACGAGGATTGGCTGGTTTTTGGAAAAGAAAGCGTCGGCTTAAGTCACGAGGTTTTAGCGCTTTTCGAAAATCATTTAAAAATTCCTATGTCCAATTTAATTAGAAGCTACAATATTGCCAATTCTGTTGCATTTGTAGTAGGTGAAGCTAAAAGGCAATTAAGTTATAAATAGTTGATTTATAGTATTTAATAACGAATACTAAATTTTCCTTTTTGGCTATCAAAAGTAATGTTGTCATCGTTAAAAAGCGTATTAAAAATACCTTTTGTAATCAAATTACAAGGTTCGTCAGCAATAACTTTGTTTTCGGTCATTACAATCATTTCATCAGAAAGTTGAATAGCCAAGTCAATATCATGTGTAGAAAATAATATACATTTTGTAGTTTCTTGCACTAGTTTTTTTAATAATTTAAAAATAGTTACTTTATGAAATAAATCTAGATGCGTAGTTGGTTCGTCAAGAATTATTAGTGAGGTATCTTGCGCCAAAGCACGAGCAATTAAAACTTTTTGCAACTGACCATCGCTAATTTCATGAATTTTTTTAGCTTTTAAATGGTCAATTTGCGTAAGCAGAATAGCTTCATCTATTGCCAAAACATCAGTAGCAGCTAATTTCCCAATCCAATTGGTATAAGGTTGCCTTCCTAATGCAATTAATTCATAAACAGTTAAATTATTTGGTGGTAATTTTTCGGTTAAAACCAAACTTAAATTTTGAGCCAAACTCAAATTGTCATAATTCTGAATCGCTTTTTGATACAACAAAACAGTGCCAGAAATCGGTTTTTGAATACCACAAAGTGTTTTTAACAAAGTAGATTTCCCAATTCCGTTGGCGCCAACTAAACTGATAAGTTTGCCCGATTGTAAATGCAAATTTAACTGCTCTGCAATAACTATTTTTTGCTTTTTGGTACTATAACCAATGGATAAATTTGCAGTAGAAAGGATAGTTTCATTACTCATCTTCTAAAAAAATTAAAGGCTTTTTTTTCTAATTATTAACCAAATAACTACTGGAGCGCCTATAATTGAAGTAATTGCATTTATTGGCAGTGTGAAGTTCATTCCTGGCATTTGAGAAATCATATCACAAAAAAGCATCATTATTCCTCCAATTAAAATCGTACTCAAAAATAATATTTTATGATTACTAGTTTGAAAAAGAAGTTTTGATAAATGCGGAACAGCCAAACCAATAAAAGCAATTGGACCTGCAAATGCGGTTATACTGCCAGCCAAAATACTTGTTGCTGCAATAATAATAAATCGCGATTTGTCAGTATTTAATCCCATACTTTTTGCATAATTTTCTCCAAGCAATAAAGCATCTAACGATTTTATAGAAATTAAACTCAATAAAAGACCTATTATAACAGCAGTTGATAACAATAAAATTGCATTCCATGAAAGGTTTCCGATATTTCCCATGCTCCAAAAAGTAAATTTTTGAAGTTGCTCAGCCGAACTAAAATAAGTTAAAATAGATACAATCGCACTTGTGAAACTACTAAACATCAGTCCAATTATTAAGATTGTTGTAGTTTCTCTCAAGCGTTGTGAGAATAACAAAATAAGAAGCATTACAAATAAACTACCTAAACATGAGGCAACGACAATGCTTATTTCTTGATTTAAAAAACTAATTCCAAAAAGGTTTGAGCTTAAAATAACTAAAGCAACGCCCAAACTAGAACCCGAACTCAGCCCAATCACATAAGGACCTGCAAGCGGATTTCTAAACAATGTTTGCATCAAAAGTCCAGAAACTGATAATCCAATTCCAACCAGAATAGCTGTAATGGCTTTAGGTAATCTAAAATTTATGATGATATATTCCCAAGTTTCTTTACTAGCCGTATTACCAAATATACTTTTAAAAACCTCTTTAACCGGAATAGCAACTTGACCAAATGATATATTCAATAACAATATCAATAATAAGGTCAATGTTAAAATTGTAAAAAGAATTGTATTTTGGGTTTTGAGCATTTTTCGGATTTTAAACCAATAAGAAATTAAGTTTCATTAAGGTTTGAATTCCTGCAAAGTTGAGAAAAATTCGTGAAATGACAACATAATTTAATTCGTGAAAATTCGTGAAATTCGTGTAAAAAATCATTTCAACTTCTCAAAAAAGAAAGGAGTGTAGCCAATAAGTAGTTCGGGATGCAAAATTTTAACCAAATCTTTCAATACTAAGTCAGGTCGATTTGGTGCTAATTCATAATACAAAACGCCACCAGTTTTTCCTTTTTTTCCAGCAAAAGAATAAACGTTTTTATTTTGAAAAGCTTTGAATTGACTGTAATGTGGATTAGCATCAGTCATTTCTTTGATAGTTGAAAATTGTCCTGAAGTAATCCAAAAATCAGCGTCTTTTGCTTTTTCAAAAACCGTTTCGAAGGATAATGATAAGCTTCCTGTTCCAGTTGTTTCTTGCCACAAATAATTTGAATTGGCTTCTTTCAAAATCAAACTTCCCCAACTTGTTCCGCTTGGTAAATACCATTTTCCTTCAAAAATATCACCAGCTAAAATTGTTGGTTTTGAAGTCGCTTTTTTAGCAATTTCTATGGTTTTTAAATAATCTTTTTCAATTTTAGAAAAGATTTCGTTGGCTTGTTTTTGCTTGTCATATAACGCACCAAAGAACTTAATCCATTCAGCTTTTCCTAGAGGAGTTTGCTCATTCCAATCGCCATTTAAAAGTACTTTTAAACCACTTTTTTCTAAATTATCCAATGTTGGATTGCTATTATCTAAACTATAACCAATAATTACATTGGGTTGTAAATCAATTATAAGTTCGGTATTTAAGGATTGATTTGTTCCTAATTCTTTTACTTTTTTGGCATCAATCAAAGCGCGAACTTTTTCGGATGAAATGTAATCTAAATTAGGAAAACCTGTCAACGATTTTTCTTCATTAAGCATTTCCAACGAAGGAATATGCGTCGTTGAAGTTACCACGATTGACTGAATAGGAACAGCAATAGTAAGATTATTTTTTAATGAATCAGGAACAATTCCGTTTTTCTTCTTTAGAATGTATTTGTATGTTTTTGAAGCTTTTGGCCAAGGATTATTAACAGTAACAACGGCATAACCTTCATAATTTACAATTGAAAAACCTTTGGCATATTTGACTGAATTTACAGTTGAAATTTTAGATTCAATTGGTTTCTCTTTCTTACATTGAATAGAAATAGAAGATAAAATAAGAATTAGTAACAATGATAATTTTCGCAACATTATTTTTTTTTGCAAAAGTAGGTAAATTACTTTTTGTGTAACAAATGATGCAAAAACAATAAAAAGTAACTACTAACTTTGAATAAAATTTTAATTATGAGAGATAACTCTAACACCTTTTAGTTGGTATTTATTGTTATTATAAAAAGGTTTCAAAGTATTTTTATATAAGCAACGTTTTCTTAAATGAAAACGTTGCTTTTTATTTAATTTACTTTAGTCATGACACATTCTGTTGGAAATGAGAAAAACTCATTACTTTGTAAATTACTTGCACTTGAAATTTTCCAATTAGCAGTACTTGAATTATTACCGTTATTAATTAATGTTAAACTAAACCATCCACTAAGAACCTTTTGATTTTGAACTGTATTCATGTCAAGTGTTTCACTATCTCCTATTGAAGCACAAGTGTCTTCAAAAACTCCAAATAAACTGTTATTATTGATTGCTCTGCCAGATAAAACACTTACAGTTGTTATATTATTTTGTGGATAATATTTAACCGAATTATGTATAATTTGTTCGTTTGGCGTACCGGCATTTAAAATAATTAAAAATCTGCCATCCAATTCGTCAATAAAACAATTATTAGAAATAGTAACTTGCCTTTTAGTTTGTTTCCAAAGAATTAGTCTAAAGGTTCTATTTCCTGTAGTATTCTCCCATGTACCTATAAAATTACCATAGTAATTATTTAAATCTTTAAAATATTTGTTATCTTCGTTAATCTGGTTATACATTGATAAATCTACTTCGGTTTGAGCTTTACAATTTGTAAAAAATAAAGCTAATACTAGTATTGTTAAAATCTTTTTCATTTTTTTAGTTAATACAAGGTTTTCTATCTATGTTATCTCTATCTAAGGTTACTTTGGTAAAATTGTCGAAAGTTGCATCAGCTTCAAATAAATTAACTCCAATATCAGCTTAATTTAAAAAATTTTAAGAACTTAATTTATGTTAATTTTTTAAAATTATCGTATACTAAAAATAATATTACAATATAATTATTATTTAAGGCTGTTTGGTCAAAACTATATTTGTCGGTATTACAAAATTACCTTGTGGATTCATTCTATCAGTTTCAGATACTAACCATGTTGCAGTTAATGGAATTGAATTTGATAGGGTCATTTTCAAAATCCCCATTTTTCCAAAATATTTGTCACTTGACATTGTGTTTATATCATAAATTTCAGCGCCCAAAACTCCATAACTTAAACTTGTACCATAAATCACAGTATTAATTGGAGTTGAAGAATTGGTAAAGTTAATTTCTGATGAATAAATAATATTTTCAATTTCTCCAGAAATACCATAATTTTCAACCATTTTATAATGACCAAATAACATATCTTTGTAATATAATATAGAATTATCATCACTATCAATTACAGGTTTTTTTGTTTCTTTCCATATATTTACAATAAAGGATTGTGTACCATTTTGATAAGTCCAAGTTCCAATAAATGGTGTAAAATTATTTTCAATATCTTTATAATAAGTTTTTACAGTATAGTTGTTACTCGAAGTTGGTTGATCTTCTTCATAAAAAGTAGATAATGTCTTAATATTTTGTGAAAATAATAGATTACTTAAAAAAAAGATAAGTGTTGTTAATTTTGTTTTCATAATTCTTTTAAAATTAATTACATGGTGAAGGAATTACTGCACCATGACTGTTAAGAGATAATTTTTCGAAATTTGTAAATGTTTCATCTATTTGAAATAAATTGATACCTAGTTTTGCTTCTTTTATAAACTTTAAAAAAGCAATTTTGTCGTCATCTTTATTGCTTGTAGTTGTAATTAATCCATTTTTATTCTTATTGTAGTACTTATCAAATTTTTCATTCATTTTCAACAAACGCTCTACATCAACAGTTGCACCTATGCCAAGATTTGAAGGGTCATAAAAAAAATTATTCATATTTGAAGCGCTATCTATTGTAATTGCATATCTAGTTCCATCAGCATTTATAACATAAAAAACAAATTCCTGAACATTTATATGGTTATTTCTAATTAAGTTATTGATAGTTGTTAAATCATCCCAAGAAAAGATTGAATATGTACCTGAACCATTTGAGCCGTATGCATCATGGGTGTGAGCAATCATGATATATTTATTTACTGGATTCATATTTAGATTTATTGTTCCTCCCAATGACGAATTTGAAGGTATATTTTCTATTGGATTTGGGCTTGTTGGAGTTGCAACATTATCAATAAAAATTCCATTTTCATTACTTTGAGTTACTGTAGTTGCTAATTGAACTAAACTCGATTTTAAAGTTGGGAAATCCGTGAACTGTTTCTTTATTTTTTCACAAGGATCTTTTACTATTTCCTCAACCACTTGATCACTAGGGATAATTGTATTTTTTATTGGTGGTGTGTTGTTAGTTAATGGTATTTCACCATCTTGGTTAGTACCGTTGTTTGAAGAACCATTTGAATAATTACTTCCTCCTGGCCCACCACCTTCTCCTCCTGTTGGTGTCCCAATGCCAACTGGAGTTCCGCCACCGCCTTCATCATCTATTGTAGATATTACAACGTACTCATAATGACCACAAGCAGAAGTCCAATCATCATGTCTTGGATTACCATGACAGTCTTGTGGACCTCCATCATTTGTGCAATGCGCAATCCATGTTCTTAATACTATAAAATTTTGACGCAATTGTTGAATTATCTATATTTAGTTCAGTTAATTTAATCTCTTTTACATTTATGTTATAAGAATTATTTAATTCTAAATAGGTAACTTTTTCATAAAGTTCACGCTTAAGTATGTATGCAAAAACTTCTTCATCTACCACTTTGATAACTAAGTTTTCAAACTTTAAATTTTCTTTAATAGCTCTTTCAATAAGCATACTGTAATAAATAGTTCCATCTACATCAGTAATGATTTTTACATCTTTGTTTTCAACAATAGTAAAACCATATTGGTCTTCTAGTGCCGTTCTTGCAGCTAGATCATTACTCAATATTACTTTTTTATTAATCACTCGTTTGTAAGCATTACTAAAGGCTGGTAGTTTGAGTAATTCTGAAAACTTCTTGCTTTCAAGTTTCATTCTTTCTTGATAGCCGTTTTGTTTGATAATCTCTTCTTCAAATGTACAGCCGTTTAGAATTATCAATCCTAAACAAATGTAGAGAAAAAGTTTCATTTTCTTTAAGTGTTGTTTCATAGGTTATTGGTTTAATTGTTATAAATATATAAGAGTGCCTTTTTCTATAAAAGGTTGGGATGCGTCGTGATTTTTTTATTTTTATTTTATAAATCACTTTAAAACAAATAACTACGGTAGTATTTTTTTTCTAATTTTAGGTTGTTGAAAGATTTTCATTTTCTGCGAGTTTATTAAATAAACAACGCAGGCTAATTCCCAAAACTCTTAATTGAAGGCTCGACCAAGATACCACACAAAAAAGCAAAGAGAACGCCTGCGCATATCGCAGACGTTTCTACTTTTACTCTTCCTTATTTGTGTTTAATCTTAAAACTTGGTCGATTTTTCAATTAACAGGAAATCATAAAGCGAAACGCTATTTATATATTGTTATAATTTAATTTATGGTGTCATGGTTTTGTTTTATTATTTGAATTTCAGATATAGCAGTTTTTTTTAAGAAATACAAATTAGATGATTCATTAAGTAATTTAATTATTCTATAAATTTATAAATTTTCAAAAAAGAAAGATGAGAAGTAATTAGTTTTTCTATCTTTGCCATGAATTTGGTGGTGATTTAAATTTTTATTAATTCACATTAAAAGGGAATCAGGTTAAAATCCTGAGCTGTACCCGCAACTGTAAGCTATTAAGCTTGTTGTTACTACAAAACCATTGTTTCGTTTTAGAACGAAATGAGAAGGTAAACAATAAGACGCAAGCCAGGAGACCTGCCTTTTTCTTAACAAACAACGAATCTTCGGGAAAAAAGATTCTGAGATTATGACTAAAAGGAAAAGTTTTATTTTTGCGTTTACAATAATGTGCCAATTTATTTTGGGACAAAATGATACTATAGTATTAAGTGAAGTAATAATTGCCGATAGTCAATTGAAACGTTTTTCGGATTCTAAATCGAAAATTAACTTGAATGATTCGATTATCTCTAGAAATGGTTCTGCTTTAACAAATTTATTAAATTACAATTCTACTATTTATTTTAAAGAAAACGGACTCGGAATGGTATCGTCCTCGTCATTTAGAGGAACAACAGCGCAACAAACGGTCGTAATTTGGAATGGTTTAAATATTAATTCGCAACTTAACGGGCAAACCGATTTTAATACCTTAACTACAAGAGGTTTTAATTTGATTACTGTAAATCCTGGCGGTGGAAGTACAGTTTATGGAACAAGTGCCATAGGAGGAAGCATTCATTTGTCTAATTTGCTATCTTTTGAAAAACATTTTTCTAATAGAATATCTCTAAACTATGGCAGTTTTGCTACTTTAGGTTTAGATTATCAAATGAACTATGCGACTGAGAAAATAAGTACGCAAATTACTCTTTCAAGAAATTCTTCAGATAATGACTATCCTTATTTGAATACAAATCAAGTAAATGAAAATGGTGCTTTCTACAACAATAACTTCAGTGCCAATGTGGGTTACAAGATTGATAATAAGAATTATATAAAATTTTATTCCAATTATTTTGAAAGTGAGCGCCATTTTTCTGGAACATTGGTTACAACTTCTAAAAATAAGTATGATGACTTAAATACAAGAAATTTGCTAGAATATACTAACTTTTTTAAAAATACTATTTCAAAAATCAGAGTGGCTTTTTTATCAGAAAGTTATAAGTATTTTGAAGATAAAGATGCAGTAGAATTTAGTTTTGGTAAAGCAGAATCGACAATAGTTAAGTACGACTTATTGTATACCTTTAATTCAAGATTCAAAATAAATTTACTTTCAGATTATACTAATATTAAAGGATTTGGCTCCGATATAAATTCAAATTCTCGATCCATTTTTTCAAATGTTTTACTTTTTAAACACGAAATTTCTTCTAAATTAAATTATGAATTCGGTATAAGAAAAGAAATTACCACCAATTACGAAAGTCCTGTTTTATTTTCATTCGGAGCCAAATACGATGTTTTAAAATGGTATCAATTAAAGTTTAATGCTTCAAGGAATTTTAGGATTCCAACATTTAATGATTTGTATTGGAATCCGGGAGGAAATTTAGATTTGAATCCTGAGAGTGCTTATCAAACCGATTTTACACAGGTTTTTAGTTTTAAAAACATATCGTTTTCTATTGCTGGATTTTACAATAAAATTTCAGAGATGATTAGTTGGAATCCCAATGAAATTAGACTTTGGCAACCTACAAATATAACAAAAGTGCAAACTTATGGACTAGAATCTAATTTAAATTTTGACAAAAAAATTACAGCTTTTCATAACATCAAAGCCAATTTGAATTACGGATACACTATTTCTGAAAATGAATTGACTAAAAAGCAGTTACTATATGTTCCTTTTCATAAGTTGAGCGGTAATTTGGCTTATTCATACAAAAATTTAACTTTTTTCACTTCTTATTTGTTCAACGGCGCTGTTTTTACATCATTAGATAATACCTATTTTTTAAAAGAATACACTGTTGTTAATAGTGGTTTGGAATATCTATTTTTTAAAAGATGCACACTTGGTTTTATGGCCAATAATCTTTTTAATGAAAGCTATCAAGCGGTTTTGCAGCGTCCTTTTCCTGGAAGAAATTATACAATAAACATCAATTTAAATCTATTTTAATTATGAATTTCAAAAATGCATTTTTCACTACGTTTTCCCTATTGTTCTTATTTACTTCATGTACTAGTGAAGAAGATTTACCTGCATTGGATATTCCGCTAGGTGCTTATGATAATGGGGTTTTAATATTAAATCAGGGCGGTTTTGGTAATGGAAACGCTTCTATTTCATTTCTATCAAATGATTTAAATACTTTTCAAAACACTATTTTTTCACTTGTTAATCCAACAATTACTCTTGGTGACACTGCTCAAGACATTGGTTTTTATCTAAATAACGCCTATATTGTTGTAAATGGCTCTAATAAAATTGAAGTCGTGAATAGATTTACAATGAAACATATTACAACAATTGATGTAGGATTAAATAATCCACGATATATAGTTTTTGCACGAGGAAAAGGCTATGTTACAAATTGGGGAAATGGCTCGAGCCCAACAGATGATTATGTTGCGGTCATCAATTTGAACACTAATGCTGTAACATCATTAATCCCTGTCGCCGAAGGTCCAGAACGAATGGCAGTTGCCAACGACAAAATATATGTCGCTCACGCTGGCGGATTTGGCTTTGGATCTACTGTTTCTATTATCAATCCGGTAGATAATAGCGTGAGTTCTTTAAATGTTGGTGATGTTCCCAATTCACTTGAAGTGAACGATGGTACTTTATACGTTCTTTGTGGCGGAAAACCATCATGGTCTGGAACCGAAACTGGCGGAAAATTATCTAAAATAAATTTGACAAATAATGCTGTTTCCAATTTGAATTTTGCTTCAACTGTTCATCCATCAAATATTGAAATCGACGGTACTACTTTATATTATACCATTGATTCTGATATTTATAAAACAACAACCAATACTGCAACATTACCATCAACTTCATTGTTTTCTACAACGAGTCAAGGTGTTTATGGTGTGTATTCTTTTACTGTAAAAAATGACAACATTTATGTAGGTGATGCGACAGATTATAGTTCAGATGGTAAAGTTCACGTCTATTCTACATCGGGAGTTTTGAAAACTTCTAAAACGGTTGGCGTGATTCCAGCAGGATTTTATTTTAACTAAAAAAAAGGCTTTCATTAAATTTTATGAAAGCCTTTTTTAATTACTTTATTTCAACATACATTTCACTTCTTAGTGGTTCTAAAAATTTAGAATCATTAAAATGGGTGAATTTTTTTAAAGAATTTTGATTTCCAATTCTTCCGCCGTTGTTTATAAAATTTAATGTAAAACTTAACATCGGTTCTGAAGGGTTTCCAATTTCACCTAAATTACCATAATCTTCTATAAAGGATTGATTGGCAATTAAACCTGTTTGATAATCTCCAAAACCATCCGCGTTTATAGTTTTTAAAACAATAGGCTGCATAGCATATTTATGTTTAGGGTTGGCATTGGCTTTGCCAAAATTTGGAGAATCATAGAGTGTGATTGAACCTACATTTTTTCCAGTAGTTTTATCGCCAATTTGCACCACTTCGATGTAGGGCTTCAAACCATTGATAACCAATTCGCTTGCCGATGCCGTGCTTCTCGAAGTTAGAATATAAACCTTTGATAAATTTAATTTACTAATTGCAGCACCATTTCCTAAAGTATTTGTAAACACATTAATGTTTTGACTTGGATTGTTTTCTAACCAGTAAGCTTCCAGTTTTGGATTCCATTGTTGTTTTGCAAATAATTGACCAGAGAATTGTCCTGTTATCATACTGGCTAATCGAGTAGCTGTTGCTATTGAACCACCAGAATTATAACGTAAATCTAATATTAAATCTGTTGCATTTTCATTTTTAAAATTTGCAAAAGCATTGTTCAATTCAGATTCATAATTTCCATAAAATCCGTTATACATCAAATAAGCAATTTTCTTTGTTCCTTGATTAAAAACAGCCGATTTATATACTGGATTTTCTGAAATTGCTGCTTTGGTAAGCGTAATTGAATTTCCATTTGGAGTGATGTTTCCGTTGTTGTAATCAGCAATATTTAAGGTATACGTTGTTGTAGAAAGTAGGGATTGATAATTACTCACAGTTAGTGGGGTTCCATTGACCGCGTAAAATAATGTTCCTCTCAATAAGCCTTTATTTGAAGCATCAGAATTGGGTAATACATAACGAACCCATCCAAATAAATCTGTAGTACTTCCTGATTTGAATCGTAAACCAAAGTCGGTACCATTATTTAATGTAGTTCCCGATAGAACTCCTTCAAGAACAGAATAATCGCTATAAATTACACTAAATCGATCAATCGAATTATCAATTCTTAGATTATTGAATAAGTTGACAGGATTTGAAAAATTTGTCAAATAAGAATTCAAATCTTCTTGACTGCCAAATCGATCATCACTTAAGTTGATAACATTAGGTTGCCATAGATAATAGAGATTCATTCCTTTCCACACAAAATCGTTGATTTTTAAGTTATCTGGAACTTCTAAATCGTCTTGCTTTTCACAACTAATCAAAGTGAAAAAAAGTAAGAATAGGCTTAAAAGCGGGATTATCTTTTTCATAAAATTTGGGTCTTTTATCATAGCTAGTATCAAAAGTATAAATTTTTTTTAATTATCTTGTAACAAAAATAATTGTAGTTCGTCTTCATTATATAACCAAGCAAACCAAATGAATCAAAACGAGTTTATAAAGATAGTTACTCCTTTTAAAGATAAGCTCTTTAGATTGGCAAAACGACTACTCGTGAGTACAGAAGAAGCAGAAGATGTTACACAGGAAGTTCTTGTAAAATTGTGGACAAAAAATGAAACACTATCGGAATTAAAAAGTGTGGAAGCCATGGCTATGACGATGACCAAAAATTATTGTTTAGATCAATTAAAGTCGAAACGTGCGAGTAATATGACAATAGTTCATAATAATTACACCGATAGTCAAGCAAGTTTACAACAAAAAGTAGAAGATAGTGACAGTTTGAATTGGGTTGAAAAAATAATTAACGAGTTGCCAGAACAACAAAAGTTGATTATTCAAATGAGAGATATTGAGCAATATGAATTTGAAGATATTGCTAAAATTTTAGACATGAGCGAGGCAACTATAAGAGTTGCGCTTTCAAGAGCTAGAAAAACAATTAGAGAAATAATGACCAAAACACATAATTATGGCATTGGATAGAATAGAAAATTTAATTAACAAATACTTTGAAGGAGAAACAAGTATTGTAGAAGAAAATGAATTGAAAGATTATTTTTCTTCAACAGATGTTGCGCAGCATTTGAAACAATACCAACCAATTTTTGGTTATTTCTCTCAAGCAAAAGAACAACAATTTACGCAAGTAATTCCACTAAAAGCTAAAAAACGCAACGTCGTAATGTGGTTATCTATTGCAGCTTCTGTTGTTGTAATACTTGGAGTTGGTACTTTAATGTATTTAGATTCAAATGACTCAAGTCAATTTGTAAGTTGCAATTCAGAAGATGATCCTGAAAAAGTGCTACGAGAAACACAAAAAGCTTTAGCATTAGTTTCTGAAAAACTAAATACTGGCATAGAAAGTGTAAGTTACATTAACGAGTTTGATAACTCAAAAAATAGAATTTTTAAAAAATAATCATCAAAAAAAACGAATAGAAATCATGAAATCAACGATTCACGAATACCAAAAAAACAATTTTAAAACCATGAGTAAAAAATTAATTTTAATTATTGCCTTAGTATTAGTTTCTAATACCTTATTTGCACAAACTGTCTTTGATAAATTTGACAATCAAGACGATATTACTGCTATTGTTGTTAACAAAAAGATGTTTTCGATGTTGAGTAAAGTTGATACGAAAGACAAAGAATCACAGCAGTATGTAAACTTGATTAAAAAGTTAGACAATCTTAAAGTTTTTGTTACTGAAAACAGTAAAAAAGGAAACGAAATGAAAGCGGTCGCTGATAAATATCAAAAATCTGCTGGATTAGAAGAGTTGATGCGTATTAGTGAAAAAGGTAAAAATGTAAAGATTTTTGTAAAATCTGGAGCGACCGAATCACAAGTTAAAGAACTTTTAATGTTCATAGAAGGTTCGGGTAAAGAAGAAACAGTATTGATGTCATTAACAGGAAATTTTAATATGGATGAGCTTTCTGCCTTGACTGATAAAATGAAGTTACCTGGCGGTGAAGAATTGAAAAAAGCTGGAAAAAAATAATGGTTTATTGTAAACGCAATTTGAAAATGAGACCAATCTATATTGTATTAATTGCATTGAGTTCACTACTTGTAAGTTGCAATTCAGAACCAACGTTACAGAAGTTTTTTGTTGAAAACAGGGAAAATAAAGATTTTATTTCCTTAGATATTTCACCAACGATATTAAATGTTGAAAAAGCTAATCTAACAGGTGAGCAAAAAAAAGCTTTAGAATCTTTCAAAAAGATGAACATCATAGCTTTCAAAGCAGATGGAAAAAACGGTGCAGCATACGAAGCTGAAAAATCTAAGTTGAATAACATTTTGAAAGACGAAAACTACCAACAATTAATCAAAGTTGGTTCTGGGAGTCAAGGTGCTTCTGTTAGTTTTGTTGGAACGGAAGATAATATTAAAGAATTTATTTTTTATGCAAATAAAAAAGAAAACGGATTTGCAGTGGTAAGGGTTTTAGGTGATAAAATGAATCCAAATGATGTAATGAATATGATGTCGGTTTTGCAAAAAGCAAACGTTGATTTGGAGCAATTGAAACCATTGCAGGATATTATGAAATAGTTATTTGATAATTATAAGGTTAGTTGTTAAACAAAAATTCCGATTCGTTATTGAATCGGAATTTTTTATATACTTTTATGAGTATTCATTTTCAAGGCAAAATTATGAAAAACGTAATTATTTTAACTTTACTTTTTTTACTCAATTTGAGTAATGCCCAAACCTCTATATATTTATCAGGAGGCTATGAATCTGGTATTTATTATAAAGATATCGATTATGATTTAGACAAGTTTGTTGGCACTTGGTTATATAAACACGGAAATACAACGTTTAAAATAATTCTCAAAAAAAGAGTACAGGCTTATAGCCAAGCAGGTAATTATCATAACGATCTTCTAGTTGGAGAGTATCAATATATCCAAGATGGTATTGAATATATAAACACATTGAATAATATCGATAATAATCCTACTGTTTATGAACATAACAATCAAATATTTGGGAATGATATTTTTAGATGTGATGAATGTTTACCAGGCGAGAGAGACTTTATTTCTTTAATACTTTTTGACCCTGTGATTCATATAAATAGTGAGTTAAGAGTAAGGTATCTTACAGCTGTGGATAATGGACAACCAAAACTGAAAGTAACTACAATCCCAAGAGCAAAATATTTAATGGAAGGAGAAGAAATCACACCAGCTTATCATAAAATTGTTAAACAACAATCGTATATAATGAATAAGTTGTAAAACAAAAATTCCGATTCGTTATTGAATCGGAATTTTTTATTTTTTAAAATATTTTAACGGAACAAACAACATTCCAAAACATTCGCCATCACCTTTGCCAATATGTTTATGATGCATTTTGTGAGCTCTTCTAACTCCTTTAGCGTAAATATTATTTGCATTTCTAAACAACTTAAAACGTTGGTGAATAAAAATATCATGTACAATGAAATAAGCTAAACCATAGGCAAAAATTCCTAATCCTATAGAAATTCCAATCTCTAAAATTCCTTTTTGCCATAATAAAAAACATCCGATACTTACCACAGCATAAAAAATAAAAAACGCATCATTTCTTTCAAACCACGAATCGTGATCTTTTTTGTGATGGTCTGCATGAAGTGACCATAAAAAGCCGTGCATGACATACTTGTGAGTAAACCAAGCCATAAATTCCATTATAACAAACGTTAGAACAAAAACTAATACGTGTAACCACATAATTTATATAATATTTAATTTATAAGAGAAATAACATTTAGCAAAAAGACCATATTTTTGATAATCAGAAACTCTAATTCTTGTGTTTTTGATTTCAGTTGATGGCGTTTTCTTTAATTTGGAAAGCAATTTTTTGTAATAAATGTAAGCCGTATAAACACCAAATTTAGCTTCTAAAGGTAAACCAACAATTCCTTGATAACCGGCTTCAAAATCGGCTTCTATTTCTCTAATGATTTCATTTTTTGAAGCTTCATCAAGTTTAGATAAATCGGTATTAGGAAAATAAGTACGGCTCAAATCTTCAAAATCGGCTTTTAGGTCTCTAAGAAAATTTACTTTTTGAAAAGCCGAACCCAAACGCATTGCCGAATGTTTCAATTCTTCATACTTTGCTTCGTTACCATTTACAAACACTTTTAAGCACATCAAACCAACAACATCTGCCGAACCATAAATGTATTCATCATACTCTTCTTTGGTTTTGTATTCCGATTTGACCAAATCAAGTTTCATACTTTTCATGAAAGCATCAATCAATTCATTAGGAATTTGATATTCATGAACCGTATGCTGAAAAGAGTTTAATATCGGATTTAAACTGATTTTGTTATGTAAAGCTGAATTTAAATCTTTTTCAAACAAATCAAACAGTTGATCTTTGTTGTAGTCATGAAAGGAATCAACAATTTCGTCCGCAAAACGAACAAATCCATAAATATTATAAATATCTTGACGGATACTTGGGGCTAACATTTTGACAGCAGAGGAGAACGAAGTGCTGTAAGACTTAGTTACATTCTTGCTACATTCAAAAGATACGGTGTCAAAAAGTGATTTCATCTATTTAAATTTTAGCGGTGTTTTTTTATTAAATCTGCGACAAGTTTTCCCGAAATTAATGCAGGCGGAACTCCAGGTCCAGGAACGGTTAATTGTCCTGTAAAATACAAACTTTTAACTTTTTTACTCTTCAATTTTGGTCTTAAAAATGCTGTTTGTAATAGCGTATTTGCCATTCCGTATGCATTTCCTTTATAAGAATTGTATTCCTTTATAAAGTCCTTAACACAAAAAGATTCTATAAAAATAACATTTTTTTCGACACTTTGCTCGGTTATTTTTTCAAATCTTGAAATTATTTTTTTAAAATAAGTATCTCTTAATTCTTGTGTATCCTCAATTCCTGGTGCTATTGGTATAAGAAAAAAACCATTTTCGCAATTTTGTGGGGCTAGATTACTGTTAGTTACCGATGTAAAGTTTGCATAAAATAAAGGTTCGTTTGGCCATTTTGGATTGTCATATATTTCTTGTGCATGTCTGTCAAAATCTACATCAAAAAACAAGTTGTGATGCTCTATATTTTTTAATTTTTTATCAAAACCAACATAAAATAGTAGGGAAGAAGGCGCAAATATTTTTTTATCCCAATATTTTTCAGAATATTGTCTATGTTCTTGTTCAAGAAGGGTTTCTGTATGATGATAATCAGCACCAGATAAAACAATGTCGGCGTTAATTTCTTCACCATTAACAATTAGTCCAACGGCTTTCTTGTCTTTTACAACAATTTTATCAATGTTAGAGTTTGTATGTATGGTTACTCCAAGTTCTTTCGCTAATCGTTCCATTCCGAGAATAACGCTGTACATTCCGCCAGTAGGTTGCCATGTACCTAAACCAAAATCGGCGTAGTTCATAAAGCTGTAAAATGAAGGAGTATCAGAGGGTTTTGCACCAAGAAATAGCACTGGAAATTCTAGAATTTGAATCAGTTTTTTGTTTTTAAATTTCTTTCTAACATCTTTACTAATATTTGAAAAAAACTGATTAACTCTAGTCGCTGTTTCAATAGTAATCAACTCTAGGGGTGATTCTCCTGGTCTGTAAACTAAATCTTTAATGGCAATATTGTAGTTGCTTTGTGCTTCTTTCATAAACGACTCCAGTTTAGCACCGCTACCAGCTTCAATACTTTCAAAGGTTGTTACAATTTCTGGAAGATTATCAGCGATAGTAACAAACTCGTTTACACCAAAAAAAACTTTGTATGCAGGAGATAATTTTGTAAGTTGATAATAATCAGATGGTTTTTTATTAAAATCACCAAAGAATTTTTCAAACACGTCGGGCATCCAATACCATGAAGGACCAATATCGAATGTAAATCCGTCTCTTTTTAGTTGTCTGGCTCTACCACCTATAGTACTATTTTTTTCGTAGATCGTAATTTTATTGCCTTCATTCGCTAAATAGCATGCTGCAGCTAAAGCCGAAAATCCTGAACCTATAATTTTTATATCTTTTCTCATATTGTTTAACAAAAGTAGCAAAAAGTCAAACAATAAAAAAGTTTTAAGAAAAATTTATATGTTTTCAACCAATTCGTTGATAGATTTAAAAATTCTAGTCTTACTATTTAAGTTTTTTTGTTCTACATGCTCAGTCATTCGCCCCATCAACCATAATTCTGAAGAATCATCAAGAATTTCTTCTCTTAATTGTTTCATGTAATTATTGATTTCGGCCTTTTCTGGCTCCACTGTCATGTAGCAAATATAAGTAATGTTATCAAAATATTTCTTTAAATCTTTTAAACTATCTAAAGGTACACTTTCGCCTAAATAGATGGTTTTATAACCACTGTGTAAAATTTCGTAATTGAGATACATTAATCCTAGTTCATGAATTTCATTCATCGGCAAATAAAGTACAAATAATCGATCATCTTTTGTTGGTTTTTGCGTCTGAATTTTCTCAGTATTGGTCAGTAATTTCAATTTTATTAAATAACTAATAAAATGTTCGTGCGCTGGAGTAATTGTGTCTGCTTGCCACAAAAAGCCAATTTCTTCCATTAATGGAATAAAAACTTCGTAAAAAATTTCTCTAAATGATTTTTCAGATAGTAAAGTATTATAGGTATTGAAAAATAAGGACTGATCAAAATTCATCATGGCCAATTTAAATGAACTTATAGCATGACTTTTGGCGCTTTTGGAAGAAACAATATCGCGCACTAATTCGGGAATCTTTTCTTGAGGCATCTTCGAAATTTTCGAAATCTTATAACCGTAATCATGTAATAATGTGATGTTCAAAAGCTTCTGCAACGCATTTAAATCATAAAAACGAATGTTGGTATCGGTGCGCATTGGCTCCAAAACATTATATCGTTTTTCCCATATTCTAATGGTATGTGCCTTGATTCCTGAAAGGTTTTCTAAATCTTTTATGCTAAAAGTATTTTTAATACTGTTCATTGTTTTTTTATTTTCGTTAAACAAAAGTACTAAAAAAATTAAACAAACGAGAAAATTTTATTTTTTTTTAGAAATTACTGATTTTTTTATAGTTGATATTTTTTTTGAATCAATATATTTCACATTAGAACTATTCAAAATAATAAATTTTAAGTATGTTTTTGGGCAATGTATGCCTTCGAGAGGATTGACTTTGTATATCCTTTTAAAACTCAGTTTTAAAAATAAGACTGCAAACTAAAATCTTAAAGCGAGCTTTAAGATTTTAGTTTGCAGTCTTATTAATCCGTGACTTCGATGGGATTCGAACCCACACGCCTTTCAGCACTACCACCTCAAAGTAGCAAGTCTACCAATTTCTCCACGAAGCCTTAATAAAAAAAGTCATTCACTATTGCGAACGACTTTCTTGTGACCCGACTGGGGCTCGAACCCAGGACCCCATCATTAAAAGTGATGTGCTCTACCAACTGAGCTATCGAGTCATTGCGTTCAAAAAAAATATAAAATTAGGTCAATTTTGTGACCCGACTGGGGCTCGAACCCAGGACCCCATCATTAAAAGTGATGTGCTCTACCAACTGAGCTATCGAGTCTTTTTCATTTCTTGAATGCGGGTGCAAATATAAGGTGATATTATTTATTTTTCAAAGCAATTTTGTTTTAAATTTACCTTTTTTAAATAATATCTGTTAATGCCTTAATATATAAGGTTTTATTCTATGAAAAAAGTTGTTATTATAGGTTATATGGGAAGTGGTAAGTCGGTTGTATCGCAAAAATTAGCACAACAAATTGAAATTTCCGTTGTTGAGTTGGATGAAATGATTGAGCAAAAATGCGAAATGCTTATCGAAGAGATTTTTGCAAATAAAGGTGAACTTTACTTTAGAAAACAAGAGCACCAACTATTTAAGGAACTTATAAATAATAACGAAAGTCTGATTATTAGTGTCGGCGGAGGAACGCCTTGTTACTTTAACAATCACGAGTTGCTTTCTGGCAAGAATGTAGTGTCAATATATTTAAAAGCTTCTATTGATACGTTGTATTCTAGACTTATTAACGGCAAACATAATCGTCCGCTAATCGCAAATTTAGAAGATAGTGAAATTAAAGATTTTATTGCAAAGCACCTTTTTGATAGAAGTTTTTACTACAATCAAGCTACGTTAAAAGTAAATGTAGATGATAAAAATATTGATGAAATCGTTGCTGAAATTGGTAGCTTATTAGCTTAATTCAGCAAAACTATTCTGGTCTTCAAATACTACAGAAACGTGTTCATGTGATGAGGTTGATAACGAAATACCTTTAAAATCTACTTTTATTGGGTATTTTTTGTGATTTCTATCTACTAATACAGCCGTTTTAAATTTTTTTACGGAGACATCCAAAAAATGCTTTACACCATACATTAACGTTGAGCCAGAATTCAATACGTCATCAACCAAAACAATACCTTTATTTTGATAAATATCACTAGATATAGAGGTTTGAATTTCTGAATTTGGATTTGTTTTGTCAATTTTTACTTCACATAAAATTACTTTAATTGGTGAAATAGTTTGTAAAGAAAACGCCAATTTTTCTGCTAAAATATAGCCATTTGCCGCAATTCCCGCCAAAACAATGCTTTCTTCGTCTACAAAAGTTTCATAAATTTGAAAAGCGATTCTCTTTATTTTATGTTCAATTTCTTGATGTGTAAGAATGATATTGTGGCTCATGGTTTTATTTTTTTTTGTAAATATAAAAAAGAGTTCCTTTCCTTCTCGAGATTTTACCGAATTATAGGCAGTTTCTAATATTTTAATAGTAAAATCAGTTTCAAACAAAGAACTATATTCTTCTTTACAACCACCAAACGGCGGACCAACTTCTGATAAAGGAAACTGAAATAGTAGTCCGATAATCTTTCCGTTGGGTTGTAATAGTTCTTGCATTTTTTTTACATAATCTGCGCGCAAACTTGGTTCTAATGCACAAAAAAAAGTTTGTTCAATAATTAAATCATAGCCACCTTTATGTTTAAAAAAATCTGATTTTATAAGTTGATTCGAATTACGATTAGGAACTCTTTTTTGAATATTATCTATAGGTGATTGAGCAAAATCTAACACAAAAACGTTTTGAAATCCATTTTCAATTAAATATTCAAATTCGTAGCTATTTCCTGCACCTGGAATTAAGATTTTTATCGTTTTATCTTCAATTTGGTCGATGTAGACTTTTAATGCTTCCGAAATTGTTCCCAAATCCCAACCAATTTCGTTCTTTTGATAACGTTCTTCCCAATAATTGCTATTCAGTTTCATCAATATCAATATTAAATTCTATATCGTCTAAGTCCCGACGGTCTTTTTTGGTTGGTCGTCCAGTGCCCGTTTTTCGGTAATGTTCTTTAGAAAGTTTTAATAGTTCTAAATGCGCAAATGATTCTGCTGGAGTTTCATCTTTTCGATAAACATCAACAAGTTTGGCTCCAACACGATTGGCAGGAATGTCCAAAACAGAAATTATTTGAGTAATTTGATCTTTTCTAAAAGTAATTTTGTCACTAGGAAAAACTTCCTTTGATGCTTTTGCAATTTGACCATTTACTGTAATATGGTTTTTTTTACAAGCCTCGGTTACCATATTTCGTGTTTTGTAATAGCGAACACACCACAAGTATTTATCAACTCTCATAATAATTTCTAAAATCAACGTTAATTTGTTTACAAAAATAAATCAATATTGTATCTTGCGGGCATAAAAATTTAAAAAATATGGGTAGTCTTATTTTTGTTTTTGTAAAACATAAATGTAGTAGATGGTAAATTATATTTTTTGCCAAAATTGAATCAATCATTTTAGTTTTTATAACCAAGCAATTCTAATTAAGAATGAATGCTTAATTGCAAATAAAAATAATTAATATATAGGTAGATGAAAAAAGTTTTAAGTAGCATACTGTTAGGTTTTTTAATTTTGTTCAATTATAGTTGTCAAGAGCCAGAGTCTCCAGCTCCAGATCCTATTAGAGATTTTGCATTGCAAACCTCTTTTGATATGCAAAATATTGAAGCCTATTTAAAATCACACTATATTGAAGTAGTTAGTAATCCCGGTTTTAATGACGATATGGATGTAGTTATTACTAAAATACCGGATGGTGGTACTCAAGTTTCTATTTGGGATCAAACGGTATATCCTTTACAAACTTATGAGCTCAATACAGGATATGTTGATTATGATGTGTATTATTTAAAGTTAAGAGAAGGTAGCGGGCCAAATAGTATAGCTCCGACTAATGTTGATGGTGTTTTAACATCATATAAAGGTTCTTTGCTAAACGGAACTGTTTTTGATTACAATCCTTTTCCGCAATCCTTTTTTAATTTGCAGAATACTGTTGGCGGTTGGGGAAGTATTTTTCCAAAATTTAAAACTGGAAGCTTTGTTCAAAATGCTGATGGTACAATTACATACAACGATTTTGGTGCAGGTGTAATGTTTTTGCCTTCTGCATTTGGATATTACAATCAATCATTAAGTAAAATACCAGCCTATTCTCCTTTGGTTTTTTCATTCAAATTGTATGCTGTTCAACGTATAGACCATGATAACGACGGACTTTTATCTTATTTTGAAGATATAAACAGTGATGGATATATTAATAAATTGGATGATACTGATGGTGACGGAACTTTAGATTTCCTTGATATTGATGATGATGGTGATGGTATTTTAACTAAAAATGAAATAAATAATCCAGTTACCAACTTACCTTATGCTTTTGATGATATTCCGACCTGTGGCGCCGGCGGTAATGGCAAGAAAAAGCATTTAGATGCGTTTTGTAGATAGTATAGATTTTAATAAAATCCCGATTCAATTTAGGTTTCAAATCGGGATTTTTTTTATTAAGAACAATTATTTTCTTGAAATAACTTTTTCTGCTGCTTCAACAATAGCTTGATTGTTCAATTTGTATTTATCCATCAATTGCGCAGGTGTTCCACTTTCTCCAAAACTATCATTTACAGCTACAAATTCTTGCGGTACTAAGTGATTTTGAATTAATGTTCTTGAAATACTTTCTCCCAAGCCACCAATAATATTGTGCTCTTCGGCAGTAACAACACAACCTGTTTTTCTTACCGATTTTAAGATTGCCTCTTCGTCCAAAGGTTTAATGGTGTGAATGTTGATTACTTCAGTAGAAATTCCTTTCGCTTCTAATGCTTCTGCAGCTATTAAAGCTTCCCAAACTAAATGACCAGTGGCAACAATAGTTACATCTGTTCCTTCGTTTAACATAATTGCTTTTCCAATTACGAAAGGTTCGTCAGCTGGCATAAAATTAGGCACTACCGGACGACCAAAACGCAAATAAGCTGGCCCATGATGATAAGCCAAGGCAATTGTTGCTGCTTTGGTTTGATTGTAATCGCAAGTGTTGATTACAGTCATTCCTGGTAACATTTTCATCAAACCAATATCTTCTAATATTTGGTGTGTTGCACCATCTTCACCCAAAGTTAAACCTGCGTGTGAAGCACAAATTTTCACATTTTTATCTGAATAAGCTACCGATTGACGAATTTGATCGTAAACTCTTCCTGTAGAAAAGTTAGCGAAAGTTCCTGTAAATGGAATTTTTCCACCAATGGTTAAACCTGCTGCAATTCCAATCATATTAGCTTCTGCAATTCCGATTTGGAAAAAGCGTTCTGGATGATTTTTTTTGAAATCGTCAAACTTTAACGAACCAATTAAATCGGCGCAAAGTGCAACAACATTTTCATTTTTTTGTCCCAATTCGGTCATTCCTGCACCAAATCCTGAACGAGTATCTTTACTTCCTGTGTTTGTATATTTTTTCATAATTCTAGTAATCTCCTAAAGTTGCTGCGTTTTGTCCTAAAGCATTTGCTAATTGTTCGTCACTTGGTGCTTTTCCGTGCCAAGCATGAGTATGCATCATAAAATCTACACCATTACCCATTTCTGTATGAAGAATTACGCAAACTGGTTTTCCTTTTCCAGTTTTAGATTTTGCTTCGTTCATTCCAGCGATAATTGCTTCAATGTTATTTCCTTCAGTGATTTCTAATACGTCCCATTCGAAAGCTTCAAATTTAGCTTTCAAATTGCCCATGTTCAAAACGTCTTTGGTAGAACCATCAATTTGCTGTCCATTGTAATCAACAGTAGCAATTAAATTGTCTACATTTTTTGCAGAAGCATACATAATTGCTTCCCAGTTCTGACCTTCTTGCAATTCACCATCACCTGTAAGAGCATATACTAAATGATTGTCATTGTTCAATTTTTTTGCTTGTGCAGCACCAATTGCAACAGATAAACCCTGTCCTAATGAACCAGAAGCAACTCTTACACCAGGTAAACCTTCATGTGTTGTTGGATGACCTTGCAAACGTGTGTTTAATTTTCTGAACGTTGCTAATTCAGAAACAGGGAAATAGCCACTTCGTGCTAAAACGCTGTAAAATACCGGAGAAATATGACCGTTTGACAAGAAGAAAATATCTTCATTTGTCCCGTTCATTTCAAATCCTTCGTTGCGTTTCATGAGGTCTTGGTAAAGTGCTACTAAAAATTCTGTGCAACCAAGAGAACCTCCTGGATGTCCCGAATTTACGGCATGAACCATACGAAGAATGTCTCTTCGTACTTGTGTTGTAAAATCTTGTAGTTGTTGAATGTTAGACATTTTATGTAGTTATAAATTATAATTTGTCAAAAGTAAATCTATTTTTTTGGCGAGGCAAAAGAATTTATAACAAGTTATTAAGACTATTGAATCACAAATAAATCTAAAATCTAAAATCTAAAATCTAAAATAATTTATCTTTGCCAACAGAAAATGCCCATATGAAATTCGATTTATTACAAAAAGATGCCCACTCTAAAGCCAGAGCTGGAAAAATTACTACAGATCATGGAGTTATTGAAACTCCAATTTTTATGCCTGTTGGAACCGTTGCTTCTGTAAAAGGAGTACACCAACGCGAATTAAAAGAAGAAATTAATCCCGATATTATTCTAGGGAATACCTACCATTTATATCTTCGTCCGCAAACAGAAATTCTTGAAAAAGCCGGTGGTTTACATAAATTTATGAATTGGGATAGAAATATTTTGACCGATTCAGGAGGCTATCAAGTGTATTCGCTTTCTGCAAATAGAAAGATTAAGGAAGAAGGAGTAAAGTTCAAATCGCATATTGATGGTTCATATCATTTTTTTACACCAGAAAATGTGATGGAAATTCAACGTACTATTGGTGCTGATATCATTATGGCATTTGACGAATGTACACCTTATCCATGTGATTATCGTTATGCGCAACGTTCCATGAAAATGACACATCGTTGGTTGGATAGATGTATTAATCATTTGGAAAAAGTTCCAGTAAAATATGGTTATGATCAAGCATTTTTTCCAATAGTTCAGGGAAGTACTTATAAAGATTTGAGAATGCAAAGTGCCGAATATATTGTCAATTCTAATCAAGTTGGAAATGCTATTGGTGGACTTTCTGTTGGTGAGCCAGCCGAGGAAATGTACGCTATGACAGAGGTTGTTTGCGATATTCTTCCAGAAGACAAACCACGTTACTTAATGGGCGTTGGAACTCCAATTAATATTTTAGAAAACATTGCACTTGGTGTAGATATGTTCGATTGTGTAATGCCAACGCGTAATGCAAGAAACGGAATGTTATTCACAGCAAACGGAACCATAAACATCAAAAATAAAAAATGGGAAGACGATTTTTCTCCATTAGATGAAATGGGAATTACTTTTGTTGATACCGAATATACAAAAGCCTATCTTCGTCACCTGTTTGCTGCAAATGAGTATTTAGGGAAGCAAATAGCAACTATACATAATTTAGGCTTTTATATGTGGTTGGTTCGTGAAGCAAGAAAACACATTATTGCTGGCGATTTTAGAGTTTGGAAAGAAGTAATGGTAAAACAAATGAGTCAACGATTGTGATATAAAAGGATTAAAGTTTAAAGGTTGAAAGTTATTAAATTGTGGTCGATTTTTGCCAAGTTTTTTGCAGGATAAAACAATGAAAGTATGTTAAAAATAATTGATAAATATATTTTAAAACGCTATTTGGTAACATTTTTTGTAATGTTATTGATGTTTATTCCGATTGGAATTGTCATTGATATTGCTGAGAAAGTAAATAAAATGATTGAAAATAAGGTTCCATTTAATGAAATAGCACTTTATTATATAGATTTCACTATTTATTTTGCCAATTTACTTTTTCCGATATTTTTATTTTTATCAATAATATGGTTTACTTCTAAGCTTGCTAATAATACCGAAATCATCGCAATTTTAAGTTCTGGTATTTCGTTTACACGCTTTTTAAGACCTTACATAGTGGGAGCAACTTTGATTTCACTTTTTGCATTACTAATGGGTTTTTTCTTGGTTCCAAAAGCAAGTGAAGGATTCAAAAATTTTCGATACATGTACTTAATGGGTAACGGAAAAAAAGAAATGCGAAACGATAAAGACGTCTACCGACAAATTAGTGATGATGAGTATATTTTTGTAAGTGATTTTAATGCCAATTCAGGAATAGCTTTTAATTTCACATTAGAAAAATTTAAAGGTGATAAATTAGCGTATAAAATTTTTGCTAATAGAATAAAATGGAATGAAAAAGATAGTACTTACACAATGTTTGAATACAAAAAACGAATAGTAGGTGAGCTTAACGACACTTTTATACAAGAAATTAAAAAAGATACTGTTTTTAATTTTGATTTAGAAGATTTAACTCCAGTTGTTTATATTGCTGAAACACTTCCATTTAATGAGTTGAATAAATTTATTGATAAAGAGCGTGAAAGAGGGTCGTCTAACATAAATACCTACTTGGTTGTTTTATATAAAAAATACAGCATTCCAGTTTCTGCATTTATTTTGACCATCATAGCTGTTGCAGTTTCATCAATGAAGCGTCGTGGTGGAATGGGTGTTAATTTGGCAATAGGTATTTTACTAGCGTTTGGTTTTGTTTTTTTAGATAAGATTTTTGGAGTTTTAGCAGAAAAATCTACAGCGCCTCCAATTATTGCAGTATGGATTCCCAATATAGTTTTCGGGATTTTAGCCATTTACCTTTTGCGAAATGCTAAACGATAATACTAAAAGTTATTTACATCTTCACCTGATAGTTTTTATATGGGGTTTTACGGCAATTCTAGGAAGACTAATAACTCTTGATGCTTTACCATTAGTTTGGTTTAGAATGTTTTTTGCCTTAGGTTTTATTTTTGTATTTATTAAATATAAAAAAATGCCCATAAAAATTCCGAAGCGCATTTTATTGAATTTTTTAATTGCCGGATTAATTATTGCACTTCATTGGTTCACTTTTTTCAGGGCAATAAAAGTATCTAATGTATCCATAACGCTAGCTTGTTTATCTACTGGAGCTTTTTTTACGTCACTTATCGAACCCATTTTTTTTGGAAAAAAGATTATTTGGTATGAAATTTTTTTCGGATTGATCGTCGTTTTCGGACTCTCAATTATCTTTAATGTTGAAGGAAGATATATCGAGGGCATTGTACTTGCTTTGATTTCTGCTTTTCTATCGGCATCATTTTCTGTAGTAAATAGTAAATTTGTAAAAAAGTATAATCCGACCGTAATTTCCTATTATGAACTGGCTGGAGGCGTTTTGTTTTTCTCAATTTTTCTAATTTTTAACAATAGTTTTAATTCAGAATTTTTCCAATTGACCATGTCTGATTTTATTTATTTATTACTTTTAAGTTCCGTTTGTACGGCTTATGCTTTTATTGCATCTACATCGGTTATGAAATTTTTAAGTCCTTATACTGTAATGCTTACCATAAATTTAGAACCTATTTACGGGATTATTTTGGCTGTACTTATCTTTGAAGATAAAGAACAAATGAGCTCGCAGTTTTATATTGGAGCAGTAATTATCTTACTAACAGTAATTTTAAACGGAATTTTAAAAAGCAGATTAAAAGCAACTTAGCTTTTGTTTAAAACTTATCTTGTAAAATTACTTTTACACAACATTTAAAATTTTATCTTTGTAGTTCGAATTTTAATTAAAACGCACAAATCCTATGGAATATTTAGATTTTGAGCTTCCTATTAAAGAGTTGGAAGACCAATTAGACAAATGTCAGATTATTGGTCTAGAATCAGATGTTGATGTTACCAATACTTGCAAACAAATCGAGAAAAAACTTGAAGAAACAAAGCGTAAAATATACAAGAATTTAACAGCTTGGCAACGTGTTCAACTTTCTCGTCATCCCAACAGACCTTATACTTTAGAACATATTACAACGTTAACTAAAGGAACTTTTTTAGAACTTTTTGGAGACAGAAATTTTAAAGACGATAAAGCCATGATTGGTGGTTTAGGTCAAATTGACGGACAATCATTCATGCTTATTGGTCAACAAAAAGGGATCAATACCAAAATGCGTCAGTATAGAAATTTTGGAATGGCAAACCCTGAAGGATACAGAAAAGCACTTCGATTAATGAAAATGGCTGAAAAATTTGGAATTCCTGTAGTTACTTTTATAGACACGCCGGGAGCTTATCCAGGTTTAGAAGCGGAAGAAAGAGGTCAAGGAGAAGCAATTGCAAGAAATATTTTTGAAATGTGCCGACTTAAAGTGCCAATTATTTGTGTAATTGTTGGTGAAGGTGCTTCTGGTGGAGCTTTAGGAATTGGTGTAGGAGATAGAGTTTTAATGATGGAAAATACTTGGTATTCTGTAATTTCTCCTGAATCTTGTTCTTCAATTTTATGGAAAAGTTGGGAATATAAAGAGCAAGCTGCCGATGCCTTAAAATTGACTTCTGCTGATATGAAAAAGCAAAAATTAGTCGACGATATTATTCCAGAACCACTTGGTGGTGCTCATTATGATAAAGAAACAACTTTCAAAACGGTAGAGCAATATATCATGAAAGCTTTTAATGAATTGAAAGATTTATCAACAACTGAATTAGTTTCCCAGAGAATGGACAAATACAGCAAAATGGGCGAATATAAAGAGTAAAATCTTACAAAATTAATCAATATCCGTCTCGTCCTAAAAGCTAGGATTAGACGGATTTTTTTTAGGTTGTTAACAAAAAATACTTAGTTATAAACAATAAATAGTAATAACTAAAGTTCATAAAAATTACAGAATTGGTTACTTTCGCTACATGGAAAATCTCAAAAATATAAACCCAATTAAAGTAGATAAAACTACTATAATCAATCTTGAAAAAGGGAAGTTACCTCCACAAGCATTAGACCTTGAGGAAGCAGTTCTTGGTGCGATGATGATTGATAAAAAAGGTGTTGATGAGGTTATTGATATTCTGCAATCAGATGCGTTTTATAAAGATGCTCACAAGCACATATTTGAAGCTATTTTTCAGTTATTCACAGATTCTCAGCCTATTGACTTGTTAACAGTTTCGGCTCAGTTAAAAAAGAATGCTAAGTTAGAATTGGCTGGGGGTGATTTTTACCTTATACAGTTAACACAAAAGATATCTTCATCGGCACATATTGAATTTCACTCGCGAATTATTTTACAAAAATTCATTCAAAGAAGTTTGATTAGAATATCTTCAGAAATCATTGAGGAATCTTATGATGAAACTACCGATGTATTTGATTTGCTTGACAAAGCCGAATCCAAATTATATGAAGTTACTCAAGGAAATATCAAACGAAGTTCAGAAACAGCTCAGAGTTTAGTAATTCAAGCTAAAAAACGAATTGAAGAAATTGCTAACAAAGAAGGTTTATCAGGAATTGCAACAGGTTTTGATAAATTAGATAAAGTAACTTCCGGTTGGCAACCATCTGATTTAGTTATTATTGCAGCTCGTCCTGGTATGGGTAAAACAGCATTCGTACTCTCAATGGCTCGAAATATGGCTATAGATTTTGGACATCCTGTTGCATTATTTTCTCTTGAGATGTCGTCTGTTCAGTTAATTACGCGTTTGATTTCATCTGAAACTGGTTTGTCATCTGAAAAACTTCGTACAGGAAAATTAGAAAAACATGAATGGGAGCAACTTTCTGTAAAAGTAAAAGATTTAGAAAAAGCACCTTTATATATTGATGATACTCCATCGTTATCGATTTTTGATTTACGTGCCAAAGCAAGACGCTTATCTTCACAACACGGAATAAAATTAATTATTGTAGATTACCTTCAATTGATGACAGCTGGAGGAAACGGAAAAGGTGGAGGAAATCGTGAGCAAGAAATTTCAACAATTTCTCGAAATCTAAAAGCTTTGGCAAAAGAATTAGAAGTTCCGGTAATTGCGCTTTCACAATTATCTCGTGCTGTTGAAACACGTGGTTCGAGCAAAAGACCTTTACTTTCCGACCTTCGTGAATCTGGAGCAATTGAGCAAGATGCCGATATTGTATCGTTTATTTATCGTCCAGAATATTATAAAATTGAAGAATGGGATGATGATGAACAATCGCCAACTGCTGGTCAAGCCGAATTTATAATTGCAAAACATAGAAATGGTTCTTTAGAAAATGTTCGTTTAAAATTCGTCGGAAACTTAGGAAAATTTGATAATCTAGAAGATTATAATGGATCATACGACGATTTACCTTCCAAAATGAATCTTGGTGATGATAATTCTTTTTTCACAAAGAATTTACCGTCTGCCAACGAAGCCTTCGGAGGTAGTTCAAATGAAGCTGATGATGATAGTGATGTTCCTTTTTAAAGTACTAAAAGTTCTGAGAAATCGGAACTTTTTTTATTTTTTAAAAATCAGGTAGTTTTACGCAGTTCAATATGCAATTATATTTATAATTTTACATACTTTATATTTATACATAAAATTAAATGATTGATAGTGAATTAAGTGCTGAAGAATTTATAAAACTTGTAAAGATTTTCTTTGCAGTTTCGTTGTCGTTTGCATTTTTAATAGTCATTATATTTCATTATTATAGAAATAAATACTTAACCCTAACAAATAAATAAATATCATGTCACAAAACACCATTGCACTACAACAAGCACAAAAATGGGCATCAAACTGGAGAAACAATCCTAACGCTAGAGTTATTGCATTTTTAATTCCTGAGGTAGATTTAACCCAAGTAATTGCAGAAGAAAATACGGTAAACGTTCGAGCCTATCTCGGAATTGATGATGAAAACAACAGCAAATTAATGATTGTAGGAGTCGATGCAAACGGAAAAGATTTGATCGATGATAACAACGGCCAATTTATTTATGATTTTACCAAGTCGTGCCAACCCGAATGTGATATAAACAGTCTATTATTTAAGTTATAAAAAAATGTTTACCGCTATAAGGTACACAGCACTTACTTTTTTATTGATAAATTTGTTGCTTTTTATTTATAGATTTAATAGAGAAAGTAAGGCTTTCAAAATTTATACACTATACTTAGCTTTAATTTTTCATAATAGAAATAGTAATTGCTGTCGTCGTTTTTTTAGGATATCAAAATTTAATTTTTTCACATTTGTATTTCATAGGACAATTTGTTGTATTAAGTTTTTTCTATCTTGCATTGATTAATGGTGCTTATGAAAGAAAATTTATAAAATTCAATTTGTTCTTTATTCCATCGATTTTGATTTTAAATTTTATTGTTAATCCTACAGATATTCATCAGTTTTCTTTGCTTGAAATTCTATTAACGTCAATGTCATTAATTACCTACAGTACTTTTCATTTTTATAATATGTTGTCAAGTAAAAAGCGATTTTATTACGTTAATGTAGGTATTTTGATTTATCTTTTTGGAAGTACGGTTGCGTTTTTACCAAGAAATTTACATACTATATATGGTCGTAATTTATCTGATATTTTACATATGCTAAATATTTTATTGTATTTGGTATATCAATTTTTTATCTTCATTGAATGGCAAAATAGTAACTCAAAATACAACAATGAAAATGATATTTGATTCTGTCGTTAGTTCGAACCTAAATGAGGTTTTAAGTTTTTTGTTGTTCATTTTCTTAATGATGTCCGGAGTTTTAATTCTGTTTTTTTACTTTTCTCGAAAAAAAATCATCCAAAAAGAAATTGAAAAAAAAAACCTAGAAATTAGTCATCAAAAAGAACTTTTACGATCTGTAATTCTTACCCAAGAAGCAGAAAGAAAAAGAATTGCTCAAGATTTACATGATGATATTAGTTCTAAATTGAATGTAGTTTCTCTAAACACACATTTGTTAAAAACACCTAATTTGTCTGAAGAAGAATTATTTGGAATTACTATCAATATTACAGAGTTAATTCAAAAAGCATTAGAAAACTCTAGAAGAATAGCCCACGATTTATTACCACCAGTTATAGATAAATTTGGACTTCATGCCGGAATTGAAGAGTTGGTTGTTGAATTTAATAGTTCTAAAGTTGTTCAAGTTAAATATGTGAATGAGTTAAATTTTGCTATTGATGATATCGACAAGCATCTGCATGTTTTTAGAATTCTTCAAGAACTTCTTAATAATTCTATTAAACATGGAAAAGCTTCTGAAGTTTTTATCAATTTCGAACAAGTAAATAATAAAAATGCTTGCCTATATTCCGACAATGGTATTGGATTTAATTCTGATTCTAATGCCTCTAAAAAAGGTCTCGGAATGAAAAATATTGAAAGCAGAATCAGTTTTTTAAATGGAACTTTTGAAATAAAATCGACAATAAATAAAGGCGTTTTCGTTAATTTTACCTTTTAAAACTATGAGCAAAAACATCAAAATTATTCTTGCAGATGATGAGGAATTATTTCGAAAAGGAATAGTATTTCTTCTTGAGAGAGAAAAAAATATTGAAGTTATTTTTGAAGCTTCCAACGGATTAGAGTTGATAGATTATTTAAAGCAAAATGATAATTATCCAGATGTAATCATGATGGATTTAAAAATGCCTTTTTTAAATGGTGTAGAAGCAACTAAAATTATTCACAAAGAATTTCCAGGTGTAAAGATAATTGCTCTAACTACTTATAATACTAAATCTTTTATTGCCAATATGATTGATGTTGGTGCTTCTTCTTATTTAGTAAAAAGTGCCTCTCCTAAGTCAATGATTTCTACAATTAACGAAGTTTATAAAAAGGGATTTTATTATGACCATATAGTTCTAGAGGTAATTCAAAATGATATATTGTCAAAATCTACAAAAAACAGATTTGTTGAAGGCTATCTAACAAATAGAGAAAGGGAAGTTTTAGAACTAATTTGCCAACAACACAGTACAAATGAAATTAGCCAAAAGTTGTTTATTAGCTCAAGAACGGTCGAGGGACACCGAAATAATTTATTGTTGAAAACAGAATCAAAAAATATTGCAGGTTTAGTAGTATATGCAATTCAAAATAAAATTGTGGTTTTAGATATTTTTAATGAATAAAATTAGCTAGCAATTGAGTGTCCGCCCTAACCAATTATTTCAAATTAATCAGGTGTAAACTCCAAATTATTTTCTAGGATTTTTTTATTCCACTTTTTAAAGAAGGAAATCTAATTGCCTCGATAGTTATTATTGACATTTTAGCGATTGCCTCAAAAAAAGTTGTACTTTCCTTATTTTCTTTCACATATTTCGATAAAAAAGTAATACTATCAATTAAATTAGAAGTGTTTATTTTAGGTATATCCATGAGATATCCTAAATTTTTATAGGAACCATCTGTTTTTAGTTTAATTGCTTTTTCAGAAAAATCATCGCAAGGAAAGGGATTTATATTAAACTGATGTTTTATTTCATTCTTATTAATGAATCCTAATAAATTTAAAGAAACTTTTACTATAGGTTTTTGTGAGTCTTGTTCTAGTGTAAAATTGATTTTTAAATCAATATTTGCATTATCAGAGTAAAGAACTTTAATGATGTACCATTTTACCGTATTATCATATACTTTAATAAAGTTTCTAATCAAAGTTAAATCATTATGTTAATTGTCTGCTGAATTTATTCTTAGTTGAAAATCTATAATTTAGCTAAAGATAAATTTTAATGACAATGTTAGATATATAATTATCATTAATACGAAAAGTGATACACCAATTTTTTTAAATATGTTTAAACCTTTAAAAGAATTACCCATTGCTATTGCTATACTTATATCCATAATTAGATATATTAAATTATAGAACCAAAATAAGGATACTAAAATTCTCACATATACGTATAAATACGTGTTTTTTTGTGGATTGGATTTTTTTAACAAAAAATTATCTTTGATGATACCTATTAAATATAGTATCTTCGAATAAATTTAATTTTGAATAACAGAATGATAAGACAAGTTTTCATCTACTTATTTTTAGTATTTGTTTTGCCTGCTAAAGCTAATTTTATACTGCTTCCAATGGATGATGTTTCTCAAAAAAACCATCTAAAAGCCTATGGAATTACTTATTGGTGTTTAGATAAACAGTATAAAGCTAGTTGGTTGTTAAATTATCGGGGTGGTTCTTTTTTATTACCAGATGTTCCTGAAATAAGAAAAGAATGCCAAATTAGAAACGTTAGTTTTGAATTACTTTCTGATGGTGAAGCCAATCAAATTCTCGATGAAATTTCTTCTCCATCCCAAAATATGGAAACGGTAATTCTTGAAAAAGCTCCTAAAATTGCGGTTTATACACCTAAAGGTAAACAACCTTGGGACGATGCTGTGACTATGGTTCTGACTTATGCCGAAATTCCTTTTACACCAATATATGATGAAGAAGTTCTTAGTGATCAATTAATTTTATATGATTGGTTGCATTTACATCACGAGGATTTTTCGGGTCAATATGGGAAATTTTTTGGAGCCTACAAAAATGCACCTTGGTATATTGAACAAAAAAAAGATGCAGAAGCGCTTGCTGCTAAACTAGGATATTCTAAAGTTTCTGAGGAAAAGTTAGCCGTTGCAAAAAAAATAAGAGATTTTGTTATTGGTGGAGGATTTATGTTTGCAATGTGTTCAGCAACTGACAGCTTTGATATCGCGCTTTCGGCTGAGGATGTAGATATTTGCGAACCTATGTTTGATGGAGACGAGAGCGATGGAAATTACCAATCAAAGATTAATTATAGCAATACATTTGCTTTTAAAAACTTTATCTTAGAACGAAGACCAGAAAAATACGAATTTTCAGATATTGATATGACTGAAAAAAGGAAAATTTTAATGGAAAAAGATTACTTTACTTTAATGGAGTTTTCTGCCAAGTGGGATGTTATTCCTTCTATGCTTTGTCAAAATCATACGCAATTGGTTAAGGGGTTTATGGGGCAAACAACCTCTTTTGATAGAGAATTGATAAAATCTAATGTTCTTGTTTTGGGCGAATGTCAATTAAATGAAGAAGCAAGGTACATTCACGGGCAAAAAGGAAAAGGATTTTTTACGTTTTTTGGTGGTCACGATCCAGAAGACTATCAGCATCGAGTAGGAGATGAACCAACGGTTTTAGATTTGCATCCAAATTCTCCTGGTTTTCGACTAATTTTAAATAATATTTTATTTCCAGCAGCTAAAAAGAAAAAACAGAAAACCTAAATAGTAAAGATTCATGTTAATAGCAATCATAATTAGTATAATAGGTCTACTATTATTACTTATAAATTGTTTTCTCTTTTTTACACGAAGAAAGGATATTGATGTTTTATAAAAATTCCTGACTTTTTATTTATTAACGTTGTTTCTAATTAAGTCTACTTGTCATATAATTGTAATAAACAATCCAAATTCAAATTTCTATTTATCTCACTATTATTTTATAATTCAATTCATAATTTTGAGTTTCTTCTTTTTTAAGTTGTTTGAAGAAAAAGAAATCAGAAAACTTGTCTTATTTTATTTAGTTGCAGTCTGCTATATATTGTTCTATCAATATTATAATAAACCTAAATTGTATTGGGAATTTAATTTATTAGAAATTGCTTTAACGTCAAGTTTATTGATATTGTATTGTGGTATTCATTATTGTAAGCATTTAAGTATATCATATGATTATTTCTTTTTTTTTGGATTGACTTTTTATTTAATGAGTAGTATGTTTACTTTCATTGCAGTCAGTACAACATTAGTCTTTTTTGAAGAACCTTTTTTTATAGATATTTGAGTTTTTGATTCCTTATTTTATATTTTCTTCCAAAGTATGATTTATAAATAATGGAGAATGACTAATAATAAAGCAACTTTAAAATAAAAAAATCCCAAACTCCATAAGAATTGGAATTTGGGATTTTAAATTTTGGAATTTGAAATTACTTATTGTTTTCTATAATATAATTCAAAACTTTAGTCATCAAATGCACTCTATCTCTCCCAATTACATTGTGTTTGTGCATTGGATAAGGGAAATAATCTACTTGTTTTCCTGCTTCAACAAATTTCTTTACTAATGATAAATTGTGTTGTTCAACAACTACGTCGTCATTAGTTCCATGAATTAAAAGAAGTTTTCCTTTCAAATTCTTTACATGAGTTAGCAAACTTGATTCTTCAAAACCTTTAGCATTTTCTGTAGGTGTGTCCATGTAGCGTTCGCCATACATTACTTCATACCACTTCCAATCTACAACTGGTCCACCAGCAACTCCAACTTTAAAAGCATCTGGTTTTCTTAACATTAACGAATTGGTCATAAATCCACCATAACTCCAACCGTGAACCGCTAAACGATTTCCGTCAACAAAAGGTAACGATTTTAAATATTCTACACCTTTTATTTGATCTTCAATTTCGTTAGTTCCGCATTTTCCATGAATCACACTTTCAAAAGCAAATCCACGATTGTCCGAACCACGATTGTCAACAGTAAATACTAAATAACCTTGTTCAGCCATCCAATACATCCATAAATTCGCGCCATCTAAATAAGAATTCGTAATCATTTGTGCATGCGGTCCACCATAAACATAAACCATCACTGGATATTTTTTTGAGGCATCAAAATTACTTGGCTTGATTAATCTTGTATATAAATCGGTTGTTCCATCGGCAGCTTTTATCGTTTTGATTTCAGCTGTTCCCATTTCGTAACCTTCGTATTTATTTTTACTTTCCAAAAGAGTAATTGCCTTACCTTTTTTGTCGTAAAGTAATGATTTTGAAGGCGTTGAATGATTAGAATATTCATCAAAAATCCAATTGTAATCAGAAGAAATAGAAACATTATGAACGCCTTCGTCTTTAGTAATTAAGGTTTGTTTTCCTTTCAAATCAACTTTATAAACCAACATATTTGTTGGATTTGGGCCAGTTGATTTAAAATAAATTTCAGTTCCTGCAGGATTTGCTCCTAAAATATCTCTTGTTACAAATTTGTTACTAGTCAATTGTTTAATCAATTTTCCATCGATTGTATAATAGTATAAATTTTGAAAACCATCTTTTTCGCTATGCCAAACAAAATTATTTGATTTCTCACTTGGAAAAAAGGCATCGTGTTCTGGTTCAACCCATTTGTCACTAATTTCGTTTAAAAGGGTTTTGATAAACGCACCTGAATTTGCATCATATAAATTCAAACACATATCATTTTGACCGCGATTTAATTCAGCAATTAAGATGAATTTTTCGTCTGGAGTCCAAGAAAGATTGGTTAAATAATCGTCAGTATTATTTCTTGGAGAAATAAAAACTGTTTTCCCTGAAGCTAGATTATAAATTCCAACTCTAGGTTTTTCCGATTTTTGACCAATCATAGGATATTTAATAGAAACCAATTTCCCTGGAGTTTCGTTGATGTCTAATAAAGGATAGTCGGCAACATCGGTTTCATCTTTTTGATAAAAAGCTAAATAAGATGATTTTGGTGACCAAAAAATACCACCAGAAATTCCAAATTCGTTTCTAGAAATAGTTTGTCCTGAAACAATATTTTTGTCAGCATTATTAGTGACAGCAACTTTTTCTTTGTTTTTATTTATAAGAAATAAATTGTTTGCTTCGGTGAAAGCTAGATTTTGTTTTGATTTGTCAAAAGTTTGATTTTCGGCAGCTTCTGGAGTTTGTAATAGTTCTTTTCCTGATTTTGAAGTCAAAGAATAAGTAAAATATTTTCCATTTTCTGAAACTAAAATTGTAGAAGCATCTAACCATTCTACTCCAAAGAAATTTTTTAATTTAGTTCCTAAAGTGGTGTTTATGTCTGCTAAAGTTGGTGTCTCAATGAAATTTGGACCTTGAGTTCCTAATACTAGCGTTGTCCAAGAATCTTTAAAATAAACATATTTATTAGTGTTTGGAATCCATTGAAAGCCTGTCATTTTATCAGCTCCAAATTTTCTTCCTTGTTGCAAAACGCCGTCTTCTAATGTAATTTTCTTCAATTGCGCTTGAGAAACAATAGCAATAAATAAACTGAAGAATAGTATAATTTTTTTGTTCATAATGTAATTTGTTTGTTGTGGTAAAGGTATAAAAAAAGGATAATGTTAGTTAGACTAAAATCATTATCCTTTGTTACAATTTGTTAATCTTCTTCGATTTCAAATTCGGCATCTTTTTCCCAAATTTCCATTTCGCATGGTTTGCAATTGAATTTCAATTTGTATTCTAATTCACCTTGTTTCAATACTAATGGTTCTTTGAGTTTACCATCCATAGTATCTTTATGGTATTTTGGACATTTTTCTAATTCGTATTTGATGCAATATTTAGTTGTCATAACACGAGATTTTCCTGGATCCCATTGTAATTCGAAGGCTTGTTCTATTTCGGTTACACCGTGTCTTTCGTAGAATTTACGAGCCGTTTTGTTGGCTACATTGTACATAAAATCCAATTTACTTTCTGGATAGGGATGTGATGTTTTAACCATTTGATGTTCTTCACGAACGTAATTTGCCAAACGAATTTCAGTCAATTGCTCATAAACCGCTCTACGCATTTCATTGATTTTAGAAATAGGTAAAAACCATTTTTGAGAGAATTCAATTGTAATTTCATCTGCATTATAAGGTGTAAAACCTGTTTTAGCTAAATTTATTTTGAAATTTTCCTCTATTGATTCGTTGTTTTTAGTTTGTTCTTTTGGATGAACTAAAGACACAACACTAATATTTCCGTCTTCGTCAGTAGCTTTTAATTCAAAACCATTTTCATTTTCAGAAAGCAGTAAAGTAGTGCTAATTTTACGAATAGCGCTGTCTTCACGCTCTACAATTTTGATAAAAGCCGCATCATTATTTCTGTAAATGAAAGTTCCGTCTTTAATTTCTTTTAGAACATTTGGATACACAAAACCATTTTCAGCGCGATTTACATAAATTCCGTCGGCTTCGTTGTTTTCGTTTATGAAACACAATCCGTCACCATTATTAAGCAATTCGCCATTTTCAATTTGATACGAATTTCCAACAGTTTTAATCAGTTTTCCTATATATTGACCTTTTGATTTTGGACTTTCCCATGAACCAATAGCTTGATGTCTTTCGTTCACAAAATAGTCAGTATAACCACGATTGAACGACTTATCCAATGAAGATTCAAAAGTATAAGTTGATTTTCCTGATGAAGCTTTGATGTATCGATCACTATTTTGTTCTAGAAAAGCATCCAATTTTTGACGTAAATAGGAAACATTATTTTTTACATAAACGATATCTTTCAAACGGCCTTCAATCTTAAACGAACAAATTCCAGCTTCAATTAAATTTGGAATTTGATCAGAAACATCGAAATCTTTTATAGAAAGTAAGTGACTATTTTTGATTAACGTATCGCCATTTCCATCAATTAAATTATAAGGTAATCTACAGTTTTGTGCACACGAACCACGGTTTGCTGAACGTTCGCCATTAGCAACACTCATATAACAGTTTCCACTAAATGAAACACACAAAGCTCCAGTTACAAAGAATTCCAATTCAACATCAGTAGCTTCGTGGATTTCTCTTATTTGATGTAAATTCAATTCACGAGCCAAAACCACACGTTTAATTCCTGCATCAGCTAGAAATTTTATTTTATCTGCATCACGATTATTGGCTTGAGTACTTGCATGAAGAACTATTGGAGGCAAATCCATTTCCATGATTGCCATATCTTGAATGATTAAGGCATCAACACCAATGTCATATAATTCCCAAATTAATTTACGACATGTTTCTAACTCATCGTCATACAATATAGTATTAATAACAACAAAAACCTGTGCATTAAAAAGGTGTGCATATTTCACTAACTCAGCAACATCTTCAATAGAATTGTGTGCGTTAGAACGAGCTCCAAATTGCGGTGCACCAATATAAACAGCATCGGCACCGGCATTTATTGCAGCCATTCCATGAATTAAATCTTTTGCAGGAGCAAGAATTTCTATTTTCTTCTTCATATAATTCCTTAAATAAAAGTGTGCAAAGGTCTTACATTTATTGGAGAAATCTAAATTAAATTGATTTTTTAATCATTTTTACAAATATCATTTACAATTTTCAAATGATGGTTGGTGTGCAAATTTAAAAACCATTCTGTTGATTTTTTATTCAAATTCCCAAAAAACGGATGTGGAAAATAGGCGTTTTTATCAAACGAATTCCATTCTTGAAGTACTGATTTTACTTTTTGCAAACTTAACAATAGTGATTCTTCGGAAATATTTTCATCAGGTAGAACTACTTTTGGAGCTTTGGCTTTGCCTCTTGGAATAAAACCTAGAACTGAAATAAACAGTTTACTTTTATTAAACTTCCATTGGTATTCTTGTGGATTGGAGTTTTTTACAGCCAAAGAAATTTGATAAATGGTTTTCAAACTGTGTTCAATTTGCCAACCTACTGTAGCATTTGAAACAGAAGAATTAGTCTTTTCGTGAAAAGGAATTTTGGATTCTAACTGGAATAATAGTTTTTCGAGTTTTTGCATGATATATATTATAAAAATCCCAAAAACCGGTTGGAATTTGGGATTTTGTGTTTTAAAAATTTATCTATTAAACAGTTTCTTCTTGTTCTTTATCCAAATAACTTTGAACAATTTCAATAGCATTAGTAACGACATCACTTAAAGCTGTAATAAATGTTCCGTCTTCGGCAGTGTCAATGGCGTGTTTAATAGCTTCTGTTTCTTTGGAGATGATTTCATGAGTAACTGTTTTGCCAGAAGCTGCAATTCCTTCCATGATTAAACCAATGATTTCTTCTTCGGTTCTTCCACGTAAATATTTTTCTTGGCGAATGATGATGTGGTCAAACATTCGAGCAGCAATTTTTGCACATTCTTTAATATCTTCATCACGTCTATCACCAACACCGGCAATAATTCCGATTTTTTTGGTAGCTTCAACACTACTTAAATATTCTTCAACACCTTTATATCCTGCAGGATTATGAGCAAAGTCGATTAATACTTTGAATTTCTTAAATTCAAAAATATTCATTCTTCCTGGAGTTTGTGCCGCACTTGGAATGAATGTTTGTAATGACAAACTAATATCTTCTGTTTTAAATCCTTGTAAATAAGCGGCTAGAGTAGCTGCCAAAACATTCGCAATCATGAATTTGGCTTTTCCACCCATTGTTAACGGAACGTGAGTGGCTCTTTCTACACGAATTTTCCATTCACCTTTTTTTATGGTGATGAATCCGTTTTCATAAACAGCTACAATTTTTCCTTCTTTGGCAAATTGAACTACTTTTGGATTGTTTTCATCCATTGAAAAATAGGCAACATTACAACTTAATTCGTTTGCAATTTTCAAACATTGGTCGTCTTCAGCATTAAGGATTGCCCAACCATCTTTTTTAATACTGCGAACAACAGTAGCTTTTACACGAGCTAAATCGTCTAAAGTATGAATATCTGATAATCCTAAATGGTCTTCTTGAATGTTGGTAATAATTCCGATATCACAACGACTGAAACCTAAGCCTGAACGAAGAATTCCGCCACGAGCAGTTTCTAGAACTGCAAATTCAACCGTTGGATCTTTTAAAATATATTCAGCAGAAATTGGTCCTGTGGTGTCACCTTTTTCCATCAAATGGTTTTGAACATAAATTCCATCAGATGTTGTAAAACCTACACGATAGCCATTGTTTTTTACAATATGCGCCATTAAACGTGTAGATGTAGTTTTTCCATTAGTTCCTGTTACGGCAATAATCGGAATTCTACTAGGTTTTCCAGGAGGATAAAGCATGTCAATTACTGGAGCAGCTACGTTTCTAGGTAAACCTTCGCTTGGAGCTAAGTGCATTCTGAAACCTGGTGCAGCATTAACTTCAAGAATACAACCGCCTGTTTCTTTTAATGGTTGCGTTAGGTTTTCTGCCATGATGTCAACTCCGCAAATATCTAATCCGATAATACGAGAAATTCTTTCGCAAAGAAAAATATTTTCTGGGTGCATCATATCAGTAATATCAACAGAAGTTCCACCTGTACTTAAATTAGCGGTAGATTTTAAATAAACTACTTCGTCTTTTCTTGGAATTGTTTCTAAAGTATAACCTAGTTTCTCTAATAAATCGGTGGTATCTCTATCAACATCGATTTGAGTTAAGACGTTTTCATGTCCATAACCACGTCTTGGATCAAGGTTGGTTTCTTCTATTAATTGTTGAATGGTTTGCTTTCCATCTCCTTTTACGTGAGCTGGTTCTCTTTTTGCTGCTGCAACTAATTTATTATCAATGATTAAAACTCTAAAGTCATATCCAGTAATGAATTTTTCTACAATTACTCGATGACTGTATTTTTTAGCATAAGCCAAACCTTCTACAGCGTCTTCCCAAGTTTTAACGTTGATTGACGCACCTTTTCCGTGATTTCCGTCTAAAGGTTTTAATACAATTGGATAACCAATTTTCTTAACTACTGCCTCTAAATCTTCTTCATCAATACAAATTCCGCCACTTGCGACAGGAATAGATGCTGCATCTAACATTTTTTTAGTTTGCTCTTTGTTACAAGCAATATCTACAGCAATACTACTTGTTTTACAAGTAATTGTTGCTTGAAAACGCATTTGGTTTACACCATAACCTAATTGTACTAATGAATTTGTTCCAAGTCTAATCCAAGGAATATCTCTTGCAACGGCTTCTTCAACAATACTTCCTGTTGAAGGTCCAAGACGAACGCGCTCACGAATTTCACGCATTTTCTGAATATCTTCTTCCGGATTGTAATCTGTTCCATCTATTAAAGCTTCAGCAATTCTTACTGCTGCTTCTGCTGCGTATAAACCTACGTTTTCTTCTGTATAGCTAAAAACTACATTATATATTCCTGGAGTTTTGGTTTCACGAGTTCTTCCAAAACCGGTTTCCATTCCGGCAAGGGTTTGAATTTCTAAAGCAATATGCTCAATAACGTGTCCCATCCAAGTTCCTCTATCAACACGAGAGAAGAATCCACCACGACATCCTTCTGAGCAACGATGTTCAATCATTGTAGGAAACATGGCTTCAATTCGTTCACGAAAACCTTCAATTTTATTTGTAGGACGTTCTTCTAATTCTTCTAAATCTAATCGCATTTGGATTAGCTTTTTTCTTTGTACACTCCAAATATTTGGTCCACGTAACGCTTGAATTTTATCGATCTTCATATTCTATTGGTATTTTGTTTTGTATTGATTGTAATGGATTTGTTAAAAATAGAAAATATTTATTATTATGAAACATTTTTTATGAGAAAAAGTTTGTTTTTTATTTGATTTATTAGGGTTGTGTTGATTTTTAGGAATTTGCTTTGCCTTTGGTAAGCTAAAATAACTGATTTCCTTTTGAAAAAATGAATAAAATGCAATACAAATGCCGTTTAGCCCCGATTGTATTGGAAATCCTCGAAGAGATTGGAACGAAAAGCGGGAATATGGTTAATAAGTAGTCAATAAGTTTCGCTTCAAAAAGTAATAAAACGTTTGCGAAATATTATGAAATAGTTATTTTTACCTCATGAAAATACAAGGAAAACTAATAATAATAGGTGGCGCTGTTGATAAAGGCAGTTTTACCGAAACAAATCTAGATAAAGACGCTCCAAAAAATTTAAACTTTTTTGAAGAGGGAATTTTGAAAAGAATCATAAAAGAATCCGCTAAGAAAGAGTTATCTAGGATTGAAGTTATCACTACGGCATCGAAAATTCCGAGAGAAATTGGTCCAGAATATGTAAAAGCTTTTAGCTATTTGGGTGCAAATAATGTTGATGTTTTATATATTGAAAAACGTGAACAAGCGAGTGAGCCTGAAGTTTTAGATCGTTTAAAAGCTGCTGATGTAGTTATGTTTACTGGTGGTGATCAATTGCGATTGACTTCAATTTTAGGTGGAACACCATTTGATGATATTTTGATTGATAAATATATAAATACTGATTTTATTTATGCAGGAACTTCGGCAGGAGCTGCTGCTGCTAGTAATAGTATGATTTATCAAGGAAGCAGTCAAGAAGCTTTGTTGAAAGGTGAGGTTAAAATTACTTCTGGTTTAGGATTAATTGATGATGTTGTAATCGATACGCATTTTGTTCAACGCGGTAGAATTGGAAGGTTATTTCAAGCTGTTGTTGGAAATCCAAAAGTTTTAGGTATTGGTCTTGGAGAAGATACAGGTTTGTTGATTTTGAACGGTCGACAAATGGAAGCTATCGGTTCTGGACTTGTAATTTTAGTAGATGGAAGAGAAGTGAAAGATACTAATTTGACTCAGGTTGAACTTGGTAAACCAATTTCCATTAATCATTTAGTAACTCACGTGATGAGTAAAAATGATACTTTTGATTTGGATACTTTTAAAATGACTATTAATAGTTCGCAATACGTTTAAAAAAAGTTTATGGTTCGTGGTTTGTTGTTAATTGTTGACCATAAACCACAAACCATTAACTACAAATCAAAACTAATGAAAATAATAATTCACGGCGGTTTTTTTTCTGAATCTTCAACAAGTCATGAGACTAAAGTTGCTAAGCAAAATGCTTTATTGCGAATTGTAAAGGATTCTTATGAGTATTTGAAAACTCATTCGGCTGTTGAAACGGTAGTTTATGCTGTTTCGTTATTAGAAGATGACGAATTGTTTAATGCCGGAATTGGTTCGCAGATTCAAAGTGATGGAAAAATTAGAATGAGCGCATCTTTGATGGATGGAACTACTCAGAAATTCAGTGGTGTTATTAATATTGAAGAAGTGAAAAATCCTATTCATGTGGCTTTAGAATTGATGAAAGTTGATGATAGAGTTTTGGGTGGAAGTGGAGCAACCAACTTTGCAAGACAACACGGATTTGAAAAGTTTTCTACAGAAATTCCTCAGAGAAGAGCCGAATATGAAGCAAAATTAGCCGCAACAGGAACAGGAACTGTAGGTTGTGTGGCTTTGGATTCAAATGGAAATCTTGCTGCTGCTACATCGACTGGAGGAAAAGGATTTGAAATTCCTGGAAGAATATCAGATAGTGCTACGGTTGCTGGAAATTATGTGAATGAGTTTTGTGGCGTGAGTTTGACTGGAGTTGGAGAAGATATTGTAAGTAATGCAACTGCTGCCAAAATTGTTACACGTGTTACTGATGGATTTTCATTAGATAAAGCATTCGAAAAAACTTTCGCTGAATTAAAACCTTATGATGGTTTTGCTGGAGCAATTGCTATTGATAAATACGGAAATATGTTTCATCAAGATTCGCATCCTAGTATGGTTTTTGCGAGTTATGATGGGGAGAAGGAGGAAGTTTTTGGTTAAAAAATGAGTATAAATGAAAAACCGATAAGTAATGCTTATCGGTTTTTTTTATTTTAATTCTTGATTATTGTTTTATAATTTTTGCTGTATGCGAGTTGTTTCCTGAAGTAATAGTTAAGAAATACATTCCGGCAGATTCATTACTTAAATCGATAGAATCTGTTTGTAATCCATTTGATTTATCCACTTTAGTTTCTGAAATAATTTGACCTTGAATATTTGTTATTCTTAGAATTACTGTAGAAGAATCCTCCAAATTATAATTGATGTTTACTATATTATTTGTTGGATTTGGATATACACTAATTGTGGTTTTATCTAATAAAGCTGTATTATTTGATAATGTTGTTGTAGGACATCCTACAGATTGCAATGTGTTATTAGAAACCCAAGTTCCAACACCTAACTGACCTTCAATTCCTCTTCCTGTTGACCATAAAGAAGTTGTTGTTTCCATTGCTAAAGAGTGAACATCTCCTGCAGAAATTGCAAACCATGTGTTACTTGTTCCGACTTGATTTAGAATATTCACAGCAGTGTTGTTTCCTAATCCTAATTGTCCACTTGAATTGAATCCTCCAGACCAAAGAGTATTATCATTTTTGATAGCTAATGAGAAACTATTTCCTGCAGAAATTGAAATATATTGAGTTACTACTCCTGAATTACTGAAACTAATAGGTACCATTACATTTGAAGCAGTATTTGTACCATCACACAATTGACCATTCGTATTATTACCGAAAGTAAATAAGATTCCACTAGAATCTAAAGCCATACTATGATCCCAACCAGCTGAAATTTCTGCCCAATTATTTGAAGTTGAAACTGCTATTGGAAATAAACTATTTGTATTGGTTCCATTTCCAAATTGCCCAAAAGTATTATTACCCCAAGCGTAGATGAATCCTGCATTATCGATTGCTAATGAATGTTGATTACCAGCATCAATTTTAAACCAATTTGAAGCTGTTCCAACTTGAACAGGAAGGTTTTGATCGATTAGATTATTTATTCCCAATTGTCCAAGATTATTTAATCCCCAAGACCATAATGTACCATTTGTTTTAATGGCTAAGCTAAACCTATTTCCTGCTGAAACTGTCAACCAATCATTAGCAGTTCCAACTTGAGTTACTGTCCATGTTGCAGAATTAAATAAACCATTTCCAAGTTGTCCGAATTGTCCATTTCCCCATGACCATAATGTTCCATTTGTTTTTACGGCTAGTGTGTGAACATTTCCAGCGGAAACTGTAGCCCAATCATTTGCTGTTCCAATTTGGATTGGTAGATTTTGATTAGCCATATTTCCGTTAAGCCCCAGAAGATTTCCATTTTGTCCCCAACCCCAAAGAGTTCCGTCTATTTTAATTCCCATAGAGAAATTTTGTCCTGCTGAAACCATGCGCCAGCATCCTGTACCTGTTTGCCCAAAAGTTAATACTGAAAAGAATAGGGCAAAAACTGTTGTAAGTAATAATTTTTTCATGATAGTTTGATTTTAAAGGTTAATTCAACTATATATCAATGAACTTTTTCATTTGTTACCCATAAGAAGAGAATATTTTTTAAATACCTGATAATAAATGAATTACGAAGTTAGTGTTTTATTTGATACAATTCAGTTTTTGTTATTAATATTTAAATTTAGGGATTAACTAAAAACAAAAAATCCCAACCTTTCGATTGGGATTTTCTATATGTAAGTAAGTTAAACGGGTTGTACAAACGTTTTTTATTTCACTTTTTTCACAACAGCTTTGAAAGCTTCTGGGTGATTCATTGCTAAATCTGCTAATACTTTACGGTTCAATTCGATACCGTTTTTCTTAACTAATCCCATGAATTGAGAGTAAGACATTCCTTCTAATCTAGCTCCAGCGTTAATACGTTGAATCCATAATGAACGGAAGTTTCTCTTGTTTTGTTTTCTATCGCGATAAGCGTAAACCATCGCTTTTTCAACTGCGTTTTTAGCTACAGTCCAAACGTTTTTACGACGACCAAAGAAACCTTTGGCTTGCTTCATTATCTTTTTTCTTCTTGCTCTTTTAGCAACTGAATTTACTGATCTTGGCATAATTTTCTTGTGTTTTTGTAGCAGGCGTCCTGAATTTAATCAAAGGAACTTTATAGCCATACTCCAAGGTTATTAAAATTGTTTTAACCTAAAGAATTATTCTTTAATTGACAAAGGTCGATTAGATAATTCTTAATTGTTGTTTAATGCTTTTTTCATCTACTTTAGCAACTAAAGCAGAGTGAGTTAAAGCTAATTTACGCTTCTTAGACTTTTTAGTCAAGATGTGGCTTTTGAAAGCGTGTTTTCTTTTAATTTTTCCAGAGCCAGTAACTTTAAAACGTTTCTTAGCACTAGATTTTGTTTTCATTTTAGGCATAATTTCCCTAATTTATTTAAATTTAACTTACTTACTTTAAACTGAACTTGTTTCAGTTTCTCAACCTAATTCAAGTATTATTACTGAAGTTCTTCCAGTATCTATTTTTAATTTACAATCTGCCTACTGAGACTGAAAAGTGTTTACTTCTTTTTCTTCGGAGCAATATACATTATCATTCTCTTTCCTTCAAGCACAGGTAAAGCTTCTACTTTTCCGTGTTCTTCTAAGTCTTGAGCTAAACGTAATAATAATATTTGTCCTTGCTCTTTATAAATGATTGATCGTCCTTTGAAGAATACAAATGCTTTTAATTTTGAACCTTCTTTAAGGAATTTTTCAGCATTTTTTCTTTTGAACTCATAATCATGTTCGTCTGTTTGAGGACCAAAACGAATTTCCTTAACCACAATTTGCGTTGATTTTGCTTTAAGCTCTTTTTCACGCTTCTTTTGCATGTAAACAAACTTTTTATAATCTATAATTTTACATACTGGTGGTTCAGCATTTGGAGAGATTTCCACCAAATCCAATTCCAATTGATCCGCAAGACGCATAGCATCTACAGTTTTAAAAATACCTGGTTCTACATTGTCTCCAACAAGACGTACTTCAGGCACACGAATAAAATTATTTATTCTGTGTTCATCTTTTTTTTCTACTCGAGGTTGATAACCTCTGTTGTTTCTAATTGCTATGGCTTTATTATTTTAGTTAAACTTCAAATGTTTTTAATGTTTTGGCAATTTCTTCGTTTACAATTTTAGCAAATTCTTCAATTGTAACCGAGATATTGCCTTTTCCTTCTTGACCATGACGACGCACTGAAATGGTTCCGTTTTTTTCTTCTTCCTCACCAACTATCAGCATAAACGGCATTTTCTGAACCTCGGCATCTCTAATTTTCTTACCTATTGTCTCGTTGCGGTTGTCAATCAAGGCGCGAATTTCGTGATTTTCTAGCAATTCTAAAACTTTTTTCGCATAATTTTCATATTTCTCACTCAAAGACAAGATAATAGCTTGTTCTGGCATCAACCAAAGTGGGAAGTTACCTGCGGTATGTTCTAGTAAAATTGCAATAAAACGCTCCATCGAACCAAATGGTGCACGATGAATCATAACTGGACGGTGTAATTTATCATCTGCACCTTTATAAGTTAATTCAAAACGCTCTGGTAAGTTATAATCAACCTGAATTGTTCCAAGTTGCCAACTTCTTCCTAAAGCATCTTTCACCATAAAATCCAACTTAGGACCATAGAAAGCAGCTTCACCATATTCAACTACAGTATTCAACCCTTTATCAGCAGCAGCATTGATAATAGCATTTTCAGCTTTTTCCCAATTCTCATCGCTTCCAATATATTTATCTCTGTTTTCTTGATCGCGTAATGATATTTGTGCAGTAAAGTTTTCAAAACCTAATGAACCAAATACATACAATACAAGGTCAATTACTTTTTTAAACTCACTATCCAATTGATCTGGCGTACAGAAAATATGTGCATCATCTTGAGTAAATCCTCGTACACGAGTTAATCCATGCAATTCACCACTTTGCTCATATCTATATACTGTACCAAATTCAGCATAACGTTTTGGTAAATCTTTATATGACCAAGGTTTTGTATTATAAATTTCACAGTGATGAGGACAGTTCATAGGTTTCAATAAAAACTCTTCGCCTTCAGCAGGAGTCGTTATTGGTTGAAAACTATCAGCTCCATATTTAGCATAATGTCCAGAAGTAACATAAAGTTCTTTTTGACCAATATGTGGAGTAACAACTTGTTCGTAACCTGCTTTTTTCTGTGCTTTTTTCAAAAATTGCTCCAATCTATCTCTCAAAGCAGCTCCTTTAGGTAACCATAACGGTAAACCTTGACCTACTTTTTGTGAAAAAGCGAATAAGTCTAATTCTTTTCCAAGTTTTCTATGATCACGACGTTTAGCCTCCTCAAGTAATTCAAGATAGTCGGTTAAATCTTTTTGTTTAGGAAACGAAACTCCATAAACACGAGTCAACTGCTTGTTTTTCTCATCACCACGCCAATAAGCACCAGCAACGCTCATGATTTTCATAGCTTTAATAATTCCTGTGTTCGGAATATGTCCGCCACGACACAAGTCAAAGAAATTAGAATGATCACAAAATGTAATCGTTCCGTCTTCTAAGTTAGAAATCAACTCAGTCTTATATTCGTTATCCTTATATGTAGCCAATGCCTCTGCTTTAGAAACAGGACGCATTTTAAATTCATGCTTCTCTCTAGAAATTTCTAAAACTCTATCTTCAATGGCTTTAAAGTCAGCATCAGTTATTTTGTTATCACCAAAATCAACATCATAATAAAACCCATTATCAATAGCAGGTCCGAGAGTCAATTTAATACCATTGTATTTTTCCTCCAAAACTTGAGCCATGACATGTGATGTAGAATGCCAAAAAGCTTTTTTACCTTCTTTGTCATTCCATGTGTATAATATCAATGAACCATCGGTCGTTAATTCCGTAGAAGTTTCTATAGTTGTACCATTAAAAGCTGCCGAAATCACATTTCGCGCTAATCCTTCACTGATGCTTTTTGCAACATCCATTGGAGTTGTACCATTTGCAAACTCCTTAACCGAACCGTCAGGTAGAGTAATCTTTATCATTCCTTAAATTTTATGGACTGCAAATATATGAGATTAACAAAACACATACAATATATATAGGTATAATATCTCAAAGTATTTTTTAGAAGCGAACCATCAGCGCATTTTTGTAATCCATATTCCTGCTTTACGCGATTCCTGCTTTACGCGTTACGATGTAACTGCTGCAATCAGGGCTAGGTTGTATTTGTATCGAATAGATAGTAGTATTTAGAAAGATGTTTCTATGTAATTCATCAATTTTCTTTAGAGATTATAAAAAACTTTCATTAA
>JBIKJF010000030.1:0-22161 GCA_044361155.1 Flavobacterium sp.
AAATGGAAGCATTTGAGGTAGGTTCTAACTATCCTTCTGGAGTTTATAATGTAATTGTATCGCAAGATGCAAAAACACAAACAGTACGTGTTGTGAAACGATAGTTTAACAATAAAGTATAACAAATTAAACCCTTCAGGAAACTGAAGGGTTTTTTTATTAACGATCATGACTTTGAAAGATTTTATTTGTTTATTCCTATTTTAATACAATATAAGATAATGCATTAAAAATTTGAGTGTAGTGAAAATCTATATTTTTAAATTATACATAATAAATTTATATACTATTAATTACAATAGTTTGGCATATTTTAAAATATAGATAGAAAAAGAATTCAGAGATATGTTGCAAGTAATAGTGCTAAATTTGAATTCAGCTATTTCATAAACCAATTTTTTTTCTATTTTTTTTGTTATGATTAAAATTTTAGTTTTAAAGCAAAAAAAAAACACTCCAACGGAGTGTTAAAATGATGGATGTAAATTATTATAATTTTACTTGCTTATTATAATTTCGTATTGTATAAATAGCAAAAATAACACCTAATACTGCCAAAATAATTAATTTGCCATTAATTGGTGCCGGTTCTGGATCGCCCCCCTCCAAATCGCCATCTTCATCTTCATCGCCTTGTGCATAAACAACAAAGTCCGATAATAATATAAAAGCTAACAGATAAAATTTTAAAAATCTCTTCATAACAATTTGTAAATTTTAGTGAACAAATATAAAACCATTTTTTTAATAAAAAAGCTAAATGCTCAAATAATAATTTATTTGTAGATAAAATACTATATTTTTAAATTGATTTAGTCAAATTCTGAAGTAAAAAACAACTTTACAGTTGGGTATTTACTTTGCGTCATTTGAATAGTAAAATCAGAATCTGCTAGAAACACAAGTTGTCCATATTTGTCGTGTGCTAAAAATTTTTGCTTTACTCTTTTAAATTCTTTAAATTCTTCATTTTTTGCATCATCAGGTTTAACCCAACAAGCTTTATGAACTGGAAAATTTTCGTAAGTACATTTTGCTCCATATTCATGTTCTAGACGATATTGAATAACTTCATATTGCAAGGCGCCTACTGTTCCAATTACTTTTCTGTTGTTCATTTCTAGAGTAAACAATTGCGCAACGCCTTCGTCCATTAACTGATCAACGCCTTTTTCTAGTTGTTTGGCTTTTAGCGGGTCGGCATTATTTATATACCTAAAATGCTCTGGAGAGAAACTTGGTATTCCTTTAAAATTCATTAGTTCACCTTCTGTTAAGGTATCACCAATTTTAAAGTTTCCAGTATCGTGCAGTCCAACAATGTCGCCAGGGTAGGAAATATCAACAATTTCTTTTTTTTCGGCAAAAAACGCATTCGGACTAGAAAACTTTAAATTCTTATTCAGCCTAACATGCATGTAAGGCTTGTTTCTTTCAAAAGTGCCCGAGACTATTTTAATGAACGCTAGTCTATCTCTGTGCTTTGGGTCCATGTTGGCATGTATTTTAAATACGAATCCAGATAATTTTTCTTCTTCTGGATTAACTAAACGAGTGTCGGATTCTTTAGGTTTTGGAGTTGGCGCAATTTCAACAAAACAATCTAACAACTCCCTAACTCCAAAATTATTTAAGGCTGAACCAAAAAAAACAGGTTGCAAATCACCATTTAAATAAGCTTCTCTGTCAAATTTAGGATAGACTTCATCAATCAATTCGAGTTCTTCACGAAGTTTTACTGCAGGTTTTTCTTTAATCAATCTTTCTAATTCAGAACTATGAATATCTGATATAGCAATAGTATCTTCTATATTTTTTTTGCTATCACCACTAAATAAATTAATATTTTGCTCCCAAATATTATAAATCCCTTGAAAGTCATACCCCATTCCTATTGGAAAACTTAAAGGAGTAACATGCAAACCAAGTTTTTTTTCTACTTCATCCATTAAGTCAAAAGCATCTTTTCCTTCTCTATCTAATTTGTTAATGAATACAATAATTGGAATTTTTCGCATTCTACAAACAGATACTAATTTTTCTGTCTGTTCCTCGACACCTTTTGCAACATCAATTACTACAATAACACTGTCAACAGCAGTTAAAGTTCTAAAAGTATCTTCGGCAAAATCTTTGTGTCCTGGTGTATCTAGAATATTTATCTTTTTGTCTTTATAGTTAAAAGCCAAAACAGATGTTGAAACAGAAATTCCTCTTTGTCGCTCAATTTCCATGAAATCGCTTGTGGCACCTTTCTTGATTTTATTGTTCTTTACAGCACCTGCCTCCTGAATTGCTCCCCCAAAAAGTAACAACTTTTCAGTAAGTGTTGTTTTTCCAGCATCTGGATGTGATATAATTCCAAATGTTCTTCTTCGTAATATTTCTTTTAAAAAACTCATAGTATAATTTAAGGATTGCAAAAATAGTATTTATTACTCAATTATCTTGTAGCTTGTTTTATTAGAAAATGTTTGACCTATTAAATGTGTTAATAAAATTTTGTTAATAGTACTTTATATACTTGTATAATACGGTCGAATTGTTACTTTTGTTGATTGTAAAATCTAATATTTTTAGGAATTTTAGAATTAAATGTTTGAATAAAATTATAACAAAAAAATATAGAATATGAGTATTCAGAAGTTGTTTTTAAGTTTGTTTCTAGTATTTTCAATTGCTACTAATGCACAAAAAAATCAAAAAGATGTCCTTTTTACAATCGATGATAAACCTTACTATACTGACGAGTTTATTAAAGTTTACAACAAAAATTTAGAATTAGTAAAAGATGAATCCCAAAAAGATTTGAGTCAGTACTTAGAACTATTTGTAGGTTATAAATTAAAGGTCAATAAAGCCAATAAAATAGGTTTGCAAAATAGTGTTCAATATCAAAATGAATTAAAAAGTTATAGAAACCAGCTTTCTAAAAATTATACTTCCGATTCTAAAGTCACTACAGCATTAGTAAATGAAGGTTATGAACGTTTAAAAAAAGAAATTAACGCGGCTCACATTCTTATAATGGTTGACGAAAATGCTGCTCCTGCAGATACTTTAGTTGCCTACAAAAAAACATTAGCAGTTCGAGAAAGAGCGCTCAAGGGTGAAGATTTTGGAAAATTGGCTTTAGAATTATCTGAAGATCCATCAGCAAAAGAAAATAATGGCGATTTAGGATTTTTTACAAGCTTTAGAATGGTTTATGCCTTTGAATCGGCTGCTTATAAGACGCCAGTTGGAGCCATATCAATGCCTGTTCGAACTCGTTTCGGATACCATTTAATAAAAGTTAAAGAGGTGAGAGATAATAGAGGTGAAGTTTCAGTAGCTCATATCATGATAATGAATGCCAAAGAAGGCGAAGCTGCTGAAAAACCTGAAACTACTATTGAAGAATTATATAAAAAAATACAACAAGGTGAAAAGTTTGAAGAAGTAGCAAAACAATTTTCTGAAGATAAATCATCAGCTAGTAAAGGTGGTGTTTTAAATAGATTTGGTTCCGGTCAATTAAGTTCCGAGGAGTTTGAATCTGTAGCTTTTTCTTTAACTAAAGATAATCCTATCTCAAAACCATTCAAATCCCAGTTTGGCTGGCATATTGTTAAACTAATCGAGAAGTTTCCATTAAAATCATACGAGGAATCGCGAACAGAGTTAGAAAATAAAATCGCTAAGGACGATCGTTCAAGATTAATTACAAATTCTCTAACAGAAAAACTAAGAAAAAAGTACGTTATTAAGAGAGATAATAAGGTTTATACTACCATCGAAAAATTGGTCAATAATGATTTTTATGATGCTAAATGGACCCTTCCAGAAGATATAAAAAAGTATGATACACGACTTTTTTCAATTGAAAACAAGATTATAAGTGGAACCAATTTTATTAATTTTATAAACGAACAACAAAAATCTGGTTATGGTACAAAACCAATTCAAAAGTTGGTAGAATCCTTATATAACAAGTTTGTTGATGATCAAATAAATATTTACTATAACGACAATTTAGAAGGAGAGTTTCCTGAATTTGCCTCAGTTATGGAGGAGTATAGAGACGGTTTACTTTTGTTTGATTTAATGGAAAAAGAAATTTGGCAACGCTCAAAATCAGATACATTAGGACTGAGAACTTTTCATAGCGTAAATAAAAATAAGTACTTATGGAAAAATAGAGTAAAAATCATAGTAGCATCTTCAACAAACATTGACGTAATGAAAAAGGCATTAACTATGATTAAGAAAGATGTTTTACCTCAAACCATTAAAGAAAAGCTAAATACTAAAGAAGTTGTAAATATTATGATAGTTGAAGGTACTTTTGAAGAGGGTGCAGATGCAATTCCAAAAGGAACTAAATTTGAAAAAGGAATATCAGAAATTACAAAGCAAGGGGAATACTATTTTGTTACAAAGGTTTTAGAAACCATTCCATCTGAGCCAAAAAGTTTTGAAGATTCTAGAGGCAGAATTGTCAACGATTACCAACAATACTTAGAACAGAATTGGGTTAGTGAATTGAAGAAAGAATTTCAGGTTAAAATCAATACCGCTGTTTTTGAAAACGTTAAAAAAGAGCTTAAAAAATAACATTATAATGCAACTGCATTTAAAATAAATACAATGAACAAATTAAAAAAAAACAGTATCATCTCACTTTTATTATTTACAAGTTTTTTTGTAAATGCGCAGGAAATTATAATAGATACTGTTAAATCTGTTAAGCCAGTTGTTAAGCCAGTTGGAAAAAAGAAAATAGACGGAATTATTGCAACAGTTGGCGAATATATGATTTTAGATTCTGAAATCGACAAAGCTTATGTAGAATTGTCTAGTCAAGAAAATTCAATAAAAGACATCACAAGATGCCAATTATTGGGTAGATTAATGGAAGAAAAATTATTTGCGCACCAGGCAGTTCAAGATTCACTTGTTGTTCAAGATGCTGAGATAAAAGATAAAATGAATAATCAGTTAGACTACATGGTAGAACAGATTGGTTCGATGGAAAATGTAGTAAAATATTTTAAGAAAGCAAATGAAGATGATTTAAGGACAGAACTGTTTGAAATACTAAAAGTTCAAATGTTAGCCGGACAGATGCAAAGAAAAATTGTTGATGATATACAAATCACTCCCGAAGAAATTAGAAGTTTCTTTAAAAAAATTCCCGAAGACGAACGTCCTATATTTGGTGCAGAACTAGAAATGGCGCAAATAATAATTGTGCCTAAAGTTACCGAAGAAGAAAAGCAAAGGGTAATTAACAAACTAAATGAAATTAAGAAGGAAGTGCAAGAAGGAGCTAGTTTTAAAACAAGAGCAGTAATTTACACCGATGATAGGGCTTCTGTTTCTAATGGTGGATTTTATAAAATCAATAAAAAAACACCCTTTGTAAAAGAATTTAAAGATGTCGCTTATTCTCTTGAAGAAGGTCAGATTTCCGAACCTTTTGAAACCGAGTATGGTTATCATATTATAATGTTAGAAAAAATTAAAGGTCAAGATTTAGAATTACGTCATATTTTAATGATGCCAAAAGTTTACGATGCATCTTTGAATGAGGCAAAAGAAAAAGCGTTGTTAATAAAGAAAAGAATTGATGATAAAGAAATATCTTTTGCTGATGCCGCTAGAGCGATGTCTGAAGAGAAAGAAACCCGCGCAAACGGTGGCACTTTAATCAATCCTAAAACACAAGACACGCATTTTGAATTGACAAAAATGGACCCAGAATTGTATGGACAAGTTTCTAATTTAAAAGACGGTGAAGTTTCAGTTCCAATTTTAGAAGAAGATCCTAGATCAGGCAAAAAGTATAAATTGATTATGGTTACAAACAGAATTGATCAGCACGTTGCTGATTATAGTAAAGATTTTTCTAAAATTAAAGAATTGGCTTTAAAAGAAAAGCAACTAGAAGCCATCGCAAAATGGTCTGATGAAAAAATTAAGGACACATATGTAAAGATAAATGGTGAATATCAAGATTGTACATTCGCAAATAATTGGTTAAAAAAATAATAGTTCATTTTGGATTTGGATGTACAAAGACATTTAAAATCTAAAATCTAAAATCTAAAATTAAATATGTCAGACGTTACAGCGATACAAAGTTTGGTTCAGAAAAGACTCGAGCTAAAAAAGGAAATTTCAAAAATAATTGTTGGCCAAGACGATGTTGTAGATCAAATCTTATTAAGTATTTTTTCTGGTGGACATGCTTTGCTTGTTGGAGTTCCCGGATTGGCAAAAACCTTGATGGTAAATACAATCTCTCAAGCTTTAGGATTGAATTTCAAAAGAATTCAGTTCACACCCGATTTGATGCCATCCGATATTTTAGGAAGTGAAATTCTTGATGAAAACCGTCAGTTTAAATTTATAAAAGGACCAGTTTTTTCTAATATTATTTTGGCTGATGAGATTAATAGAACGCCACCAAAAACGCAAGCAGCTTTATTGGAAGCCATGCAAGAACGTGCGGTAACTATTGCAGGTCATAATTATAAATTAGATTTACCTTATTTTGTTTTAGCCACCCAAAACCCAATTGAGCAAGAAGGGACCTATCCTTTGCCAGAAGCACAATTAGACCGTTTTATGTTTGCTATCAAATTAGATTATCCATCGTTTGCGGAAGAAGTTGAAGTAGTAAAAAGCACCACTTCTGATGCAAAGCCAACCATAAATCCTTTGTTTTCAGCACAAGAAATTATCGATTTCCAACATTTAATTCGTCGTATTCCAGTAGCAGACAATGTGATTGAATACGCAGTAACTTTAGTTGGAAAAACGCGTCCAAATTCTCCCTTAGCTACTGATTATGTAAATAATTATTTAGATTGGGGTGCAGGACCAAGAGCTTCACAAAATTTAATTTTGGCAGCCAAAGCCAATGCTGCTTTCAACGGAAAATTTTCTCCAGATATTGAAGATGTAAAAGCGGTTGCTACAGGAATATTAAGACATAGAATAATCAAAAATTATAAAGCTGATGCTGAAGGTGTTACGGAAGAAATAATTATTGATAAGTTGTTATAAACTATCATTTTAAAAAATACTTAAAACCTAACTTGTGTTAAACTGGTTAGGTTTTTTTATTTATAAAATTATTTCATACTGATATAAATACTAAAAAATTAATTGGCTCGTTATATTATTAAATCAATATCGACATGAAAAAATACTTCCTGATACTCCCAGAAATTTTTATAATCCTATTATCAATTTATTGGTTTTTAGATAATTATGATGGTTCTGAACACATTAATTATTTTACAATAGTCGTTTTTATTATAGTAACGCTTCAACTTTTTATAAAAAATAAGGTTGTCGGAATTATTCTTGGCTCCATCTTTTTCCTTTTTGGATTATATATGATGTTGGCAGTACTTTCTGAATTAAAAAAATTTGCAACAATCAATTCTTCTGCTATTGAATTACTTTCAGTTGGTTTTTTAATCTGTTTCGTATTAATTGCATCTTCTATTGGTATGTTTTATAAATCAGTTCCAAAAAGTTTTTAATCTTTTGTCTATATCGTTGCAGTTTAAAAGTGATTTTGGCTTTGCTTTTTAATGTAGATTCATCAATTTCATTCTAATTTAGAAACATTCTTAAGTTAAGTTTTATTTGACGTATTTCGAATATGAAAAAAAAAAAGGTTCTAAATTAACAATTAGGCAAAATTTTCACTAAAATTTAATTTTTATGTAATAATAAGTAGTCAAAATAGTGATTTGTCAATAATAATCTTTTGAATCTTCGTATTTTTTAAATATTTTTAAATTATCATTAATTTCATTAATTTTGTACTGCAAATAAATTAACCTATTATATTATGGCTTTTGATATTGAAATGATTAAAAAAGTTTACGGAACAATGGCGGAACGTGTAGATAAAGCACGTGAGTTGGTTGGTCGTCCGTTAACGCTTTCAGAAAAGATTTTATATTCTCATTTATGGGAAGGAACACCCTCACAAGCTTTTTCACGCGGAAAAGATTATGTTGATTTTGCTCCTGATAGAGTGGCTTGCCAAGATGCAACTGCACAAATGGCGTTATTACAATTTATGCACGCCGGAAAAAAATCGGTTGCTGTGCCAACAACGGTTCATTGTGACCACTTAATTTTAGCAAAAAACGGTGCTAAGCAAGATTTAGAATTAGCCAACACGCAGTCTAAAGAAGTTTTTGATTTCCTTTCTTCTGTTTCAAACAAATATGGAATTGGCTTTTGGAAACCAGGTTCTGGTATTATTCACCAAATTGTTTTAGAAAATTACGCCTTTCCGGGTGGAATGATGATTGGTACCGATTCGCATACAGTAAATGCTGGAGGATTAGGTATGTTAGCTATTGGTGTAGGCGGTGCTGATGCGGTTGATGTAATGTCGGGAATGTCTTGGGAATTGAAATTCCCGAAACTTATTGGAGTTAAATTGACAGGAAAATTAAACGGTTGGACCGCTCCAAAAGATGTTATTCTAAAAGTAGCTGATATTCTTACTGTAAAAGGTGGAACAGGAGCGATAGTTGAATATTTCGGTGAAGGCGCTCTAAATATGTCATGTACAGGAAAAGGAACTATCTGTAATATGGGCGCAGAAATTGGAGCTACAACTTCAACTTTTGGATACGATGATTCTATGAGAAGATATCTATCAGCAACTGGTCGTCAAGAGGTAGTAGACGCTGCCGATAAAGTAGCTGATTATTTAACTGGTGATTCCGAAGTTTATAACAATCCAAGTCAGTATTTTGATCAATTAATAGAAATTAACTTGTCAGAATTAGAACCACATATCAACGGACCTTTTACTCCAGATAGAGGAACGCCTGTTTCCAAAATGAAAGAGGAAGCAACCAAAAATGAATGGCCGCTTAAAGTAGAATGGGGTTTAATTGGTTCTTGTACCAACTCGTCTTATGAAGATATGGCGCGCGCTGCTTCTATTGTTGAACAAGCCGTTGCTCATGGTATTACTCCAAAAGCAGAATTCGGAATTAATCCTGGGTCAGAGCAAATTCGTTATACTATTGAAAGAGATGGTATCATCGCAACGTTTGAGAAAATGGGAACTAAAGTATTTACAAATGCTTGCGGTCCGTGTATCGGACAATGGGATAGAGCAGGAGCAGATAAAGGCGAAAAAAACACCATCGTTCACTCATTTAACAGAAACTTTTCAAAACGTGCAGACGGAAATCCAAATACACATGCTTTTGTAACATCGCCAGAAATGGTTGCAGCATTAGCAATTTCAGGTGATTTGTCTTTCAATCCTATAACGGATACTTTATTGAATGATAAAGGCGAAGCTGTTAGATTAAATCCTCCAACTGGTGATGAACTTCCAAAAAGAGGTTTTGATGTTGAAGATGCAGGTTTTCAAGCTCCAGCTGCTGATGGAAGTAATGTTCAAGTTGCCGTTTCTGAATCTTCAGATCGTTTACAACTTTTAGCACCATTTGATGCTTGGGATGGAAACAACATTATAGGAGCAAAACTTTTAATAAAAGCGTTCGGAAAATGTACTACTGACCACATTTCTATGGCTGGACCATGGTTGCGTTTTCGTGGACATTTAGATAACATTTCTAATAATATGCTTATTGGTGCAGAAAATGCATTCAACGGAAAAGCAAATTCGGTTAAAAATCAATTAACTGGTGCTTATGATGCTGTTCCTGCGGTGCAAAGAGCATACAAAGCAGCAGGAGTTCCTTCTATTGTTGTAGGAGATCACAATTATGGTGAAGGTTCTTCTAGAGAACATGCTGCAATGGAACCACGTTTCTTGGGAGTGAAAGCGGTTTTAGTAAAATCGTTCGCACGTATTCATGAAACAAATTTGAAAAAACAAGGAATGTTAGCGTTAACTTTTGCTAACGAAGCAGATTATGATAAAATCCAAGAAAATGACACTATTAACTTCTTAGATTTAACAGAATTTGCACCAGGAAAATTTTTAACATTAGAATTCGTTCACGCTGATGGTTCAAAAGATATAATTTTAGCAAATCACACTTACAACGAAAGCCAAATTGGTTGGTTTGTAGCTGGATCGGCTTTAAACTTAATTGCTGCCAACGCATAATTACTTTAGAATAATAATCTTTTTTATAAAACTCTCAAGGAAACCTGAGAGTTTTTTTATGCTTTTTTATAGATCTCGGTCAGACCTGAATCCCATTCTATAGTTTCGTAGTAAAAATTTAATGAGGTAAGTTTTCCTTTTTGGTTAATAACACATTTTCCTATAACAACTGCATTTTCACTTTTTATTTTAATAGTTTCACCACTCAATAAATTACTTTCCTTATAAAGCTGATATACTTTTTGAGCTACGTCTTCTTTGAGCTCTTTTTTTGAATTAAAAGTACTTACGACAATCATTTTTCCGCTGTCGTGCTTTATTATCAGCTCCATTCCGTTGTAACCGTGTTTGTAAGTTTTTACATTTGTCGGTTTTTGACCAAATGAAAATTGTGTCAGTAGTAGCAAAAGTGGTAAGGTTTTAAGCATAGATGTAAATTTGGGTTACATTGTAAAAACTAAAAATATAAAATAAATTCTAGATTAAAAAAAATCCGCTTCAAATAAAATGAAACGGATTGCAATTTCGAAGTGATAATCTACTAGTAGTAGGTGTAACGTCTTACTTTAGCAATGTACTTTGCAAGTCTTATAACTTGGTGACTATAACCATATTCGTTATCGTACCAAACATAGAGAACAATGTTTTTTCTGTCACCAGAAACTATTGTTGCATTGCTATCATAAATTGATGGAGCCGATGTTCCAACAATGTCTGAGGAAACTAATTCATTGTTTAAAGAATATTTAATTTGCTCTACAAGTTCACCTTCAAGAGCATAGCTTCTCATAATATTATTTACTTCTTCTACAGAAGTTTCTTTACCAACTTCAAGATTTAACACTACAAGAGAACCATTAGGAACAGGAACACGAATAGCATTCGAAGTTAACTTACCTTCTAAATTTGGCAATGCTTTTGCAACAGCACTTCCTGCACCAGTTTCTGTAATTACCATGTTTAAAGCTGCTGCTCTCCCACGACGGTATTTTTTGTGCATATTATCTACTAAGTTTTGGTCATTAGTATAAGCGTGAATAGTTTCTAAGTGACCTTTTACTACTCCAAGTGTATCTTCAACCGCTTTTAAAATAGGTGTTATTGCATTGGTAGTGCAAGATGCAGCAGAAAAAACACTAATAGTATCTGGATTATAATCGTTGTGATTTACTCCATAAACAATATTTGGAACTCCTTTTCCCGGTGCAGTCAATAAAACTTTATCAACTCCTTTAGAGGTTAAATGACGTTTCAAAGCTTCTTCATTTGTAAAAGCTCCAGTGTTATCAATAACTAAAGCATCTTCAATTCCATATTTAGTGTAATCAATTTCCTCTGGGGAATTGGCTGTAATAATATGAACTGTTGTTCCGTTGATTATTAAAGCATCATTTTCAATATCAGCATTTACAGAACCTTCAAAATCGCCATGAACTGAATCGTATCTTAATAAAGAGGCTCTTTTTTCTAATGATTGTGCGTCATTTCTATCGCGAGTTACAATTGCTCTTAGACGTAGTTGTTGTCCTTTTCCAATTTTACTCATCATTTCACGAGCCAATAATCGTCCAATTCTACCAAATCCATAAAGAACTACATCTTTAGGTTTAATTTCTTGCGAATTTTTAGCGTCTTTTAATTTGTCAATCACAAACGCACGTGCATCGTGGTATTTATTGTCTTCTAAATGATATTCATACGTTAATTTTCCAATATCAATTCTTGATGGTGGTAAATCTAAATTTTCAATAGCACGAGCAATTTCTACAGAGTCAAAAACATTAATTGGTTTTTGAACAAATTCACCAGCGTATTCATGAAGATTCATAATATCACTAACATTTCTATCGATTAACTGATTTCTAAAGAAAACCAATTCGATGGATTTGTCATACCACAAATCACTGATAATTTTAATAAATTCTACTCCTGCTTTTCTTCTGTCGGCTTGAAAAGAAAGCTCTTTTTCGTATAATGCGTTTTTGTTCATTTTGAGAAAAATTGATTAGTTGTGTTTAATCTGAATTAGATTCAGATTCTTTATTTTTTCCGTGCAAAAGTAATCAACTATAACGTTTTCGTAAAATTATTTCAAACTTTTTTTTAATAAAAAAACCATTCTGAAATAAACAGAATGGTTTTTCACCTTTTATAAAATTATATCTATATAATAATTCGCATTACTTGACCATTTTTAAGTAAAAGTTTTACACTTGTACCTTGATTTTCGTCCGCATTGTTTGTTGCTCTTGAGACTGTTTCAACATCGGTAGCTTTCATGCCATTAATATCTAAAATGATACTACCTACCAATTCGTCCTTATATTCTTGTAATCGTTCGTTTGTCACTTCTTTAATTTTTACACCATAATCAATTCTGAAGTTTTTCTTTTCAGAATCAGATAAATTTTCTAATTCTAAACCTTTAAAATCTGTTTGGATTATATCATTTTTTACCAAAACAACTGGAACAACTTTTGTTTGTCCATCTCTTATGTAGGTTACGTTCACCTTATCATTTGGACGTTTTGTATTTATAAAACCTGATAACTCTGCAAAAGTTGAAATTTTTTGGTTGTCTAGTTTCTTGATGATGTCACCTTTTTTTAAACCTGCTTTTTCAGCACCAGAATTTTTATTTACCTTATTAATGTAAAATCCTTCGGTATCTTTAATTCCTAATTCTTTTGAAGCATTTCCAGTCAATTCGCCGCCTTCAACACCAAGAATTCCTCTTTGAACGTTTCCAAATTCCATGATATCTTCAATAATTTTACGCGTAATATTTGATGGCACTGCAAAAGAATATCCGGCATAACTTCCTGTTGGTGAAGAAATCATTGTGTTTATTCCAATTAATTCACCGCGAGTGTTTACCAAAGCACCACCAGAATTTCCTGGATTTACAGCTGCATCTGTTTGAATAAAGGATTGAATTCCTTTCGTGTCTAAATTTCTAGCTTTCGCCGAAACAATTCCAGCTGTAACAGTCGAATTCAAATTGTATGGATTTCCAACTGCTAAAACCCATTCTCCAACTTTTACTTGATCAGAATCTGCAAATGTTGAATAAGGTAGTTTTCCATCAGCATCGATTTTTAATAAAGCAATATCCATTTTAGAATCGGTTCCAATCAATTTTGCTTTAAAAACTTTGTTATTGTTTAACGTAACTTCAAGTTCAGAAGCATCTTTAATTACGTGATTATTGGTAACAATATAACCATCTTCCGAAATTATTACTCCAGAACCAGTTCCAATTTGCTCTTGTTGTTGACCGCCTCGCGAACCATAAAAAAACTCCATAATTGGGTTGTAAACTGTTCTAACAGAAACATTTTTTACGTGAACCACCGTGTGAACTGCATTTTCTGCAGCCGAAGTAAAATCAATATTTTCTGCACCCATTCCAACCGATCTTCCAAAAGAGCTTGGGGCTTGTGTAACAATTGAATTTCCGTCAACATCTTTTTCAATAAATAATTTATAAGCACCTAGTGTTGTAGCACCGCTTAACAAAGACACTAAAAATAAACTTGATAATCTTTTCATTTTTTAAATTGTTTTAAATCATTTAACATCAAAATTAGTAATTTATTATTTTTATAAAATCAGTTTAACGCTCGTTTAACAATCTTTAACGTATCATTAATATTTGTAACTTTGTGGAATACAAAGATAAAAATGCAACTCAAATTTTACAAATATCAAGGAACAGGAAATGATTTTGTGATGATTGATAATCGTCAAAATTTCTTTCCCAAAAACGATACCAAACTGATTGAACGCCTTTGCAACAGACGTTTTGGTATTGGTGCTGATGGTTTAATTCTTTTTGAAAATGACAATACGACAGATTTCAGAATGGTTTACTACAATTCTGACGGAAATGAAAGTTCTATGTGTGGCAATGGTGGACGATGTTTGGTCGCTTTCGCTAAAAGTTTGAATGTTATAAATAATGAGGCGACTTTCATCGCAACAGATGGCTTACACCATGCAACAATTGATAAAACCGGAATTGTTTCACTTCAAATGAAAGATGTTGATGAGGTGAAAATCGATACAGAGTATGTTTTTTTAAATACAGGTTCGCCACATCATGTAACTTTGGTAAATGATTTAGAACACTATAATGTAAAAGAAAATGGGGCAGAAATCAGATATTCTGATTTATATGGAAAAGTTGGAAGCAATGTGAATTTTGTTAATCAAATTTCTGATAATCATTTCCGATTACGAACCTATGAACGAGGAGTAGAAGACGAAACTTTATCATGTGGAACAGGAGCAACTGCAACAGCTATTGCTATGAATGTAATCGGAAAAACCAATTCAAATTCAATTGATATAAATGTAACAGGCGGAAACTTAAAAGTTACATTTGAAAAAACAGACAAAGGTTTTGAAAAAGTTTTTTTAATTGGACCAGCAACTTTTGTTTTTGAAGGAGAAATAGAGTTATGATTTGTAAATCCAACTTCGTACTTTGTACCTCGTAATTCGTACTTTACATGATAACATTAAAAGGAAAAAAAATATACTTACGTGCCCTCGAACCAGAAGATTTGGAATTTGTTTTTCAAATAGAAAATGACGAATCGATTTGGAATGTGAGTAATACGCAAACGCCTTACAGTAAGTTTTTAATTCGTCAATATCTTGAAAATGCACATCAAGATATTTATGAAGCCAAACAATTACGACTTGCAATATGCAAAAATGACACTTTTGAAGCTCTTGGTTTAATAGATTTATTCGATTTTGATCCTGTTAATAATCGTGCAGGAATTGGAATTTTAATTCAAAATGAAACTAATCGTGGTAACGGAATAGGTAAAGAAGCACTTAGTTTATTAATTGATTATAGTTTCAAACAATTACAATTGCACCAACTTTATGCAAATATTGGAATGGATAATGAAGCAAGTTTAAACCTTTTTACTACTTTTGGATTTCAGAAAATAGGAGTGAAGAAAGATTGGATTTATCACAATAATGCCTTTCATGACGAAGCTCTTTTTCAGTTAATCAATCATCAACATTAAAAAAATATTGTTTTGAACAAAAAATTAAAAACCATTTTAGGAATTGGAACCGCTCTTTTTCTAGTTGTTGCTACTATTGTTTATGTGAAGTTTTTCTCATCAAATACTAAATTCTCTAAAGAAGAATTGTATGTAGAAGTGCCAACCGGTTCAACTTATGAAGATGTAAAGAAAATAATTTCACCTTATGTTGAAAATATGAGCGGATTTGAAATGATGGCTGGACTTCGTAAATACGATGAAAATGTAAAATCTGGACGTTTTTTATTACAGAAAGGAATGGGTAACTTCAAATTGGTTGCTGCAATGCGACGCAATGTTCCTGTAAAATTGGCTTTTAATAATCAAGAGCGTTTAGAGAATTTGTGTGTGAGAATCAGTTCACAAATTGAACCTGATACCACCAAATTATTAGCAACTTTTAGAGATTCGATATTTTTAAAGCAAAATGGTTTTACTAAAGACAATGTGATTGCTATGTTTATTCCAAATTCGTATGAGTTTTATTGGAATGTTTCCGCCGAGAAATTTCGTGATAAAATGCTGAAAGAATATCAAAATTTTTGGACTAAAGAACGTTTGCAAAAAGCTGAAAAATTAGGAATGACGCCTGTTGATGTAATTACTCTGGCATCAATTGTTCACAAAGAAACAGTTAAGAAAAGTGAACGACCAGTTGTAGCAAAAGTATATTTAAATCGTTTAGAACAAGGAATGCCATTACAAGCTGATCCAACCGTAATTTATGCTTTGAAATCTAGAGATAATGATTTTGATCAAGTGATTAAGAGGGTTTTGTATAATGATTTATTGATAAGTTCTCCTTATAATACTTATGTAAATCAAGGATTGCCTCCAGGACCAATTGCAATGCCCGATATTGATGCCATTGACGCTGTTTTATCACCAGATGATAATGATTATATTTATTTCTGTGCTAGTGTAGAAAAATTTGGCTACCACGAGTTTGCATCTACTTATGCGCAACATCAAGTAAATGCTAAGAAATATGCTGATTGGTTGAATACGACAGGAACAAAACGATAATTTGAAAAATATACTTACATATTATTTACTATTTTTATTTGTGAATTTTCAGTTAGGATTTTCTCAAAACAACTTCGATTCCTTTTTTAAAACATCTGATTCTTTAAATAAGCAAAGACGCAATGCTGTTGTGATTTCAGAAACTGTATTAGCAACAGGTGCTTTAATTGGTTTAAATCAGCTTTGGTATGCTGACTATCCAAAATCTGACTTTAAGTTGGTCAATGACAATATCCAATGGAATCAAATGGATAAAGCAGGTCATGTTTTTTCTTCCTATCATTTGGGAAGTTTTGGTGCTCAAGCATTAAAGTGGAGTGGTTGCAATAGAAAAAGTCAACTTATTTACGGTTCTACACTTGGCTTTGTATTTCTTTCAGCCGTTGAAGTCTTTGATGGATATTCATCAGAATGGGGATTTTCTGTTGGAGATTTTGCAGCAAATGCTGGTGGAACAGCCTTATATGTTTCGCAAGAATTACTTTGGAAAGAACAACGTATTGTGCCGAAATTCTCATTTCATACAACCGAATATGCTACGGCACGACCAAATATGTTAGGAAGTTCAATTTCAGAACAGATTTTGAAAGATTATAACGGACAAACTTATTGGCTTTCAGGCAATTTGCATTCGTTTTTCAAACAGTCAAAAATTCCAAAATGGTTGAATGTTGCTATTGGATATGGTGCAGAAGGAATGATAACTGGGAAACCTGAACTTGTGAACACGGTTTTCTTTTCTGAAAAGGAGAGAACGCGACAATTTTATTTGAGTTTGGATGCTGATTTGACAAAAATTCAAACAAAATCCCATTTTTTGAAGACCATTTTTTCAGTTATTAACACAATCAAAATTCCTGCTCCTACTTTAGAAGTCAACTCTCGCGGAGTTGTTAACTTTCATTGTTTATATTTTTAGAAAGCTTTAAAGTTCTGATTTTCAGATTTGTAAAATTTGTTGTATATTTGCACCATCAATATCAAGATGGTGACAGCGCTTGGAAATTACAAATTATGATAAAAAGATGGTCGTTTTACATAGGAATATTTATGATTGTTGGTTTGATAAGTTCCGCTTTCAAACCTATTGATTCTGAAAATCACGAATGGTTTTATGTAGATGCAAATGAAGAATTGTTATATCAATTTCCTTCAGAAAAATCTTCAGATTATGTTGCTCTTTCACTACCTTTTACCGGAAAATTTTTTATAGGATTTAAAGAAGCTTTAGCTTTTAAAGAATCTCAAGGAAAATACAATAAAGTCAATACTTTAGGATATTTAGGCAAATACCAATTTGGTAAAACTACTTTAGAAACTATTGGAATTAAAGATTCTTTGCAATTTATGAGTAATCCTAAATTGCAAGAAAAAGCGTTTGTTGCACTGTTGAAAAAGAACAAATGGGAATTACGAGAAGAAATTAAAGAATATCGAGGAAAAATAATCGATGGAGTTAGAATAACTGAATCTGGTATTTTGGCTGCTGCGCATTTAGGAGGTGCTGGTTCTGTTAGAAAATTTTTAAAATCTAATGGTCTCAAAAAATGTAAAGACAATTATGGAACTTCCATAAGTAGTTACATGAAACAATTTGGAGGTTATGAAACCCACAATATTCCAGCAGATAAAAATGCTAAAGTTTAAAAAAAAAACACATATCAATATAATATATGAAGCGTTCCTATTATGGAGCGCTTTTTTATTTTCAAATAAAATGAAAAAGATTTAACAAAACTTTTGTTTAAATAATTTTAATAATAGTTAAACAATAATTAACTTTACAATCAAATTTATTTTAAAATGGAAACTTCAAAAAAAACAACAAACAAAAAGAAGACATTTACGGATGATGCAATCATTTCTTTATACATGGATTATGTTCTAAGTAATAATGCTGAGCCTAAAAATATATACTCATTTTGTAAAGAACACAAAATTGAGGAAGTAGACTTCTACAAATTTTTTGGTTCGTTGGATGTATTGAGGCAGGAAATTTGGGTTAAGTTTTTTGAAAATGCTGAGGCCTCTATCAAAAAAGATGAAGCTTTTGAAAGTTATTCTGAAAAAAATAAACTTTTGACTTTGTATTTTACTTTGTTTGAAATCTTAACTTTAAACAGAAGTTACGTGATTTTTTCTCTTAAAGAAAATAAAGAAGGATTAAAGAATTTGAAAAGTTTTAAGCATTTCAGAAACCATTTTAAAGATTTTATCGTAACTATTATAGACGATAATGAAAATATTGTTAGCGATAGAATAACTAAAATAACAAAACCTGTTTTTAGTGAAGGTGCATGGATTCAGTTCTTATTTTTATTGAAATTTTGGATGGATGATACCTCTGTAGGTTTTGAAAAAACAGATGTTTTAATTGAGAAATCAGTAAATACTGTGGTTGATTTATTTGATACAAAACCTTTAGAGAGTTTATTCGATTTAGGAAAATTCCTTTGGAAAGAAAAAATGAATTAATACATGAAAACATTAGATAAAATTCCAACAGGAAAAATAGAACGTGCCAGTCAATTAGTAAAGACTGGACTTAAAGTAGGAGGAAATTACGTTGCTTATTATGGTGAGAAAATTGTAAATTCATCTTTAAATCGTGATAAATTAAACGAAAGCAATGCCGAAGACATTTATGATGGTTTAAAGAATTTAAAAGGAAGTGCTTTGAAAGTTGCTCAAATGTTGAGTATGGACAAAAGCATTATGCCACAACAGTATGTTGACAAGTTTTCGTTGTCACAATTTTCGGTTCCACCATTGTCTGCACCATTAGTTAGAAAAACGTTTAAAAAATATTTAGGTCAATATCCAGAGAACTTATACGACACGTTTACGCCAGATGCTATGAATGCTGCGAGTATCGGTCAGGTACACAAAGCGACCAAAGATGGGAAAAATCTTGCTGTGAAAATCCAATATCCAGGTGTAGCAGACAGTATAAGTTCGGATTTGGCTTTAGTGAAGCCATTTGCGGTTAGAATGTTTAACATAAAAGGTAAAGATTCTGATAAATATTTTAAAGAAGTTGAAGATAAATTATTAGAAGAAACCGATTATAACTTAGAATTAAAGCAAAGTTTAGAAGTATCTGATTGGTGTAAACATATTACGAATTTGCGTTTTCCAAAATATTATCCAGAATTATCTTCTGAGAAAATATTAACAATGGAATGGATTGACGGAGAGCATTTATCAGAATTTGCAGCACACAATGAAGATAGAGTAAAAGGGGATAAAATAGGTCAAGCGCTTTGGGATTTTTATATGTATCAAATGCATCATTTAAAGCAAGTTCATGCAGATCCACATCCTGGGAACTTTTTGATTGATAAAGATGATAAATTAGTTGCGATTGATTTCGGTTGTATAAAACATGTTCCTTTAGAATTTTATGTTCCTTATTTTGAATTGGCGAAATCCGAGGTAATTGATAATCCGAAGTTGTTCAATGAAAAATTATATGAATTAGAAATTCTAAGATTGGATGATTCAAAGGCTGAAATTGAATATTTTACCAAATTATTCCATGACTTATTGAGTTTGTTTACTAAACCATTTCACGGAGATTTCTTTGATTTTTCTGATGATGATTTCTTTGGACAAATTGCTACTATGGGAGAAGAGTTTGCTAAAGATACGCAATTAAGAAAAATGAATGGTAATAGAGGTTCCAAACATTTTTTATACATAAATAGAACATTTTTTGGTTTGTACAACCTGTTACATGATTTGAAAGCAAGAGTTAAAACTAAAGAATTTGAAAAATATATAAAGTAACAACTTTTTGTTTGTTTATTGGTTAGGTTGATAAGAGCGATGGCTACACGTTTTAGCATCGCTCTTATTGTTTTACAGTAGAATCAACCTTCGTTTTTTGTTTTCGATAAGATTACTTTATAATTCTTTTGATGTTATAGCAGTATAATCAATTGGAAAACTTTAGTTTTTTCGATTCGATATAACTTACATTAAAAATTAAAAAGAAAAGTCAAAATCTTTAAACAAGATTTTGACTTTTCTTTATGAGATCTATATTTGAAACTTGATTTTTTTAGATTTAGTTTTATTTTTATTTACTTTTTTCCAGCGTTTCAAGTCGTTTCAAAATTAGAGCATTTAATTGTTGAAGAGAGGTATTCGTTTTTTTTAGTTCTTCAATTTGTTCTTGTTGTTCTTGAATGGCTTTAACAGTAATAGATATAAAGTCGTTATACCTAACACCGTACATTCCATTATCATCTTTACTAATTATGGCATTGTTAGAATCGCCAGCCTTTATTAGCGCGTCTTCAAGTTCTTGTGCGATGAAGCCATATTCTGTTTTGCCAATTTTATCATCGTTACGAATATAAGAAACAGGACGCAGTGTTTTTATAAAATCTAGTCCTAAAGGGGAATTCTGTATAGTATTTTTCCATCTTTTATCAGAGGTTATTGACCAAGCTACCTGCACTCCAGCATAATTTATGGTAGAGCTACCTATACGAACTTGATTTGATGCGGCTGCATTAAGAACTTGGGCATTTGCTCCTATAACAACATTATCTGATCCCGATGTAATAGCAGATCCAGCATTTACTCCAATGGCTGTATTTCTAGTGGTATTATTAGCAACAGAAATTAAAGCAGAAGCTCCAACAGCCACAGAACCAGTAATCGTCTGGCCTGTCGAACCCATAGCGTTATAACCAACGGCAACATTATCCTGCGTTGCATTTGCATTTACGTTTCTCAAAGCGAAAGCACCTACAGCAGTGTTAAATTGGGTTATTCCTGAACTTGATCTTAAGGCTTCAAAACCGACTGCAGTGTTCAAGGTTCCCCCAGAAAGTGAGGCTAGTGCCTGACTTCCGACAGCAGTATTCCCGTTCCCAACAGCGGGAGAGGCTGTGTGTGCTGCTAAGGCATTGTGGCCAATAGCAGTATTATCAACTTTATCTGTATTTACAGCCAATGCATTTGTTCCGAAAGCGGTATTATTCGCACCTGTATTTGCAACTAGCGAACCAATCCCATAAGAAGTACTTGTAGTTCCAATTCTTCCAGCTGCATTGCCACGGCTTCTAAAAACTAAATCTTGTGCATTTGTTGTTCCTAAAAAATCTGTTGCTATCGCAGAGTTACCTGTTGTAAGCCAGCCTGCTGGTGCTACGGGTGTTCCAGTTGCAAATCGCTCCCATCTTGAAATAGAGGCGTTCCAGAAATAAAATCCTGGCGTAACAAGCCCCTGAGCGGCAAGTACTGGAGGAGGAAGAGCACTATTATTATTGGTGTTATAAATAAGTTCAGAATTTATCGGTGTAGTTAGTGGTGTTGCAAAATTAGCTCCGCCAAGAGAAACCCGTGGAATCAATAGTCCATCAGTGGTTGAAGTTATGTCTAACGCGCCTTGTGGATTTGTTGTGCCAATACCAATTTGCGCATGAAGTAAGGTGGTCGTTGATAGTAAAAAAAATAGTATGTATAAGATTTTAAATTTTGTCATAACTTATTGTTTTTTTCAATGTAACTGCTATGTTTGCGCATTTTTTAATTAATGAATGTTTTGAAAATTCAAAAATTAAAAAAATACCCCTCAATGTTAGAGAGGTATTTTTTAATACTTAGTTGAAGTTATGTTATCTTTTTATAACTCTTACTGTTTTTACTTCAGCTTCTTGAGATAGAATGATATTATAAACTCCAGATGGATATTGGTCTCCTAATTCAAAGTTTTGAATTTCTGAAGCTTTTAACATTTTGTCTTCAACAAGTTTGCCGGTCATGTCGTATACTTTTACTTGAAGATTAGCTTCACTACTAGTTGTAATATCTAGCTTAAAGTTTTCTGCAAATGGGTTTGGATAAGCCACTGCTTTAAACTCTGAAACTTCTGATGGTGCAGCAGGTAAAGCATTTGGTGCAAATTTAGAAGCGTCGCCTCCAGGAACTAGTAATGAA
>JBIKJF010000013.1:0-80842 GCA_044361155.1 Flavobacterium sp.
AGAGAAGTTAAGCCCGATTGCGCAGATGGTACTGCATAACTGTGGGAGAGTATGTCGCCGCCTTCTTTTTTAAAAACCCTATTCTGTATGGATAGGGTTTTTTGTTTTATAAAAAGTTTAGTAAAATTGAGTAAAAACTATCTAAACAGATGTGTATGTCTTAAGTGTACTATTTATACAGCTAATGATATTGCATAACTACAGTCAAAGTCATTATCTATTTGAAAACCTGACCAAATCCTATAGTTTTATAAGTTTATTTATTGAAAATGTTGTTTTTTTTGTACAAGGTTGCGTGAGTGATAGAAGCGGCATCCTTTTCTTTTTTTCTTAAAAAAGAAAAGATATAGCGGATAGCACGACCCTTGGGGCACGCTATAAAAAATACACTAAGTATTGGTTTCTAAGTCTTTTATATATTCTTCGTATTCAAAATAGAAAATTTCGAATTGGGTCATTGTTTCATTAAAAAAATCGAATATATCGTTCCAAGTGTTTTTATTATTTAAACTGACATTTAGTTTTTCAATCCATATCCTACTAATAATTTTGCCATTTTCTAAATAATGGTTTCGTTCAAGAATTACATTTGGTAAATATTCTTCTAGTAAAATAGTTTTCAGAGATTCAATTTTTTCAAAGTATATTTTTCTTTTATCTTCTTCTTTCGGTTCGATATCAAGTAAAACTTGTGCTTTTTTATTATCAACATAGAATTTGAAAGTTACGTCTTTTATTTTAGTATCATATAAAAGCCATTTTCTGGGATATGTTTCTGCAAATTGTACCCAAAATTCTTTTTTAATTTTTAAACTTTCTTCTTTACTATACATCTAGAATTTTATTTTTTGGGTTTGTTGTATTTTTTTGGTAAATTTATAAATAATTAGAACTATTAACTATGAATTTTGATTTGTTTTTTAAGGCTATTCCAAATGTTTTGAATGTAGATTTACCTTCAAATTCTTCACATATGAAAATGGCGCCTTTGGAGAGAGTTAAAATTATGGAAGAAAATATTTATGATATTAATTCAGTAAGAAAGGCAGCGGTAATGATGTTACTTTATCCAAAAAATAATATTACACATTTATTATTAATTGTAAGAAATTCATATCCAGGAGTCCATTCTTCGCAGATTGCTTTTCCGGGTGGTAAGGTTGAAGATATTGATTTTGACTTAAAACAAACTGCTTTGCGAGAAACTCATGAGGAAATAGGTATTCATCCAAATGATATTGATGTTATTAGAGATTTTTCTTCTATTTATATTCCGCCAAGTAATTTTTTGGTATATCCTTTTTTAGGAATATCACAAGTTGAATTAACGTTTATTCTTCAAGAAGAGGAAGTTGCAGGAATTATTGAATTACCGTTATCAATTCTTTTAGACGATTCTATCATTAGTAATAAAAATTTAGAGACTTCTTATTCTAAATTAATTGAAGTTCCGGTTTTTCAAATAGAAGAACATTCCGTTTGGGGTGCAACTGCAATGATGTTGTGTGAGTTAAAAGATGTGTTGAAAATGGTTCTATAAATTTTAATTTTTGTATGTTTGTCTTTCATTTTTCTACATAATATTATGGGATTATTTAAACGAAATCCTTTTGGACATATACTTTTTATCAAGAAATGGCTTATTCGAATTTTCGGCGTAATAACTCATAGACGTTATCGGGGGTTTAACGAATTACAAATAGAAGGTTCTGAAATTATTAGAAATTTACCAGATAAAAATGTACTTTTCATATCCAATCATCAAACATATTTTGCAGATGTAGTAGCTATGTTTCATGTTTTTAATGCTAGTCTTTCAGGTAGAGAAGATTCTATCAAAAATGTGGGTTATTTGTGGCAACCAAAGATGAATGTTTACTACGTTGCAGCTAGCGAGACTATGAAATCTGGATTACTTCCTAGAATTATGGGATATGTTGGCGCAATTACTGTTGAAAGAACTTGGAGAGCTGGAGGAAAAGACGTTACTGAAAAAAGAGAAGTAAATCCAAACGACACTGAAAATATCAAAATCGCCCTTGCCGATGGTTGGGTGATTACTTTTCCTCAAGGAACTACAAAGTCTTTTAAACCTGTTAGAAAAGGAACAGCTCACATTATCAAACAACACAAACCAATTGTCGTTCCAATAGTTATCGATGGTTTTCGACGTTCATTTGATAAAAAAGGACTACTCCTTAAAAAGAAAAACATCCTTCAATCATTTACGATAAAAGAACCACTCGAAATTGATTATGAAAATGAAACTATCGAACAAATTGTTGAAAAAGTTGAGTATGCCATTGAACAACATCCCTCATTTCTTAAAGTAATTCCCGCTGAAGAAATTGAAGAACAAGAAAAGCTAAATCGCTTCCGTCAGTGGGAATATTAATGAAAAAGTCTCTATGTTATCGAGTTTTTTTTACAAATCAATTTTCTTCAATTCGTTGTAATTTTTGAACAACCTTCGTAGTAATATTCCATACAATAATTTATAAAATAGCCAAAAAACAAATGTAAAGATGGATGTTATTATAACAATAACTAATGCACTTACAGCAACAACTTTTAAAGAAATTTCAGGATGTTCAACTCCTTTTTCTAACATAGTATCAATATAAACATGATAAAATCCAACTGTGAAAATTGTGATAAAAATTAAAGCAAACGATGTCAAATTAAAAATCACATAATGTTTGACAACTTTTCTTGTATTTAATATTGTCGATAATAATTGTTTTGTATTATCAATAACGCATATCTTCTTATAATTGAGGTAAAATTTATAAATAAAATAAAATACTACTGCGTATAAAACAACAGACAGTAGTATATAAAAATTATAAATCTCCCACTTTTTAAATAAAGCTATATTTTGTTCATCATATTTTGTAAACGATAAAACAATATTGAGAACAAATCCAAATAGTAATTCTATCAAACTTATATAAAATATCCACTTCACAATTGAAGAAGACTTCTTATGCAACATTTTATAAATATCCACTTCCGATACCTGTTCAAAAGAATTTTCGTTCTTTTTCCAGTCTTTTTTTAATAAATCCAACTCTTCCATCATAACCTTACGGATTTAATATTTTTTTCAATTTCCCTTTTATTCTATTCATTTTAACTCTTGCATTAACCTCACTAATACCCAATGTTTCGGCAATTTCTGTATAATCTTTATCTTCCAGATACATAAAAACCAACGCCTTTTCAATATCATTCAGCTGACGCACCGCTTGGTACATCAACTTAATTTGTTCTTCTTCTTCGCTATTATATTCGTCTTGACTAATAAAAAAACTATGCTTTTCATACTCCACTGTAGAAACACTTCGCGTACTTTTTCGGTACAAAGTAATGGCAGTATTTAGAGCGACTCGATACGCCCAAGTCGAAAATTTGGCATCACCGCGAAACTTCGGAAAAGCCTTCCATAATTGTATCGTAATCTCCTGAAACAAATCCTTATGCGCATCACCATCAGACGTATACAACCTACAAATCTTGTGGATTATATTCTGATTTTCACGCAATTGCTGCACAAACGTTTGTTCCAAATTCTCGCTCATATATACGTTAGTAAACCTTTACTAGATTTTGTTACAAAATATGTAAATCAATTTCAATTTCAAAAGTCAAATTTCAATGCCAATTGATTTTTGAAGGAGCGAATCACTTGAGCATTTCTACAAATCTTTTTCCTGCTTTCCGCGTTACAAGGTAACTGCTTCAATCAGGGCTAATGGGTAATCGTCTTACATAAAATCAGATTTTCAAAACCACTAAAACTTGTAAACTTTTAAGCAACTTTTACAATCAAAAAACAACTAACTTTGTATTTAAGAAAAATTGCATTTTATAATGAACATTCCTCATTCAGATAAAAAACGAGTAGTCATAATCGGTGGCGGATTTGCAGGTCTATCAATAGCTAAAAAACTTAGAAACAAAAACCTACAAGTAGTTTTGCTCGACAAACATAATTATCACACTTTTCAACCACTTTTATATCAAGTAGCAACCGGCGGATTAGAAGCTGGTTCTATAGCATATCCAATTCGAAAAGTAATTCAAGAATATAAAGATTTTTATTTCCGACTGACTTCTGTAAAAGAAATCGATACTCAAAATCAAAAAGTAATTTCAGAAATTGGTGATTTAAATTACGATTATTTAGTAATTGCAACCGGTTCAAAAACCAATTATTTTGGTAACAAAGAAATCGAACGCAATTCGATGTCAATGAAAACCATTCCACAATCATTGAATATTCGTAGTTTGATTCTAGAAAATTTTGAGCAAGCCGTTCTTACAACAAATGAAGCTGATAAAAATGCTTTGATAAATTTTGTTCTAGTAGGTGCAGGACCAACAGGCGTAGAGCTTGCAGGCGCACTTGCCGAAATGAAACGAGCCATTCTTCAAAAAGATTATCCCGATTTAGATATTTCCAAAATGGAAATCAACCTTATTCAAAGTGGCGACCGAGTTTTAAACACTATGTCTGAAAAATCATCTGTTGCAGCCGAAAAATTTTTGATTGATTTAGGAGTAATTGTCCACAAAAACGTTCGAGTAACCAATTACGACGGAAGAACCATCACAACCAATTCCAATTTAAGTTTTGAAACCGCAACCGTCATTTGGACAGCAGGTGTTCAAGGTGCAGCCATTCAAGGATTGGATTCAAAATCCTTAGTAGAACGAGTAGAACGCATTCGAGTAAACCAATTCAATCAAGTAGTTGGTTACGATAATATTTTTGCCATAGGAGATATTGCCTCAATGGAAAGCGAAAAATATCCGCAAGGTCATCCAATGATGGCACAACCTGCGTTACAACAAGGCGATTTGTTAGGAGAAAATTTGGTGAAATTAATAACTAATAAACCAATGAAACCCTTCGAATACAACGATAAAGGTTCTATGGCAACCATCGGAAGAAATCTTGCCGTTGTAGATTTACCAAAATACCATTTCAACGGAGTTTTCGCTTGGTTTGTTTGGATGTTTGTACACTTATTTTCATTAATCGGTTTCAAAAATAAAGCTGTTGTTTTCCTAAATTGGGTATACAACTATGTTCGTTTTGACCGTGAAGGAAGACTAATCGTAAGACCTTTCAAAAAAAGAAGTTTTGTAACTTTTACCTCTGACGAGGTTTAAAGGTTTCGGGTTACGGGTTACGAGTTGAATATAGAAACCCGAAACCCGCAACTTTACAACTCGGAACTTTTGTAATAATTAATCAACAAATCCACATATTTACTATAACTCTCTAAGCCATCTTTTTGCTGATTCATTTTTAAAAATTGATTGTAAAAAGCGTGAAATCCTTTGTCGATTATCGTGTCATAACTTTTCCAAAACGCTTCACTTTCTTTATAGTTTTCAATAATTCCAGGGTTGATTTTGTTTTTATAATAGTCAAACTTTGTCACGTTTTTCATACCAATATTGTTCAAGCAATAACGCAAAGCATATTGATAAGCCGAATATTGAAAATACAAATCCTCGTTTTTAACACTTGCTAAAAATCCTATAAAATTACATTCACTTTCACTCGCAAAACCCATTTGATGAGCCATTTCGTGATTAGTCGTCATCGGAAAACCAACCATCGGAATTTTATCATTCACTTGAGCTTCATTTGTAAACGGATTCAAATAACCACCAAAACCCATATACGTCAACGGCAAACTAAGCAACGATTTCTTCCTACTAGATATTTCATATTTGAAAAAAGTATATTGATTTCCCAAATTATCGTATCCATTTTGAGTCATCTTAAAAATAGAATCTTGCGAATAGGGAACACTTACTTTCAGGTTTTTATTATTCGTAATTTTAAAATGAATTTCGTTGGTTTTAGAAATTAATTTCTCTGTAAAAAGAAACAAATCTTCATCAGAATATTCGCGTTGAATACTCATTTTTTCAAACAACGGAACGCGATAATAATTAAAAGCCCACAGAAAATGGAATAAAAAATAAGCAACCGACAACACATTGGTAATTTTCAATAAATTATTTTTCCATTGTAATCGCCACGATTTTCTTGTTTTCCAAAGTTGGATTAGTAGATAAAAAATCAAAAAACCATAAATAATATCTCCAACAGAAAAGGGAATTTTGCCTAAGAGTGTTCTTGAGAATCTAGAAATATAAACGTACAAACCATTGCTATAAATACGTTCGACCATTTCAGGAAAAAAAGCAATCACTTTCAGAAATAGTATCTGAAATAGTAAAAATATTGGTAGAATGAATTTTCTTTTCATTAGTAAAATTAGAAATGTAAATATAATCACAAATCAATTCGCAAAGAAATTAAACTTTGTAACTTTGTGTTTTAATATTAAATAATGCCATCCGTAATTTCGTGAAATTTCCACATTAAACTAATTCGTGAAAATTCGTGCAATTCGTGTCTAAACAAACTAAAATATAATGAGCCAAGAAATTAGAAACCTTGAACCAAAAGCACTTTGGAACAAGTTTGCCGATTTAAACGCAGTACCACGTCCGTCTAAGAAAGAAGAGCGTGTTATTGAGTTTATGAAAAACTTCGGAACCAGTTTAGGATTAGAAACTTTTGAAGATGAAATCCGTAATGTAATCATCCGTAAACCAGCGACTCCAGGAATGGAAAATCGCAAAACCATTGTTCTACAAGGACATTTGGATATGGTACACCAAAAAAATAACGATACCAATTTCGATTTCTTAACACAAGGAATTGACATGTTTGTTGATGGTGACTGGGTAAAAGCAAAAGGAACAACACTTGGTGCTGATAATGGACTTGGAGTTGCAGCAATTATGGCAGTTTTAGAAAGTAAAGACATTCCTCATCCTGCTATTGACGCACTTTTTACCATTGATGAAGAAACTGGAATGACAGGAGCTTTAAACCTAAAAGGCGGTATTTTAAAAGGAGAAATTCTTTTAAATCTTGATACAGAAGAAGACGACGAAATTGATATTGGTTGTGCTGGTGGCGTTGATGTAACTGCAACTAGAAGTTATAACGAAGAAGAAACTCCAGAAGGTTCTGTAGGTTACACAATCACTGTAAAAGGATTAAATGGCGGACATTCAGGAATGGATATTCACAAAGGTTTAGGGAATGCTAACAAAATCATGAACCGACTTTTATTTGACGGTTTTGAGAATTTCGGACTTCAAATTACTGAAATTTCTGGAGGAAGTTTGCGTAATGCTATTCCTAGAGAAAGTGTTGCTAAAGTGATTGTTGCAGCTATGTATGACGAAGCTTTTGTGTTTGATATGCAAGAAGTGATTAGCGATATTAAAGCTGAGTTTAAAGTAATGGAACCTAATTTGACTATCGAAATTGTGAAGTCAGATTTGCCTGCTAAAGTTATGGATTTGGGAGTTCAAGAAGGTTTGCTTCGTTCCATTTACGCAGCTCATAATGGCGTTTACCGAATGAGTCCAGACATGGAAGATTTGGTAGAAACTTCTAATAATATTGCAAGAGTTATCGTAAAAGATGGCGAAATTTCGATTCAAAATTTAACGCGTTCGTCTGTTGAAAGTTCTAAATTTGATTTAGCAAATGCATTACGTTCAGCTTACGAATTGTTTGGTTGCGAAGTTGAATTTGGCGGAAGTTATCCAGGTTGGACACCAAATCCGAAATCGGAAATATTAGATGTTCTGACTTCTATTTATGAAAAACAAAACGGCGATAAACCAAAAGTTGTTGCTTGCCACGCAGGATTAGAATGTGGAATTCTCGGAACCAATTATCCAGGAATGGATATGATTTCTTTCGGACCAACGATTCATGGTGCGCACTCTCCAGACGAAAGAGCAAGTATTTCGTCTTCACAGAAGTTTTGGAAATTTTTCTTAGAAATTTTAGCGAATATTCCTTTAAAATAGTTAACAGTGTTCAGTCACACTTTGCAGTTTAACCTCGTTTAGAAATAAGCGAGGTTTTTTTATAAACTCAAATTTCTTCTAAATTCACTCGGAGAATTTCCAGTTTCTTTTTTGAAGAGTTTTGCAAAATAGGAGTAGTTCTCATAATTCAGTTCGTCTGCAATTTGACTTATAGATTTTTTTTGATTGATTAAAAGTCGTTTGGCTTCTAGAATTACGCGTTCTGTAATTAGTTCGGTTGCTGTTTTGTTCAAAATAGTTTTGCAAATTCTATTCAAATGTTTCAATGTAATACTCATTTTATAAGCATAAAACGATGGCGATTTTTCGGATTTAAAATATATGTCAATTAATTTTTCAAACTGATTTATTTTATGATTGTAAATAGGAGTTTTGTGATTGTTTTCTGGTAAATATTTTCTTGAAATTTGAATATTTATAAGGTCTAACAGATTTAAAATTGCTTCTTTTTGTTTTGATTTAACCAATTCACTTTCTTTTTTCATCAAATGAAAATAAACCTCAATTTCTTTTAGTTCTTCTTCATTATAAAATAGTTCTGGACTTGATTTCACCGATTGATAAAAAGAGTAATCTTCAATTTTATTGTTTCCAAAATGTAAATTATAGGTTTCTTGCGAATAAAAAACAATGTATCCATCAATATCATCAGATAATTTCCAGTTGTGAATTTGTCCGGGTTGTAACATAAACAAACTTCCTCTTTTTATTTCATATCGATCAAAATCAATTTCATGAATACCACTTCCATGCGTAAATAATACCATTAAATAAAAATTATGACGGTGCGGTTTTTCTATAAAACTGTGATTTGTCAAGTGATTTTTAAAGGAGTTTACATACAATTCACTATTTAAAGTGTTGTAATTAAAATTAGAAATACCATATATTGGAAGTTTATCCATTTTATAAAATGTCTTTTTTGTAGTAGTAATAGCGAATTTACAAAATGTTTTCTAAACAAATATCACTTAACTTTGTAGAAAATTTCAAAACATGTTATCTACCATATCGCACATCTTCAAAAATGAATGCCCAAATTGTTATAAAGGAAAAGTTTTTGCCGATAAAAGCTTCTTTTTTAGTGTAGGATTTCCAAAAATGAATACGCATTGCAGTCATTGTAATTATAAATTCGAAAAAGAACCGGGTTACTTTTTTGGAGCAATGTTCGTCAATTATGCCATTACTGTTGGTCAAGCTTTGATTACCTTTTTTATGGCATCTCAGTTTTTTGATAAAATTTTCGATTTCAGAATTCTACTTATCATTGGATTTGTAATTTTTGCTCTTAGTTTTTTTAACATCAGGTTATCACGAATGATTTGGATTTATGCTTTTAAAAATTATTCTAATTAGTGAACTATTGAAACTCAACTTGGGATTGTCCTCATTTTCTTTTTTTAGATAATTAATTTACTTTGTTATATTTGTTAAAACTTAAAGTAAAATGAAGAAAGAAACTAGTAAAGAGGAAGTTTTGAAAATAGATAAATTGTCTTTTTTTCAAAAATATGGTTGGGCTTTTATTCCAATGTTTTTTGCAATAGCACTTTATTTCAATACTTTAAATCATGGTTTTGTTTTGGATGACAACATCATTTTTCAAAGCAAGTCTATCACTTCAGGATTGAAAGACCTTCCGGCATTATTTACAGAAAAAAACCTTCCTGAAGCTGAAAACATTAAACCTTATCGACCTATTACAAGTTTGAGTTTCGCAATTGATTATCAATTTTTTAAAAATGATGATAATCTAAAAATGGCTGCTAATCTGCATGCAATGAATGTTTTGTATTATGGAATTGCATTGTTTTTTACGTTTATTTTATTACTCAAATTATTTAAAAATAAAATAATTGCCCTTTCCATTTCACTTCTTTTTGCAGCACATCCAATTCATACAGAAGTGGTTGCAAACATAAAATCAAGAGATGAAATTTTAGCTTACCTCTTTGGAACACTAATGTTGATTCTGTATTTAAAATTCAAAGAATCTACTAGTAAAAAGTATTTGTATTATAGTTTAACCTTCTATTTTCTAGCTGTTTTATCTAAAGAAAGCACCATTGTGCTTCTCGCTTTTTTACCAATTATAGATTATTTTTCTGGTTCTGAAAAAGGATTTAAATCGAGTTATTTGTCTAGTTTAAAATGGTTTATTTTTCCCGCTATTTTATATTTAGTCTTGCAACGAATTGTTATCGGAATCAATTTAATGCCGAAAATGTCGGAAATTGATAATATGCTAGTTGGTATTCCTGATTTCTCTGAAAATCTTGCCACTAGAATTTATATTGTTGGTTTGTATTTGTATAAAATGCTTTTACCACATCCGCTTTTTTATGATTATTCTTTAAATTATATAAGTAAAAAAACTTTTGCTTCTTTTGAAGTTTGGATGAGTTTACTGTCAATAATTGCATTAGTTTATTTTATTTTTAAAGGAATAATTAAAAAAAATAAAATCGCTTTTGGTTTATTTTTTATGTTCGTCACTTTTGCACTTACGTGTAATTTGTTCATTGCCATTGGTGCAACGTTTGCTGAACGTTTCGCTTTTACACCAAGTTTAGGATTTGTTATAGCTTTAGTATTTTTGTTCTGTTTGTTGATTGATAAGTTTAAAATTAAGCAACCATATCTGTTGCTTTTTATTCTTCCAATTCTATCATTATACAGTTTTAAAACTATTACAAGAAATGCAAATTGGAAAGATAACGAAACATTATTTACTCATGATTATTTGCAGTCTTTTAAAAGTTTAAAAATTCAAAATAATTATGGAGCTATTTTATATTACAAAGCAAAAGAAGCAACAGATTCTATTGAAAGAAAGAAAATGTTTTTAAAATCCATTGCGATTTTAGATAAAGTGACGGATGATTATGACACTTATATTGAAGCATATATTCAAAAAGGAGTTTCTTATTTAGAAATTAAAAACTGTGAAAAAGCATTAAGCAATTTTGAAAAAGCTAAAAGCATCGCAGTTTATAATCCTGTGGTTGAAGCCAATTTAGGAATAGGATATATCAATTGTGGAAAGCCACAAGAAGCAGTAACTATTTTCTCAAAATTGTTAAATTACGATAAGTCAAAAGAAAGTTACTACTTGAAACACATTGGAGTTGCTCATTTTAATTTAAAAAATTTGGATTCGGCTGAATATTATTTTAGTCGTTTGAAAAATGATTATCCAAATGATGCAGAAGTTGATGGTTATATTAAACTAGTTGCTGATTATAAAAATGGTACTAGTGCAACTCCAAAACAAAGTGCAACTCCAACACAAAATATTGATGTAAATCAAAATGCACAGTTTGATGCTGCTTATAAATTATTCATGAATGGTGATAAAAATGGTGCCGAAAAAGCATTGCAAGAATTCATTAAATCCAATCCAAATCATGCTATGAGTTATGCTGTTTTAGGTTTAATTGCCGATGAAAAGCAAAATTTTCCAAAAGCAATAAGTTTTTATAAGAAGTCAATTGCAATAAATCCGGATGACCATAGAATTTTTTACAACTTAGGAAATACCTATTTAAAAAATAAAAATGACGGCGAAGCTATTAAGCAATTTGAAAAATGTATTGCAATAGAACCAAAATATATCAACTCCTATAAGTCGTTAGAATTGTATTATAAGAGTGTGAACAACATTGAAAAGCAAAATTATTTTACACAAAAAATAAAAGAATTAGAAGGGAAATAATTTAATTAGTTTCATAAATTAATTTATGGTCTTTAATTATTTTTTGACTTTTCTTTTGGATAGAAATGGGAAGTTTTTTCCAATTTTCATCATTTTCAACATAATAATTATCACCTTCATTTCCTGCGGGATAATAAGAGGTTGCTTTGCTTTTTTCGATGTATTTATTGTTGAAAGTGTATACAATTTGTTTGTAAGGTTTGGCGTCTAAACCATCACTATTTCCAAAATAGGACAAATAAAATTCAGGAATTCCATCTTTATTTTCATCAGAAATGGAGCAATTTGGATAATCAAATTCAGGCCAATACACTACATTTCCAAAATCTTGAAATTTAGCTTTTTGGATTATTCCACCATGATCGTGAGCTACAATTAAAGCATATAAATTATGTTCGCTAAAATTTATTGAATCAACAACTTCGGTATTTGTGGTTGGATATGGATTAGAATCTTCCGTTAATTTCCAACTTTTAGTTTTAAAATCAAATATCTCTGAAACACTTGTGTTTTCATAATCAAGAATCCTTGAAAGTTTCAAAATTTGTTTTTTAAAAATAAAATCAAAAACGCCATTTGCACTTTCGCAATGCACAATCATGGTTGTCTTACCATAAGTTTTGAATTCGCAATTATACTCTAGGTCTTCAAATTGCTGATTGAATTGTAAAGAGTCTTTAGGGAAGAAATAGGTTACTTTTAGACTTTTATTTTGTCCAAAGGAAACATAAAAAACTAAAAAGCTCAGAAAAGTAAAAAGATTTTTTTTCATAAATCAGTATTAATTCCAGCTATCGGACTACCAAAAATGCCAACAGCAAGTTCTGCCCAAAGTAAGAATAACAAAAGTAAAATAATTCCAGAAATAAGTAGGCGATGTTTGGTGCTTTTTACTTTTCGTAATAGCAATTCAATTACCAAACTCGTTCCAAAAAGTAATACTCCAGCCATAATAAAATCCCTCAACGACCAATTGACTTCGTTGGTAAATTGCATAGCTACAAATGGAATTAGTAATAGTAGCAATACGATGGAAAGTAGGAGAAGAGTCGTTTTTGGTTTTGGGAGCATTTTAAATTAAAAACTTGAATTAGAATTTCAAGTCAAATAATTGGTCTAAATTAAATGATATTAAAAATAAAATAGCCAGTTTATTTTGTCTTTTTTCGCTTTAGTGGATAATTTTGAGTAGTACTTTGTCCTTTTATTCTTCCTGAAACCTTCGTATTTAAATTTTTATTTTTAAGCAAGCGATATTCAATTTTTTGTGGATATTCTTGTTTAGGATTTTCAAAAACTAATAAACTATCTTCATCACTTGTCATTTGAAATTGCACTGGCAAATCGTTGTTTTCTCCCTTGATAGTTGTGGTATAAATCAAATGTTCACCATCCTGCATCATTTCAACTTGCTCATTATGTAGGGTATCTTTTTCATTCTGAATATAATATGATAATCCAATGAAAGTGCTGTCGTCAAGACGTTCCCAAATTTCTTTGAGTGTTCCTAAACTATCTGTTTTTTCCCATTCGCCGAGCATCCAATTGGCTTTCTCAAGTTCCTCGTAATCTTTTATTAAGTTGCCATTGGCGTCATATTTATTACACGAAATGATTGAAAATAAAAGTATTGCAATAATTGAAAAATTAATTTTTCTCATCTTTAATATTATTTAGTTTTTTTCATTGGAAAAGTTTCATTCATGTCCTTTCCGTCTTTTTTGCCGTAAATTACAGCAATTAAGCTATCTTTTGTAATTTTGGTATAAACAATTTTAGTCGGAAAATCATGCTTTGGGTTTTCAAAAGTTACTTCATTACCATCAGATTTTGTCATGTAAAATGAAATGGGTTTTTCTTTATTCTGATTTTTAACAGATATTTTTAAAATCAAAGAATCATTTTTCTGAAATAAATCCATTTTTTCATAAAAAACGGTGTCTCTAACAACTACAACAATACTTTTTCCTAAAAAAGTACTATCATTTACTTTGCTCCAAATTTCTTCAAAACGAGCGGTAGCTGATAAGTTCTCCCAAGTTCCCAAAAACCAATTAACTTTCTTAAGTTGATTAAAATCCTTAATTCGCATGTCGCTTTTTTTGCAAGAGACTGCAAAAAATAAATTAAAAACACTAAACAAAAGCATTTTTTTCATAATCGGAAATATATTTTACAATATTATGAAAAAACTGCCAACTGAACACTGCTAACCGAACACTTTTTTCATTACTTTTGCACTCCAAAACACAGATTACAATGTTAGAAAGACTTCAATATGTAAAGCAACGTTTCGATGAAATATCAGATTTGATTATCCAACCAGATGTTATTTCAGATCAAAAACGTTATGTGCAATTAAATCAAGAGTATAAAGGACTTAAAGATTTGATGGAAAAGCGCGAAGAATTGATAAATGTTACGGGAAATATAGAAGAAGCCAACGAAATTCTTGCTGATGGTTCGGATGCTGAAATGGTTGAAATGGCCAAAATGCAATTAGACGAGGCAAAAGAGCGTCTTCCTCAATTAGAAGATGAAATTAAGTTCATGCTGATTCCTAAAGATGCTGAAGATGCCAAAAACGTGATGGTTGAAATTCGTGCAGGAACAGGTGGCGATGAAGCTTCTATTTTTGCTGGAGATTTGTTTAGAATGTATACTAAATATTGCGAAACTCGCGGTTGGAGAACTTCAGTGGTTGACATGAACGAAGGAACATCTGGAGGATTTAAAGAAATCATTTTTGAAGTTACTGGTGAAGATGTCTATGGAACTTTGAAATTTGAAGCTGGTGTTCACCGTGTGCAACGTGTACCTCAGACTGAAACTCAAGGTCGTGTACATACATCAGCAGCAACCGTTATGGTGTTGCCTGAAGCGGAAGAATTTGATGTTCAAATTGATATGAACGAAGTTCGTGTGGATTTTTTCTGTTCTTCTGGACCTGGTGGACAATCCGTAAATACTACTAAATCTGCGGTTCGTTTAACACACATTCCAACAGGATTAGTAGCACAATGTCAAGATCAAAAATCGCAGCATAAAAATAAAGATAAAGCATTAGAGGTTTTACGTTCACGTTTATACGAACAGGAATTAGCTAAAAAACAAGCTGAAGATGCTGTAAAACGTACATCGCAAGTAAGCTCTGGTGATCGTTCTGCTAAAATTAGAACATATAACTATTCTCAAGGTCGTGTAACAGATCATAGAATTGGACTAGATGTTTTTGATATGGATGGTGTTATGAATGGAAAAATTCAAAAATTTGTTGACGAATTGCAATTAGTTAACAATATGGAGAAATTGAAAGAAAGCGAAGTTTTTTAATAGAATAAAGAAAAATAAATAAATGTCAAACTATTATGGTTTGACATTTTTTTTTACTGAAATCTAAATTCTAAAATCTATAAATCAATCCCTATCTTCTTCTTCCTGATTTCTTGCCATTTTTTTAATCGCATTCTTGCTTCACTTTTTATTTGGTCTTCTCTTGGTTCGCCTAGCACAAATCCATAAGGTTCAAGACTTGGAATAGCATCAAATAAAATCTTCAAGCTTGCCACAATAGGAAGCGCTAAAATCATTCCGGATGTTCCCCAAAGCATCGAAAAACCTATTATTGAAACTATTGCTACTAATGCATTTATACTTACTTTAGAACCTGTAATTTTAGGTGTTATAAAATTTCCTTCAATAAATTGAACAAAGGAAAACAATCCAATAACTCCAACGGAATACATCGCCGAATCTTTTGTTACAAGCGCAATTATAGCAGGAATTATCGAACCAATTATTATTCCAACGTAAGGAATTAATAAAAGTAATGCTGCTAAAAACCCATAAAAGAAAGGATTTTCTATTCCTAAAATCAACAAACCAAGACTATTTAAAAGACCAACAATTCCCATTACAGTAAATAATCCAACTAAATAATTTTGCTGTACTTTATATAATTTGTGAATTAACAATTTCACTTTTGTATTGTCATCACCTTTACAAAACACTTTATAAATAAAGATTTGAAAAAACTTTCTATAAAATAAAAAGAAAAACATGTAAAGTGGAATCAAAATAATATCACTCAAAATGCCTCCTGATGCCCCTAAAAAACTTATTATATTTGAAAAATTTTCTTTTAAAGTTTTTCCAAAATTAAAGTTACCTTTGACAAAATCATTTCTATCGATACCAAAATCATTTTCAATTTGTGCGATATGTCTGTTATAAATTTGTTCTAATCTTACCGCATACATGTCACTTTTGCTTACAATTTCTGAAATTTGAATTCCAATAAATGTAAACAAAAGTCCAACTACAACTATCATTACTAAAATTGCTGTCAAGGCAGAAAACACTCTCTTAAATCTGAGTTTGCGTTCCAAAAATTTCACTAATGGAAAAATTGATATACTCAAAATAATTGCAAATAACAAAGGAATTATCAGTGGCTGAAGTACATAAAGTACAAAAACCAATAATACGATAAAGAGTAAATTATTTGCGTAAGCCGAAGCATTTGTTTGTTTAGTCATATTTTTTAATTCCAAATGTAATTATAGATTACAAAATTAGAGTTGTTTTACTGCTAAGTTACATAAATTTAAAATAATATTTCATAATTCAATAATAATAAAGTTAGTTATTGTAATTTTGGCAAACAACTAAATTGCAATGACAACACAACATCTGATTAAACAAATTCAACTAAAAAAATCTTTTCTATGCATTGGATTGGATGTTGATTTGACTAAAATTCCACAATATTTATTAGAAGTAGAGGATCCAATATTTGAGTTTAATAAAGCTATAATTGATTTTACACACGATTTGTGCGTTTCCTATAAACCGAATACAGCTTTTTACGAAGCATATGGAATTAAAGGATGGCAATCATTACAAAAAACGATTAATTATATTAACGAAAAATATCCTGATATTTTCACAATAGCAGATGCAAAACGCGGTGATATTGGAAACACATCATCCATGTATGCCAAAGCTTTTTTTGAAGATTTGAATTTTGATTCGGTTACCGTTGCACCTTATATGGGAAAAGATTCTGTAGAACCATTTTTAGCTTTTGAAAACAAGCATACTATTATCTTGGCTTTAACGTCCAACGAAGGAGCCTTTGATTTTCAAACAAAGAAAATAGATGGAAAAGAGCTTTATAAAACTATAATTGAAATATCAAAAACTTGGAAAAACTCCGAAAATCTTATGTATGTGGTAGGAGCAACTAAGGCAGAATATTTAAAAGAAATTAGAAAAATAGTTCCTGAAAATTTTTTACTTGTTCCGGGAGTTGGCGCACAAGGAGGTAGTTTACAACAAGTTTGCAAATATGGTATGAGCGAAAACATTGGTTTATTAATCAATTCATCAAGAGGTATAATTTATGCATCCAATGGAAAAGATTTTGCTCAAAAAGCTAGAGAGGAAGCTTTGAAAATGCAAAGGGAAATGAAAGATGTTTTAAAAAATAGTTCGTATTGATTTCCTATACAATATACAACAATGAAAGTTCAAATGAATGGGTAACTTTTGTGCATGGCGCAGGAGGAAGTTCCTCCATTTGGTTTAAACAGATTAGAGAGTTTCAAAAGTATTTTAATGTTTTGTTATTAGATTTACGAGGGCACGGTGATTCTAATTCTCAAATTAAAAAAGCATTCAAACAAAAATATACTTTCAAATCAATTGCCAATGATGTCCTAGAAGTTTTAGATCATTTACAAATAAATACATCCCATTTTGTCGGCATTTCATTGGGAACTATTGTAATTCGACAACTCGCAGAAATGCACCCGAAAAGAGTGAAAAGTATGATTATGGGAGGAGCAATCTTAAAAATGAATTTCCGTTCACAAATATTAATGCGATTAGGAAATCTTTTTAAATATGTCTTGCCGTATCTAGTTCTATATAAGTTTTTTGCGTTTGTCATAATGCCTAATAAAAACCACAAACAATCTCGATTGCTATTCATAAACGAAGCCAAAAAATTGTATCAAAAAGAATTCATAAGATGGTTCAAACTTACTGCCGAAATTAATCCGGTTTTAAAATGGTTTCGTCAACAAGAATTAAATATTCCTACCTTTTACGTAATGGGTGAAGAAGATTATATGTTTTTACCATCTGTAAGAAAAGTGGTTGAAAAACATTCTAAATCGTCCAAATTATTTGTAATTGAAAAATGTGGACACGTTGTAAACGTCGAAAAATCAACTATTTTTAATAAGGAAGTAATTATGTTTATTAAAAGAAACTAAACATCGAGACTTTGAATATTCATGACAAAAGAAAAAAATGCCAATGCTTTCTAAAACACTGGCAATTCTTTAAACTAACCTAACCAAACAAAATAATAAATTTACATTTATCTCCGCAAATATCAGACTTATTTCGAAATAACTGTGTTAACATAATGTTATTCTTATGTTATTGATTATTAAAAATTTATACTATTTTTTGTCTTGCAATGCAAAAACTTTTTTAAGTAAATCTGAAGATCTCGATGATAAATTAGTTCTTATGCTTTTCTCTTCAATAGCAACCATTTTAAAAACACCTTCCATAGCTTTTCTAGTGGTGTAATCTGTTAAATCAGGGTTTACCTTTTTTACCAATGGAATAGCATTGTATTTGTTGATAATATTCGTCCAAACTTTATCAGCTCCTACTTTCGAAAATGAATTTTTAATTAATGGATTAAATTTTGAATACAATTCCGTTGAAGTTGAAGTTTGTAAGTAACTTGTTGCTGCATTTTCATTACCCATCAAAATATTTTTAGCATCGGTAAAATTCATTCCTCTTATAGCATTAAGAAATATTGGTTTTGCCTCCTTAACAGCATCTTCTGCAGTTCTGTTAATAGCTTTTAATCCTTCATCAGCTAGACTTCCCAATCCAATTTTTCTTAATCCCGAATCAACTTTTTGAAGTTCTTCAGGCAACAGAATTTTAACCACTTGATTTTTGTATAAACCATCGGGCGTTGTTAATTTAGTAACTTGTTTTGTGATTCCATTATTTAATGCTTCTTTTAAACCGCCAGTAATATCTAAATTTCCCTGTTGCAAAACACTTGGAAGTTGACTGGCAATTTGTTGCATGCCTGCACAGCTGGTTAGCAAAAGTCCTGTTAATAAAATAAAAATAGTTTTTTTCATAAGTTTCTTAATTATAACGACTCAAAATCGCATCAATTTTTATTAAATATTTTTTATAAATTTATTTAACAAATATAATGCCTCAAAAGAATTATTCATTTATTATTAAGTTAATACTAAAATTAATTTTTAAAGATTGCTTTAAAATCAGACAGTTGTGATTTTTTTAGTAAATAAATTTCTACAATTATTTCTTTTGATATTTTCCAGTCAATAAAATCGTATTAAATTTATTAAATTCGTAAATTGCACACCTAAAATCGAATAAAAATTACAAATGGAACCACAAACTCCTTATATTCCTAAAAATAAAGTAAGAATTGTTACAGCAGCATCACTTTTTGATGGTCACGATGCAGCTATTAATATAATGCGTAGAATAATTCAAGCAACTGGTGTAGAAGTTATACATCTTGGACACGATAGAAGCGTTGAAGAGGTAGTAAATACTGCTATTCAAGAAGATGCAAATGCAATTGCAATGACATCCTATCAAGGAGGTCATAATGAATATTTTAAATACATGCACAATTTGCTTAAAGAAAAAGGAGCAGGTCATATTAAAATATTTGGCGGTGGTGGAGGTGTAATTTTACCATCAGAAATAGCAGAATTGCAAGCCTACGGAATTGAAAGAATTTATTCTCCAGACGATGGACGTTCTATGGGATTACAAGGCATGATTAACGATTTAGTGCAACGTTCAGATTACCCTGTAGGAGATCAATTGAACGATGAATTAAAACACATCGAAGATAAAAATCCTACAGCGATTGCTAGATTAATTTCTGCTGCTGAGAATTTTCCTGAAATAGCCAAAGCTGCTTTTGATGAAATTCATAAAAAAAATGAAACTAATAAAATTCCAGTTTTAGGTATTACTGGAACTGGTGGAGCTGGAAAATCATCTTTAGTAGATGAATTAGTAAGAAGATTTTTAATAGATTTCCCAGAGAAAACTATAGGTTTGATTTCGGTTGATCCTTCTAAAAGAAAAACTGGAGGCGCACTTTTAGGCGATAGAATTCGTATGAATGCAATCAATAATCCTAGAGTTTATATGCGTTCACTTGCCACTCGTCAATCCAATTTGGCTTTGTCAAAATATGTTAATGAAGCCATTGAGGTTTTAAAAGCAGCCAAATACGATTTGATTATTTTAGAAACTTCAGGAATAGGTCAGAGTGATACAGAAATTATGGATCATTCCGATGTTTCGTTGTATGTTATGACACCAGAATTTGGTGCCGCAACGCAATTGGAAAAAATTGATATGTTAGATTTTGCCGATTTAGTTGCCATCAATAAATTTGACAAAAGAGGTGCTTTAGATGCTATTAGAGATGTTAAAAAACAATACCAACGCAATCATAATTTATGGGATGCCGATATTGATTTAATGCCTGTAATTGGTACAATTGCATCTCAATTTAATGATCCAGGAATGAATACGCTCTACAAAAAAATCATGGATAAGATTGTAGAGAAAACGAATTCTGATTTGAAATCTACATTTCAAATTACTCGTGAAATGAGTGAGAAAATTTTTGTAATTCCACCGCACAGAACACGTTATTTATCTGAAATTGCTGAAAATAATAGAAAATATGATGAAACAGCGCTAACTCAAGTTGAAGTTGCTCAGAAATTATATGGTATTTATAAAACTATAGAAACTGTTTTCGGTAGCAAACCTGTTTTAAACAAAGCTGGAATTGAAGAAACAATTTTACATTCTAAAGACGAAAATAGAAACGAATTTTTAAACCTCTTAGTTAAAGAATTCGACCGAGTAAAAATGAATCTCGATCCTTATAATTGGGAAATCATTTTAACATGGGATGAAAAAGTGAATAAATATAAAAATCCGATTTATAGTTTTAAAGTTCGTGATAAAGAAATAAAGATTCAAACGCATACAGAAAGTTTATCACATTCTCAAATTCCTAAAATTTCTCTCCCAAAATACCAAGCTTGGGGTGATATTTTGAAATGGAATTTGCAAGAAAATGTTCCTGGTGAATTTCCATTTGCCTCTGGATTGTATCCTTTTAAAAGAGAAGGAGAAGACCCAACAAGGATGTTTGCTGGAGAAGGCGGACCAGAACGAACCAACAGACGTTTTCATTATGTTTCGCTTGGAATGCCTGCAAAAAGGCTTTCAACAGCTTTTGATAGTGTAACTTTGTATGGAAATGATCCCGATTTAAGACCAGATATTTACGGAAAAATTGGAAATGCAGGTGTATCTATCTGCTGTTTAGACGATGCCAAAAAGTTGTATTCTGGTTTCGATTTAAGTCATCCAGCTACTTCGGTTTCTATGACAATTAATGGTCCTGCGCCAATGTTACTTGGATTTTTTATGAATGCAGCAATTGATCAAAATTGTGAAAAATACATTCGTGAAAACAATCTAGTTGACGATGTTGAAAATAAAATAAACGAAATTTATAAGAAAAAAGGTATTTCAAGACCACGATATAATGGTGAATTACCTGAAGGAAATAATGGATTAGGATTGATGCTTCTTGGTGTAACGGGTGATCAAGTTCTTCCAATAGAAGTGTATAATGATATTAAAGTTAAAACCTTATCGCAAGTAAGAGGTACCGTTCAAGCAGATATTTTGAAAGAAGATCAAGCTCAAAATACGTGTATTTTCTCTACTGAATTTGCTTTAAGATTAATGGGCGACGTTCAAGAATATTTTATTCAACAAAATGTCCGTAATTTCTATTCTGTTTCCATTTCAGGATATCATATTGCAGAAGCTGGAGCTAATCCGATTACGCAACTTGCCTTTACTTTGGCTAATGGTTTCACTTACGTGGAATACTATTTAAGTCGCGGAATGAACATCAATGATTTTGGACCAAACTTATCATTCTTCTTTTCAAATGGAATCGATCCTGAATATGCAGTAATTGGACGTGTAGCAAGAAAAATTTGGGCTAAAGCTTTGAAAAATAAATACGGTGCCAATGAAAGAGCTCAGATGTTGAAATATCATATTCAAACCTCTGGAAGATCACTTCACGCGCAAGAAATTGATTTTAATGATATTCGTACAACGCTTCAAGCTTTGTATGCGATTTATGATAATTGTAATTCATTGCATACCAATGCGTATGATGAAGCCATTACAACACCAACCGAAGAATCAGTTCGTAGAGCAATGGCTATTCAGTTGATTATTAATAAAGAATTAGGTTTGGCGAAAAACGAAAACCCAATTCAAGGATCCTTCATTATTGAAGAGTTAACTGATTTAGTAGAAGATGCTGTTTTACAAGAATTTGATAGAATCACAGAAAGAGGAGGCGTTCTTGGAGCAATGGAAACAATGTACCAAAGAAATAAAATTCAAGAGGAAAGTATGTATTATGAAACCCTAAAACATACTGGAGAATTTCCAATTATTGGAGTGAATACGTTTTTAAGTTCTAAAGGTTCTCCAACAGTACTTCCTGCTGAGGTAATCAGAGCAACTGAAGAAGAAAAACAATTTCAAATTCAAACGCTTCAAAACCTTCATACCATTCATGAGGATAAAGTAAATGAGCAAATTGATATGTTGCAAGAAACAGCTATTAATAATAAAAATATTTTTGAAGTGTTGATGGATGCTACCAAATATTGTTCGTTGGGTCAAATTACTAGCGGATTATTTGAAGTTGGAGGTCAATACAGACGAAACATGTAAAAAATGATTAATTAAAATGAAAACCTTTCAGAGATGGAAGGTTTTTTTTATTTTTGAAATATGAATCCAACAATAAAAACATTTCCAGCCACAAAATTCATAGGAAAGAAACTCGCTTTTTCTTATTCAGATTATAGAATTGGAGCTTTATGGAGCAGTTTTATGCCTAATAGACACGAAATTCAAAATCAAGTTAGCCAAGATTTATTCAATATTCAGGTGAATCCTATCGGTTTTTCATTTCAACCTGACGAAATTTTTGTAAAATGGGCCGCAGTTTCGGTTTCTAATTTTGATTTTGTGCCCAATGAAATGGAAATTTTAGAAATTCCAGAAGGTCTTTATGCCGTTTTTTTGCACAAAGGTGACGCCTCAAAAGCAAGAGAAACTTTTGGATTTATTTTTGGTGTTTGGTTGCCAAATTCTGAATTTGAATTAGATCAAAGACCACATTTTGAGATACTTGGTGAAAAGTATAAAAATAATGATCCAAATTCAGAAGAGGAGATTTGGATTCCTATTAAAAGCAAAAATTAAACTATTTTCTGTCAAGTTTTATTTTTTTCAAATGTTAAATTTTCAAATTTCATTTGGTCAATTCAAAAATAGTTCAGAAGTTTGCCTCATCAAAAAAGAAGAAAAAATGAATTTAACTATTTGCAATATGTGTTGTATGATGTGGAAGTTTCCGCAGAGGACATTTATTGCATAATTTTAAGTTTTTAAAATATATACAATCAAACCTCTGCAAATCGCAGAGGTTTTTTTATTTCAACTAATTTCAAAAAATAATAATTCTAAAATGAACGTAATAGCAAAAAATATGATGTCTTGTATGATGATGCACATGATGATGTGTTGTATCGGCATTTGCTATTACCAAAAACGGAAAACGTAAAAGAAATATATATTTCTAGTGTAAAAGTCCTTTTGGTATGCCATCCAAAGGGACTTTTTTTATTTAATCTGAATTCATTTCAGATTCTTATCAAAAGTAAAATCAAAAAATTTAATATCTAACATCTAAAATTCAAAATCATGAGCACACAAAAATTTGCAACCAACGCTTTACACGCAGGACACGACGTAACAAAAAATGCAGGGACTAGAGCTGTTCCAATTTATCAAACCACTTCTTACGTTTTTAATGATTCGCAACATGCATCCAATTTATTTGGTTTGGCAGAAGCAGGATTCATTTACACAAGATTAAACAACCCAACCAATGATATTTTGGAGCAACGTTTGGCAAAACTAGAAGGTGGAATAGGAGCAGTGGTTACCGCTTCGGGAACATCAGCAATTGCAACCACTTTTCTAACATTACTAAAAGCTGGCGACCACATTGTTGCTTCCAATAGTCTGTATGGCGGAACCTACAATTTATTGAATGTAACACTTCCAAGACTAGGAATCACAACTACTTTTGTTGACCCATCAAATCCTGAAAACTTTACCAAAGCAGCACAAGAAAACACCAGAGTATTTTTTGCAGAAAGTCTAGGAAATCCAAAACTTGACGTCTTAGATTTGGAAGCTATTGCTAACGAGGCGAAAGCATTTAAAGTGCCATTTATAGTTGATAATACGGTCGCAACTCCTTACTTGCTTAACCCAATTCAATATGGTGCAGACATCGTAATTCACTCACTTACAAAATACATCACAGGAAACGGAACTTCTCTTGGAGGCGTAATCATTGATGCAGGAAATTTTGATTGGAGCAACGGAAAATTTCCAGAATTCACTGAACCTTCTCCAGGTTATCATGGATTGAAATACTATGAAGCTCTTGGAGCTACGTCGTTTATTGCTAAAGTTAGAATTGAAGGATTGCGAGATTTTGGCGCGGCTTTAAGTCCATTCAATGCTTTCCAAACGATTCAAGGTTTGGAAACTTTAGAAATTCGTATTAAAAAACACAGTGAAAATGCTTTGGCTTTGGCGCAATGGTTGGAGGAACAAGACGAAGTAGCTTGGGTAAATTATCCTGGTTTAGCGACTTCAAAATATAAAACTTTAGCCGATAAATATTTGCCAGAAGGTAAAAGTGGTATCGTGACCTTCGGATTAAAAGGTGGATTTGAAGCTGCAAAAAAAGTAGCCGATGAAACTAAGTTATTTTCATTACTAGCCAATATTGGTGACACCAAATCATTGATTATTCATCCAGCAAGTACAACCCACCAGCAACTTTTAGAGGAACAACAACTTACCACTGGAGTAACTAAAGATTTGATTCGCTTGTCGGTAGGTTTAGAAGATATAGAAGATTTGAAATCCGATTTAAAGTCGGTTTTTGTAAAGCTTCCAGTAGAAAAATTGATTTAGGTTTTTGTTTGTTTTGAACTGCCTCTGATTTCGCGGTTGGAGGCAGTTTTTTAAAAAATTGTTATGAAATCGCCACTTACAAGACGTTTGCGAAAGCAAACACATATTATAAAAAAGGCGATACCATATGTTACCGCTTAAAAATAAAATCTGAACATATGAAAAATTTAGAAAAAATAGACGTATTTAATGTCACTTTAGAAAACGGAACTACTAAGCCGTATCTTCCGCTGAGTTATCAATTATTTGGGCAACCTTTGGGTGAAGCTCCAGTTGTGGTAGTGAATCATGCTTTGACAGGAAACTCCAATGTTTCTGGTGAAAACGGTTGGTGGAATGATTTGATAGGAGAAGGAAAAACGATAAATACCAATTCTTTTACCATCATCGCTTTCAATATTCCCGAAAATGGATTTGATAACAATTTTGGAAACTTGATTTCAGATTACAAACAATTTACTATTCGTGATATTGCCAATATTTTTTGGGAAGGATTGTTTTCTCTAGATATTTCAGAGGTTTATGCAGTCATTGGCGGAAGTCTTGGAGGTGCGATTGCATGGGAAATGGCGGTGTTGCAACCTAATAAAATTCAAAATCTCATTCCAATTGCAACCGATTGGAAAGCCACCGATTGGGTAATTGCCAATGTGTTGATTCAAGATCAAATTTTGAACAATTCTGATGATCCAATTGCAGATGCTCGTTTGCATGCCATGCTTTTGTATCGAACGCCACAATCTATTAATCAACGATTTAAAAGAGCTCAAAACGATAAATTAGCGGTTTTTCAAATTGAAAATTGGTTGTTAAATCACGGCATCAAACTGAAAAATCGTTTTCGATTATCGGCTTACAAACTCATGAATCATCTTTTAAAAACTAATGATATTACAAGAAATAGAGGCAATTTTTTAGTTGTGGCAAATTCGATTCAATCCCATATTCATATAGTTGCAGTCGATACCGATTATTTTTTTATTGCTGACGAAAATCGGAAAGATTTCGAAGCATTAAAATCTGTAAAAGACAATGTTCACTATCATGAAATTGAATCCATTCACGGTCATGATGCTTTTTTAATAGAATATGCCCAATTAGAACAATTTTTGAAACCTATTTTTAATAAACAAAAACAACAAAATTATGTCAACGCTTAGAATAAATATAGTCCTTTTCGGAATCGGAAACGTAGGAAGTACGTTAGTGAATCAAGTTTTAGAAAGTCAGAAATTCTTTTTAGAAAAGAAAAATATCGAATTGCGATTTCCAATAATTACCAATTCAACTTTAGCTTTTTTTGAAAAAGATGGAGTTAAAAACCAGTGGGAAGCCAATTTTGCACAATCGGCAATTCCTTTCAAAGTAGAAGATATTATTGATTATGTGAAAGAACTTGAATTAGAAAACTTAATTGCAGTTGATGCAACAGCAAGTTCTGATATTTTAAAAAATTATATTCCTTTACTTCAAAATGGATTTAATATTGTGGCTGCCAATAAAAAAGCGAATACACAACATTTAGATTTTTACAACGATTTGAGAAGAATAGCTAAGAAATTTGATAAAACATTTTTGTATGAAACCAATGTTGGAGCAGGTTTGCCAGTGATTCAAACCATTAGTGATTTGTATTATTCTGGTGAGAAAATTACTAAGATTAGAGGCGTATTTTCTGGTTCGTTGAGTTATATTTTTAACAGATTTTCATCAGAGAATGAGTCTTTTTCAAAAATTTTAGTAGATGCCGAAAAACTCGGATTAACCGAACCCGACTCAAGAGAAGATTTATCTGGAAACGATGTGGCTAGAAAATTATTGATTTTAGCTCGTGAATTGGAACAAAAAGTGGAACTGTCGGATATAAAAGTTGCGTCATTATTGTTGCCAGAATTGAATGAAAAACATTCGAAAGCGCAATATGCAATTAACAAATCGCTATTTGATAAACCCTTTAATATTGCCAAAATCACGCAATCCGATAATCATGTGTTGCGCTACGTTGGTGAATTGGATTTAGAGAAAAACCAATTGGAAGTAAAACTAGTTTCGGTTCCCAAAACTACTGCATTAGGTCAACTTAAAGGAGCCGATAATTTAATAGAAATTTACACTAAATCGTATGGTGAAATTCCAATAGTAATTCAAGGTGCTGGTGCTGGAAAAGCTGTAACTGCTAGAGGAGTTTTAACAGACATTCTTAAATTAGCAGAGAAAATTAAAGTTAAAAATGAGGTTTGGGTTTAGAGAAATTTATTAAAAGCTACATTGATTTGTGGCTTTTTTTGACTTTGATTTAATTTAAATTTTGAATTCAATTATTTCATTAATTCAAATTTTATTAATTCCTCTTTGGGACACATTAAAACTGTGGGATTTATTTTTGGATGATTGACAAAAAAATGCAATTCATCAGTTGTAGATTTTTTTGTGAATTTTAAATAATATTGATTTTCGGAATAATTGAAGTGGTAAATATTGTCGTATTTGGTGTCTTTAAAATATGTTTTGTTAGGAGAATTCAGGTCGTAGTTGTAATTATTAATTTTTAAAGTGTATCCATTTCCAAGTTGAATATTGTCTATTAATCGATTGAAAAACTTTCCAGAACTAGCACCAACCAAATCACTTAACGAGAAAGATTCAGGAAAAAAGTTTGATTCAAATCCGAAGAAATCTACAAATTTTTGATGAACACTTTTTTTAAATTCAATTGCATATGTTGTAGTTTTTTCGATTTCAGAAGTACTTATTTTAAATGATTTTGTACCATCATAATTATAGCAACTAAAAGATTTGTCGCTATTTAAAATTAGTAAACCAATATTTTGTTCAAAATTATCTACGTTACACTGAATAATATCAAAATTTTCAAAATTGTACTTTCCAATAATTGCTTGACTTAAAGTTTTATTATTTTTAAAAAATAATTGTTTTTCATCATTGGTCAAAGCAAAAATCAAATCATAACTCTTTTTAGATTTAAAATCATAAAAAGTTTTGTTATACATAAATTTGTATTTCAATTTTAAAGGAATTTTTTCCTTAGTGTAAGGATTTATTAAAGTGTTGCCTTTAGAATTAAAAACAAAAAGCTCATTGCTAATCACTACAAAAGAATTTTCTTTAGAATAGGGAATGTTTACATATTTCCCATTGAACAAATCATAGCAATGAATTTTATCAAATATAACAAAGGAAAACTCATTGATAATTTCTGCTTCTTTATATTTTGGTTCAACTATTTGCTCTTGTTTGTCACTAACTAAGCCATATAAATTGTTTGAAAAATAGGGTAAATAAGTACAATAATTTTGTGCGCTACTCAATTGGCTTAGAACAACTATTAAAAGTAATGCAATATATTTTTTCATAAAATTAATTTTTAAGTAAAAATAAATGTTTTTTTAAAAATAGAGATAGTTTTTATGAGATTAGGTAGTTAAACTTTTTTTGAGTAGTATAATGTACTTTTTTACTACTAAGCTGAGATTCTTCATAGAGTTTGGAGTGGTATAGCTATGTAGTATTTGGTTCCATAATTATTTTTGAATTGTTAAATCTAGGAAATAAAAAAAGCTACATTTTAAGTTATTTATTGTTTATTTCTCTATTTAATTCTGTCAACTTCATAATCAATTTATCAAAAGAGTCTGTTTTTCCATAAAACATACTTTCTTGCATGTCTTTATAATCTTTTCTCCAATTTTCAATTATTTTTTCAGAAGGAATAAAATTTAAAGTTTTCGTATTATGTTTAGTGTAATCAACCCAAGGCAAATTTGTTATCATTTCTCTATGATTAACAATAGTTTGGTATAACTCAGTATTGTTTAATGCTTGTTGCGAATAATTTGAATCCATCAATTTAGAAATATCATACAAATGTCTTGTCATTCGTTCATGTCTGATTTTATTTTCATCTGGCTTTTGAAACTCTTCATGTAATAAAAATATTTTTTCTAAAAAAGTTCTTGTCGGTAAAACAGTCGGAACACTTATTGGTTTATTAGAAAAAGGTAAGTTTGGATAAACTTCATCAATAAAAGAAATAACTTCTCTGTTTTCGAATGGATTACGTAAGGAACGCGAACTTATTTCTATCAAAATTCTAGGTTGTAAATAAGGAATAGTTTCAGTCAATGATTTATATCGTAATTCAATACTTATTGGATCAGTATCTGATTCTTCAAAATTGACTATGCTTAATTCAAAATCTTTGACATTATTTTCTTGAAGCTCTTTTTTTAATTCATGTATAAAGATTTCACTAACAAATTTCGCAGATTTTCTTCTTAAATTTTTTACTTGACTTTTAGTAAGATTACCGTCAAGATTAAAAAAAGACCGGTCTAATGCTAAATCAATATCTTCTGAAAAACGTTCAATTAAATTATAAGATTTGCTTAAAGATGTTCCTCCTTTAAATAATAGATAATCACTATATTTTGTTTTAAAAATGGCTCTTAAGGCAATCATAACCCACCAATCTTTTTCAATAGCAGTTGGTAGTAATCCTTTTTTAATACTGACTTGATTAATTATAATTTTTCTTTCATCTTCCGATAAATTAAACCATTCTACCATAATTATTCTTTAATTATATTTTTAATGATTTCGGCAATCCAAACTGGTGCTAACTTTATATCGTGTTTAATATCAGCAACATCTAAGTTTTTTATTATTTCAGCGATTTTTTTTAAAACCACATCATCAACTTTATCGATTCCTAATTCTTTTAATGCTTGAATGACTAAAACGATTGTTTCATTTTTTGCCGATAATAATTTGGGAGCTGCTTTTTTAAACTTGATACTGTATTTATCATGCACTTTAATTGACCTTGGTGCTCCATCGGTCAGATAAACTACATTCATAGGAACTTGATTTGATAATCCTAATTTATTTAAGGCTTGATTTCCTGTTGGAATAATTCTAGCTTTATCTCTTTTTGCAATAGCAATAGCAATTTCGTCTAGTGTTGGATAAAGAACACCTAATACTTTATGGTTTTTAGGATATAAATAAATTCCATGGCTTAACCGAATTAAGAATGACTTATCTTCCAATCGCTTTAGTGCTTGCCTAACTGAAGTTGAAGTGCCAAATTTGATAAAATCATTTGGGAAAAATAATTTTCCACGCTTATGATTTGAAACCGATTTATTAATTTGATTTTCAATAGATTCCATAATTTTTATTTAGATAATCTGTCACAAATATAGCATATAATTGTGACAAAAAAATAAATGGAATTGGATTTTTTTTAGAAGTTTATGAAGAATTAAATAGTCCTTAAACAAAAAATGTAATTTTTTGTTTAAGGACTATTAGGTCTTGCTTCCAGATACTTCTTTATGGTTGGTTATTTATGTTATGTTTTATTTGTTTTTCACAACCATAAAGAAGTATCTGGAAGCAACAAGGCAAAGTTAGTTTATTTTTTTTAGAAAGTCAAGTTTTAATAAATAACATAATAAAAAGAATACACCAAATTATTTGGTTTATAATGAGTTAGTTTTTTTTACTACAAAGTCAGGAGACTTCGCAGAGCTTGGATTTATAGCTCTTTCAATTAATCGTTATTAATTTGGTTATTTAAGTTTTTCCAATGTTTTTTAATTTGAGATTTTATATTACTATTTTTAATTGTTTTACTTGCAAGTTTTGCATAAGTAATATAATTTCCCCAATTATATTGATTAGTCACAATCCATTCATTTGTAGTTCCTTTTTTGCGTCGGTATTTTTTAATTCTTTTTGCTCCAATGTATGAGAATTTTTTATAAAGCCTTTTTCTAAATATTTGCCCATTACTGTCATTGTCAATTATACTTGAGTAGTATTTACACCTTCTAACATTTAATTTTAGCTTCCTGTAATATTTTGCTAAACTACTTGTTTTAAGAGAAACAATTTCTCCATTAAAACTAAATCCAAGATATTCAAAATTTCTTTTTTCACTATTATGATTGAGTTTGTTTTCAAATTCTTGACCACATATCAGTCTGCCTGTTTTGTAATAAAAATGAAATATTTGTGTTTTCTTTTTTTGTATTTCTAATTTAGTTAGATTAGTAATTTGATATTCAACAAGATCGATAAAATGTTGCCTATCTTTTTTATGACAAACTATAACCATATCATCAGAATATCTTCTGTAAAGACCATTAACTTTTTCAACTTCAAGATTTATTAGTTTGTCAAATTCTAATAAATAGATATTTGCTAAAACTGAACTTATTGGTGATCCTTGGCAAATACCATAATCTCTTAATTTACCATTATGATATTTGTTTTTATTTATTAATCCATTTTTTCTAATTATATGAATATCATCTTTTTCACAAAAAGCAATTGCATTCGAATTGAAAAGATATTTTAGTTTATCTACTTTCTTTTTTCTTAATTGTCCAGATTTTGTCTTTGTAATAATTGAATCTTTGAATAATTCAAATAATTTATGTTCTTCAACAAATGAAAATTTTGTAATATTTTTATAAACATTATAATGGTCTTCCTCAAGCTTGTCCCATCCAAAAATTGAACACCAAGATTTTTTTAATAGATTGTGATTTAAATTATCAAAAAAGCCTTTTATATCAAAAGTTATTGCAACAGTCTCTTCAAAAGGAGTGTTTTTAATAAATGAAAAAACTTCATTTGCAAAGTCGATATTACATTTATTTCTAATGATTTTATCTCCTTCAATAATAGGAATCTGTCTGTAAGCTGTGATTACATTTTCTAAATTATTTGCTAAAAGAATCTTTTCATATTCTATATTTATTAGATGCCCATAATAAGAAAAGATATTTGCATCATAATGATTAGAGTAATAAATATCTCTTTTTTTTGTATCACCAATTTTTCTTAACCCATTATTTAATAAGTTTCCTTCTTTATCATATTCTTTCCTTAATTTTCTTGAAGATATTGTCTTATGTATGAAAGGCATAAAGTTATGATTCTTAACCTTATCCTTGTTTTTGATATATGAAGTAATATTTTTTTTATCTTTTATATTTAATGGAAATCCAATATGAGGGTAGGTTTTTAATTTAAACCATTCTTTGTGTTTCATATATCTTTTAAAAAAGTGAAGGACGAACCTGTACGGGGTTTTGCATTTTTGACTGAAACAATGGATTAGATAAGTGCCGAACCGACATAATAAAATATATCACCCCATATACAAGACAGGAATACGTATAATAATTGTACTGACAATAAATATATACTCAATTAAGAATATGATACAAACTGAACTATTTACATTATTAATGATGATTATCAAACTTAAATTAAAGTTTGGTATATCACCTACAAATTGGCTTTCCAATAGGCACCTGAATTAAATTCAGGTTAAAATAAAACTTAACTAATCTGCTTCGTCCTTCACAAGGATTAATATTCCAAATGTAAGAAATTTTAATAAAAAAAATATTTAAAATTATATTAGTTTTAAACATTTTAAAAAATAAACGCTAACTTTTCAGTCAGCGTTTGTTGTATACATACTAGTTTAATAAATCAATCCTCAAGTAAAACCTCCAAAATACTAATCGCGGCTTCACTAATTTTAGTACCAGGACCAAAAACGGCAACAGCACCAGCATCAAAAAGGAACTGATAATCTTGCGCAGGAATTACGCCACCAACAATTACCATAATATCTTCTCGTCCGTATTTTTTTAGTTCGGCAATAACTTGTGGCACTAAAGTTTTGTGTCCAGCAGCCAATGAGGAAACTCCAAGAATATGAACATCGTTTTCTACGGCTTGTTTCGCAGCTTCGGCAGGCGTTTGAAATAACGGTCCAATATCCACGTCAAAACCTACGTCGGCATAACCTGTGGCTACAACTTTCGCACCACGATCGTGTCCGTCCTGTCCCATTTTAGCAATCATAATTCTAGGACGACGACCTTCTTTTTTTGCGAAGGCATCGGCTAGTTGTTTTGCTTTTTCAAAACTTTCGTCGTTTTTTATTTCTTTACTATACACGCCGCTAAAACTTCTAATTTGTGCTTTATATCTTCCAAAAACTGCTTCCAAAGCATCACTAATTTCTCCTAATGTTGCTCTATTTCTTGCCGCTTCTACTGCCAAATCTAATAAATTTCCATTAGAGTTTTTAGCACAATCGGTTAATTTTGCTAAACATTCGGCAACTTTGGTATTATCGCGTGTGCTTTTTATTTGTGTCAAACGTTCAATTTGTTGCTTGCGCACCATATCGTTATCTACATCTAAAATCTGTAATGGATCTTCTTTTTCTAATCTAAATTTGTTAACGCCAACAATAATATCTTGAGTACTGTCAATTCTGGCTTGTTTTCGAGCGGCAGCTTCTTCAATACGCAATTTCGGAATACCAGCTTCGATGGCTTTCGTCATTCCGCCTAATTCTTCTACTTCTTCAATAAGTTTCCAAGCATTTTGTGCAATTTCGTTGGTCAAACTTTCTACATAATAACTTCCAGCCCAAGGATCGACCGTTTTGCAAATTTTGGTTTCTTCTTGTAAAAAGATTTGGGTATTTCTAGCAATTCTAGCTGAGAAATCGGTTGGTAATGCAATCGCTTCGTCTAAGGCGTTGGTGTGTAATGATTGCGTTCCTCCAAATGCTGCTGCTGCTGCTTCAATGGCAGTTCGAGCCACATTATTAAAAGGATCTTGCTCGGTTAAACTCCAACCTGATGTTTGACAATGCGTTCTCAAAGCCAATGACTTTTCATCTTGTGGATGGAATTGTTTTAGCAATTTTGCCCACAACATTCGTCCAGCACGCATTTTGGCGATTTCCATAAAATGGTTCATTCCAATTGCCCAGAAAAAAGATAGGCGAGGAGCGAACTCATCAATTTTCATTCCGGTTGCTAAACCTGTTCTAATGTATTCTAAACCGTCTGCTAAAGTATAAGCCAACTCAATATCGGCGGTCGCTCCAGCTTCTTGCATATGATAACCCGAAATTGAAATCGAGTTGAATTTTGGCATTTTCTTGCTCGTATATTCAAAAATATCAGCAATGATTTTCATCGAAGGCGTTGGCGGATAGATGTAGGTATTTCTAACCATAAATTCCTTCAAAATATCGTTTTGAATCGTTCCTGAAAGTAATTCAGGAGCAACACCTTGTTCTTCGGCAGCAACAATATAAAAAGCCATAATTGGTAAAACAGCACCATTCATAGTCATAGAAACCGACATTTCACCCAATGGAATTTGATCGAAAAGAATTTTCATATCTTCAACCGAATCGATTGCAACACCAGCTTTTCCAACGTCTCCAAAAACGCGTTCATGGTCGGAATCGTAACCTCTGTGTGTGGCTAAATCAAACGCCACAGAAAGTCCTTTTTGTCCAGCAGCAAGATTTCTTCTGTAGAAAGCATTACTTTCCTCAGCTGTAGAAAATCCGGCATATTGACGAATGGTCCAAGGTCTGCGAACGTACATGGTAGCATAAGGTCCACGAAGATTTGGTGCGAATCCTGCTCCAAAACCAATGTGCTCCAAATTTTCAATATCTTCTTTGGAATAAGTTGGTTTAACTTCAATATTTTCAGCAGTGTGGAAAAGTTCCGAGTTTCGGGTTTCGGGTTTCGAGTTTTTCGAACTTTCCAAAGTAATGTGTTGTATATTTTTTCTCATAGTTTCTAAAACTATTTAGGATATTTTTTTATGTTTTTTGATGTATGAAAACAAGAAAGAATTTTAATTATTTCACTATTTTCATCATAAACATAGAACAATAAAAAAGGAAAAACTTTTAATGGAATTGCTCTATAATTTTTATGTCTTATTTGATAATCAGGATTTAGTTCTAATTTTTTGTAGGTTTCAGATAACTCATTATAAAATCTTAAAGCAAGTTTTAAATTGATTTCAGCGTAATATGCTACTGCATTTTCAATCTCTTTTTGTGCTTTTTTAGAAACAATAACTCTAAAACCCATATTTCTTTTTTAATAGATTTAATGATTCTGAAGATGTAATATATTCCGATTCAGGTTCGTTTAATCTGTTATCTAAAAGTTCTATTTGTTCATCTGAAAGGTGATAACTAATATCATTTTTTGCCAAAATGATTACTTCAACTTCATCTGCGATAAAATCGTCAGGTAAAGTAATGTTTACTTTTTGATCTTTCACTTTTACAAATTGTCTTATCGCTTCCATAGTTTCTTTTTTGTTAAAGTTATCAATTATTCAGATGCTAATCGCTCTTGCTCTAATTTCTCTGCCAACCTTTTTTCAATGATAGGAGTGATGAGCGTTTTGCGTGGATTTTGTTTTACAAAAGGATACAATTCCAAATCGTTTTTCATGCTATCGTTTTTGTTTGGATACTTGTTGGTTCCTAATAAAATTTCTTTACCATTGTCGAACAACTCTTGCTCTTTATTGGCACTTTCGCTGATTTTTCGTTGAATAGTTCCTTCGATTAATTGGGTTATCAAACCACCATTTTTCTCAATGTCTTTGAATAATTCTAATGCTTTTTCTGCTAATTGTTGTGTTAGATTTTCAATATAATAAGCGCCATCGGCAGGATTATTTACTTTATCAAAATAACTTTCGTGTTTTAAAACTAAAAGTTGGTTTCTCGCAATTCTATCGCCAAATTCGTTGTCTTTATGGTACAAAGCATCGTAAGGCAAATTGGCTACAACATTGGCACCACCAAGAATTGCCGACATACATTCGGTTGTAGTTCGTAGCATGTTTACATTGTAATCGTAGATGGTTTTGTTTCTACGAGTTGGCGTTACAATAATATTACAATCAAAATTATGATGATATTCTTTAGCTAAAGTTTTGAACAAAAGGCGTAAAGCTCTAAGTTTTGCAATTTCGAAAAAGTAGTTGGTTCCAACTGCGACTTCAATAGTTATAGGATGTTTTAATGCCGGAATTCTATTGAAATATTCATTGACATGAGCCAAAGTGTAAGCTAATTGTTGCACCATATTAGCTCCAGCATTTTGGTAAATTCCCGAACTTATATTTAGGTAATTAATTGCTGATGAACTTGCAATAGTATTTAGTTTTTCAAAATCACTTTCTAGGTTTTCAAACCAATTTCCATCTTTAGTAAGTTGACCAATTGGATCAATTTGCATTACGAATTTTGCATGATTTTTGGCTGCATAATCACTTACTTTAGTTGCGAAATCTACCGATAGAAATGGTAAATAAAAATAATAAGTTGTTTTTTCTAAAGGAAGATTTTGCATCAAATCTGCGATAGAAATAGTATCGTTTTCTATGGTAAAACGAATGCTTTCTGCTCCACGATTAAGTGTGTCTAACGCACGTTCGTTTGATTTTTTTACGTCGTGAACGAAGATGTTTTGAAGAATTTCAAAAGCTTTTTCTGGAGAATTTATTGAAATTTTAGAATCTGTTTCTTCCACTTCATCATTGTGATAAAATGGTTTTACTTTGATGCCTTCTGGGCTTTCCCAAACTAGCGTTTCATTGTAATCGGCGCCTTTGAGTTCGTATTGAATTTGCTGTTTCCATTGTTTGGAACTTACGCTTTCAAAATCTGTAAAAAGTGGTTTATTTGTGCTCACAAGTATTTTGCTTTTTGATACTTCAAATTTAGTCAAAAATTATCTTTTTTTGAAGATTTAAATTTGATTTTTTGCAAAATAGGTATATACTTTTTCGATGGTTAAATTCTAATAATGATAAATGATAAATTTGTTTTTTAGAATGAGTTTCTTTAAAATCGTGATATCTAGTTTAAAGTTCACAATCTAGCCCTGATTGCAGTGGCACGAAGTAGAACGTAAAGCAGGAATTGCCATTTTCGAAATGCCTATTGTTTCGCTCCTTCTAAACTGTCTTTAATTCTATCTTCTTCGATGTCAATGATGTATATGTCTTCGCTGTCTTTTTTCATGTAGTATTTCTCGCGAGCATATTTTTCTGTTTGACCAGGATTGTTTAGGTTTTTAATGCTTTGTTTGTCCTTAGCGATTTCTTCTTGGTAGTATTTTTTATTGTCTTCTAATTCGTTGATTTCTTTATCTAAAACACGACTGTCCATGTAAGAATAGTTGTCAAGAAAAAGCATCCAAACGATGAAAAATAAGGAAACCAAAGTGTATTTGCTTCCTAAAAATTTAAGAAACGGAAAATCACTAATAAGGTTTTGAAACCAATTTTTCATTTATTTCAGATATAAAATTAGACTAAGCGTTGGTTGATTACGGCACGAACCACATCGATAGCAACGGTATTGTATTTGTCGTTTGGAATGATGATGTCTGCAAATGCTTTTGTTGGTTCGATGAACTGTTGGTGCATTGGTTTTAGTGTCGTTTGGTAACGGTTTAAAACTTCTTCCATGTCACGACCACGCTCGGCAATATCACGTTTTAAACGACGAATTAAACGCTCATCTGAATCGGCGTGAACGAAAACTTTTACGTCAAACATCTCGCGAAGTTCGGGATTGGTTAGGATAAGAATTCCTTCTACAATCATTACTTTTCGTGGATGCGTTGAAATAGTATCGTCGGTTCTGTTGTGCGTTACGAAAGAATATACAGGTTGGTCGATGGTTTTTCCGTTTTTTAATTCTTTTAAATGCTGTACCAAAAGTTCAAAATCGATAGCACGTGGATGGTCAAAATTGATGTTGCTTCGTTCTTCATAACTCATACCGACATTTTGTTTGTAGTAGGAGTCTTGCGAAATAATTCCGACTTCTGCTTCTGGAAGTTCGTTCATAATTTGGTGAACAACAGTTGTTTTTCCTGAACCTGTGCCGCCTGCAATTCCGATGATAAGCATAATGTTTTTGTTGTTTTGGTTTGGACAAAAATAGTTAAAAAAAATCAATATCAAAAGTCAATTTTAACTTCAAAAATCAATTTTAAAACTTCCAACTTCCGGCTTCACAATTTTAAAATTTCTCAAAAACGCCCAAACCAAATAAGGCAAAATCGTATTTTACTGGATCATTTTGATCTAATTTTCTAAGGTTTATGTCTAAGTCTGAAAGAGCTTTTGCGTCGTTTTGTTTTCTTGAAAGTAATTCTAATTTTCGAGCCACATTTCCTGAATGAACATCAAGCGGACAAGACAATGCTGATGTCGGAATGGTTTTCCAAATTCCAAAATCGACTCCTTTTTTATCGTTTCGAACCATCCAACGAAGAAACATGTTGATTCTTTTGGCCGCCGAATTATTTAATGGATCAGAAATGTGTTTTTGTGTGCGACTTTGATGATTGATTTCGAAGAACACTTTCTTAAATTCGGAAATACTTTTTTGCATAGAATCTTTCTCAATGTTTTTTGAGAAAACAGCTTCCAAACCATTATGATTGGTGTAAATATTTTGTAAACCTTTTACAAACGTAATCATATCGCCACCATTGAAAGTGCGATGAACGAAATTCTCTAATTTTTCGAGCTGGTAATCTTGATGGTTTAGTACAAAATCGTATGGTGAATTTCCCATGAAAGCCATCATTTTTTTTGCATTATTGATTATCATTTTACGGTTTCCCCAAGCAATTGTTGCTGATAAAAATCCTGCAATTTCAATGTCTTCTTTCAAAGAAAAAGCATGCGGAATTTGTATCGGATCACTTTCAATAAACTTCGGATTGTTGTATAAATCTACTTTCTCGTCAAGGAAGGATTTTAATTCGGAATTAGTCATTTTTATTGATTTTTTTGGCGTAAAATCCGTCTTTTAAATCTTTGGTTCTCTGTTGTGGAATGATATAAAAGTATTTTTTGAAATAAGCGATTTGGTCTTTATTTACGCAAGGAAGTGCTCCATTTCCGCTTGCCCAAAAGAAATCGTTTTGGATAGGTGAGTTGTATTTTAAATTCCCTAATTGAATGACTTCAAATGTGGTGTTGTTTTTGGTGTTTTCATGAGGAAAAATGATGTTTTCTGTTGAGAAATTACTGAGTTCCATCATGAATTTGTAATTTGAAAAAAGATTTAAATTGACAGGAAGAAATAGAATTAGTAGCGTTGGAACTAACGAAAGTAATAAAACTGCATTGATTATTCTTTTATTTTGAAACAAACAAATGAAGCAAAACAGCGAAAAGAATAAAATAAAATTCATGAAAAATCGATATTGCGGCGATGTTGCGAAAAGGATTATTAATTGCAAAACCATCAAAATATAAAGTATCCAAACTGCTTTTTTGTTTTGAAATTTATAGATAAAAAAAGGTGTAATTATAATGAGTAAAACACTCAATTTATTGAACAATCCATTAAGTTTTGGAAGTGATAACCATCTTAAAAATAAATCGAAAGCCGGCATAGAATTGTATTGTTGCAAATCGACGAAGTAACCATAATATTTTAATTGGTCGTAATAAAAACTTTCAATGCTATCATGAATCGCGTAATCCATAGTTAAGGATGAAAATAATTTGGATGGAAAAACTGGCGAACCACAAATAATCATGTTTTTCGTTATAAAAAGTACTAAAACGATGCTTGCCAACAGAAACGATTTTGATAGGTTTTTAGAAAGAATTTTGAAATTTTGAATCAATAAAACTATTGGAATCAATGCAAAAGTTAAAGTGGTATTTTTTATGTAAAGCGTAAAAAGTATCAGAATTACAATCAAATTAAATACTTCAACAGTACATTTTTTGAAATTTTCTAAAAAGTAAAAAAAGATTATAAACGATAAAACATAAACCGGAATATCTGGCGATGGCGCGCTAATAAATTGAAAAAGAAAAATACTCGTTATCGGAAATAATCCTATCAAAAGATAATTGGAGTTCTTATTTTGGTAAAATTCTTGAAGTTTTTGAATGGAAAAAACGGTTCCCAAAAGCAGTACAAATCCACTTAAATCATTGAAATTGGAATATAGAAACGAAAAATTAAAAACACTTTGTGTAATGTGCCAACCACTCGTTTGACCAAGAAAAAAATGCAAATTCACAATTCCTTTTACAAATCCGTATTCGTTAATCCATTTGCTGGTTTGAATGTAATAAGATTCATTATCAATTACATACGGAATAGAACTGCATTGCGCAACAATCATTAAAGTGATTGTGAATAAGAAAATTTTTAATGTTTTTGATAATGATAGTAATTCGTTCCAAAAGCTTTTATAGTTTTCAATAATCTCTTTTTGGAATTTGAAAAAAAGTAAAAAATTTAGAATCAAGAGAACTCCATGGAATTCAATATTGATTCTACCAAAAATTACCCAAACGCTCGCAAGAATAGTAACAGAAAACAATCCTAAAATGGATGTAATCGCGAAATTTTTATTTTTCAATCCAATACATCTATCAAAACCAAAACCAAGATTGATTGTGGTGAAGAGAATATAAATCCATGATAGAAGTATTAGAAGCATTTACTTTTTGTTTAAGAGTTTAAGAGTTTAAAAGTTTAAGTAATTTTATGTTTATAACATAACCCGAAACTCGCAACCCGAAACTTTTTAATTACTAATCTGTCCATCAACCATAACTAATTTTCGGTCTGCCATGTTGGCTAATTCTTCGTTGTGGGTTACAATTACGAAAGTTTGTCCAAATTCATCACGGAGTTTGAAAAACAATTGATGTAAATTTTCTGCCGAAGCTGTATCTAAATTTCCTGAAGGTTCATCGGCAAAAATAACTGCAGGTTTATTAATTAATGCTCTTGCTACAGCTACTCTTTGTTGTTCACCGCCAGAAAGTTCGTTGGGTTTGTGATTAATTCTGTGTGATAATCCCAAATAATCAAGTAATCTTTTTGCTTCTGTTTCGGTTTCTTTTTTTTCTTTTCCACCAATGTATGCAGGAATACAAACGTTTTCTAAAGCTGTAAATTCAGGTAATAATTGATGAAATTGAAAAATAAATCCCAAATGTTGGTTCCTGAATTTAGATAACAATTTATCGTTCATCTTCAAAATATCTTCATCATTTATAGTTAATGAAGTTCCATTTTCTAAAGAAGATTTGTCTAACGTTCCTAGAATTTGCAATAGCGTTGTTTTTCCTGCTCCTGATGCACCTACAATGGATACAATTTCACCTTTTTTTATATGTAAATCAACACCTTTTAAGACTTGTAAACTATCATAAAACTTATTAATATTTTTGGCTGTAATCATGCTTCAATTTTTCACAAAGTAACAAAGTATTTTATAAAAAATAAGTGTTATAGTTTTTTTTTATCGTTGAATAAATAATAAATAAAAGTTAAAGAAAATATTTTGTTTAAATTTATTGTAGATTTGTTAAACAAAATAATTTCAAAATAAAAGTAGCCATGAACACATTAATTGAAAAAGAAATTTACGAATTGATTGGCGATAATCATCAGATGACATCGGCAGAAACTCCGTTACGATCTGATGCATTTGACAAATCAGATGCCGACAAAATGCAAACTATTGAAAAGCATTTCCACTTAATTATGGAAGAAATAGGATTAGACATGACTGATGATAGTCTTCAAGGAACACCTCACAGAGTTGCAAAAATGTTTATTCAAGAAATATTTTCGGGATTAAATCCTGCTAATAAACCTAAAATATCTGTTTTTGACAACAGTTATAATTATGACAAAATGTTGGTGGAAGCAAATATTACTTTCAATTCAACTTGTGAACATCATTTTCTACCAATAGTTGGAAAAGCACATATTGGATATGTTTCAAGCGGAAAAGTTATTGGATTGTCAAAATTGAATAGGATAGTAGATTATTATTCTCGTCGTCCGCAAGTGCAAGAGCGTTTGATTATGCAAATTTACAATGAATTGAAATCTGTTCTAGAAACTGATAACGTAATTGTTGTGATGGAAGCTACACATTTGTGTGTATCAAGTCGCGGAATTAAAGACGAATCGAGTTATACTTCAACCATTCAATACGGTGGAATTTTTAATGAAAAAGAAAATAGAAATGACTTTTTCAATATGATCAATCAGCCTAAATAGTTTGGCATTACATTTGTAATATCATTTCCAAATTATAAATTTAATTAGAAATGATATTACAATCGGATGCATTGACCAACTTAAGTAACAAGCAAAGAAATTTATTTTTAGGTATTTTTCTTGATTTGGTTGGTATGTTAACCTATTTAGTTCCTTTTTTCGGCGAACTTGCAGATACCATTTGGGCACCATTAGCAGCTTTTATGTTATCTTATATGTATAAAGGTTTCATAGGTAAAGTGGGTGGTATAATCGAGTTTTTAGAAGAGATATTACCTTTTAGTGATTTCATTCCAACATTTACGCTGACATGGATTTACACTTATGTGATTAAAAATCAAGAGGATAATAATTTAAAGGAACTTCAATAGTTCCTTTTTTATTTCTCAAAAAAATCGGCAATAAATCCAAGTTTCATGCTGCGAAGCATTTTCTTTTCAAAAGCCCAAAAGAATTTGAATTGACCAAATAGAAATCCGAAGCTAACCAAAAGAACTTGATACGCCGGAAAAATCATAATGATATACAAAGGATAATAAAACCATAGAGAAATAGAAGTTCTTGTTATTCCAAAAAAAGCCAAGATTGGTTTTGCTATTAGTGCCGATGTAGAGCCTGTTATTGCAAACACGACAAGAATAACAAATACCTGCCAATTAGATGATATATTCCAACGTTCTTTAAAACTTCCCATATTTTAAACTAAAAATACAAAAGTAATTATTTTACGGACCGGGAACAAATCCTGCAAGTTGTTCTTTATGTTTTAATTGAAAATATATGAAATAATTATAAATTAGATAGTTAACTTCATAACCGTAATGGGTGTTCATATCATAATTGATTTGCATTTCATATAGATTTGGTTTGTGAGAATAAAATTGTAGTGATCTTCTGTTCCACTCGGTCACATAAATTCTATTCCTAGTTTCTAAGAAATTTTCGGTATAAAATCCGCGCGGTCTAGCCATACTATTTAACCATGAAGTAAAACCACCGTCAATAATAATGACTTCATATTCTAGTTCATCATTGGCAATTCTTACCGTATCAGATTTTTGAAAATTAGTTTGTTTTTCAGCAGAAATAGTTCTGGATGTAGTGCAACTTATAATAAATGAAACAACTATAATTATAAAGAATAAATTTTTCATCATTTTTTTTTATAAAATTACCTTAAATCTATCAGTTTTGGATGCGTTTTAAATCTGTTTTAACAAAAAAAAAAACACCTTAACTATGTTAAAGTGTTTTTGTTATAAATTAATGAGATACTATTTCTTTCCGAAAAGTTTACTAAAAATATCGCCTAATCCACCAGATTTATTAGAAACAGCAGCCATTGCATCGCTCATATCAACTGTACCATCGCCATTTTGGTCCAATCCAAATTGACCGCCATATTTGGAAACGGCATCCATTAATCCGCCACCATTTCCATCGGAAATAGAGCTAATAATGTCAGAAACATTAAATCCAGGTTGGTTTGGATCTTGCGCTTTGTTAACCAATCCTCCTAAAATTTGTGGAATCAAACCTCCAGCAACGCCACCAGCAGCTTCTTCTGATAATCCTAATTTTGAGCCTAAATTTCCTGTTACTTTTGCGGCTAGCTCTTTAACCACTGGGTTGTTCATATCAATGGGAGTTTTACCAGCAAGTACTCCTGCTAAATCACCAACATTTCCGCTAGCAACCATATCTTTTAAACCAGAGATAATTGAGCCTCCAGCTTCATCCATTACGGCTTCATTTTGTTCGTTTGGTATTGCAGGATTGTTTACTACTGCATCACCACCAAATTGTTTTACTAATTCTGTAAGTTGTTCAAACATAGTTTTTTGTTTTTAGTTTTAACAAAGGTATAAAAGTTTAAAAGCAAATTTATGAAACGTCAAATTTATTCTACAAAAAAATCCAAATCTAAATTTTACTTCAGATTTGGATTCTATTTTTTTTGAAGTTGATTACTTCTTTAATAGACCAATAATTTGCTCGGCTAATTCGGTTCCAATTCTATCTTGCGCTTCTAAAGTTGCAGCTCCAATATGTGGTGTTAATGAAATCCTTGGATGCATCAAAATTTGAATTTCTGGCGTTGGTTCTTTTTCAAAAACGTCTAATCCTGCAAAAAGGACTTTATCACTTTCTAAAGCTTCAATTAAAGCAACTTCATTAATCACACCACCACGAGCACAATTTACTATTCCTACATTGTCTTTCATTTGTGCAATATTTTCTTTATCAATTACATATCCTTCTTGAGCAGGAACGTGAAGTGTAATAAAATCAGAATGTTTGAACAAGTCTTCTAAGGGTTCTGTAATAATGTCAACATTTATGAATTGACCAGTATAAAAATCAACTCTAATTTCGGCATTGCTTAAAAATTTATCGGCAGCAATTACTTTCATTCCAAGTCCAAGTGCCATTTTTGCAACCGCTTGACCAATTCTTCCAAAGCCAATAATTCCTAATGTTTTGCCACGAAGTTCGATACCATTTGCGTAAGCTTTTTTTAAACCTTCAAAATTAGTATCACCTTCAAGAGGCATATTTCTGTTTGAATCGTGCAAAAAACGAACACCAGTAAATAAGTGTGCAAAAACTAACTCTGCTACACTTTCAGAAGAAGAAGCTGGCGTGTTTATAACATGAATCCCTTTGGTACGAGCATATTCTACATCAATATTATCCATTCCAACGCCACCACGACCAATGACTTTTAAATTTGGACAAGCATCGATAATATCTTTACGTACTTTGGTTGCGCTTCTTACTAAAATGACATCAACATTATTTGAACTGATGAAATTGGCAACTTGTTCTTGCGCTACTTTGGTAGTAATTACTTCAAATCCACCTTTTTCTAAAGCTTTGATTCCGCTTTTTGAAATTCCGTCGTTAGCTAATACTTTCATTTTTAAGTTTATAAGTTTAAAAGTTTATGAGTTTAAAAGTTAAAACTCAATTGATATATTAAATTTTAAAATTTAGAGGTTCTTTTCAAGTGATTGCATTACATCGACCAAAACTTGAACGCTTTCTAGAGGCAAAGCATTGTACATTGAAGCCCGATAACCTCCAACAGAGCGATGTCCAGGCAATCCAGAAATTCCTGCTTCTTTCCACATTTTGTCAAAAATAGGAGCGTGGTTTTCATCATTTAATAAAAACGTGGCGTTCATGATACTTCTATCTTCAACTGTAGCAGTTCCCTTAAATAATGGATTTCTATCGATTTCTGTGTATAATAAGTTGGCTTTAGCTTCGTTGATTTTTTCAATAACAGCAATTCCGCCAAGTTTTTTCAACCATTGTAAAGTTAAAAGTGACGCATAAATAGGAAAAACAGGTGGCGTATTGTACATACTTTCTGCTTTGATATGTTTTTCATAATCCAACATACTTGGAATAGATCTTCCAGATTTTCCTAAAATTTCTTCTTTTACGACTACTAAAGTTGCTCCAGCAGGGCCCATATTTTTTTGAGCTCCAGCATAAATCAAATCAAATTTTGAAAAATCTAATGTTCTTGAAAAAATATCGGAACTCATATCACAAACTACAGGAACATTTGTTTGCGGAAACGATTTCATTTGCGTTCCAAAAATGGTATTGTTGCTTGTACAATGAAAATAGGAAGCATCCTCAGGAATTGAAAAACCTTTTGGAATGTGATTGTAATTTTGCTCTTTAGATGAACCTACGATTAGAGTTTCTCCAAAATGTTTGGCTTCTTTTATCGCATTACTAGCCCAAGTTCCAGTATCTAAATAAGCTGCTTTTCCATCCGTTTTCATTAAATTATAAGGAACCATCAAGAATTCTAGACTGGCGCCACCAGCTAAAAATAAGGCTTGATATCCTTTTCCTTCTAATCCTAAAAGTTCTAAAACTAAAGCTCTTGCTTCGTCCATCACGGCAACAAAATCTTTACTTCTATGTGATATTTCTAAAATAGATAAATCGGAATTATTAAAATTTAAAATGGCTTGTGCTGCTTTTTCAAATACTTCTTGAGGAAGAATACATGGTCCTGCGCTGTAGTTGTGTTTTTTCATTTTATTCTGAATTTATTTCGAAATCTTTAATCCTATGAATTGGTGTAAATTTTAAAAGTGCAAATTTCGTAAATAGCTTACAAAAAAGCGGTTAGAATTTAACAATGATAAAGCCATGTTATTAACTAAAACGTTATAGTTTATAAGAATTTTCGAGAATAATTCAATCAAATAGTATGAAGAAATGAAATTGTATCAACATTATCAGCATAATCCCAAAGGTTTGGTTTTTGTGTTTGTCCAAATGGAATTGAACCAGATATTAAGTCTTTGGAAACAATGCACTGAATTTGGTCGGCATCGTTTTCCAATCGCGATTTTAGCTCATTCAAATCATCATAATATTCATAAAAAACAGACGAAATTGGTGAGGAATAGCTAGTATCTTCTTTGATTGTTAGGAACTCATTATCTAACAATTTGAAATTACTCATCAAGAAAACGGCTTTGTTATAATCGTAATTATTAGAATATTTTTCGTAAAAAATTACATCCTTATATTCATAAATAGCTTGAAAGAAGCTTTCAAAATTATAGTCTTTTGGAATAAATAATTTTGAAACATTGCGACACCCTAAACCAAAATATCTAAAAATATCTTCGCCTAAATTTACTAAATCTTCATGCGATTCTTTTCCTGTTAAAATGGCGATCGAATTTCTGTTTTTACGAATTATACTTGGCTTGTCTTTGAAATAAAATTCGAAATATCTTGCGGTATTGTTGCTGCCAGTTGCAATGACAGCATCAAAATTTTCTAATTTTCCTTCTGTAAACTTAATGTAATTTTCTATTTCAGAATCTACAGAAATTAAATATTTAGCAAGAAAAGGCAATAATTTTTGATCGTTGGAAGAAGTTTTGACCAAAACCTTATGACCAGAAACTAGTACCGATAAAAAATCATGAAAACCAACTAAAGGTATGTTTCCAGCGAGGATTAATCCGACAGTTTTTGGTTTCACATTTAAAAAATCATAGCTAGATAACCATTTTTCCAAATTTTCTTCAGTCAAAGCTTCTGCCCAAGAATTTATAGCAAAATAAACTTGTTCTGGTGTAAACCAACCATTATGTGATTGCGATAGTTCAATTAAATTTATAAAATCATCATAAAACAAATTATTGCTTAATAAGTTTGTCTTTTTAGTGTTATCGTCCAACGAAAATTGGCTTAAAAACTTACCTAATTCTACAAAAGCGTTAATTTTTTCTTTTTGTAACATTTGTTTATTTGTATATGAATGGTTTTGATTGTAATTTTGTGCAAAATTAAACAAATCATTTAGGTTATAGGATTTTTTAAATCTAATATCTAATATTTAATATCTAAAATTAAAAATGGCAATTATAATAACAGACGAATGTATTAATTGTGGTGCTTGTGAGCCAGAATGTCCAAATACGGCAATATATGAAGGCGCAGATGATTGGAGATGGAAAGACGGAACCAAGCTGAGAGGTAAGGTAATTCTTCCTGATGGTACTGAAGTAGATTCTGATGCAGCACAAACTCCAGTTTCTGATGATGTTTACTATATTGTTCCGGGAAAATGTACAGAATGCAAAGGTTTTCATGAAGAACCACAGTGCGCAGCTGTTTGCCCAGTGGATTGCTGTATTCCTGACGATAATCATGTGGAAAGTGAAGAAACATTACTTAATAGACAATCATTTTTACATAACGAGTAACATTTTTTTGATAAAGTAAAAGCACTAATTGGTTTATAACTTATTAGTGTTTTTTTTATTGTAACTACTTGATATTATATCGAATGGTTTGTCTAAATTGTTATTTCACAATGTATTAAAAGATTGCTATATTTGTAATTAAACTTATGCCAACATGAAGCAGTTTTTTTTAGTTTGTTATTTGTTTTTTGTTGTACAAATCTATTCACAAGAGATTGAAAAAACTATTATTGTTAAAGACGAAGATACTAATAAGCCTATTGAAGATGCAACAGTAGCTATTTTAAAAACCAAACAGATAAATTTATCAAACCAAGAAGGTAAAGTCAGTTTTCTAATAAAGGGTGCTTCAAATATTCAGATAACTCATACTTCGTACACCACACTTGTGGTTCGCTCTTCCCAATTAAAAGATAGCGAGACAGTTGTTTTTTTAAAAAGCACAATTAATAAATTGGATGAAATTATTTTAACAAAACAGCATCCGCAAAAAATTTTGACAAACTTGATTGAAAATTCCGTCAAAAAACTTACTATTCCTTCTAGATTAAAAATTTATTGTAGAGAGTTTTTTAAGTTAAACGGAAAGTATTCTAATTATAGTGATGGGTTAATGAATTTTCAATTATTCGGCAAGCCAAAAGACATCAAATCGAATATTTTGGTCGAGCAAAATAGGGCTTATGGTCTTTATGACGACAGTGTTTCAGACGAACTTTTAGGTTATAATTTAAATAATTTGATTGAGAATTATTATAGTTTTAAGTATCTGTTGCCTTTAACGGAAGTTCGTGCCAAAAAAGAATACGATTTTTTGATTAAAGCAAATCCAGATCATGAAGATTACTATGTGATGGCAGTAACACCGCTAGAAAGTACCAAAGGTTTAGTAGACGATTTTACAATTATATACGATAAGAAAAAGAAGATTATCATAGAAGTTACCTTAGAAATAGCGCCAGCTACTATTGCAAAACTAAAGGATCGTTCGGGTAAAATGGCTAAAAATGTTTATAAATCGTTTTTTAAAGCCTTATATAGAGTTGAACATACAAACTACTATCTTGTGAGTTCAAGAGAGGAAATCGGATTTGAACAAATTTACAAAAATAAAACAACAGATATTGAGGTTAAAAATTCTTTCATAACTACTAACTTTAGCAATACCAATTATACTTACAAAGAAAATGAAGTGTTTACTGGTAAGTCACTCGTAAATAAAACCAATGTAATTTTAAATAATTATTGGGAAATATCTGGTTTAATTGCAACTGAGGAGGAGGAACAAATTATTAAAAGTCTTAAAGAATAAAAAAAGCCCTAATTAAAGGACCTTGATATTATTTGATTTTTTCAAATTTTTCTTTTTTCATGGATTCAGTTGTAGAATCATAAGTTTCTAAAATAAAGTTTCCATCACTATCATAATAACCAACAGCCACTTTATTTTTGTTGATATAAATGTAATTATTATTTGATGTTTTTCTCAAAATAGCTCTGTTTTTACTCGAAACTGAATTTAAAGTATAACCTTGTTTATCAGATTTGAATTCATATTTTTCACCATTGAAGACGTAATAAGCCGAACGATCAACATCAACTGATTTTATCTCGCCATCAACACTTAATTGAGTTGTAGTAGTAACATTTACAGGACTATTTACTTGTGGAATATTAATAGTATTCGGACTTTCCTGACCTAATTCAATTTTTTGTACCTCACGAGTTTCTTCTGTTTTTACTAATTTTTTTTCTCCTTCAGAATCTTTAATTGTTGTAATTACTGTGGTAGTTTCCGATTTGACATTTTTTGGAGCTTGAGAAAAACCATTTAATGTAAATGCTGTTGCTATAAGTAAGATTGAAATTTTAGTTTTCATAAGTCTGTAATTTTAGATTAAAATTTATAAGTCAAAATTACTTCTACTTGAATACTATTATGTTACATAATTTTTACAATAGATTACATATTTACACTATTCTCTAGTCAATGTCTATCAATAATTTTAAATTATAGCTTATATTTGCACACTTTTTAAAATAAAATCTTAAGATGAAAGCAGGAATTGTAGGATTACCAAACGTAGGAAAATCAACTTTATTTAATTGTTTATCAAATGCTAAAGCGCAAAGTGCTAACTTTCCGTTTTGTACTATTGAGCCAAATATTGGTGTGGTAAACGTTCCAGATCCAAGAATCAATCGTTTGGAAGAATTGGTAAAACCAGAACGCGTACAAATGGCAACTGTTGATATCGTTGATATTGCAGGATTGGTAAAAGGAGCAAGTAAAGGTGAAGGTTTAGGAAATCAATTCCTTGCAAATATTAGAGAATGTAACGCTATTATTCACGTTTTGCGTTGTTTTGATAACGATAATATCGTTCACGTTGATGGAAATGTAAATCCAATTCGCGATAAAGAAACGATTGATATCGAATTGCAATTGAAAGACTTAGAAACAGTTGAAAAACGTTTAGAAAAAGTAAATCGTGCAGCTAAAACAGGAAATAAAGAAGCGCAAACAGAAAAAGCTCTTTTGGATAGAATTCGTGAAACCTTATTGCAAGCAAAATCTGCTAGAACCGTTGAACCTCAAAATCAAGACGAAATTGAATTGATGGAAGATTTTCAATTAATTACAAACAAACCAGTACTTTATGTTTGTAATGTTGACGAAAGTTCAGCAGTAAATGGGAACAAATATGTAGATCAAGTTCGTGAATTAGTAAAAGACGAAGATGCAGAAGTTATCATACTTTCAGTTGGAGCAGAAGCAGATATTACCGAATTAGAAAGTTACGAAGAACGTCAAGTTTTCCTAGAAGATATGGGATTGACAGAACCAGGTTCGGCAGTATTAATTCGTGCAGCTTACAAATTATTAAAACAACAAACATATTTCACAGCTGGAGTTAAAGAAGTTCGCGCATGGACAATTAACGTTGGAGATACAGCACCAAAAGCAGCAGGAGTAATCCACACCGATTTCGAAAAAGGTTTCATCCGTGCTGAAGTTATTGCATTCGAAGATTATTCTTCTTTAGGTTCAGAAGCAAAATGCAAAGAAGCTGGAAAACTAAGAGTGGAAGGAAAAGAATATATCGTTAAGGATGGAGATGTGATGCATTTTAGATTTAACGTGTAGTTTTTAGAAAATAGAGAATAGAACATAGAAAATAAACTAGCCGCAAAAGAGATTTTGCTGTTTTTTTATGGATTCATTTCAATATATCCTAGTAAGCTAAAAACACTTATTAAAGAAAACAAAAATCCAATTAAAAACATAAAAATTAAACTAAAATTATTAATATTAGTTTCACTTTCCATTATAATTCTATTTGGAATATTTTTATCGTAAATGATAAGTATTATTTGATTAATTTTATCATTATAAGTTTTAAATATACTTAAATCAGTAGAAGCATAATAAAATGGTTTTTCCTTAAAAACTTCACCTTTTTTTGTTTTGTATTCAATATATGGTTGTTTGTGTCCATCACTGTCTGCTTCATATGAAATGATTTTGCCTTCTGCGTAGATTCCATTTTTCTTAATGTTTTTTCAAAAAAATAAAATAATCAATACTTTTTAAAGATATCAATAAACCAAGAATGAGAAATGAAAGAATAGGTTTTACAAACATAAATATAACAAATGTAACAATGTAATAATTCCAATATTTGTCAAGATAGTTCATATTTTCTTTTCTATTTCTCAAGTATAAAATAAATCCCCAAAATCTATCCTCTATTTTCTATTTTCTTTTCTCTATTTTCTTTCTTCAAATTGTCAAAAACATTCTTAATAACTTTGGTAAATATCATTTTTAAAATGACTCGAAATACACTATATTAGCTGAAAATCGATACATTTTAAAATGGCTCAAGAAACGCAATATAACGAAGACAATATACGCTCACTCGATTGGAAAGAACATATCCGAATGCGTCCCGGAATGTACATTGGGAAGCTTGGAGATGGTTCGTCTCCAGATGATGGAATTTATATTTTACTAAAAGAAGTAATCGACAACTGCATCGACGAATTCGTTATGGGTGCAGGAAAAGTTATCGAAGTAACCATCAAAGATAAACTAGTTACCGTTCGCGATTATGGTCGTGGAATTCCATTAGGAAAAGTTGTTGACGTAGTTTCCAAAATGAATACTGGTGGAAAATATGATTCCAAAGCATTTAAAAAATCTGTTGGTTTGAATGGAGTTGGTACCAAAGCGGTAAATGCTTTGTCTAACTATTTCCGCGTAGAATCGGTTCGTGATAACCAACAAAAAGCAGCAGAATTTTCTGAAGGAAATCTTCAGTTAGAAGAAGAAATCACTGAATCAACTAAGAGAAAAGGAACAAAAGTAGCTTTCATTGCTGATGAAGTTATTTTCAAAAACTATAAATACCGAAATGAGTATATCATCAAAATGCTCAAAAATTATTGTTATCTAAATCGCGGATTAACAATATATTACAATGGTGAAAAATACCTTTCAGAATTCGGTTTAAAAGATTTATTAGAAGAAACAATCGCTGAAGAAGATATGCAATATCCAATCATTCACTTAGAAGGTGATGATATTGAAATTGCTTTAACTCACAGTAAATCACAATATTCAGAAGAATACCATTCGTTTGTAAACGGACAAAATACAACACAAGGTGGAACGCACTTAAACGCATTTCGTGAAGCCATTGTAAAAACCATTCGTGAATATTACAACAAAGGTTTTGAAGCTTCAGATATTCGTAAATCAATCGTTTCTGCGGTTTCCATAAAAGTGGAAGAACCAGTTTTCGAATCGCAAACCAAAACCAAATTGGGTTCTAATGATGTAGGTCCAAATGGCCCGACCGTTAGAACATTCATTCACGATTTTATTACAACCAAACTAGATAATTTTCTACATAAGAATCCAGAAGTTGCAGATTCGCTTTTGCGCAAGATTTTACAAGCCGAACGTGAACGTAAAGAACTATCAGGAATTAGAAAATTAGCTAAAGACAGAGCAAAAAAAGCTAGTTTACACAATAAAAAATTACGTGATTGTCGTGTGCATTTAACCGATGCTAAAAATCCACGAAGTTTAGAAAGTACGCTTTTCATTACCGAAGGAGATTCGGCTTCGGGTTCGATTACTAAAAGTCGTGATGTGAATACACAAGCCGTTTTTAGTTTGCGTGGTAAGCCTTTGAATTCTTATGGAATGTCGAAGAAAATCGTGTATGAAAATGAAGAGTTCAATTTGCTTCAAGCCGCTTTAGATATTGAAGAAAGCATTGAAGATTTACGTTACAACAACATCGTAATTGCAACCGATGCCGATGTCGATGGAATGCACATTCGTTTGTTATTGATTACCTTTTTCCTTCAATTTTTTCCTGAAATGATTAAAGAAGGACATTTATATATTTTACAAACGCCGTTATTCCGTGTTCGAAATAAAAAAGAAACCATCTATTGCTATTCAGACGAAGAACGTCGGGATGCCATAGAAAAATTGAAACCAAAACCAGAAATAACTCGATTTAAAGGATTAGGAGAAATTTCACCGGATGAGTTCAAGCATTTCATTGGAGAAAGCATTCGTTTAGATCCTGTGATGTTAGATAAAGCCACATCAATAGAAACGTTGTTAGAATTTTACATGGGTAAAAACACTCCAGATAGACAAACGTTCATTATCAATAACTTGAAAGTGGAATTGGATAAGGAGTTGGTGGAGAAATAGTTGGCAGTGTTCAGTTTTGAAAATTAAATAAAATGTAAAATTTAAAGTTTAGTAGGAAACAACTTTTAAACTTCTAAACCTTAAACTTTTAAACCTTCATATGAAAGACGAAGAAGAAGATAACATTAACGAAGAAGAAACTAACGACGAGTTAGACGATTCCACTAACGACGAAAGTGTAGACGAAGGCTTTGAGGACATAGTTTCGAGAGGCGGAAATCACTTTTATGAAAACGACGAGAATCCAGAAGATACCATCACCAAAGTTACAGGAATGTACAAAGATTGGTTTTTGGATTACGCTTCCTATGTAATTCTTGAGCGTGCTGTGCCTGCGATTGAAGATGGTTTCAAACCAGTGCAACGTCGTATTATGCACTCATTGAAAGAGTTGGATGACGGTCGTTACAACAAAGTTGCGAATGTCGTTGGGCACACTATGCAGTATCATCCACACGGAGATGCGAGTATTGGTGATGCGATGGTACAAATTGGTCAAAAAGAATTGTTGATTGATTGCCAAGGAAACTGGGGAAATATTCTAACAGGTGATAGTGCAGCGGCTTCGAGATATATTGAAGCGCGTTTGTCAAAGTTCGCTTTAGAAGTTTTATATTCTCCAAAAATCACCGATTGGGGTGTTTCATATGATGGTCGTCGTGCTGAGCCAAATAATCTTCCAGTAAAATTCCCATTGCTTTTAGCTCAAGGCGCTGAAGGAATTGCGGTTGGACTTTCAACTAAAGTGCTACCTCACAATTTCAACGAATTGATTGATGCTTCGATTAAAATTTTAAAAGGAAAACCTTTCACATTATACCCAGATTTTCAAACGGCTGGAATTGCCGATGTTTCCAATTATAACGATGGTTTGCGTGGCGGACGTGTTCGGGTTCGTGCCAAAATCTCGCAATTGGACAAACAGACTTTGGTGATTACTCAAATTCCGTTTTCAACCAATACGTCGACTTTGATTGATAGTATTTTGAAAGCCAACGAAAAAGGTAAAATCAAAATCAAGAAAATTGAAGACAATACTGCTGCCGAAGTTGAGATTCTAATTCATTTATTTCCAGGAGTTTCTCCAGATAAAACGATAGATGCATTGTATGCTTTCACAGCTTGCGAAACATCTGTGGCACCTTTGGGTTGTGTAATTGAAGATAACAAACCATTGTTCATCGGAGTTTCTGATATGTTGAAAATTTCAACAGAACGAACGGTTGATTTATTAAAGAAAGAACTCGAAATTCAATTAGAAGAACTTAAAAATAAATGGCATTTCTCGACTTTAGAAAAGATTTTCATTCGAGAAGAAATGTATATCGATTTCAAATTGTATTCGGATAGAGAATCGCTTTACGAATATATGTACAAACGATTTGAACCGTTTAAAAAGTCATTTGTTCGTGAAATTGAAGATGAAGATTTGCAAAAATTAACGCAAATTCCGATGATTCGTATTACGCGTTTCGACTCGGATAAAGCGGATGATTTTATTGCCAAATTGGAAGACGAAATGAAAGAAGTGCAACATCATTTAGATAATCTAATTGATTTTGCCATTGATTATTTTGCCAAATTAAAAGAGAAATACGGAAAAGGTCGTGAGCGTCAAACTGAGTTAAGAAGTTTTGAAAATATTGAAGCTACCAAAGTAGTTTTAAGAAATACAAAATTATATGTAAACAAAGAAGAAGGATTCTTTGGAACAGGTTTGAAAAAAGACGAATACGTTGCCGATTGTTCTGATATTGATGATGTTATCGTTTTCTTACGCGATGGAAAAATGATGATTGCTAAAGTTGATGACAAGAAATTTGTTGGAAAAGACATCATTCACATTGCGGTTTTTGATAAAAATGACAAGCGAACTATTTACAACATGATTTATCGTGATGGTAAAAATGGTTCTACATTTATCAAACGTTTCAATGTTTCGGGAGTTACTCGTGATAAATTTTACGATTTAACTCAAGAAAAACCTGGTTCACAAACCTTATATTTCTCAGCAAATCCAAATGGTGAAGCTGAGGTTGTAACGATTTTATTACGCCAAGTTGGAAGTGTGAAAAAACTAAAATGGGATGTCGATTTTACCGATATTGCCATAAAAGGTCGTGCTTCACGTGGAAATACGGTTACCAAATATCCAATCAAGAAAATCGAATTGAAGGAGAAAGGAATTTCTACTTTACGTCCGAGAAAAGTTTGGTTTGATGATACAGTTCAGCGTTTGAATGTTGATGGAAGAGGAGAGTTGTTGGGTGAATTCAGACCAAATGATAGACTTTTGATTATCAATCAGGCTGGGAAATTGAAAACCATAATTCCAGAATTGACTACGCACTTTGATGAAGATATGATTGTACTGGAAAAATGGAATCCAAAGAAACCAATTTCTTGTATTTATTATGATGGTGAAAAAGAACGTTATTTTGTAAAACGTTTCTTGGTTGAAAACGAAAATAAAGATGAAATTTTCATCACAGAGCATGAGAAATCGCAGTTAGAAATTGTTTCAACTGATTGGCGTCCAGTTGCTGAAATCATTTTTGCCAAAGTAAAAGGTGTTCAAAAAGATAATCAAACTATTGATTTAGAACAATTTATTACTGTAAAAGGAATAAAAGCTTTAGGAAACCAATTAACGGCCGATAAATTGAAACAAGTCAATCTTCTAGAACCATTGCCTTATGAAGAACCTGTGGAAGAAGCGCCAGAAGAAATGGAAGTTTCTGGAGAAGATAACGTTTCTGAAGATATTCAAACAGAATTAGACGACGACGGACAAATTACGTTGTCTTTAGAATAATAAATTAAACCATTAAGAGAGTTAAGAAAATTAAGCTTAATAAACTTAATTTTCTTAATGGTTAAAATAATAATACAATGTCAAATTTCCCTTCAGATATTGAGATTGCTCAAAATGCAACCTTACAACACATTAGAAAAATTGCCGAAAAAATAAATATTCAAGAAGATGATTTAGAATATTACGGAAAGTACAAAGCCAAATTACCATTAGAATTACAAGCTGAAAATCCAAAAGGAAAACTTATTTTAGTTTCTGCAATGTCGCCTACTAAATATGGTGAGGGAAAAACCACAATGTCAATTGGGTTAACTGACGGTTTGAATTATATTGGCAAAAAAGCTATTGGTGTTTTACGCGAACCATCACTCGGACCAGTTTTCGGTTTGAAAGGTGGCGCTGCTGGTGGAGGATATGCTCAAGTTGTTCCGATGGAAGATATTAATTTGCATTTTACAGGTGATTTTTCAGCTATTGAAAAAGCAAATAATTTACTTTCGGCAGTGATTGATAACAATCTTCAAAATCCGAAGTTTTCTTTGAATTTAGATCCAAAATCTATAGCTTGGAAACGAGTTATGGATATGAATGATCGTTCGCTACGCCAAATAATTATTGGTGTTGGTGCCAAAGCTAATGGAACAATGCGCGAAGATGGTTTCAATATTACTCCAGCTTCAGAAGTTATGGCGATTCTTTGTTTGTCGAAAGATTTAGAAGATTTGAAATTCAGATTAGGAAATATTTTTGTTGGAAAAACTTTTGATGGGAAAGCGATTTTTGCTCGTGATTTGAAAGTAGTAGGAGCAATGGCAGTTTTGCTAAAAGATGCTTTGAAACCGAATTTAGTACAAACTTTAGAAGGAAATCCAGCGATTCTTCACGGTGGACCATTTGCAAGTATTGCGCAAGGAACAAATACAGTAATTGCAACAAAAATGGGACTTTCGCTTGGAGATTATGTAGTTACTGAAGTAGGATTTGGTGCTGATTTAGGCGCCGAAAAATTCTTTCATATAAAATGTGGACAAAGCGGATTGAAACCTGATGCAGCGGTTTTAGTTGCAACTATTCGAGCAATTAAGCATCACGCTGGATTGAGTTCAGATGATTTTAAAACTGAAAATGTAACTGCGATTGAAAAAGGCTTTTGCAACTTAGAAAAACATATTGAAAACATTCAAAAATTTGGATTAAATCCTGTGGTTTCTATAAATGCTTTTCCTGATGATACCCAAGCTGAATATGATAAATTGAAAGCATTGTGTTTAGCAAAGGGTGTTACAGCAATTGTAAGTAAAGCTTTTGTTGATGGTGGAAAAGGTTCGGCTGAATTAGCTGAAAAAGTAGTTGCTGAAATCAATAAAGGTGAAGCAAACTTTAAACCATTATATCAAAAAGAAGATTCGATTGAACATAAAATAAATACGATTGCCAAAGAAATTTATGGAGCCAATTCAGTTGAGTTTTCTCCAAAATCTAAATCACAATTGAAGATGATTAATGAGTTGGGTTTTAATGAATTTCAGATTTGTATGGCAAAAACACCGGCAAGTTTTTCGGATAATGAAAAGTTAATTGGAAGACCAACAAATTTTGAAATTACTGTTAGAGAATTTGAAATTGCAAGTGGAGCTGGATTTATTGTTCCGTTACTTGGTGATGTTATGCGAATGCCTGGTTTACCAGCTGTTCCAAATGCGGAACTAATTGATATAGATAACAACGGAGTGATTACAGGACTGTCTTAGTAAAGGTTTTAGTTAAAGTTAAGTTCAATTTTAAAGAAAATAAAAAACTTATAAAGCTCGATTTTCAAACATCCCTAATAATAAAAATTATTTCTGCAATATTTTTTTTTATTTCAGGGATTGTTTGGAAGAAAGTATTGACTTTGGATGTTAAAAACTATCATTTTATTTTTTATCGAGTAGTATCATCATTATTTTTTTTATTATTAATCAAGTTTTATTTTTTATATTTTGAAGTTGATCTAACTATAAATGATGAATTTTCACCGTCTATATATGATTGGATCGTCTGTATTCTGATATACTTATTTAGTTTTTGGGGACTTTATTTTATACAAAAGCTTTGCAGAATGGTAGGTTAAGTTTTATAGTGCCTGTAAGCGGTATTAAATCTTTTTTTTCATTTATTACTTCCATACTAATTTTTAATGAAATAATAAGTTGGTCTAAATATTTATCATTTCTAATAATTGTAATTGGCTTACTAATTCATCAAAAAAATAATATTATGAAAATAAAGTTTTCAAAAGAATTTCTTTTTACGCTATTATCAAATTTTGTTTGGGGAATATCTTTTGTTTTATACTTAATCTCAATTAAAAAGTTTGGTGTTTTAAATTTTATTATTATCCTTGAAATTTGTGTTTTTGCGTCATGCTTATTATTAATTGTTTATAATGACAAAAAGATATTGCCACCTAAAATTAGTAATAGAGATTTACTGTATTGTCTTCTTATGGGGTTTTTAATTGCGGGTGGAAGTTTTTTTAAGTAATTTTACATTAATATTGTTTCCCGTAAGCCTAAATATATTGATTGGGTTGATGTTTGAAGTGTTAATTTTAGCTATTGGATTCTATTTTTTTAAAGAAAAATTATTTAAAGAAGATTGGATATTAATTTCTTTTATTACAATAAGTACTGTTTTGTTATTGATCTAAATTTTATTCCTTAAACACTAAATTTAGAATCCAATTTATTTTATTTAATTTACAATACTCTTGTAGATTTTGTTTAATTAATTTTTGGTTTTTTCCTTTTGTAAAAACATAAGTAGTTGCGGATTCAATAGCGATTTTTTCTTTAGAGTTTCCTTGTAAGTATTCATTTGATAAATAAAACGGATGATAGGTGCCATTATTTAAATTATAATTACAATATAAGTAATAAAGCTGAATAATATAAAGAGCTGCTGAGTTATTTGATTTTCTTTTTTTCATTAATGAAGTGAGAATTACTTCATTAATTTTTTTATGATTAATCAGTTCTTTTTTGAATCCAAAATGTAGAAGTGCTTTAATACTTCTTGCCAATAACCACTCGTTTTTTTGCTTAATGAAAGCAAAATGAGAAATTAGGTTTAAATAATTCTCTACATTTTTATGTAATATTTTATTTGTTCCATCTATAAGAATATTACATTCAAAATATCTTGAAATTAAATGGTAATGAAGGTTTTCTATATCAATATCTTTTATTAAATTTTGATAGCTATTAAGTATTGGATAATCAATTGTTCCGAAATATATTTTTTGTGCTAATATAAAACAAGTAACAAAAAGTGTATTTTCAAAATCTGGAACTTGTGGTAAATAGTAATTATATATCGCTTTTGAAAAATAATCATTTTCATTATTTTCATCTACAAAACAACCATAAAATAATCTTCTTCCAGCAGCTGATTTAGCTAAAATGATTAGAAGTTCATTATCATAGTTATTTATTTTTACGTATTTACCAATTAAGTTGGCTACATCAAAATGAATACTATTGCTTGTAATAATTTTTTCGTATTTATCCAATTCCAATTTAACAGCTTCATAGTTCTTTACTAGTAATGCTATTTCAAGATTAATTTTTGAAAAACCATTGACATCTTCATTTAAAAATATATTTGAATGGGAATGATATTTAGATTGATAATTTATATAGTTTTCCCAATCCTTATAATCAAGAAACTTAGCTAGATTATCTAATGTAGCTTTATAAGGTTTAGTTTTTGAGTTAGTTATGCTAAAAATTCTAGCAAAAGTTGAAGCAGAAATGAGTATTTTTTTGTCTTTAAACAAGTCAGATAACCAAATAGTATCTTGATAACTATTTATTTTCCGATTTACCGAAACTTCAATTTGAGTACAAATTTGTTTAATATGTTTTTTAGTTTCAATCATAAAGTAAAAATAATAAAATCTAGTTATCTGATATAATCATTTAAAACTTGAAGTAACTTGGAGGGATTCTTAAACGCAATATTTGATAAGTTTGTTTTTGTAAAAAAAACATCATGTATAAAAAAAAGTTTAAAGAATTAGTTTATTCAGCAGTAGAAAGCAGTAATTCTTATTACTCAAATAATTTAAAAAATGAGCCGAACCCTTTTTATGTTGGTTTTGGTAATCCAAACTCTAATATATTGATTTTTGGAAAAGAACAAGGTTATGATGTGAATGAACATAATAATGAAATATTATTATATGAAAGTATTAATAATCCACATGAATGGAAAAATTATATTGACAATGATATATTACCAAACAAAATTAGATTTTACGACACAAAATTAAATTATGTAAATGTATTTAGACCCTATTTGGTAAAAATGGGTGGAGGTGGACATACTTATAATAAATACCATAATTTAATTAGTAATATCATAGATAATGTTGAAATAGATAAAAATGAGAACAGTTTTTTTGAACATGTTTTTATTAGTGAAGTAAATCACAAACCTTCAAAATTAAGTCAAATTAATACTTTGAGTGATAATTTAAGAATTGAATTTTTAAAAAATGATTACTATAATTCATTTAATGTGATAATCTGCGCTTGTGGTAATTATTTAAATGATAATGAGATATATAATATCTTTAATTTAAAATTAGTAAATGATTTTTCCGAGCCTAATGAAAGATTTAAAGTTTATAGTGATGGAAAAAGAGTTTTAATAAACACTAGACAATTAAGCATGAATATAAAAAATGATTATTTAAAAAGAATTTCATTGGTTGCTAAAGAATATTTAAAATAATTATTATTCAATGAATGCTATAAAAATTAAAATCAAACAACTTGCTCAAAATCATTACGCTACTGATGAAAAGGGTATTGATGAGTTTAAGGATTCTGAATTATTAGAACTAGAGGCTGAAAATCTAATTATTGCTTATTGTGAAGAAAATAAATATTTAATTGAAGGTTTTCCGACTGAAAAAATGAAAATAAAAGACGAATTAGATGAAGATTATTTTTGCAGAGAAAGGTATCAATATTATTTAGATTGTTTGACTATTGAAAAAAAAGATGTGGCAGAATTAATGTGGTGTTATGTTTCTAGTTTTTGTCCAGATTCTTTTGATTCAAAACAAGAATATATATTAACAATAAAAGAACAACTAAATTCAGGTGTTTTTTATCAAATCAATAATTTAAATTAGAAAATATGAAAAAAGGTATTTTATACATTACTTTATTAATTTATTGTAACATTTATCCCCAAACTAGTAAAGAAATAATTAAAGAAATTAAGTTAAATGCAGTTTTACATGATTTTAACCAAAATATAAATAATTATTTTAAGATAAAAGAAGTTTCTAAGGTTGATAATTTTGATGAAGAAATTGAGCTATTAAACAAATATAATTTATCAGATTTTTGGCCAATTAATTTTTACTTCATTGGAAAGATTAATGATGTTTTTTCAGAAATATTGGTTTTTTTTCCTAATGGTTTTAAATCTAAACATGAGATTATCTACTTTAATGATTTATCAAAAAAAATAAATAATATATTTAGTTTTAGAAAGGATGAAAATGAATATTATTTAATTGAATATAAAGATTTTATAACATATGAGAGTAAACTTTATAATAGAGATTATAAAGATAAATATCTAGTAATTGAAAAAAAAGAATTAATAAATTTGATTGATAAGTTAAAGCAATTAGAAAATCAAATAAATTCATTTAAAGTTAATTTAGAAAAATCTAAATTTAAATTGTTAATACTTCAACAAAAGGAAATAGTTAATTCAAATGATTATGGTAATTATGTTGGAAAAAGTAGAAAGTTTATGACTGTTTTTTTAAGTAAAAACAATTATGATTTAAATATTCCTTTTGATTTTTCAAAATCTATTCAAATAAATGGTTTAAATTTTAATATTGACTATAAAGAAATTATTGATTTAGATGGTAAAGATTTAAGTATTGATAATATAAATGCTTTTAAAGACAATAGTGGAAATATAAAAGCTAATATTTCAGTTGGTTTAAATAATTTAAAAATATCAAAAATTAATTATTCAAAATTACATAAAAATTATTTTGCTGATTGGAACGGTAATTTTCCAAAAACTGATTCAGATTCTTTTTACTACTATTTAGAATCTAAAAGTACAAACGATTTAAATGGAATGAATAAGGATGATTATTGGGAGAACATATTTAAAGAAGAAGAAAAATTTAAAAGTGTTTTAGATGTTTCAGATTTGAAAATCGATGCTTTATCGATTAATTTAAATTCTGACTTGAATAACATATTTGCTTTTCCAAAATTAAACTTTGAGAAAGACGAGATTTACCAGCCTAGAGAATATATAGATGAAAAGACAAATATTGGAATAGCTGTTCTAGAATTTAAAACTTACTATTCAGGCGGTTTTTTCCCAACTGAAATTTTACGTTCTCTTACATCTAAGTTAAAAAGAGAAACTAAAGAATTATACAATGAAAAAACAAAAGAAATAAATAGAGTACAAGGAAATAAGAAGGTTATTGCAGATATGACCAAAAAATATGGAAAAAAATATGTTGATGATGCTTTAAATGGAAATATTACAATAGGTATGCCAGAAGAATTATTACCAATTCCTTTGCAAGCTTGGGTTATAAAATCTAGAGATGAGTATCCTAATGGATATAAATTGTATTGTAGTTTTGGGTTAAATACTGATAGAAAATTATTAATTACTGTTATTAATAAAAAGGTTTTTAAAATTTCAAATTGGTAATAAATTTTATAAATCTAAAAACTTTATATAAATAAAATCTAACCCAGATGGGAATGAAAATAAAAAATGGTCACTTAGGCTCTCGAAGTGACCATTTTTTTATTGTAATGTACAGCTGGAATAAGGTTTTGAGATAAATCCCAAACCATTTGTTCCTACTAATTATTTACTTTTTCTCATTTTCATATTTATGAATTCTACTGCTAGCGAGAATGCAATTGCAAAATAAAGGTAACCTTTTGGCACTACGCCAACATGTTGTCCAACTAAAGAAGCATTTGACAAGTGCATACTTTCTGTAATTAGCATAAAGCCAATTAATATTAAAAACGCTAATCCAAGAATTTGAATAGAAGGATTTTTGTTTACGAAATTACCCACGGGAACCGCAAATAATAACATAACTCCAACTGATATAATCACAGCAGTTACCATAATATATAATGCACCTTCAACTCCATTTGTCATTCCGACAGCAGTTAAAATACTATCAACCGAAAAGATTAAATCTATGAGTAAAATTTGACCAATTACACTACCAAAAGATTTTGCTGCTGAGGCTTTCATATCTTTTTCTTCTTCACCTTTGTGGTCTACTTTTTCGTGAATTTCTTTTGTGCTTTTATAAATTAAGAACAATCCACCTAGCAATAATATCATGGCTTGCCCTGTAATTTCGGCAGAAAACCAACCGAAGTCAAAACTGAACCAAGGTGCCTTCATGGCAATAAGCAGACTTATTCCAAACAGTAAGCCAATTCTCATAAACATGGCTAAGAATAATCCGATTTGTGTCGCTTTTTTTCGTTTGTTCTCTGGTAGTTTTCCGGTAACAATAGAAATAAATATAATATTATCTATTCCTAAAATAATTTCTAAAAAGGTTAAAGTTAAAAGTGCGATCCAGGCATCTGGGTTTAAAAATACTTCCATTATTGGGTTTTAAGATTTATTAAATTTGTTTTACGTAATTACTTTATTTTTGTTACAGTTCCTCTTTGTTTTTGTGCATCACCAACAAATGAGTATTCAAAGAGGTAAGTGTTTTCTTTGGTATTTAGAATTTTCATTGATATTGCTTTTTTTTCTTGCCTATTTTTAGGATGTAGTTTTTGAAGTACAAATTCACAATCATTAACCCATCTAACGGAAGCTGTGTCTGTTTTTCCGTTAAATGTTTCAATTTGTAAACTGTCGTTTCGTTCGAATTTTGAAATTTGTTTTTTACCATTTATTTCTTGGGAAAATTCGAATGTTCCTGTTTTAAAATCAGTACACTTACGTTCTTGTTTATCGCAAGAAATTAGCATTACAAATAGTAATACGTTACATAATATATATTGTTTTTTGGGGTTCATTATCAAATTATTTTGCGTCATTAAAAAGTGCATCTGTCATCGTTTTTATTCCTTTAAAAGCAAGGTACACCGAAATTATACAAAGGGAACAACCAATAAGTAAAACAATGTAATGTATGTCGTTTTTTTTATTCATAAATGCGTTATACATTACACTTGGTCCTATAAACATTAGAGGTAGTGCGCCAAATAAGTATTTTATACCTTTTGATAAGAGTGCTTTGTTGGTTCCCATTTATCTAAAAACGTATTTGAACGCCATATCCGTTTTGGTTAGAAATTACAGTAAGTTCGAGATTTTCATTAAAACCAGTATTTTTTTGCCCTATTTTGTACATTTCAATTCCTTGTCGCATTTTTTTGTTCTTGCCGATAATTATTGGAATAGAAACTAGTAATGCACCAGCGCCTATGTAAGTTCCGAAAGACGGATAACTTACATCAGAAACCAGTCCTACAACTAGATCGGTAATAACTAATGCACCACCAAATCCAATAAGAAAGCCACCTACGGATTCTTTTGTAAGTCCTGATTTAAACATCTTTAACGCTTCTGGATTGTTTGATAGCATTTGTTTAGTATCTCTTGTAGAGATTTGAGTACCGTTTACGAAGTATTTTCCTCTTTCGATTTTAATTTCTTGCGAAAATGAAAGTATAGAAAGTAGTAATGCAACTAGTAGAAGTATCTTTTTCATAGTTTTGATTTTGTAAATTTTAGCTAAAAATAGTAATTTTTTAAATGGAAATCTAAAAAGGAGTATTTGTTTTTAATTATAATTATCAACGGCTTTTCTAACGCTACCAAATTCCTTTAATAATTGACTAGCTTTTTCATAATCCACAGGAATTTCACCCATAATCATTTTTACGCCTCTATCAACTAATTTGTCATTACTCAATTGCATATCTACCATTTTGTTGCCTTTCACTTTTCCAAGTTGAATCATGGTTGCAGTTGAAATCATGTTTAATACTAATTTCTGAGCTGTTCCTGCTTTCATTCTTGAACTTCCAGTCACAAATTCAGGTCCAACTACAACGACAATTGGAAAATTTGCTGTTAAAGCCAAAGGACTTCCCTCATTGCAAGTGATACTTCCAGTAATAATATTATTTTCATTGCATTTTTTCAAACCTTCAATTACATAAGGAGTTGTTCCCGAAGCGGCAATTCCAATAACAACATCGTTCTCTGAAATGTTTTGTTCTTGTAAGTCTATCCAGGCTTGTGTAGTATTGTCTTCGGCGTTCTCAACTGCTTTTCTAATGGCTTTATCTCCACCTGCAATAATTCCGTTTACCAAATCAAATGGAACACCAAATGTTGGAGGACATTCCGAAGCATCCACAATTCCCAATCGTCCAGAAGTTCCTGCACCAATGTAAAATAATCGTCCGCCAAGTTTCATTTTTTCTACTACTGTGGCAACAAGCAATTCTATTTGAGGCAACGCTTTTTCAACGGCTAGCGGCACGGTTTTGTCTTCATTATTTATATTAGACAATAATTCTTCAACAGACATTTTTTCTAGATGTTCGTATTTGGAAGATTGTTCGGTGGTTTTAGTGAAGTTCATAACTACTATTTTAAAACATGATGTGCTAAAACACTTTGAACATCGTAAACATTAACAGATTTATTAAATTGTTTCACAATACTAGGATTTAATTCACTTGAAACCCAAATTTTTAATTCGGCTTCAAGGTCAAATGTTCCTGCTGTTTCAACACTAAATCGGGCGATACTTTTGTATAAAATAGATTTGTATTCTACTTTACTACCTGTTATTCCTTGTTTTTCAATTAAAATCAATCTTTTATTGGTGAAAATAAAAGTATCTCTTATTAATTTGAAACCCAATTCAATTTGTTCACCTTCAATTAATAGTTTACCGTAGTCTTTAAGTAGTGTTTCTGAGTTAACAGCACCTGCATTTCCAAGCAAAGCAGAAAATATTCCCATGATAATTTTTATTTTAAATATAGTTCGTCAAATGTAAAAATAAAACTTTGGAATTACATAAAAAAAGCTAATACAATTCCCAAAACAATTACAGATAATTTGGCTAAATTGAACTTATGTCCTTCGCTACTTTCAAAAATTATAGTGGAGGAAATGTGAAATAAAATTCCGATAACTATTCCTGAAATTTGAGTATAATAATTTGATAGAAAAGAAAGATTTTCTGCCACAAAAGTTCCTAATGGTGTCATGAATGCAAAGACTAACATGAAAAATAAAATGGCTTTTTTATTTAATTGTGCGTTACTAAAAAAGGTTGTTAAAATAATTGCAATTGGGAAATGATGAATTGCAATTCCGTAAGCCAAATGATTGTGATTGCTTATAGGCATTCCTTCTAAAAGTGCATGCAAACACAAACTAAAAAACAATAACCACGGAATGTGATACATAGTTTCATGACCATGAACATGACCATGTTCAGCACCTTTTGAAAAATATTCTAAAATTATTTGAAACACAATTCCAATCATGATAAAAATTCCGGTTGAGGTATGACCATGATTGTGTCCTTCATGTTGATGAAGGTTAGCTTCATAAACTTCAGGAAGTAAATGCATTACGGTTAGTGAAAGTAAAAACGCACCGCTAAAAGCCAAAAGCAATTTTAAGTTTTTTTTGCTTTTAGGTTTCAAAAATAAAGCAACAATGTAACCTAAAATTACGGCTAATAAAGGTAAAATGTAAATTGGATAATTCATTAAATCTATTTTTTCATTGACATCTTTGTCAAACCTAGTTTGTTGAAATGTTACTTAAAAATCATAATCAATCGGTCACTTGTATTCTTGTGAAATTTTTTCAACTTATAATCTCCAAAAGTATCTAAAAGATAAATTCCAGCTTCATTCATCATGTTTTGAAAATCTTCTAAAGTTAATGCTTTTACCTTTTCAGTGAAGTGAAATTTCTCGTTATTGTCTTCAAAATCAATTTCTTTGATAATGTGGTTGTCAGAAAAGTATCTTTTAATATGAAAATCAATTCCGTCAATAGTTTTAACTTCTTCAGGAACCAAATTTGGAATTACCTGATGCACATTCATAAAATCAATTACCGCAAATCCATAATCGGTTAAACTTTCTTTTATTGCAATTAATGTTTTTAAATCATCGTTATCGTTTTCGAAATAACCAAAACTTGTAAAAAGATTAAAAATAGCATCAAATTTATCTTCAAACTTTTCGCGCATGTCATGCACTTCAAAATGTAAAGTTGCATTCGCATTTTTTGTAGCTTCAGTGATACTATTTTCAGATAAATCGGCACCAAGAACATCAAACCCTAGTTGATTTAAATATATAGAATGACGTCCTTTTCCGCAAGCCAAATCTAATACTTTTGCCTTTTCAGGTAAATTTAAGTAGTGCGTCAAATTGTCCATGAAAATCTGCGCTTCACGGTAATTTCTATCTTTATAGAGAATGTGATAATAAGGTGTATCAAACCAAGAGACGAACCAATTATTAGTTATAAGTTTCGAGTTTCGAGTTTCGGGTTTATCTATTTCTGACATTAATTCTTGTTCATAAAATTCCTAGCGTACAAATTTAGTGTATTTTTGCAGAAGTTATTCCAAGTTTGGAATTTAGTTAGTTATTGAAATTGCAATTGAATTATGAAATTGCAATTGAATTTTGATATTGAAAATGGAAAATTTTAAAATGATTGCCAAAACCTTCTTTGGTTTTGAAGAAATATTGGCTCAAGAATTACGTGTTTTAGGTGCGCAAGATGTAGAAATTGGCACTAGAATGGTAAGTTTTAAAGGTGATAAAGGTTTTATGTATAAAGCCAATTTGTCTTTGAGAACCGCTTTAAAAATCTTAAAACCAATTTATTATTTCAGAGCCAAAACCGATGCTTTACTATACAAAGGAATCCAGGGAATTGATTGGAGTAAGTATTTGAACTCAAATCAAACTTTTGTTATTGACACTACCATTCACTCTGATTTTTTCAAACATTCTCAATTTGTTTCACAAAAGGCTAAAGACGCTATTGTGGATCAATTTCGCGAAAAAACAGGTGTTCGTCCAAGTATTGATAAAGAATATCCCGATTTAAGAATTAATATTCATATTGATAAAGACCAAGTTTCAGTGGCTTTAGATGCTTCAGGAAATTCCTTACATCAAAGAGGTTATAGAACAGCTACTAATATTGCACCTATAAACGAAGTTCTCGCTGCCGGAATGTTATTGCTAGCAGGTTGGGAAGGAAAAACTGATTTTTTAGATCCAATGTGTGGTTCAGGAACTATTCTTATTGAAGCAGGAATGATTGCTTGTAATATTCCAGCAAACATTAACAGAAAAGAATTTGCTTTTGAAAAATGGAACGATTGGGACAATGATTTATTTGATAATATAATTGACGCTTTAATGAAACGAACTCGCGAATTTCATTATACCATAAAAGGTTATGATAAAGCACCGAGTGCTGTTTACAAAGCAATTGATAATATCAAAAATGCCAATCTTGATGATTACATAACTATTGAACAACAAAATTTCTTTGATACTAAAAAAGAAACTTCTGGACCATTACAAATGGTTTTCAATCCGCCTTATGGAGAGCGTTTAGATATTGATTTAGAGCGTTTTTACAGAGAAATGGGCGATACCATGAAACAAAATTATCCAGGAACTCAAGCTTGGTTTATTACTGCAAACTTAGAAGCATTGAAGCATGTTGGACTAAAACCTTCTAGAAAAATCAAGCTCTTTAACGGAAGTTTAGAAGCAAGATTAGTAAAATATGAAATGTATGAAGGAAGTAAAAGGACAAAGTTTCGGGTTACAGAAGAAAGTTAGCATGTCTCTGTAAATCAATATACGATAATACATTATACAATACGACAATAATATAATTTCAAAAAATGAGTAAAAAAAGTAAAGCATTTTTATATCAATTAATTTCTTTCGCAATTTTATTTATTGCTTTTAGATTTTTAGTGGCAACTTATACTAATTTAACAGATTATTGGATTCCGTTAACGGCTTTTGTTATTGGTACTATTTTGGCGCCAAAATTTCAGGCGGTGCAAACAAAAGATGGTGAAAAATTATTTATGAAGTGGATTTTTACCAAAGGAGTAAAAGAAATCAAATAGATGCTAAAAGTTGGAACAGTAAATATAGATTGGTTTTTAAAGTCGCAATCGACCAAAAAATTATTATTAATAAAATAAACCAACAAGATTTCGATTTTTTAATCGTAACCGAAAATATAGAAGAATTTACATTTTCTGAAAAATATTTTGCCTATCATTCCGATAAAATCCCACTAGATTCATAATTTGAAGATTTAGATTATGGTCAGTATTTAAACGGAAAACAAGCTATTCGTACCTCTATTTACAGCAAGTATCCTTCTATTAATAAAAACAAAGTTGTACATTCTTTTACTAGTGTTTGTTATACTTTTTTAGTAAACGAAAAACAAATTACTGTCTACGGAACCATAATTGGAACCTGGGGGATTATGAATCAAAAAACTTTAGCAAAAAAAGAATTACTAAATTTTATTAAAGATTCTGAAGGATTTCATAACTACGAAAATGTGCTTGTTGCAGGCGATTTAATACTTCTTTTATAGTTACAGAAAATAGAGAAATGGCTCAAATTAATAGTCGTGCCATTTTAAAACTTCAAGCAGATAGAATACGATTATTGATTGCAACCGAAAATATAATTCAAAATATTGATGCAATTTTTATTTCAAAAAAATTTCAGTCGATTGTATCAGATGCATTTATTAATGAAACCGAATTACAACATTAATTTCATAAAGGAGTTTTTGTAAAAATACAATAATTACTTTTTAATATCCTGCTTTTTAGCTTTTACAGCTGATTTGTATAAGGGTAGAAAATAGGAAACCGTGTAGTTGAAACCAACTCCAAAATTACCTCCGTAGGTTCTATTAAATCCTGGGATATAAAAATTATCAAAACCGTCGGGAGTTTTATTTAAGAACATTCTATTTATTCGAAAACTAAATCCAACAAAAATATTATCGAAAACTTCGGCCTTTAAGCCTGCAACAACTTCCATCCATTGTGCAGACAAACCAGCAAATTCTTCATTTTTTTCAATAGTTGGCGGTGCACCAAAATAAGGATTGGTAGTGTAAACTTGGTAATTGTTTAATGTTTGACTAAACGAACTAATGCCATAACGCAAACCGACATAAACCATATTTTCCATACCGAGCCAATTTTCATAAGCATTGTAATCAAAACCCACTTTGATATAGGTTCCTTTAGTTGTAAAATTAATTTGTGGTTCATCAACCGTTTTACTTTCATTACCAACTTCTGCTGCAATAAAATGTTTACGAGTAAGTTTGTAATCACCAACCAATTCTAAACCACGATAGTCTTTTTCATAGAAAGACTTTGTTAATTTAAACAAATCAACGCCAAACCTTATACCGTAGCGCTCTTTTCTTGGCGAAATGCTATCCGTTTTTGTAACCTCTTGAGCTTCTGTAAAACAAAAACTCAGAAAAAAGACGCTACTAAAAAAATATTTTAACATGAGTTTCTTTTTCATTAGTTATTGAAGTCGTTACTACTTCTATTTCTTGAATCCATGGTGTATCGCTTATTGCAGGTTCGTTTATAGTAATGGGGTTTAAACCATTCAATCCAAATACTGTTTTAAAACCACAGGCTCTAGAAATAAAAAAATCTTGTCCTATATAATTTACATTAAATAAATCTTCATTATCATTATCAACGTCGGCACTGTTTAATATAAAACTATAGTTTACGGCAGTTCCATTGGTTTTTAGAGGTAGTCTTATTTTATTTATTCCATTAAAAACGCCTAAATCACCACTTTGAGTTTGTTCTTTGATTTTAAGATTAACAACATTTTTTAAAACCGTTGGATTAGAAATGTCATAAAATTCTACTACCAAAGATGGCGTAGTTGCTGCAGCAGGATCACAAATATCATCTTTCTCACATCCAAAAAGAGAAAACACAAATAAAAATAAAAAAATCTTTTTCATAGTTTTTTTAGTAATTAGTGATTAGTAAAAAGTGATTAGCAAAGACTATTTACTAATCACTTTTCACTATTTACTTATCTAAGTTCCAAAAGTACAACATTTTCCACATGATGCGTTTGCGGAAACATATCCACAGGTCGCACACGAGTAACTTTATACATTTCGTCCATCAAAGCCAAATCTCTTGCTTGCGTAGCCGAATTACAACTTACGTAAACAATTTTCGGAGCACCAGTTTTTAATAACATTTCCACAACATCTTTATGCATTCCGTCTCTTGGTGGATCGGTGATGATTACATCTGGTTTACCGTGTTTTGCAATAAAATCGTCGTTGAAAACATTTTTCATATCGCCAACATAAAACTCACAATTGGAAATTTCATTGCGCTTGGCATTTTCTTTTGCATCAGCAATCGCTTCTGGAACAGCTTCTACACCAATTACTTTTTTAGCTTTTTTTGAAACGAACTGCGCAATAGTTCCAGTTCCAGTATATAAATCATAAACGACTTCGTTGCCAGTTAAACCTGCAAATTCTCTTGTGATTTTGTATAATTCATAAGCTTGGTCGGAATTAGTTTGGTAGAATGATTTAGCGTTGATGCTAAATTTCAAACCTTCCATTTCTTCCAAAATGTAATCTCTTCCTTTGTATAGTTTGATGTCTTGGTCGTAAAGCGTATCGTTAGCTTTGCTATTGATTACATATTGCAGCGAAGTAATTTGTGGAAATTTCTCGTGAATGAAATCCATCATCAACTCACGATTTGCTTTGTCGTCTTCAAAAAATTGAATCAAAACCATAATCTCGCCAGTCGAAGCCGTTCTAATCATTAAAGTTCGTAATAAACCTTCGTGATTTCTAGCATTGAAGAAAGTCATTCCGTTTTTATCGGCAAATTCTTTTATCGAATTTCTAATATCGTTTGATGGATCTTCTTGCAACCAACATTTGTCAATATCTAGAATCTTGTCCCACATTTTCGGAACGTGAAAACCTAAAGCATTTTTCTTGCTCAAATTTTCCTCACTCGATTGAATCTGACTTTCGGTCAACCAACGCGTATCTGAAAATCCGAATTCCATTTTGTTTCTGTAGAATAATTGTTTTTCTGAACCTAAAATCGGTTCAAAGTCAGGTAAATCGATTTTACCAATGCGTTTTAGGTTATTGAAGACTTCGTTATTTTTGTAAAACAATTGTTGTTCATACTTCATGTTTTGCCATTTACAACCGCCACAAGCACCAAAATGTTCGCAAACTGGTTCGATACGATTTTCTGAAAAGGAGTGAAATTTTATTGCTTTTCCTTCAAAATACGATTTACGTTTCTTAAAAGTTTGTACATCCACCACATCGCCAGGCACAACGTTTGGTATAAATATTACTTGTCCTTCAGGAGCTTTGGCTACCGAAACACCTTTGGCACCTGCATCAAGCACGGTAACGTTTTCAAAAATAATTCTGTCTGTCTTCTTTTTTCCCATGAGGCAAAAATAATGTATTGGTTTGTTTTTTGGATTGGGTTTGTGAAAAATTTTGCAAAATGCGAAAAACCATAATTGATAGAAGTTTTAATTTTATAAATTTGAGGAAAATAGAAACGATATGAGTTTTAAATTATTAGCCATTCGACCACTTGAAGGATGTAATAAAAAGTTTTTGAAGAATTTGAAACCTAATCAGGTTTATCAGTTTTATAATGATTACAAATTTCATTTTGAAGAAGAAGATGAAAATAAAAATGTTATAAAAATTGAAAAATTAGAGCAATCTGTTCCTGAAAATTTATATGGGGATAAAATTAATATTTCGGCTATTGTTGGAAAAAATGGTAGTGGGAAAAGTAGTTTGGTTGAGTTGTATATAGTTTGTATGAATCAATTGTCTTTTCAATTGAAGAATGAAGGAAAACTTATAACTTCTGCAAATTTAAGGTTGGCTAAGGAAAAGAATGATAAAAAGATTAATTGTGAGTTTTTCTACAAAAAGGGAAAAGATTTTTATGTAATAACGATAAAAGAAAATATTTTTCAAAATCCTAATTATATAGGTGTCAATGGCAAATTAAAAAAATTTAGTTTTAAAGAATTCTTTTATAATGAAGTTATTAATTATTCAATTTATGCTTATAATTCATGGGAAATCGGAGTTTGGATTGATGAATTGTTTCATAAAAATGATTCTTATCAAATTCCAATTGTAATTAACCCAAAGAGAGAGAGTAAAGATAGAGGATGGGCAGGTGTTATAAATGTTAACAATGAGCAACATCTTTTGAAACAAAGGTTATTAGTTAATGTTTTGCGAAAAGTAGAAAATGGTGATAGAGATTTCAGAAAATTAGGGGATAACTTGATCGCATTTGAAATAGAATTAAAAGAAAAACAAAACACTAAAAATTTAAATAGATATCAATTTTTTGAAGGAAAAATAAGTAATATAATTAACTTAGATTATGATAGTGAAGATAAAAAGAGAGAATTTTGGGAGTTAACTAAAAATGATGATTTAGTTCAATTTGAAATGGAAAATGATAGTTTAGTTCAATCCTCTTCAGTTGATATCTTGGAACTTGTAAATATTGTTATTTCTAAATTTGATTTGGATTTGTTGAAAATTCCAAACTATTATAAACTCAAGTCTTATATTGCATATAAAATAATTAGTATTTGCGAAAAGTATACTGATTATCTTAATTTCAAGGAATATGATCAAGGTAATTTAAAGTTGAATATAGTCGATTTTATTAAGTTTATTGAAGTAAAGGAAAATCGAAGTCACATAACAAATAAATTAATTCAGGTAATTAATTATATAAAATTCTATAATGTTTTATGGAAAAAATATGAAGGTCAAACAATAATATTATTAGATGAATTATCAGATGATTTAAATGAAATCTCTAAAAAAAATGATATACCATTAATTGAATTGCTTCCACCACCTGTTTTTGATATAAAAATTAGATTGACTAATGAAAAAGATAAATCAATAATAAGTTTAGATAGTTTGAGCTCAGGAGAGAAACAATTAATACATTCTGTCAGTTCAATTATTTATCATTTGAATAATTTAGATTCAGTTAAAGAAACCAAAAACACTGTAAAGTATAATTACGTTAACATCATACTAGAAGAAATAGAATTATATTTTCATCCTGAATATCAGAGAAAATTCGTTGACTATATTTTAAAAAGTATTGAAAACGCAAATTTAAAAAATATTAAAGGTTTTAATATTTTGTTCGTTACACATTCTCCATTTATTTTATCAGATATTCCGAAGCAAAATGTATTATTTCTTGAAGTTGATAGTGTTAGTAAAAAGTCTATTCCTGTTGATTATAAAGGCGATAATACTTTTGGTGAAAATATACATCAAATGTTAATGGATGGTTTCTTTATTTCAAATTCAAAAGGAGAGTTTGTAAAAAATAAGATTGATAAATTTATTACGGATTATAATAAAATGATGAATCATAAAAAGGAAGATTATGAATTATCAAAATCAAATTTTGAAAGTAATTTAGATTATTATACAAAACTTATTTCTTTAATCGGCGAGGACTATGTTAGAAAAATTTTAGAAAATCATCTTAATGAGTTACATGAATGTTTTAATGTTCCCAAAAAGTTTTCAAAAGAACAATTAAAAAATAAACAATTTGAATTAGAAAAGGAATTAGAAAAGATTAAAGAACAATTAAAAAAATGAGAAAGATTAAATATCCTTTTTATAATCAAGATCTTACAATTGATATAAATAAACTTGAAGCTTTTAAAAATGAATATTTGCTATTATTTAGTAAAAAATTTAAAGATGATATTGATAAATTTTCAATAAAAATAGATTCTAATTTAAATCATCAAAAAATTTTGTGTTCTACATTTCCTGAATTAATAAATTTAGCTTTAAAATTTAATAATAACTGTCACAACTGGAATAGTTTAAATGATTTATTTAAAACAGAAACCGATTTTAAGTATAAAAATAAAAGAAGCGACATATTAAATTTCATTGTAAATCAAAATATTAATATTAAATCTTGTCATTATTGTAATATAGATTTTATTAATTTTTTTAAAGAGGAAGATAATGTTTCCGACCATTCAACTTTTGATCATGTTTTACCAAAAGTAAAATTTCCTTTTTTATCCTTGTCTTTTTTTAATCTAGTTCCATGTTGTTATTCATGTAACTCAAAGTTTAAAGGGACGGATGAATTTATTATTAGCGATAGCTTAAAAAAAATAATACCAAGTTCTGAGGAATATCAACTTAATGATTTAATGGATTTTCAATTAAAATTTACAGATAAAGCGGAGATAATAAAACAAGATGATATAAAAATTCATTTAACGAATTTAACAAAATTTGAAAGTGTTGATGAATTTATTCGAATTTTTAAATTAAAAGGGAGGTATGAATTTCATAAAGATATTTCATTTGATATTATAAAGAAAAGAAAAATCTATTCAGATTCTCAAATCAAAGAAATTGCTAATTTATTGAATAGAGATGTTCAATCAATAAAAGAAGATATTTTTGGTAAAGAATGTTTTGAATCAAATAATGAGCCATTTGAAAAATACAAACAAGACATTGCTAAACAATTAGGATTAATATAAAATAACTTCATCTATTTTAAAGTATAACTAGTACTTCTACCTTTACCAACTTGCTCTAAAACCTCTTTTTTAACCAAATCTTGTAAATCTCTCAAGGCAGTATCGGTTGAGGTTTTGGTTATTTTGGCATATTTAGAAACGTTGAGATTTCCAAAAAAATCATCCAATAGCATTTGTACTATTTTTTGTTGGCGTGCATTAAAAACAGTTGTTTTATTAGTTTCCCAAAATTTAGTGCGAGCCATAGATTTGGCTATGGTTTCATCGGTTTGTTTCATCGAACGCAGTAAGCAATTTAAAAACCAAACCATCCATTCGGTGCAATCTAAATCGCCTTTTTGGGTGCTTTCTAATAACGAGTAATACGTATTTCGTTCTATCTGTATTTGCGCCGACATCGAATAAAAACGTTGCGAACTATCATCGGCTTGCGCCAAAAGCATATCGGTTATAGCTCTTCCTATACGACCATTTCCATCATCAAAAGGATGTATTGTTACAAACCACAAATGCGCTAATGCCGCTTTTAGTACTTTATCAAGTTTGTTTTCGTTTTCAACCCAATCTAAAAAATGGTTCATTTCGGTTGGTACTTTTTCGGCTTTTGGAGCTTCAAAATGTATGATTTCTCTTCCCATTGCTCCAGAAGTTACTTGCATTGTTCCATCGCGCCATGCACCAGTTATTATTTTGTGCATACCACTTCTTCCTGTTGGAAATAAAGCCGCATGCCAATCAAACAAGCGTTCTTCGGTTAGAGGTTTGTTATAATTTTGAGTTGCGTCTAATAACATTTCTACAACGCCTTCCACATTTCTATCAGATTTTACAGTTCCAGCTATTTCTATTCCTAAACGTTTTGCTATAGAAGAACGCACTTGTTCCGGATTTAAAAGTTCGCCTTCTATTTCGCTCGTTTTTAGTGCGTCCATTGTTAAGGCAACTAGCATATTTTCTTCTAATTGACCAAAACCAAGTGCTTGCATTTGTCCCAATATTTTTCCTTGTTGGTGACGCACAACTCCAAGTAATGAACTTACTTCGTCTGCATCCCAAGTGAAATTTGGCCAATTTTTAAGTTGATGTACGTACATAATCACCGCAAATTTGCGGTAAAAATACAATCTTTTTACTGAAATAAGAAGTTTTGCGGTGATTATTTTATCTAATCACCGCAAAAATGCGGTAAATAAGTTTTATAATCACCGCATTTTGTAAAATTGGTTTGATTTATCTTTTGATTATATTTACACCATGAAACACCTAGCATTACTTCGCGGCATCAACGTCTCAGGACACAATATGATAAAAATGGAAGCGCTCAAAACTACGTTGGAAGCCATTGGGTTTACTAATGTGGTTACTTATATTCAAAGTGGGAACGTGTTTGTTGAAACTGAGGAAGAAAGCGGTTTTGGTTTGGGTTTTAAAATCAAACAAGAAATCTTCAAAACCTTTGGTCACGAAGTTCCAGTGATTGTAATTGGTAAAAACGATTTGGAGTTGTGTTTTAAAAACAATCCTTTTTTGAAACAAAAAGACGTTGATACTAAGAAATTGTATGTTGCTTTTATTTCTAAAGAATTGTCAAGTTCTGCCATAAACGAATTAAAAATCAGCCAATTCAAACCCGATGAAGCCGTAATTGATGGCAACAAAATCTTCATAAAATACGACATCGGCGCAGGAAAAACTAGACTTGACCAAAAATATATCGAGAAAAAACTAAACGTAACAGCAACCATCAGAAATTGGAATACGGTTACAAAGTTGTTGGAAATGTTTGAGGAAGTTTAAAGGTTTATGAGTTTAAAAGAGATAAGGTTGTTTAATTTGGTTTAACTTTGTAGTGAAGAGTTTGTTAGTCAACTTTTAAACTTATAAACACCTAAACTTTTAAACTACAAAAATGAATTCAAAAGTCACTTTTAAATCAGCTATTTCAGGAATAGAATTCCCACAGAAAGAAAAAGTTTTGGGAAATTCTATACGTACTCCTATTTTGAACATAATCAAAGAAGAACATCCCGATTTCGATTCCAATCAATTTATCGCAGATAGTGAATTGAATATTTATCGTGAGAAATATATTTCTAAATTCCTTCAATCGGAAGTTGGTGAACTTACTGATTTACAAAAGAAAGTTGTCAAATCTATTAAAGGCAATAAGTCTTTTGTAAACAAAGTAGAAGATAAAGTAGATAATCGAACGTATGGTCAAGTCATTGCTGATAAAGTAGCTGCTTTTGGTGGAAGTTGGACGTTCATTATATCGTTTTTTATTTTCATTGTGATTTGGATAGCGTCCAATGTATACTTATTGATGAACAAAGGATTTGATCCGTATCCGTTTATTTTACTGAATTTGATTTTATCTTGTTTGGCTGCGTTACAAGCGCCAGTTATCATGATGAGTCAAAACCGTCAAGAAGAAAAAGACCGAGAAAGAGCCAAAAAAGATTACATGATTAACCTAAAATCAGAACTCGAAATTAGAATGTTAGACGAAAAGCTAGATCATTTAATCATGCACCAACAACAAGAATTAATCGAAATCCAAAAAGTGCAAATCGAAATGATGAATGATATTTTGGAAAAGATTAAGAAGTAGTTTAAAAAGTTGCGAGTTCCGGGTTTCGAGTTTGAAAACGAATTCGTCAATCTACCACAGTCGTCACTTCGAGTGTTTTTTATATAATTGCGACTGAGCAATTATATAAAAAATGTATCGAGAACTTAGAACTAGAGATATCGTTTTTTCATGGGTTCTCGATAAAATTTTATATTTCAAAAACTAACGTTTTTAAAACATAAAATCACTCGAAGTGACGGCAGAATAGAATTCAGATTTGAAATTTGAAAATCGGAAGTTAAATTTACTACTTTTGCTAAAGTTTATGGATGATTTCTCTCCACAAGAAGGAATTGATATTTTAGAATAGCCCATAACGAGTTTGGGTAAAAAAAGAAAAATTATGTCAGTTTTAGAAAAAATGAGTTCTGCCGATGCTATTGCATTAGAAGATAAATACGGAGCTCACAATTATCATCCACTACCAGTAGTTTTGAGTAGAGGAGAAGGTGTTTATGTTTGGGACGTTGAAGGAAAAAAGTATTACGATTTTCTTTCGGCATATTCTGCAGTAAATCAAGGACATTGTCATCCAAAAATTGTGGGAGCAATGGTTAATCAAGCGCAGACTTTAACTTTAACTTCAAGAGCTTTTTACAACGATAAGTTGGGAGTTTATGAAGAATTTGTAACAAAATACTTCGGATTTGATAAAGTACTTCCAATGAATACTGGTGCTGAAGCGGTAGAAACGGCTTTGAAACTTTGTAGAAAATGGGCGTATGAGAAAAAAGGAATTTATGAAAACGAAGCACAAATAATCGTTTGTGACGGAAATTTCCACGGAAGAACTACGACTATCATTTCGTTTTCTAATGATGAAAACGCAAGAAAGAATTTCGGACCTTATACAGCAGGATTTATCAAAATTCCTTACGATGACATTGAAGCGTTAGAAAACGCGCTTAAATCGTCTAAAAATATTGCAGGTTTCCTTGTAGAACCTATTCAAGGTGAAGCAGGAGTTTATACGCCAGCAGAAGATTATTTGGCGAAAGCTAAAGCACTTTGTGCAGCTAACAACGTTTTGTTTATCGCTGATGAGGTTCAAACCGGAATTGCAAGAACAGGTTCGATATTGGCAGTTTGCGGAAATTGTACTTGCGAAAATGCTTGCGAAAAACAAGCAACTTATGTAGCTCCAGATATTTTGATTCTTGGAAAAGCTTTATCAGGTGGCGCTTATCCAGTTTCAGCTGTTTTGGCTAATGATCACATTATGAATGTTATCAAACCAGGTCAACACGGTTCTACTTTTGGTGGAAATCCTGTTGCAGGTGCTGTTGCTATTGCTGCTTTAGAAGTTGTTAATGATGAAGGTTTATCTCAAAATGCACGTCGTTTAGGAAAAATTTTCAGAGAAAAAATAGGAGAATTTGTTGAATCATCCAATATTGCAACTTTAGTTCGTGGAAAAGGATTGTTGAATGCGATTGTAATCAACGATACTGAAGAAAGTGACACAGCTTGGAATATTTGTATGGCTTTGCGCGATAACGGATTATTGGCTAAACCAACGCACGGAAATATCATTCGTTTCGCACCGCCATTAGTAATGAACGAAGACCAATTGTTAGATTGTATTTCGATTATCATCAATACATTAAAGCAATTTGAAAAGTAAAATTTTAACCAACCAATAACCAAAACAATTATTTTATGGAAAACCAAAACAATTTACAATTAAACGAAGAAGCAGTCGCAGGATTAAGAGAAAGTGCCAAATGGTCAACATTTTTGGCAATTCTTGGATTCATTGGAATAGGATTTATGGTCCTTGGAGCAATTTTTGCCGGAATAGCAATGTCTGCAATACCTGATGATCCTTATGGATCAGGAATGGGTCCTATGAGTGCAATGAAAGGTTTTATACCATTAATTTATATAGTTTTTGCAGTAATTTATTTCTTTCCTGTTTTGTATTTGTATAAATATGCTAAAGGCATGAAGGATGCACTAAATTTTCAAAATTCTGATACGCTTTCAGAGGCTTGTGTTCAACTAGGAAAACACCATAAATTTCTTGGAATTATGACAATAGTTTTAATTTCACTTTATTTAATAATGATTGTTGGATTTGCTGCATTCTTTGCTTCAATGGCATCAGGAATGTAATTCTTTAATTTTGACTAGTCCTAAAAAATCGATACAGATTTATTAGACAAAAATAATTAATTAAACACTTGCAAGAACGTTCTTGCAAGTGTTTTTTGTTTTATAGGTTTTTATTTTCAATTTATTTTGTTGATGC
>JBIKJF010000002.1:0-239297 GCA_044361155.1 Flavobacterium sp.
CAACTATTTTTTTGCTAAAATACAAAATTATTTAGAATTTTGATTTTTATTTTACACTAACTCTTTGTTTTTCTGATTGTTAAATAAACTATCATCTCTCTAAAATTGTAACTTTCTCCAAGAGGGGAGCAAAACAAAACCCGATACAAAAGTGGCGGGTTTTTTTGTGGTTAATCGTGAAGTAATAGTACTGCTATTTTTATTTTTTGATTAATTTTGTTTTCTATTTTGAAACAAAGTAATCTGACAATTATATGAATGACTTTTATAAACAACCAAAAATATTGGTATGGATTGAATCCATTTTTTTATTGTTAGTTGGATTGATTTTAGCACTTATTATTATTGAGAAAGGGTATTCCCAGCCATTCTTTTATTTAGCTTTCATTATTTATGTACCCATTAGCCAATTTCTTTTTACACCATTTTATAAATTGACAGGAGGATATACCTATTATTCTCCAATGCTACTTGGATATATGGTCAATGACAAACAAATTGATTTACATGGCGGAACTAGCTTCGACCATTTCTTTGTGTTGAGAAAGTATAAGTCAGGAACACAATTAAGAAATAGGATAATGAGGTATCATTTAGAAGGCCTATTAAAACTTATTCAATTAATTGAAAATAAACACATGCCAGCATCTGTAAATATCATTGGAACTTCTTATTTTTTTAGTGAAAGAACATTAAAATATTTGGGTTTTCAAATAGAAAAAGCCACCTTACTTTATAGAATCAATATCTTCATCAATTTTATAGATTTATTTTGGATGTATTCTCTATCAAAAGGAAAGGTTGCCATTCCTGCTGTATGGGATGCCAAAAAAGCAACGATAACAGGGGGTACACTTGTGAATCAGAAAACAAAGTTTGAAAGCCTTTATCAAAAACTTGAAGCAAAAAAGGCTACTTTATAGTGTTTATTTATTTGTGTAATTTCATAATAGTCAAGAAATCTTTCATCACATCAAAATTGTAACTCTCTAATGGGGGAGCAAAATAAAACCCGATACGAAAGTGTGGGGTTTTTTACTTCATTTCATTACTCAAAAACACTCGAATTGACATTTTTACTAATTACAACCAACGGGATTGTCTAATAATACAATCTAAAATCTATCAACTTCTAATCATTACATGAATTAGTTTTGATAACATAAAATTTGAAATTTGATTCGCTTTATAGTTCAAAAAAAGTACTATCACCTACATTAACTTTTTGCTTAACCATCACGACTCATATTAACACGTTTTTATTTAACTTTAACATTTATCAACTACTAAAAAAGTTATTTTTGTTACCATGACTAAATTAATTAATATGAAAAATACCATTTTAATAATGACTTTAACTACATCGTTACTTTCATCAGCACAAAAAGCAATAGAATATCCAACGACAAAAAAAGGAGATGTTTTAGACGTTTATTTTGGCACTAAAGTTTCTGATCCTTACCGTTGGCTAGAAGACGATCGCTCTGAAGAAACAGGAAATTGGGTAAAAGAACAAAATAAAGTTACTTACAATTATCTAGATAAAATTCCTTTTCGCAATGCACTAAAAAATCGCTTAGAAAAATTATGGAATTACGAAAAAATAAGTGCTCCGTTTAAAGAAGGAAACTTTACTTACTACTATAAAAATAACGGTTTACAAAATCAATCTATTCTTTATAGAAAAGATGGCAATGGCAAAGAATCTATATTTCTTGATCCTAATACGTTTTCTAAAGATGGAACTTCTTCGTTAGGCGGCGTCTATTTTTCTGAAGATGGTTCTAAAGTTGCTTATGCTATTTCTGAAGGCGGTAGTGACTGGCGAACAGTAGTAATAATGGACGCCAATACTAAAAAAATACTCGAACCAACTTTGGTGGATATAAAATTTAGCGGTGTTTCCTGGAAAAAAAATGAAGGTTTTTTTTATTCAAGTTATGAAAAACCAAATGGCAGCGAACTATCTGCCAAAACAGACCAACACAAATTGTTTTATCATAAACTAGGAACTAGTCAAAAGGACGACCAAGTTCTCTTTGGCGCAGACCAAAAAAGGCGTTATGTTGGCGGCTATGTTACCGAAGATAACAACTACTTAATCATTACTGCCGCCAATTCTACTTATGGCAATGAACTCTATATAAAAGATCTAACAAAACCAGAGAGTGCAATAGTAACTATTGTAGATACTTTCGATTTTTCTAGCAGTATTATTGAAAATGAAGGTTCAAAATTATTTATAGAAACCGACTATAAAGCACCCAATTCAAGAGTTGTAATGGTTGACTTTTCTGCTCCTAAACCTGAAAATTGGATCGATTTTATTCCAGAAACAGAAAACGTACTATCTCCTTCTACTGGAGGTGGCTATTTCTTTGCTAACTATATGAAAGATGCTGTTTCTGTTATAAAACAATATAATTATTCCGGAAAACTAGTTCGCGACATTCAACTTCCAGGAGTTGGCACTGCTGGAGGATTTGGTGGTAAGAAAAAAGAAAAAATCATCTATTTTTCATTTACCAATTATATTACGCCAGGCTCAACCTACTCTTTCAATGCCGATTCTGGTAAATCACAAGTTTATCAAACACCAAAAATTGATTTTGATTCAAGCAAATATATTTCAGAACAAGTATTTTATACAACCAAAGATGGTCTTAAAATTCCTATGATTATTACGCACAAAAAAGGATTAAAACGCGACGGTAAAAATCCGACGATATTATATGGATATGGTGGATTTAATGTAAGTCTAACACCAAGTTTTAGTATTTCAAATGCTGTTTGGATGGAAAATGGAGGAATCTATGCAGTTCCAAACATTAGAGGAGGTGGCGAATACGGCAGAAAATGGCATGATGCTGGAACCAAATTACAAAAGCAAAATGTATTTAATGATTTTATTGCAGCCGCAGACTATTTAATTACTAATAATTACACTTCATCAGAATATCTTGCTGTAAAAGGCGGATCTAATGGTGGTTTACTAGTTGGAGCTGTAATGACACAAAGACCCGATTTAATGAAAGTAGCACTTCCTGCTGTAGGCGTTTTAGATATGCTACGATACCACAAATTTACTGCTGGTGCAGGTTGGGCGTACGATTATGGAACTGTTGAAGACACTAAAGAAATGTTTGAGTACCTAAGTGGTTATTCGCCAATTCATAATGTTACCACAGGCGTAAATTATCCTGCTACTTTGATTACAACCGGTGATCATGATGACAGAGTTGTTCCTGCACATAGCTTTAAATTTGCTGCCGAACTTCAAGAAAAACAAACAGGAAATAATCCAACCCTAATTAGAATTGATATCAATGCGGGTCATGGTGCAGGAAAGTCAGTAGCAGCAACAATTCAAGAAAGCGTGGATATTATGGCGTTTACTTTGTTTAATATGGGAATACAGAGTTTACCAAAAAAATAAAATATCAAAGCACAAAAATAAAAAAACACAAAAAACATGCCCCAAAAGTTAGACACTATTTGGGGCATTTTTATTGCTAAAAACTAAGCTATTTTTTTAATTAAATCATACATCGGACAACGTGAACAACGTTTCGACTCACTTTTGGTATACTTTTCACAGCAAGTAGATTTACAATCACTTGCAATGTTTAATTTCTTTAGGAGCTTTTTCCTTTTTTTCTTTTTAAGCTTTTTTTCCTCTAAGTTCTTTTTCTTACTCAAAATCTAAAAATTAAATAACACTACAAAAGTACTACTATTTTTATAGATTCTAAATAAAAACAAGATTTATTTAAGCGATGTTGAAGCAGCGCTTGTTACAGATAGTAATTGAATGTCTCTGTCAAATAAATATAAACCTCCTTTATCATCACCAATTAAACTAATCTTATCTAAAATGGTTTTAGCTTGCGCTTCTTCTTCTATTTGTTCTGCAACATACCATTGTAAAAAATTGTGCGTTGCGTAATCTTTTTCTTCAAAGGTAATATGAACCAATTTATTGATAGAATCAGAAACAAAAAGTTCATGCTTGTATAATTCTTCAAACATTTCTTTAAAATTACCAAAATTGGTTTTTGGGGCATTCAATTCGCTTACTAAAGCATGTCCGCCTCTTTCGTTTACATACTTAATCAATTTCATCATGTGCTGACGCTCTTCATCAGATTGCGCATACATGAAGTTTGAGATTCCTTCTAAACCTTGCGTTTCTGCCCAACAAGCCATAGATAAATAAGTCTGTGAAGATTCTGCTTCGATTCTAATTTGCTTGTTTAATGCGGTTTCGATATTTTGTGATAACATAATTTTCTATTTTTTGTAAAGTTACAAATTTATTAATTCATCAATTCTTGAAATAAAGTTAAAATTCCTTTTTTAAAATTAGTCTAAGTTAAGGAAGCGTTTTGGTTATAAAAAAATATCTTTCGCTACTCTGTAAGAATTTGCATGAGCTTCAATTATAGTTTTTATGTTAGGCGAATAACCACCGCCCATGCTTACTTGCAATGGAATAGAATACTTCTTACAATTTTCGAAAACTATTTCATCACGCTTTTTACAACCTTCAATTGTGCATGATAATTTACCTAATTTATCTGATTCAAGTATATCAACACCAGCTAAATAAAATACAAAATCAGGTTTTTGTAGTTCTATTAATTGGGGAATCATTTCATTTATTATGGAAAGAAAAGTACTATCATTTGTTCCGTCATCTAAAGCGATATCCAAATCAGAAATTTCTTTTTTAAACGGATAGTTGGTCCTGCCATGCACTGAAAAAGTAAAAACGTTAGAATTATTTCTAAATATTTCTGCCGTTCCGTTACCTTGATGAACATCTAAATCAATTATTAAAATTTTGGATGCAAGGTTATGGTCTAATAAATATTGTGCCGCTATAGCTTGGTCATTCAACAGACAAAATGCTTCACCATGACTAGTAAAAGCGTGATGAGTTCCTCCAGCAATGTTAAAAGACACATTGTTTTCAAAGGCTTTTATACAGCCTAAAAGTGATCCGTTTGCAATTCGTAATTCGCGTTCTACAAGTTCAGCCGACAATGGAAAACCTATTTTTCGTGCAGCTTTAGCATCCAAAGTTAATTTTAATAAATGATCCAAATAAGTTTTACTGTGAACTTGAATTACGTGTTCAAAATTAATAATTTCAGGTTCAAAAAAATCAGAAACCTCTGCTGTACCTTCATAGATAAGTTGTTGCGGCAATAACTCGTATTTTACCATAGGAAATCGATGACCATCAGGCAAAGGATATTTGTATATAGGATGAAAAGCTATTGGAATCATTACTCTTGATTCATCAAATCTTGAAAAAACGTGAAAAATTCACCAACATGATAACCGTCCATTAATCCGTGATGAACGTGAACAGACATTGACATGGTTTTTTTACCGTTTTCATCCATCATTTTCCCAAAAGATATTTTCGGGCAACTATCTGGCCACGAAAAACTTCTTGCATGTGAAAAAGAAGTAAAATTAATCCAAGGCAAAGCCGAAAAATGAATTAGATTTTCAGAATATTCTCTAGTAAAAAGTCCTGTTGTTGATTGAATTCTTGCGATTTCGTTTCTAGTGTTTTCAGCAAATTGACTTATATCTTCAGCATATTCTATTTGAGAAAACCCAAAGGTTTTGTCTTCTCTTAAAATGGTTGACGAAACATCAATTCGATCAAAAATATAAATTTCATCATCTATTATTCTGTAACGAAAAGGTTCGATGGTATTAACAGCAACTAGTGTTTTGTGCAAGTAATAAGTAAAAAAGGAAACACCTGTTTCTTTTGCTTTTTCATAAGCTTTTGTGCAATCTACAGTTACAGTTAAGCCAAAAAAAGGTTCTTCCATTTGTTTGAAAAACAAAAAATGTTCTTTACGATTCCAGGTTTCTAAGTTGAGTTTTTGTTTCATATTTAATCTGAACTTGTTTCAGATTCTATTAATTTATTTCAGTATCTTTTTTTGCCACAGATTCACAGATTTTAAAAATATATGCTCAATTATTTTAAAAGAATTGGTAAAACGTCTGAGATTTTTTCTAGTGATTTGAAGTTATCGTGTTCTATTTCAAAATCAATTTTTTCATATTCCCAAGTGGTGTGATAAGCAATATGATAACCATGTCCTCCAATGTTTAAAACGGGTAAAACATCCGATTTTAAAGAGTTTCCAATCATGATAAAATCTTCAGGTTTTATGTCTAAACGACCTAACATTTTTTCATAATCCAATTCTTTTTTGTCGCTCATTACTTCGATATGGTGAAAATAATTTCCAATTCCTGAATCGTGTAATTTTCTGTGTTGGTCTTTCAAATCGCCTTTAGTAGCCACAACCAATTTGTATTTTCCTTTTAATTGTTTTAAAACATCTTCCACTTCAGGCAAAAGTTCTACAGGTTTTTGAAGTAAATCTCTACCAATAGCAATAATTTTTTTGATGCCTTGTCCCGATATTTGATCATTGGTCAATTCTAAAGCAGAATCAATCATAGAAAGTGTAAACGCCTTGATTCCAAATCCATACAAAGGAAGGTTTTTTACTTGATGACTTAATATCAGTTGTAAAATTTCTTGCTTGGAAGCATAATCTGCAAATAGTTCACAGAATTTTGCTTGAGCTTCATCGAAATAAGGTTCGTTATGCCAAAGCGTGTCATCGGCATCGAAAGCGATTATTTTTGGGTTCATGAATAGTTATTTAAGAAATCAACGCACCATTTTCAACGCCATCAGCATCCGGATTCACGAAAACCAATTTACCTTCTGCATTATTCGTCATCAAAATCATTCCTTGACTTTCAACGCCACGTAATGCTCTTGGTGCTAAGTTTACTAAAACCGTTACACGTTTTCCAACCACTTCTTCAGGTGAAAAATGTTCTGCAATTCCTGAAACAATCGTTCTTACGTCAATTCCTGTATCAACTTTTAATACTAAAAGTTTGTTTGCTTTTGGCATTTTTTCAGCTTCCAAAATGGTTCCAACACGTAAATCTAATTTTGAAAAATCTTCAAAAGTTGACGTTTCTTTTTGTGGTTCTACAACTTGATTCTCCATAACATTTGCTTTTTTCGTAGCTTCTAGTTTGTCTATTTGTTTTTGAATTTCGGCATCTTCTATTTGAGCAAATAAAATTTCAGCTTGTCCAATTTGATTTCCAGATGGAAGTAAATCGGTTCTTTCAGAAACATCGTTCCAACTCAAATTCAAATCGGTTTTTAAAATTCCTGATAATTTGCATGCGGTAAATGGCAAGAAAGGTTCTGATAAAACTCTCAAGGCAGCTGCAATTTGTAATGCTACATACATTTGAGTTTTTACTCGTTCTGGATTTTCTTTTATTATTTTCCAAGGTTCTTCGTCGGCTAAATATTTATTTCCTAAACGAGCCACGTTCATCAATTCACCTTGTGCTTCTCTAAAACGGAAGCGTTCAATTGACGAAGAAATTACCGCAGGATACGCTTTTAATTCAGCTAAAGTTTGTTCGTCAACTTCTGTAAATTCATTTGGAGTAGGTACAATTCCGTCGAAATATTTGTTAGTTAAAACCACTACACGATTAATGAAATTCCCTAAAATAGAAGCCAATTCGTTATTATTTCTGGCCTGAAAATCTTTCCAAGTAAAATCATTGTCTTTAGTTTCTGGAGCATTTGAAGTCAGCGCATAACGCAAAGAATCTTGTTTATCTGGAAAATCTAATAAATATTCGTGCAACCAAACGGCCCAATTTTTTGAAGTAGAAAGTTTGTTTCCTTCCAAATTCAAAAACTCATTTGCAGGAACGTTATCTGGTAAAATGAAACTTCCTTCGGCTTTCAACATTGCAGGGAAAATGATACAATGGAAGACAATATTGTCTTTTCCAATGAAGTGAACTAATTTAGTAGCAGCATCTTTCCAATACGGTTGCCAATCTTTTCCTTCGCGAGCTGCCCATTCTTTGGTAGACGAAATGTAACCAATTGGAGCATCAAACCATACATAAAGTTTCTTTCCTTCCGCACCTTCAACTGGAACATCAATTCCCCAATCTAAATCACGAGTTACGGCACGAGGTTTTAATCCATCGTCCAACCATGATTTTACTTGACCAAGCACATTGGTTTTCCAATCTTTGGCGTGACCAACCAAAATCCATTCTTTTAAGAAATCATCATATCTATCCAAAGGTAAAAACCAATGTTTAGTAGATTTTAAAATTGGCGTTTCTCCAGTTATTGTCGATTTTGGATTGATTAAATCAGTTGCATTTAGTGTCGAACCACATTTTTCACATTGGTCGCCATAAGCTTCTTCGTTACCACATTTTGGGCAAGTTCCAACAACAAATCTATCTGCAAGGAATTGGTCGGCTTTTGCATCATATAATTGCTCGGTAACCTCTTCAATAAAGTCGCCGTTATCGTATAATTTTCTAAAAAACTCAGATGCTGTATCGTGATGAATTTTAGAAGATGTTCGTGAATAATTATCAAACGAAATTCCAAAATCAATAAACGATTTACGAATAATTCCATCGTATTTATCTATAACTTGTTGCGGTGTGATTCCTTCTTTTTTGGCTTTCATCGAAATAGCAACCCCGTGTTCGTCGCTTCCGCAAATAAAAGCTACATCTTTTCCTTGCAATCTTAAATAACGCGCATAAATATCACTTGGAACATAAACTCCGGCTAAATGCCCGATGTGAATTGGTCCGTTGGTATAAGGCAATGCAGCCGTTATGGTATATCTTTTTGGATTTTCTAACATGATAAAATTCGGTATATATCTTGCAAAAATAAGCAATAGATTTCAATTCAACTTAATTTATATATTTGTAGTTCTGTTTTAAAAACAAAAATGAAGAAATTTACATTCTATATTCTAATTTTTATTTTCTCGATAAACCTTCAAGCTCAAAAAAAGATGATATTTCCACCTAATTTAAAAAAAGGCGATACTATTGCTGTTGTTGCAACCGCACGTAAAAACATTGAAGACAACTTACAACCTGCTATTTCGTGGTTAAAAAATTGGGGGTTGGAAGTAGTTATCGGCAATACAATTGGCTTAGACAAAGATCAATTAGCAGGAACAGACGAAGAACGAGCAGCCGATTTTCAAGCACAATTAGACAATGCTAATATTAAAGCCATATGGTGTGTTCGCGGTGGTTATGGAACCGTACGAATGATTGATTTATTAGATTTTACAAAATTTAAACAAAATCCAAAATGGATAATTGGTTTTAGTGATGTGACTGTATTACACAGTCATTTAAACACGATGGGTTATGCCTCTATTCACGGAATTATGCCTGTGAGTTCAAAAGCTAGTGAAGAAGCGAAAGAAAGCTTGCGTAAATCTTTATTTGGTGAGCATCTAGAATATTCAGTCCCATGCGAAAACAAAAACCGTCTTGGAACTGCCAAAGGCGAGTTAGTTGGTGGAAATTTATCAATTTTATACAGTTTATTTGGATCACCCTCTGCAATAGATTGTTCAGAAAAGATTCTTTTTATAGAAGATTTAGATGAATATTTATACCATATAGACAGAATGATGATTAATCTTAAGCGTAACGGCTGCCTAGAAAGTTTAAAAGGAATTATCGTCGGCGGAATGACCAAAATGAAAGATAACGATATTCCTTGGGGAAAAGATGCTCTAGAAATTATTGACGATGTGACCAAAAATTACAAAATTCCAATTATTTATAATTTTCCCGCCGGTCATTTAGCCGATAATCGAGCCTTGATTTTTGGAAAACAGGTTAGAATGGACGTGAACGATTTAGAGAGTAAAGTGATTTTTGAATAACTGAATATTGCGACTGAATACTGAGCATGGCAGAACACAATGATTTAGGAAAACTAGGAGAAGAATTAGCTGTAGACTTTCTGCAAACAAATGGCTATGCTGTTCTTGAAACTAATTGGACGTTCCAAAAAGCCGAAATCGACATTATTGCACAAAAAGAAAACGTACTCGCAATTATTGAAGTTAAGACTCGATCCTCAATAGATTTTGGATTGCCTCAAGATTTTGTAAAACCCAAAAAAATTCAACTTCTTGTTAAAGCTGTAAATGAATATGTAATTAGTAATGAATTGGACATAACGGTGCGATTTGATATTATTGCTATACAAAAAGACAAGAATGAATTTAAAATAGAACACATCGAAGAAGCATTTTTTTATTTCTAATTATTAAACAATATATAAAAAGAATATATTTATTTTAAACTATATGCATTCTTAATCGAATTTTATTAACTTTACGGCAAAAATTTACCATAATAACTATGAAAAAAATCTTTACAATCGCCTCATTGTTAAGTTTTGCTCTACTTTTTAGTCAAAATCAAGTAGCAAAAGAAATACAAAAATTAGAAAGAGAGAAAGTTGATTTTACCTCTTTTTCCATGCTTACAACAAACAATGCTATAGATGCAACTTCAGTTAAAGATGTTGTAGATGGCGCCACTTTAGCAAAAATTAATACCGCTTCTCTAAATTCTATTTATACAAATAAATATGATTTTATAGAAGTTACTGTTCCTTACAATGGTGCAGATGTAGTAACAAAATTATACAAAGTAAATCCGTTTGCAGAAGGTTTTCATGTCGATACAGATAAAGCAGTTGGCGTGCCTTTTGAAAAAGGTGTTTTTTACAGAGGTATTGTAAAAAACGATTACGAGTCTGTTGTGTCTTTAAACTTTTTCAATAACGAATTTAACGGAATAATTTCGAGTACATCATTAACAAATTTAGTAGTAGGAAAAATTGACAAACCAAACAATAATTCCGATTATATTGTTTATGCTGATTCCAAGATGAAGGTTATGAATGATTTTCAATGTGCTGTTAACGATGAGCATAATCACGATCAAAACACAAATGAACTAGACGGAAGAAATGTAAGTAGCACAAGATGTATAACCACTTATCTAGAAGTAGATTTTGATATTTTTACTGCCAATGGAGGTAATGTTACAACCACAACCAATTGGATGACGGCTGTTTTTAATAATGTTCAGACATTATTTGCTAATGACGGAATATCAACAGCCATCAAATCTATTTTTATCTGGACAACACAAGATCCTTACACTGGAACCTCTTCTGGTGACTATTTATTTCAATTCAACGCAGTGAGACCAGTTTTTGATGGTGATGTTGGTCAACTGGTTGGTATAGATCCTGGAGGACTTGGTGGTGTTGCAGTTGGTATAAATAAATTATGTAAAGTAGATAATTTTTGCTATTCTGATGTGAATTTTTCTTACGCGACCGTTCCAACTTTTTCATGGACAGTGATGGTACTTACTCATGAATTCGGACACTTATTTGGTTCTCCTCATACACACGCTTGTACCTGGAATGGAAATAATACCGCAATAGACAATTGCGGTCCTGTTGCAGGCGGAACAGGTGAAGGTAGTAATTGCGTTACAAGCCCACCAACGTTTCCATCTACAACACTAAGAGGCACAATTATGAGTTATTGCCACCTTTCTTCTCTTGGAATAAATTTTAATAACGGTTTTAGTTCACAACCAGCTGGAAGAATACTTAATGCTGTAAATGCAGGAAATTGCCTTAGTTTTGATTGTGTAAATACTTGCATCAATCTAATAAATAGTATTGAAGCTATAAATGTTACTAATACTACTGCAACTATTAATTTCGCCGAAGGCGGAACTGCAGCTGCATGGCAAAGAGCCGTTACAACATTTGCTTCTAATTTTAATACTTGGACCGCTATAGCTACTCCAACATTTAATGTGTCTAACTTAACCCCTAATACTTACTATAAAGCAAAGATAAGACCATCTTGCCCAACTGGCGTAACTTCTTTAAATAGAGACGGTATTTTTGCTACAACTGCCAATTATTGTAGTGGAATAACCATTACCGATACAGGTGGTGCATCAGGACAATATACAGATAATGAAACTTTTACTAGAATAATTGCACCAAATATTGCTGGTCAAAAAATTACACTGACTTTCACAGCGTTCAACTTAGAAGCAGATTATGACTATTTGTATATTTATGACGGTAATTCAACTTCAGCCCCTTCATTTCAGGCTAGCGGATATACAGGAGCTACAATTCCGAATACATTTACATCTACAGCGGCAGACGGATCATTGACTATGAGGTTCGTTTCAGACCCTGGTGTTGTGGCGCCAGGTTGGGTAGCAACAACTTCTTGTTCTTCATTGGGATTAAATGATTTTAGTGGTATTGATTTTAGTTACTATCCAAATCCTACAGATGGAAAAGTTGTACTAACTTCTAAAACATTAATGAGTAATGTAACTGTTTATAACATAGCAGGTCAGTTACTGTATGACAAACCAATAAACGATTTAAATTCATCGGTAGATATTTCTTCATTTGCTACCGGAACCTATTTCTTCAAATTAAGATTTAATGATAAAGAAGTAAATTTTAAAATCGTAAAAATTTAAATTTTAAAAAAAATCAAAAAAACCCATCTCGAGCAGATGGTTTTTTTTTGATATTAAATCCTATTAATCAATTCCAAAGCTTTATTAATGCTTTTTACATTTTCAAAAGTCAACAATAAACGCAGTCCATTTTTGGTTTCTTTTTCTTTCATTTTGCATAGGCTGCTGTTAATTTGAACAAACTGAACCATTTTCATAAAACGATTCGATTGGTAGAAATCACTTTGTTGGTCGCCTACAAAATAGCCAACCATTTTTCCTTGTTTCATTACCAACTTCTCGATTCCGATAGCAGTTGCTTTCCATTTAATTCTGATGCTGTTTAGTAAGGCATTAGCTTCTTTTGGAAGAGCTCCAAATCGGTCGATTAATTTTTGTTCGAATACTTGTAATGCTTCTTCGTTTTTAATCAAACTCAATTCGTTGTATAAGTTCAAACGTTCTGTAATGTTATTGATATATTCGTCAGGAAAAAGCAATTCAAAATCGGTGTCGATTTGTAAATCTTTTACGTATTCTTTGGTTTCGATGTCGTTTTCTGTTGGATACAAATCTTTGAATTCGTTTTCTTTCAACTCTTCAATGGCTTCGTTCATGATTTTTTGATAGGTATCAAATCCAATGTCATTGATGAATCCACTTTGTTCGCCACCTAATAAATCTCCTGCACCACGAATTTCTAAATCTTTCATGGCAATGTTAAATCCACTTCCTAATTCTGAAAATTGTTCTAAAGCATGAATACGTTTTCTAGCATCATCGGTCATAGCAGAATAAGGTGGCGTAATGAAATAACAAAACGCTTTTTTATTACTTCTTCCCACACGACCGCGCATTTGATGCAAATCGGACAAACCAAAATTATTCGCATTATTAATGAAAATTGTATTCGCATTAGGCACATCTAGACCACTTTCAATAATCGTTGTGGCTACTAAAACATCAAATTCGCCATTCATGAAAGCCAACATTAATTCTTCTAGTTTTTTACCGTCTAATTGTCCGTGACCAATTCCAACTCTTGCATCTGGAACCAATCGCTGAATCATTCCGGCAACTTCTTTTATGTTTTCAATTCTGTTGTTGATAAAGAATACTTGTCCGTTTCTTTGAATTTCATACGAAATAGCATCGCGAATTAACTCTTCGTGAAAACGAACCACATGCGTTTCAATAGGATATCTATTGGGTGGAGGCGTTGTAATTACAGATAAATCACGAGCAGCCATCAATGAAAACTGCAACGTTCTCGGAATTGGAGTCGCCGTTAAAGTCAACGTATCCACATTTGCCGAAATCGTTTTGAGTTTATCTTTTACGTTTACTCCAAATTTCTGTTCTTCATCGATAATCAACAAACCTAGATCTTTGAATTTTACATCTTTGTTTACCAATTGATGGGTTCCAATGATGATGTCAACTCTTCCTTCACCTAGATTTTTAATGGTTTCTGTTCTTTCTTTGGCGGTTCTAAAACGATTTAAATAATTTACAGAAACCGGCATATCTTTTAATCGTTCAGAAAAAGTTCTATAATGTTGGTAAGCCAAAATTGTAGTTGGAACCAAAACAGCTACTTGTTTTCCATTATCAACGGCTTTAAATGCAGCACGAATGGCAACTTCGGTTTTACCAAATCCAACGTCACCACAGACTAATCTGTCCATTGGTCTGTCGGTTTCCATATCGGCTTTTACGTCTTGTGTTGCTGTAATTTGGTCGGGCGTATCTTCATAAATAAACGAACTTTCCAACTCTTTTTGTAAATAACTATCTGGTGCGCAAGCAAATCCTTTTTCTAATCTTCGCTTTGCGTAAAGCTGAATTAAGTTGAAGGCAATATGTTTTACTCTTGCTTTTGTTTTTTGTTTTAAAGCTTTCCAAGCACCACTTCCAAGCTTGTAAATCTTTGGTGGTGCTCCGTCTTTTCCATTGTATTTAGAAATTTTATGTAGCGAATGAATGCTTACATAAACAATGTCGTTATCGGCATAAACTAATTTTATAGCTTCTTGTGTTTTGCCTTCCACTTGAATTTTTTGCAACCCACCAAATTTTCCAATTCCATGATCGATATGCGTTACATAATCGCCTACAGTCAAGGAAGTCAACTCTTTTAGACTGATGGTTTGTTTCTTGGAATAACCATTTTTAATATTGAATTTGTGGTAACGTTCAAATATTTGATGGTCGGTGTAACATGCTATTTGGTTTTCTTCATCAATAAATCCTTGAAACAATGGAAAAACAATAGTTTTGTATTGTTTGCGAACGCTTTCATGGTTTTCCTCATCAATATCTTCAAAAATATCATGAAAACGATTGGCTTGATTTTCATTGGAACAAAACAAATAATTCTTAATTCCGTTGAAGTGATTTTCTGCCAAGTTGTCCATCAATAAATCAAATTGCTTATTGAAGGAAGGTTGTGGTTGAATATGGAATTCAATCGTTTTATCAATTTTATAAGTTGGAGCATTGCTCAATTCTACTACAGAAAAGTTCAAAGCTTTCTTTAAAAATTGCTCTTGATTAAGGAATAAATCTTTAGGTTCAAGATGTTTTATGGTGGCGTCTAATTTGCCAAATACTTCAGTGGCTTTCGCAAAAAGTTTGTCGAGTTGTTGGCAAAGTAAATCGGTATTTTGAATAAAAAGCACCGTTTTCTGGTCGATGTAGTCTAAGAAACTTTCTCTATTTTCTTTGAAAAATTTATTTTCTACATTTGGAATAATAGAAATTTTCTTGAGTTTTTCAATAGATAATTGCGTTTCAACATCAAAACTTCTGATGGAATCTACTTCGTTTCCAAAAAATTCTATTCTATAAGGATTATCATTTGAAAAGGAAAAAACATCTACAATTCCACCACGAACAGAAAATTCTCCTGGTTCTGTGACAAAATCTACTCTTTTGAAATTGTATTCAAAAAGCACTTCGTTGATGAAATCAATAGCAATTTTATCGTTAACCGAAATTTTTAAAGTGTTTTTGTCAAGGTCTTTTTTGGTTACTACTTTTTCAAAAATAGCTTCGGCGTAAGAAACAATTATAGCTGGTTTTTTGCGCGAATTGATGCGGTTTAAAACTTCTGCTCTAAGTAGAATATTGGCATTATCAGTTTCGTCTATTTGATAAGGACGACGGTACGAACCTGGATAAAACAAAACATCTTGATCGTTGATGAGTTGCTCTAAATCGTTGAGGTAATAAGCCGCTTCTTCTTTATCGCTAAACAACAATAGAAAAGGCAATTCTGCTTTTTCAAAAGTAGATTGAATTACAAAAGACAACGCCGAACCCAACAAACCTTTTGCATTTATTTTGGAATCACGTTGCTCTAAAGTGTTGGCAATAAGTTGGACTTTTGGCGACTTTTGATAAACAGAAATGACGTTATTTTTACTCAAAACTATTGTGGAATCGGTAGGTTTGGAATTGCTCTTGTTGTGTCTTTCATTCTGATTAGATCAGGCTCACCTTCTTCTTTAGGTATTTGACTTCTAATTACAATTTCCTCTAATTGCAATTGTAAATATTCAATTTCTCTATTGATTTCACTTACCAATTTCACTACTTTTTTATCTTGGATAGCACTTAAATTTATATATAAATCTAGCGATTTTACTTTGGTAGTAACGACTGCAATTCTTGCTTTTATCTGTGGTTTATTAAATTCAACAGGGATATTATTATTCAATTCAACAACTTTGCTTGAAAGAACTTTAGCTTTTTTCTGAAAGGCGCTAATAGAACTTTTAGGCTTTTGATTAATTTCATTCAGAAAAGTGCGCCATTCGTTCCAGTTATTTATTTTTGATTGTGTAGTTGATTCCAACGGAACGATGTCGAAAATCCAACCACGATTGATGTTGTTAAAAATAGCATCGTTTTTTTTGGCTTCTCGTTCTTGTTCTATTTTGCGCTGTGCAGCATCTTCTTGACAAGAAAGTGCTAGAAATGAGATTAGTGAAAGAAATACTATTTTTATTTTCATCATTGAAATTACATTTGATTGCAAAAATACAAAAGTAGTAGTTTTGTTGCAGACATTGTGTGAAAGGTTTTATAAAAGTTACAGTTTTGTTTTTCAAATAGAATGTATTCAGTCATTATTGCGAAAACGTTATCTTTGTCGTACAAACAAACAAACTATGACTACTAAAATTTTAATTATTGGTGCTTGCGGTCAGATAGGCACCGAGTTAACCACCAAATTAAGAAGTATTTACGGGAATGACAACGTTATTGCTTCTGATATTCGAAAATTAAATAATGATATTGTAAACAATGGAATCTTTGAAGTTGTCAATGCTTTAGATTATAATCAGATTGAGCATTTAATCGAACAGTATCAGATTACCGATGTTTATTTAATGGCGGCGTTACTTTCTGCTACAGCCGAGAAAAATCCTGCTTTTGCTTGGGATTTGAATATGAACTCACTATTTCACGTATTGAATTTGGCGAAAGCCGGAAAAATAAAAAAGGTATTTTGGCCTTCTAGTATCGCAGTTTTTGGGCCAACAACTCCAAGAGAAAATACGCCTCAATTTACTATTATGGAACCAACAACCGTGTACGGAATTTCTAAACAAACTGGTGAACGTTGGTGTGAATATTATCACCATCAATATGGCGTTGACGTTAGAAGTATTCGTTATCCTGGATTAATTAGTTGGACTACAGAACCTGGAGGAGGAACTACAGACTATGCAGTAGATATTTATCACAAAGCTATAGAAAAAGGTAGTTTTGAATGTTTTCTTTCAGAAGATACTAAATTACCAATGATGTATATGGATGATGCCATTCGTGCTACAGTCGAAATTATGCAAGCTAAATCAGAAGATGTAAAAATTCGTTCGTCTTATAACTTATCTGGAATTAGTTTTACTCCTGAAGAAATTGCAGAAGAAATTAAAAAACATATTCCAAATTTCACCATTTCATACAAACCTGATTTCCGTCAGAAGATTGCCGATAGTTGGCCTGCGTCGATTGATGATTCTTCTGCAAGAACTGATTGGGGTTGGAAACATCAATTTGAAATGGATTCCATGACCGAAGTGATGTTGGAGAATCTTAAAAAATAGTTTGAGTTTCAAAAGGTTTCTGCAAGATCAGACTGACATTGCATATTGAAATTGGCTCTTTTGCTAAATAGAACTTTATCAATTCTACAAAAATCAATTAATTACGTATTGTCATACTGAGCTTGTCGAAGTGGTTTGAGTTAAAAAAAAGTCTTCGACAGGTTCAGACTGACATTGCATATTGAAATTGGTTCTTTGCTAAATAGAGCTTTTCTTTCTACAAAAGTTAATTGATTATTTATTGTTATACATAGTATTGAGCCTGTCAAAATATCGAAATGCTACCTGCTACTTTTTCAATTTACCAATCAAAGCGTCTTCAATAGGCGCTTTTATTTTTGTAACTTCATCAGAGTTGTCGTTTGGAACTGTCATGGATAAAACATAGTGCTTTATTTTCCAAGTATTTTTTACTTTGACTAATACTCCTGAACCTCTACAGATTTTCATTTGGGTGTTTAAAAGTTCGTCAAACCATGCTGTTTTTGCGTCTTTAGAGAAATAGATGTTTCTTTCTAATGCTGTGAAACTCCATGCGCGACCTTTATCGAAATAGGGTTTTGCAAAAGCTTGAAATTGTTTTTTATTCCAGTTTTCTGTAGCATCTGTTCCTATGTAGATAGCGTCATCGGTTAGGTAACTGAAGTAGTTGTCAAATTGAACGTCTGCTGCGGCTTTGTGCCAATTGTCTAGCATGGTGTTGATTGCTTGTTTGTCTTGAGCAAACGATAATTGTGTTATAAGTGCTAGTGTGAAGAGTAGTTTTTTCATGGGATTTGTTTTGATAAAAATAAGAATTTTTAAACACAAAAGGCACAAAAGTTTTTTTAACCACATAGAAACATAGATTTGTTTTGTGGGTAAAAGGCGCTTCGCTTTGTATTAGGAAAAATAGTTTTTGCAACACAGATTGGGGAAATAATTATAATTTTTCTTTTTGCTTTATCGTCACTTCGAGTGTTTTTTAGAAAATTGCGACTGAGCTATTTTGTAAAAAATGTATCGAGAACTTAGAAGCAATTAATTCAGTTTTTCATAGTTTCTCGATACAATTTTATGTTTTAAAAACTAGCTTTTTTAAAACATAAAATCACTCGAAGTGACGGTAAATACTTCAAGATTTTAAAAATTTCTTTAATCTGTGTTGCTATCTTTTAAATATAGAATTAAAACTTCTCACCATGCTGAGATAAGTCTAATCCTAAATCCTCAGATTCTTCTGTGACGCGGATTGGGATGATGAGGTTCGTTAGTTTGAATAAAAGATAAGCGCCTCCGAAAGTGAACGCAGAAACTAAAACCAATGCGATCATGTGGTGACCAAAAACACTCCAGCCGCCGTGAAGTAAGCTTGCGTTTTCTCCTTGAGCGAAGATGGCTGTTAGAATCATACCCATGATTCCGCCTACGCCGTGACAGGCGAATACGTCTAGTGTGTCGTCTATTTGCTTTAGCTTTTTCCAATAGACCATTTTGTTGGAAACTATGGCGCCTATGAATCCGAAGAAGATGCTTTGTGGAATGGTTATGTAACCTGCCGATGGTGTTATGACTACCAAACCAACTACTGCGCCAATACAAGCTCCGAGTGCGGAAACTTTTCTTCCATTTAATCTATCAAAAAATACCCACGTCATCATGGCTGATGCTGACGCGATGGTGGTTGTTGCAAATGCCATCGCTGCTGTAGCGTTGGCTGCAAGTGCCGAACCTGCATTGAAACCAAACCAGCCAAACCAAAGCAACCCAGTTCCTAGAAGTACAAACGGAATATTGGTTGGAATGTGTTCGCTGTTTTTTCTTTTGCCCAAAACAATGACTCCTGCTAATGCTGCGAAACCTGCGCTCATGTGCACCACTGTACCTCCTGCGAAATCCTTTACACCGAAATAGCTACCTAATAGGCCGTGAGGATGCCAAATCATGTGGCATAACGGTGCGTAAATACAAACTGTAAACAAACAAATAAACAAGAGGAAAGAGATAAAGCGAATACGCTCGGCTAAAGCGCCGGTTATGATTGCAGGCGTAATCACAGCAAATTTCATTTGAAAAAGGGCAAACAATATGAAAGGAATACTAGAACCTAACGCCTTGTGAGGCAAAAGTTCTACTTGATCGAAGAAGGCAAAATCTAGAGGATTGCCTATAATACCATAATATGTTCCGTTGAGGTTGATTCCTATTGGGCTTCCGAAGGAGAGACTGAATCCTACGGTTACCCATAGCAAACTTACGACTCCAAGGCAGATGAAGCTTTTGAGCATGGTAGAAATAACGTTTTTCTTACCAACCATACCTCCATAGAAAAAAGATAATCCGGGTGTCATTAGTAAAACTAAGCACGATGCTGTGAGCAACCAAGCTACATCGGCAAAATTAATGGTGTTGGCTTCGTTGAAATTGGTAGTTGGCGGTTGGTGTTGCCAAAACAAACCTGTGACTGCAACCACAGTAATAATTACAAAAGCCGATATCCAACGTTTTTCTAACCCCATTTTATTTATTTTTACAACATACCCTAAAAATAATAGGGTAAAATTATAAAAATAGTAGTATTTTAATTCTAAATTGAATAAAAAAATAGGGTTGTGGTTTTATTTTTATTAAATAATGAGTTATAACGCTCTTTTTATTAAAATTAATAAAATTATATTGGGTAATTTTGATAATGCGCTAATTTTTGAGTTGTTCGATAGTTTATCAAGGGTACCACAACCATACCTTTGCTATACCTCTTCTATACTTCATCCATACTTCTAGCATACACTCGGCATACATAAATGATACACTCGCCATACACTACGCATACACTAAGGTATTAGTTTTGAGTGTTGGGTTTTAGAATGAATTTATAATTTTTATGGTTTTTGATTGAACATAGGATGCGCTTCGCTTTTATAGAACGCGGATTTTACGGATGCTTTGCAACACGGATTGGGACGGATTTTTAAAATGCAGTTATACTAAATTTGATACTTGTAAGTAACCTCTTGAATACTTCATCCATAATTCTAGCATAACCTCGGAATACATAAACTATACCCTCGTCATACATTAATGAAGTTTAAAATATCTAATTATAGTTTGATTTTAACTATTTTATTATCTTGAATAATTACAAGTTCACTTTTGTGCTCTTTTTTGAATGCAATCATTTTTTCGTAGGCTTTTTCTAAACCTTTCAAGATTTTATTTCTTTTTTCTATTTTGGATTCTGGTGACATAAGTAATTTTTTAATTCGTTAAACTTATTCTCATTTAGAATATTTAATTCTTCACTCGCCGACATTTCTGCAATTAAATCATGTTTTCCTTCAGAGTTATCAAAAAGTAACGCTTGATCAACAATTGAAAGATAAATTTCAAAAAGGTTTTTAATTCCTTTATAATATCTTCTTTCGATTACATCCTCAGGGATGTTGTGACCACCTTCAAGAACTCTTATTTTCACTCTTTCTTTAGCTAGTTCTGGATTCTTAAGCCAAAAAAATAGTAGTGTAACATTGTAACCTCTTTTTTTTGCTTCAAGAACTTTGTTTTTATAACTCCTTGTTGCTAGTGTTGTTTCAAATGCAAAATTTTCATTTTGAGACAACAAATCTTCAATTCTGTTAAGCATTATTCTACCAGCTTCAAAGAAAACTTTTTCTGGCTGAAATGGTGAGAGTCCTTTTGCAATTTCATCAGCATTAACAAATTCCTTGCAATCTAGAATTTCAGGAAGAATAGTAAAAGAGGCTGTTGTTTTTCCAGCACCGTTGCAACCTGCAATTATATACAAATTCTTTTCTTCCATAGACGCAAATATAACTAAATTGACAGAATAATATTCGAAGTGAACTGAAAACGATTATTCTTAAGTTCAATAGAAATTACAGAAACCAAATTACTTACTATTAAAACAGGAGTTAATTCTTGTACTAAACGTTAAATAAGAACTTTACCGGTTTTTAAAGTGTTACCTTACACCATCTTGTCTAATCAAGTGTTGGGAATGTAGTATGGATGCGAATTTTGAAACCTTGATTGCGAGTTATATTGCAGATAAAGTAGGTATTGCCGATCATTTTTTGAGTGATGATTTGTGTTATCATTTGAAAGCCAATTTGCTTGCTTTGAGTGACGACCAACAAATGATTACGGCTGGTGTTGGCAACGACGGAAAAATGGTTTTTGACGATTTGATAAGAAACGACAAGATTTATTGGCTGGACAAAGCCCACAACAACCGCCACGAAACAGAGTTTCTAGAAAAGATTGAAGCCTTTATTGTGTATTTAAACGAGACGTGTTTTACCAACATAAAAAGCTATGAGTTTCATTATTCGTTGTATGAAATTGGAAGTTTTTACCGACCGCATTTAGACCAATTTGAAGACGACAACAAACGCCAATTCTCGATGGTGAGTTACCTGAACCCACATTGGAACACCCAAGATGGTGGCGAACTCTTTATACACCAAAAACCCAATAACCAAACCATTGCACCGATGCAAGGCAAAACCGTTTTCTTTAAAAGTGACGAACTGCAACACGAGGTTTTAGTTACCAATGAAAGAAGGTTTAGTGTTACTGGTTGGTTGAAGAGAGGTTAGCCATTGATTAAATAATCATAAATAAAATCGTTTTCAGTTTCTATTTCTGAATCAAATTTCATTACAAATCTTGATGTTAATTTGTCAACAAAATTTACTATTTCTTCTTTTGTATTGAGGTTGTTTAGAAATTCTAACTCTTCATTATTTTCAGTAAAATCCTCTTCAAAATATATAATTATATCTTGCTTGAAAGAGTCTGCATAGCTTTGCTCAGGTAAATTTAAATAAGATTCTAGGTTTTTTATTTTTTGGACGAAAGTCATGATAATTGTTTACATAAAAATAGAAAAATTATAATTAAGTTTATAAAAATTTTATAAACATGATTAATGTAACATGTGCAATTATCTTTTTTGATAAAAAAATTTTAGTAACTCAACGAAGTGAAAAAATGAAATTACCATTGAAATGGGAATTCCCAGGTGGAAAGTTAGAAGAAAATGAAAGTGAAATTGATTGTATAAAAAGAGAAATCAAAGAAGAAATAAATATTGAAATTGAAATTTTAGAGAAATTATCAAATAGTATTTATGATTATGGTACTTTTAAAATCAACTTGATTCCTTTTATCTCAAATTATGTTTCTGGAGAAATCATTTTGTCCGAACATAAAGATTATAAACTACTTGATAAATCAGAATTATTAAATTTAGATTGGGCAGAAGCAGATTTGCCAATTGTGGAAGAATTTTTAAAACTTGAACTATGAACCAAGGATTATATGAAGAATTAGTTACGAAACTAATCAATTATAAATTAAACGAATTAGATAAAGACACTTTTCAAGTTAAGAAAACTTCAATTGATAAAGCCGAAGCGGCTCAATTATTATCTCAACATATTGGTAGAACCATAAAACAAGCTTTTAACTTAATTAAAGGCGAAGATATTCTTGAAACTCAAATTGCGATTGCCAATAAAATTATTCTTTTTTTAAAAGAAGAATTGAAAAAAGAAGAGTTTGAAGATGATTTAATTGAAACTGAAGGTAAAATTTTGAAAGCAGTTTTCACTAAAGTTGACAGCCATTTTACCGATTTAGATTTACACTTAAAAGAAATTACACCTTATACAAGATTAATCCATAGCGAACTTTTTACTGGCGGAAATTCAGGAACAACTTTAGAAAGTGAGTTGCGAAAAGAAATTTTATCATCAGATGAAATCGATTTGTTAGTTTCATTTATTAAATGGAAAGGAATTAGAATTCTTGAACGTGAGTTAATAGAATTTACGGAGCGAGGCGGAAAATTAAGAGTAATTACAACCACATATATTGGCGCAACAGATGCAAAAGCAGTTGAATTTTTATCTTCATTAAAAAACACAGAAGTTAAAGTTTCTTATAATACAGGAAATGAAAGATTGCATGCAAAAGCTTATTTGTTTCAAAGAAAAACAGGTTTTCACACTGGATATATTGGTTCTTCAAATTTTTCTCGTTCTGCATTAACAGATGGATTAGAATGGAATCTAAAAATAACAACCAAAGAAGTTGGCCATATTATAGATAAATTCAAGAAAACTTTTGAAGCTTATTGGCAAAATTCTGAGTTTGAATTATATGATAAAAATATTCATTCTGTAAAGTTAGTTGAAGCTTTAAAACAGGGAAAATTTTCTAAAGAATACACTTTTACAACATCTTATTTTGATTTAAAACCGTTTCATTATCAGAGTGAAATCCTTGAGAAATTAGAAGTTGAAAGATCAGTTCATAATAGATATAGAAATCTTTTAGTTGCCGCAACAGGAACTGGAAAAACAGTTATTTCTGCTTTTGATTATAAAAATTTTAGAAATAATAATCAATCATCAAAGTTACTTTTTGTCGCTCATAGAAAAGAAATTTTACAACAAGCAAAAGCAACTTTTCAGGGAATTTTAAAAGACAATAATTTTGGTGATTTATGGGTTGATGGATTAGAACCAAACTCAAATGAATATGTTTTTGCTTCGGTTCAAACTTTAAATAATCGACTTAAAGAAATTAAACTTTCACCAGAGTATTATGATTTTATAATTGTTGATGAAGTTCATCATATCTCGGCATCAACATATAGGCCTATAATAAATTACTTTAAACCTAAAGTTCTTTTGGGATTAACAGCAACTCCTGAAAGAATGGACGGAGAAGATATTTTAGAAGATTTCTGTAATCGTATTGCTGCTGAAATTAGACTTCCAGAAGCATTAAATAAGAAATTATTAAGTCCGTTTCAATATTTTGGAATTACAGACAGTATTGATTTAACTAATGTTAAATGGGAAAAAGGAAAGTATGTCGCAAGTGAATTGACAAGTTTGTATACAAAAAATGATGTGCGTGTTGGTCAAATAATTTCAAATCTCGAGAAATACACAAACGACATAAACGATGTTAGAGCAATTGGATTTTGTGTTACTGTTGAGCATGCAGTTTTCATGACAGAAAAGTTCAATTTAGCAGGTTTAAAAGCGGAATGTTTGACTAGTAAAAATTCAACGGATAGAGAAAGAATTAGAGCTCAATTCAAGAAAAAAGAATTCAATTATTTGTTTGTAGTTGATATTTTTAATGAAGGCGTTGATATTCCAGAAATAGATACGGTTTTGTTTTTAAGACCAACAGAAAGTTTAACGGTTTTTCTTCAACAATTAGGACGTGGATTGCGTTTAGCAGAAGGAAAAGATTGTTTAACAGTTTTAGATTTTGTTGGAAATTCAAGACCTGAATACGATTTTGAAAGTAAATTTAGAGCATTAATAGGAAAAACAACAACATCAGTTCAAAAAGAAATTGAAGATGATTTTCCTCATTTACCTTTAGGATGTTCAATTATTTTAGAAAAGAAAGCAAAAGAAACTATTCTTGAAAATATCAAAAAAGCAACATCTTTAAATATAAATCAACTGATAGCAAAGATTAGAAATTTTCAACATCAAACAACATTGCCATTAACTTTAGAGAATTTTATTAGTTTAAATAACTTATCAATTGAAACAATTTATAAAAAAGACAGTTGGTCAAGATTATGTCAAAAAGCAGGTGTTATTGATGATTTTGAACCAATTAATGAAAAGCAAATTTATTCAGCAATTGGCAAAAAGTGGTTGTCCACTAATTCTACAAGTTATTTTAATTTTATTTTAAAGGTTGCTAAGCGAGGTTTTAATATTAAAATTAATGATTTCAATGAAAATGAAAAATCAATGCTATTAATGTTGCATTATGATGTTTGGCAAAGTGCAGGCGGTTTTGATACATTGGAGAATAGCATAAAACAAATAGGGAAAAATAAAATTCTTGTTAATGAAATCATTGAAATATTAGAAATTTTAATTGACAAAATTGGATTTAAAGAAATTGACATTAAACTTCCATACGAACAACCATTAAAGTTACATGCACGCTATACAAGAGATCAAATCTTAGTCGCTTTTGGACTAAGTTCATTTGATAAAAAATCTTCAAATAGAGAAGGAGCTGCCGAAAATAAAAAGTTAAATACAGAAATACTTTTTATAAATTTAATTAAATCAGAGGAAAATTTCTCACCAACCACTATGTATGATGATTATGCTATAAGTGAAACATTATTTCACTGGCAATCGCATAATGCTTATGGACCCGAAACAAGTAAAGGATTATCATATATAAATCATGGTGAATTGAATAAAAAAATATTACTCTTTGTTCGAGAAAAAGCAAATGATGAAAACGGAAATACTCTTGGTTATGTTTTTATAGGTGAAGCTAATTTTAGAGAAACAGAAGGATCAAAACCAATGAGTATTAAATGGGAACTTAATGAACCAATGCCTAATTATTTGTGGAAAGAATCTGCTAAAATGTCAATAGGTTAATTACAACAAAAAAAACCTCCAACTTTCGTTAGAGGTCTTTTACAAATAAAAAAAACTACACTACTTTACTATTAATTTTTTAACGATGCCTTCGCTGGTTTTTACTAGGTAAATTCCGGTAGACAAGGTTTTGGTGTTTAGGGTTTGAGCGTCTTTTTGAGAGAACAATAATTTTCCAGAAAGGTCATATAGTTCTATGTCGGCTGCGCGGTTAAAGTAAACTATACCATCTGCATTAGATGGGTTTGGGAAAAGTGTAAATGTCTTTGTGGTGTTAGCAAACTCGTTGTTGGCTAAGGTATTCGTATCTACTTCAAAGATGGTGATGGTACCACTAATTTCGTTGGCTACCAAAATATAAGGCGTTCCTGTTGGGCTGTTGGCTGCGCTAACATAAGTGATTCCTTCTGGTCCGTGGTCGCCTGCGTATGCTGAGGTGTTTCGGCTGTTTTTGTAATCTACAAATACGGCATTGTTTGGGTTCGTAATGTTGTATACCATAACACCACCTACACGCTCTAACGAAATGAAAGCAAAAGTTTCAGTTCCTATTTGAGCTACAGTCACACCTTCTGGCTCTGGACCTTTAGCACGACTTCTTCCTTTAGGAGTATTGCTTTCGTGGTCGGCATTAAAAATCGTAGGATAATTGGCAGCTGTATATCTTTCGAAAGCATCGCCACTATCATAAACAATTTGTTTTGTAGTAGTATTGAAGATAGAAAACGAACGTGTTCCAACAGCATTGATGGTTTCAAATTCGGCATCGGTATCGGTGTTTCCGTTTAAGTTGGTTACTCTAAAACGTCCCATATTGTAAGATTGTTTCAAAACACTAGCATTTGGAAAATTAGTTGCATCCAAAGTATAAGTTGAAGCTCCAACGGTAGTTCTTTCGGTAAAACCAGTGTATTCTTTTTCGTCACCTTCATTGGCAGTAACGATGTAATTGGTTCCGGCAACGTTATAATTTGCCACAGCATCAGGAATATAAAACGCTTGAATTGGCCAGTTGGCAATCAATACTTGTCCGTTATTATCAGAAATATCCATTCCGTTTCCTGGTTGGCTAACGTCTTTTGTTCCCAATGCCCAAATATCTGAAATGGTAGTGGTTGCCAAATTGATTTCGGCAATAGCATTATTTTCTTGAAGTGTTACCCAAGCTTTTTGAGAATCGGCACTTATGGTGATGTATTCTGGTTCAAAATCTTGTGACATTGTGCTTGTAAGTTTCAATTTACGAACACCAGAAGCGATTAGAGTTGCTTCTTGCGAATTGTAGGCAGTGAACAATAATGTAGTTACGTTAGCTTGAGTTAAAGATGCAATTCCACCAGCAATATTAATCACACTTACCGAACCTTCTGGGTCGATAGAATAATTGGCATTAGGTTGTCCTTCGTTTGCGGTCATTACTTTAGTTCCGTCTGGTGAAAACGTGATCATATCAGGTAACGCACCAACAGTAACTTGGTTTAGAAACGTTCCGTTAGTGTCAAAAAACACTACCGAACCATTTAAAGTCTCGTCTACATTTGGAGAAGCAACAGCTACAATTCCGTTTTTAACTGCTACAGAAGTAACACCACCATAAGGATTCATGTTCACCGAACTAATAACAGTTGGCGTTGTAGGATTAGAGAAATTAATAATATCTAGAAATCCTGCTACTGCACTTGTAGTAAATAAACGTTGTGAAGCTGGATCGTGAACCACAATTTCGCAAGTACTTGTGTTGGTTCCAGAAGGATCAAAACTACCGATGTAATTTAGTTCGATTTGATTACTCGGAATTGGAGCCACATTGTCGTTATCGATAATATAAATCGTAGCTGTTGAAGTTCCTGTAATTGATAAACCCACAGGATTTTCAAGACTTAAAACGAAATATTCTGCTTGTTGTTCAACAGTTGCATCATCAATAATAGGAATGGTGATGGTTTGTGTCAAAGCACTTGAAGAAGTGAAGTTTAATGTTTGAGTAGTAAGCGTAAAATCGCTTGCATTTGCTGTGCTAAAAGGAGCTGTTTTTACAACTAAATTAACCGAACTCGTTGCAGGATTTGTCAAATTGATAGTAAATGAAAGTGTACCAACAGCTTCATTAACGGTAACAAAATTGGAAGCCAAACTAGCCGTTGGATTTCCGGTTGTAAAACTTGCTGATGTTGTTGTAGTAATAGCATTGTTGCTTGCATCTTCAACAACATTTGGAAGTAAAGCCACATAATAAACTTGACTGATTGCCAAAGTAGCATTTGGTACAATAGTAATAGTAGTTCCAGAAATGGTAGCGTCAAATGGCACAAGAGTTCCTGAAGCGTTGTTCAAACGTAATTCTACCAAAGCATCAACATTGGTATTAGTAATTGCCGAATTATCAATCAATCGAATAGCTTCATTAAAAGCAATAGTTGGATTTACTAATGCCGAAACATTGGTTGTTCCATTTGCAGGAGTTATAGTAGCAATTGGAGCAACAGTATCGCCACCGCCAGCAGTTGTTCCTTGCACTGTGAAATTGTCGAATCGGTTGTTTCCAACAGTTCCGCCACTTCCTTGAGCGAATTCGACTTTTAATTTAAAATTCGGATTGTTGTTAACGCCTGAAGTTGCTGTAAAATCTAAAGTTGCTAAAGCTGGATCACCGTTATTTGGAATTACAGTTGTAAATGAAGTGTAAGTTGAACCATCAATAGAGTAGAACCAAGTTTGGGTTCCGGCACCAGAATTTGAGCGACGTGTAGCAAATTTTACGATAATGTTTTCATAACCAGATGTTGGCAACGCAAATTCTAAGGCACCACCAATTGGGTCGTTAAAGCGTAGGTGTGTTCCAGAAACATCACTGTTTTGAGCATTCAAATTAAGAACGCTAAAATTCTGACCAGTTCCACCAGCAAAATCGATGGCGCTAATACCACCAGGAATTGCATTTAAAGTAGCACCACCAAGTGTTTGAGAAGGTGTTGTGATTGCAGCTACTGAGGCGTTGTTGTTGAAGTTCCAATAGTGCAATAGTGTTTGTCCCCATGAAAAGGAAGAAGCAAAAAGTACTAGAACAAATAGGGTTTTTGTAGTGTAATTTTTTGACATATTCGTGTAGTTTTAATTTATACAAAACTCTATCGAATGTGTTAAAGTAGTATTAATCTAAAAATAAAGAATTGTCAAAAGATGGGGTTTGCATGTATATTTATTGTTATAGGATGGTTACAAACTATGATTTGATTTACAATTTATCAAGGATTTATTAAAGTTTGTAGCTTGATTTTTATATTTAACATTTTCTATATCTATGGATTATTTAAAAAACCATTATATTTGAAGTCACAGAATTTTTTGTTTAAAATAAAATTTCACTTTTATGAAAAAGATAGTTATTTCCTTATTTATAGTTTCAATAGTATTATTTTCTTGTAAAAAAGAAGAAGAAGCACCGGCGCCAAAAGTTAGCGATGAAGTTTCTGTTTTTTCTGATTCTTTTTCGGGACCAATTGATACGGTTGCGGCAACTGCGGCAACTACTTCTGTAGCAACGGCAACTCCAGCTGGAACGGCTCCAGCTATGGCACAACCAGTTGTTACTGCGAAAGGGATGAATCCTGCGCACGGTCAGCCAGGACATCGTTGTGAAATTGCTGTGGGTGCACCTTTAAATTCGCCTCCAGGAAAAGGAGAAGCTACCAAACCAGCTCCTATAGTTAAAACCACAACTGTTTCATCTAATACAGCACAACCAGGTGTTGTTACATCTAATGGTGCAACAATAACAACAACTAATAACAATGCTGGAGCAGCGACAGTTTCGCCTGTTGTTACACCAGAAGGCATGAATCCGCCTCACGGACAAGCAGGTCACGATTGCGCGGTTGCTGTTGGTGCTCCGTTACCTAAAAAATAAATGCAAACTCAAAATCGGATCAGCTAGTTTAAACTAAAACTTAGTTTATAAAAAAAGCCTCAAAGAGTTCTAAACTTTTTGAGGCTTTTGGTTTTATAGCTTCTTTTGTTATTCGAAAAAAGTCCAGTTGGCGCCGTCACTAACAAAAATTAAGGTTTTTCTAAATCCAGTATGTTCCATAGTTACTGGCGAAACCGAAACGTTCGAATTTTTAGGAAACATCGTTCCGCCACTAGAATATATCAAAGCATTCTGACCACTAAAGGAAGCATATGGCGTAATGTTTCTTAAAATATAAATTCGTCCCGGAACACTAGCTGCATTAGGAAGTAAAAATTCAGGACCATTAGCACCGCTTATGCTGACTGGCGTTAAAGAAATATAAACGCCATCAGAAATTGGTCTAGCCACCAATGGCGCTCCGCCAATAAAAGGTCCAGAACCAGCAACTAAACTGTTGAATACTCCTAACTCTTTTACCGACAAATTTCCGTTGATATCTAACGTACTCAGAGGTGCGGTGGTGTTAATACCAACCTGAGCCAACCCGTTCTGAAAAAAACCGATAAGCATCATTAAAAAAAATAGCTGTTTGTAATTGTGCATCTTTCTTATCCTATTTATTACTGAATACTAAATAAAGATATTAAAAAAAATAACAGTTGCTACTTTATTCTGTTCCGAAAACGTTTTCGTGTTAAAAACTTCTTTGTTTTCGTAGCACTGCTTCTACATAAATAAAAAAAAGCGACAGAATTTTACATCTATCGCTTTGTTTAAAGTTCAATTAATTTTTCTTAAAAAGCATTCAATACCGATAAGATATCATCTCCATAATTTAAGGTTCTCGATGCTCCAAAACCTTTTACTGTTTTAAGCTCGTCCAAATTTTGTGGTTTCGATTTTACAATAGAAATCAAATGCGAATTATGACAAATTCTAAAAGACGACCAACCTAATTTTTGAGCTAAATCATTGCGCCATTGTTTCAAGGCTATGAAGATTTCATTCTCTTGTTCATTAAGTTCTATAACTTCTGTAGGTTTTAAATCGCTTTTTTTCAATTCATAGAAAACTACTGCCGACCAAAAATCTGTTGTTCCTGTGGTTACAAAATTGGTGGAAGTAAGCTTTACCTCTACCGAATCTAGAAACGTATTCATACGTGTTTGATCATTCTGGCAATTTTCTTTATCTAAGCGAATATTAAATACTTTGATGTTCATCGTGACACTTTTTACGTTAGACTATTTACCTAAAAGCAATAACTCGTTGGCAACAATTTCGGTGATATAACGCTTGTTTCCTTCTTTGTCGTCATAACTTCTGTGCGTTAGTTTTCCCTCGATAGCGATTTCTTTACCTTTGATAACATATTTCTCAATAATGTCAGCTACTTTTCCCCAAGCGGTAATTCTGTGCCATTCGGTGTTCTCAACTTTTTCACCTTTATTATTAGTGTAACTCTCATTGGTAGCAATTGTAATATTAGCTACTTTCTTTCCTCCATCAAAGGTTTTGATTTCTGGTTCTTGTCCTACGTGTCCGATTAATTGTACTTTGTTTTTAATTGCATTCATGGCGTGTAAATTTTAATCTGAACTTGATTCAGATTCTGTTAATAAAAGTTTTTGTTATTTGAAAATTATTCTTGATTTGAAATTGCAATTGTTTTTTGAAATTGATATTGCAATTGAATTTTGATATTGAAACTATTTGCTCATTAAAACAAGTTCGTTTACCATTACTTCTGTGATATAGCGCTTGTTTCCGTCTTTATCGTCATAGCTTCTGTGAGTAAGTTTTCCTTCAATGGCGATTTCTTTTCCTTTAGTGACATACTTTTCGATAATGTCGGCTGTTTTTCCCCAAGCGCTTACTCTGTGCCATTCGGTATTTTCTACTTTATCACCGTTTTCTTTGTAATAAACTTCATTAGTAGCGATGGTAAGATTGGCTACTTTTTTTCCTCCTTCAAATGTTTTGATTTCAGGTTCTTGACCTACATGTCCGATTAATTGTACTTTGTTTCTCATGGCGTGTAAAATTTAAATTGTTATTATTTTATGTTATTTGTTGTCTTATTTGAAATTGCTATTGAAATTGATTTTTGCAATTGTTGTTTCATTTCGACGATGCAAAGTTGTGGCGGCTTGCAAACTTTATTCGGTTGATTACCATTTAAAATCGATTGTAAATATTTGTAAACGTTTGTAAACGGAAATTTTTTATTATATTTGACTGATTTTAAAAGAATTGAGGATAGCAAATTGTTTTATGTATATTTTTAAAAAATTAGAAGAAATACAAAAGACAAAACCTATCTAGCCCTGATTGAAGTGGCACGAAGTATAACGAAAAGCAGGAATAAGGAAACCAAGAATACCCAAGCCATTCGCTCCTAAAAACATTTAAAATTATGAGTAAAAACTGTTTAGAATGTAACGAAAAAATTGTTGGTCGCGAGGACAAAAAGTTCTGTAGCGATGGTTGCCGAAATGCGTACAACAACAAAATTAACAAAGACAGCAACAATTATATGCGCAATGTAAACAACAAATTGCGTAAAAATTACCGCATCTTGAGTGAAGCTAATACGGAAGGAAAATCAAAAATTACAAAGACCAAATTACTGAGTAAAGGATTTGACTTTGATTATTTTACGAATATTTTAAACACCAATACAGGAAATACGTATTACTTTGTGTACGATCAAGGATATCGTTTCTTGGAAAATGATTTTTATATGTTGGTGAAGAAGGAATATTAAAAGTTTTGCACTTCGACAAGCTCAGTGTGACAGTTGCGAGTTTCGAGTTGCGGGTTGCGGGTTGCGGGTTTCGGGTTAAAAAAAGATATTAAAATAAGTTCAGTATAAATGAAAAAAAACTACTCTTCTCTATATATAATATTAGTGCTTTTGGCGCTATTGTTTGGCATTTTTTATTTTATGATGCCTCAAAATTATGACACAACCGAAGCACCACTTTCGGAATTTTCGACCAAACGTGCTTTGGTAAAAGTGAAAGAAATGACCACAAAACCACATTATGTAGGTTCTCAAAATCATGAAGTTGTTGCGCAATACTTGGTCAAAGAATTGCAAAATTTAGGCTTGCAAACATCGCTTCAAGAAGGTTTTACGATGACTGAAAAAGGTACTTTGGTAAAGTCTAAAAATGTTTTGACGAGAATTAAAGGCACTTCTAATACAAAGGCATTGTTGTTACTTTCTCATTATGATTCGGCTCCACATTCTTATTCTCATGGTGCAAGTGACGATGCTTCTGGTGTGGCAACAATTCTTGAAAGTTTTCGTGCTTTTTTACACACAAAAACAAAACATAAAAACGACATCATCATTTTATTTTCTGACGCTGAAGAATTGGGATTGAATGGCGCAGCACTTTTTGTAACGCAACATCAATGGGCGAAAGAAGTTGGTTTGGTATTAAATTTTGAAGCTCGTGGAAGTGGCGGACCAAGTTATATGTTGATGGAAACCAACGAAGGAAATGCCAAAATGGTTGATGGTTTTTCTAATGGAAAATTGCGCTATCCGGTTTCGAATTCGTTGATGTATAGCATTTATAAAATGTTGCCTAATGATACTGATTTAACGGTTTTTAGAGAAAGTGGTAAAATTCAAGGTTTTAATTTTGCCTTTATTGACGATCATTTTGATTATCATACTTCGCAAGATAAATACGAACATTTAGATCCTAAAACCTTGGCGCATCAAGGAACGTATTTGGTTCCGTTGTTGAACCATTTCTCTAATGCTGATTTGACGAACTTAAATTCTAAAAACGATAAAGTTTATTTTTCAATTCCGTTTTCATTTGTGAGTTATCCTTTTGAATGGATTTTGCCGATGCTAATTATTGCTTTCGGATTATTTTTAATCTTTATTTTTATAGGTTTAGGAAAACAACTTTTACGTTTAGATGAAGTAATTAAAGGATTTGTTCCGCTATTAGGTTCGTTAATTATTGGTGGTGGAATTACTTTTTTGGGATGGAGAACTTTACTTGCCATTTATCCACAATACAATGACATTCTCCACGGATTTACTTACAATGGACACGATTACATTTATGGATTTGTATGTTTAACGTTGGCGATTTGCTTTTCATTTTACGGAAAAACGGCGAAAAAATATTTGGAAATGAATCAGATGATTGCTCCGTTATTTTTTTGGTTATTATTAAATATTGGTATTTTTTTGAAACTTCAAGGCGCAGGATTTTTAATAATTCCGGTAATTTCTAGCACATTTATGTTAGGATATTATGTGATTACTCAAAAAACAAATTCGATACTAAATCTGATTTTGGCACTTCCAACTTTGGTCATTCTTGCACCATTTATTCAAATGTTTCCTATTGGTTTGGGATTGAAAATATTGGTTGGAAGTTCGGTTTTAACGGTTTTGAGTTTTGTTTTATTGTTGCCAATTTTTGGTTCGTTTACACAAAAAAAACTCTGGGCAACTTTGTTCTTTTTACTAGCTATTGGTCTGTTTGTAAAAGCACATCAATCGAGCGGTTATGTTTATGGGAAAGCAAAACCTAACAGTTTGGTTTATGTTTTAAATGCTGATTCCAACAAAGCGAATTGGGCAACTTACGACACTAATTTAGACGAATGGACCAAAGGCTATTTGGGCGAAAATCCGAGAAACGCTAAGTCATTAAATACTTATAAATTGTATAGCAAATATGGTTCAGAATTTACTTTTATGAGTGATGCACCTCTGAAAAATATTGCAAAACCATCTATTGAATTCCTGAAAGATTCTGTTATTGGAACAAAACGTTATTTGAAAATTAAGCTTTCGCCAAATAGAAAAGTAAACCGATATGATATTTTCTCAAATACAAAAATCAATAATCTGAAAGCCAATGGAGTAAAATCGATTGACTTAGAAAGTAAAATTTCGGGTAAAATAAGCAATAAGATTTTGAGTTATTATGTGGTGCATAATTTACCTTTGGAATTAGAATTTTCGATTTCAAATAGTGATAAATTGGATATGAATTTTGTAGAAAGTTCTTTCGATTTGATGACCAATCCATTATTTAGTATGGCTAAAAGACGCGATTGGATGATTCCGACGCCATTTGTTTTAACGGATGCTGTTGTTGTGAAAGGAAAAGTGAAAGCGAGTGAAAAAGATTTACTATTAGATGATTATTTGCCCTCAGAATTTAGACCTAAAATAGTAATTGATACTTTAAAACAATCTGCCACAGATTAAACGGATTTAACAGATTTTCACTGATAAAAAACTTTGTGCCTTTGTGCCTTTGCGGCAAAACTTTGAGCCTTTATTATGAAACAAATTAGTATTTTAGGTTGTGGTTGGTTGGGATTGCCTTTAGCAAAATCGTTGTTGGAAAAAGGATTTTCTATCAATGGTTCTACAACTTCTTTGGAGAAAATTGCTGTTTTAGAAAACATGGGAATTTCAGCTTTTCAAATTAGTTTATTTGAAGATAAAATTGAAGGAAATCTAGATTTATTTTTATCAAATTCAGAAGTTCTAATTATAGATATTCCTCCAAAATTGAGAGGAAATTCCTCCGATACTTCGACTGCGCTCAGCATGACATTCGTTGCTAAAATCCAAAATATAATTCCGTTTATTGAAAAAGCATCGGTTGAAAAAGTGCTTTTTGTGAGTTCGACCTCGGTTTATGAAGATACTTCAGATTTGCGTAATGTTTCAGAAGAAACAATTCCAAATCCTGATACCGAAAGCGGAAGGCAATTGCTAGAAGCCGAACAACTTTTGCAAAGCAATAAAAATTTTCAAACTACAATTTTACGTTTTGGTGGATTGATTGGTGAGGACAGACATCCAATAAAATTTTTAGCTGGAAGAAAAAACATCGAAAATCCGGAAGGTCCAATAAATTTAATCCATCAAGTAGATTGTATTGGAATTATTGAAAAAATACTTCTACAAGGTCAGTCTGACACTTGGAGTTCGAACAAAGCTTTCAATGCAGTTGCTCCATTTCATCCAACAAGAAAAGAATATTACACGCAAAAAGCAATCGCACTAAATTTGCCTTTACCCGAATTTGATGAAAGTAAAATTTCTATTGGGAAAACGATTTTGAGTGATAAAATTGAAAAGGTTTTGAATTATGAATTTATAAATAAAACACTATGAACTCCAATGATATAGTAGGAACTATAGGCGTTGGAATAATCCTTCTCGCCTACTTTTTAAATATGTTTTCATTTATCCCAACCAACGGAAAGTTATTTTATTTACTCAATATTATTGGCGCAAGTATTGCTTGTTTTGCATCTTATCTTATTAATTATATTCCTTTTGTAATTCTTGAAGGAACTTGGGCTTTGGTTAGTTTAGTTGGGTTTATTAAGAGTTGTAAAGAACTATGACAAAATATGCAGGTAAATATAGAATAGAATCAGCCCGAAAATCAAATTGGGATTATGGTTCAAACGCACCTTATTTTGTTACGATTTGCACAAAAAATAGAGAACATTTTTTTGGAGAAATCGTAAATAATGTAATGAATTTATCTGAAATTGGTATGGCAGCCTATAATTGTTGGTTATCAATTCCTGAACATTTCCCGTTTGTAGAATTAGGGGGATTTATTGTGATGCCGGATCACGTTCACGGCATTATCATTATCAATAAACCAATTATTGAAGAGACGCAAAATTTTGCGTCTGCACAGATTGAAAAAAAAAAATTAATATCACTCCAGAATAAAAATCAAATAAAAAATAAGTTTGGTCCACAATCAAAAAATTTAGGTTCCATAATAAGAGGATTTAAGATTGGTGTAACATTATTTTCTAAAAATAATGAATTACCTTTTTGCTAGCAACCTCTTTATCATGATATTATAATTCGTAATGAAACGTCATTTAAAAATATTTCTAATTACATTATTAACAATCCAATAAACTGGAAAATTGATAAATTTCGTAAATATTTTTTTTCATTTTTATAAAAATATAAAATAATTGTTCACAATTATTTTATATGAAAAGAGGCGCAAAATTTTGCGCCTCTATCACTATTTTTCTACCAAATCTTTACTCGGTTTTCTGGCTTAACATATAATTTATCTGTTTCTTTAATATCGAATGCTTCATAAAATTCGTCTACATTTAACAAAGGAACGTAGGCGCGATATTGTCCTGGCGAATGCGGATCAGTTTTAACTTGATTTTTAATAGCTTCGTCACGCATTTTACTTCTCCAAATGGTTGCCCACGAAATAAACAAGCGCTGTTCTGGCGTATATCCATCTATTAAACCTGGATCACCATTTTGTTTTAAATGTATTTGTAATCCATCATAAGCAGCGTTAATTCCACCCAAATCACCAATGTTTTCTCCTAGCGTAAATTTACCATCAACAAAAATTCCCGGTAAAGGCTCTAATGCGCTATACTGAGCGGCTAAGGCACCACCAAGTCCTGTAAACTGTTTTAAATCATCTTCTGTCCACCAATTAATAAGATTTCCATCAGCATTATATCTCGAACCCGAATCATCAAATCCGTGAGAAATTTCGTGTCCAATTACTGCGCCAATTCCACCATAATTTACAGCTTCATCAGCTTTATAATCGTAAAATGGTGGTTGCAAAATAGCTGCTGGAAATACAATTTCATTGTATGATGGATTATAATAAGCGTTTACTGTTTGCGGAGACATTCCCCAACGAGTTTTGTCAACTGGTTTTTGCAAATCATCAATGTTATTTTGAAAACCCCATTTAGAAACACTTTTCATGTTATCATAGTAGTTTCCACCTTCTTCAATACTCTTAATTTCTAATTTTGAATAATCTTTCCATTTATCAGGATAACCAATTTTAACAACCGATTTTCTTAGTTTATTAATTGCACCTATTCTAGTTTCGGGTGTCATCCAAGGTAAATTATTGATTCTATTTTCAAAAGCTAAGAAAACATTTTCAATCATTTTTTTTGCTTTTTCTTTAGCTTCGGCTGGAAATTTCTGTTCTACATATAATTTTCCTAAAGCTTCACCAACTGTTCCGTTTACTAACTGTAAAGCTCTTTCTTCTCTTGGACGTTGCGCTTTTGCTCCTTGTAATGTTTGACTGTAAAACTCCCAATTGGCTCTTTCTAATTCGGTAGTTAAAACATCTGAAGATTTGTTTAATAAAGACCAACGTAAATAGGCTTTCCATTCGTCAATTTTATTTTCTTTAAAAATAGTTTCGAGCGCGGTCATATATTTTGGTTGCGATACAATAACAGAATCTAATTTTGAAATTCCAACTTCTTTAATATAGGTATCCCAATTTACCGATGGGGTCAATTTTTGTAAATCAGCAACCGACATTGGATTGTAAGTCTTTCTTCTATCTCTTCGCTCTACACGGTCTAATCTTGGTGTAGCCATCGCAATTTCTAGTGCAAGTACTTTTTTAGCATTTGCTAAAGCAACCATAGGTTTGTCGCCTATAAATTGAAGCATTCTTGCTACATGAGCAACATATTTTTCACGCTTTTCTTTAGAATCGGCATCTGCAGAAACGTAATAATCTCTGTCTGGTAAACCCAAACTTCCAAGTCCGATATTGACAACATTTCTATTGCTGTTTTTTGCATCAGGACCAACACCAATTCCGTAAAAACCGAGTCCGCCCTGAGGTTGCATTTCGATTATTAGCTTGTTCAAATCGGCAATTGATTTTACAGCATCAATTTTAGCTAAAGCTGATTTTATTGGTTTTATTCCAAGTTTATTTCTTGAAATAGTATCCATATAAGTTTTATAAACATTAACGGCTTTGGCTTGATCTGATTTTGGATCTAACTTTTTAGAAGCCGCCTCTTTTAAAATTGCCAATGCATCTTTATCTGTATTCTGACGTAACTCGTCAAAACTTCCCCAACGTGTTCTATCGGCGGGAATTTCTGTGTTGTCAAACCATGTTCCGTTTACAAACCTGAAAAAATCATCGCCAGGTTTTACTGACTTATCCATCAAATCTAGATTAATTCCAGGATTTTTTTGTTGTGCATGCGAGTGACTGAGGGCAAATAAACTTACCGCCAAAAGTCCGTATTTAATTTTATTTTTCATTTCTGATATATGTTTCTACAAATCTATTCAATTTTTTATTAATCAAATGTTAAAAATGACTTAACCAAATAGATATTGACTCGATATAATTCTACTACAAGAAAGTTGTTTTGTAATTTTGTAAAAAAAATGAACATGATTTCTAAGCTAAAACAATATAAAATTTTCATTGGTTTTTTTGTATTTTTTTCAATAATAACCGTGAGTGCTTTTTACAGCATTTTAAATCCAAAACCGCGATTACCAATATATACGCCAAGTGATGTAAATCCGGAGTTAGTAGATTCTACCATACAACATGTAGCAAACAAACATATAATTTCGGACTTCAAATTTACCAATCAAAATGGAAAAATTGTTACACAAAAAGATTATGAAGGAAAGATTTATGTAGCTGATTTTTTCTTTACTACTTGTCCAACCATTTGTCCTAAAATGACCGAAAATATGGTTTGGTTACAAAATCAAATTAAAAACAATTCAAAAGTTATGTTGTTGTCACATTCTGTTACTCCCGATGTTGATAGCGTTCCTGTTTTAAAAAAATATGCCTTAGAAAAAGGAGTTATCGATAGTAAATGGAATTTGATTATAGGAGATAAAAAAGACATCTATTACATTGCCAGAAAATCTTATTTGGCCGTGAAGACAGGAAAACCAGAAGAAATGTATGATATGGTTCATACTGAAAACTTTGTTCTAGTAGATTCTAAAAGAAGAGTTCGCGGATTTTATGACGGAACCAACCTTGATGGACCCACAGAAGCAGGCGTTAGAAATGTGCAACAACTATTAAAAGATATTACTATTCTACTAGAAGAGGAAAATTAGTTTTACAAAAAAAAAACAAACCCAATACAAACTATTACAAAGGTTAAATAAAATCTTAAACTTGATACAAATCATGTTTTTTAAGTTTCAAATTGTTATTTTTGTATTTTAATTCAATCTAAATAAGGCTTTGGAAACCACAATCTCTGCACTTAAAATAGGTCAAAAAGGAATCATAACTGATTTTAATATTGATGAAATTCCGTTGAAACTTCTTGAAATGGGTTGTCTTCCTGGCAATACCGTCGAGTTACTGCAAATAGCACCTTTTGGGTGTCCGTTATATTTTAGTATAAATGGATCCCATGTTGCCATTCGGTTAGAAACCGCCAAAGAAATTAATGTTGTCATTGAATCTAAAAACTAATGGCAAAAGAAAGTATAAAAGTAGCGCTAATTGGAAATCCGAATACAGGTAAAACATCTGTTTTTAATCAGCTTACGGGTTTGCATCAACAAGTAGGAAATTATCCTGGAATAACCGTTGAAAAAAAGATTGGTTTCTGTAAACTTAACGCAACTGTAAAAGCCACCGTTTTAGATTTACCAGGAACGTATAGTTTAAATGCAAGCTCTATTGATGAAAATGTAGTCATTGAATTGCTAATGAACAAAAACGATGAAAATTTTCCGGACGTTGTCGTTGTGGTTACCGAAGTCGAAAATTTGAAGCGCAATTTGTTGCTTTTTACGCAGATAAAAGATTTAGAAATTCCTACAATATTAGTCATTAACATGAGTGACCAAATGGCTAAAAAAGGTATTGATTTAGATATTCCTTTTCTAGAAAAAGAGCTAAAAACTAAAATTGCACTTGTAAGTTCGCGAAAAAATATTGGTATCGATTCGATTAAAAATTTGATTTTAAATTATGATTTGCTTTCAACCGAACCTTGCTTAAACGCCTCTATTATTGATATTGATTATTTCACTAAATTAAAAAATGCTTTTCCTAACCAATTACTGTACAAATTATGGTTAGTAATTACGCAAGATGTAAATTTTTTAGATTTAGATAGAAATCAATTACAATCTGATTTCACCAAATCTAACTCAGAATTAAAACGTTTACAACAAAAAGAAACCGTAAAAAGATACCAATTTATTAATGATACTTTAAAAATTGGTCAGAAAATTGACCTTACCAAAGCAACCGATTTTCGTACCAAATTAGACCGCGTTCTTACCCACAAATTTTTTGGTTATGTAATCTTCTTTGGCATTTTGATGCTCATTTTTCAATCGATTTTTAATTGGTCGAGCGTTCCAATGGATTTTATAGACGAAAGTTTTACCAATTTGGCATCGTATGCAAAAAACTATTTACCTGCCGGAGAATTCACTAATTTAATTGCCGAAGGAATAATTCCAGGTATTGGCGGAATTGTAATTTTTGTTCCACAAATTGCGTTTTTATTTTTCTTTATTTCCTTGTTAGAAGAAAGTGGCTACATGAGCCGGGTTGTTTTTTTAATGGATAAAATAATGCGACGTTACGGACTTTCCGGTAAAAGTGTTGTTCCTTTAATTTCGGGAACTGCTTGTGCTATTCCTGCTATAATGAGCGCTAGAAATATTGAAAACTGGAAAGAACGACTTATAACCATTTTGGTTACTCCTTTTACCACTTGTTCTGCTCGACTTCCTGTCTATGCCATTTTAATCTCGTTAATAATTCCTAATAAAAAAATACTAGGATTCTTTTCATTACAAGGATTAACATTAATGATTTTGTACCTTCTAGGTTTTATAATGGCAATAGTATCAGCAATAATTTTAAATAAAATTCTAAAATTTAAAAGCAAATCTTATTTTGTTGTTGAAATGCCAAGCTACAAAATTCCGCTATTTCGAAATGTAGGAATCAATGTTTTAGAAAAAACCAAAGCTTTCGTTTATGGTGCAGGTAAAATAATATTGGCAATTTCTATTGTGCTCTGGTTTTTAGGATCGCACGGACCGCAAGATACCTTCGGTAACGCAGAAAAAATTATAAATCAGCAAGTACATACGACCACAGCAAAAGTAACTCCATTTCAAATAGAAAACCAAGTTGCAGCTTACAAACTAGAAAACTCCTATATAGGTATTATGGGTAGAAGTATCGAACCCGTTATAAAACCTTTGGGTTATGATTGGAAAATAGGAATAGCTATAGTAACATCGTTTGCAGCTAGAGAAGTTTTTGTAGGAACCCTTTCCACCATTTATAGCGTAGGAAATAGCGAAGATCAAGCTACCATAAAAAACAAAATGGCTGCCGAAATCAAAGCCGATGGAAGCAAGGTTTTTAATTTCGCAACAGGAATTTCTTTACTACTTTTTTATGCTTTTGCTATGCAATGTATAAGTACTCTAGCCATTGTAAAAAAAGAAACCAATTCATGGAAATGGCCTATAATTCAGTTAGTACTTATGAGTGGATTCGCCTACCTGACTGCATTTGTTGCCTATCAGCTTCTTAAATAGTGTAACAAATGTTAAAGTTTTCACGTAAATGGTTGAAAACAAACCACAAACAAAATAATGGCTATTAATTCTTATTTTTAATTTGTCTAAATAAGAATTAATTGATATTTTTGCTGTGTAGAATTAATCTAAATAAAAATGAAGAACTATTTTTTAATCGTCGCAAGCTTTATTACTTTGTTTTCTAACGCACAAGAAGATGATTTAGCTTTTAATGATACTATTAAAAAACTGAATCCCGTAGTTATTATCAGTAAACAACAAAGTCCGGAGCGAATGCCTGAAATTAAAGATAATGTTCTATTTTCGGGAAAAAAAAATGAAATTTTAAAGTTGTCTAATATTAATGGCAACTTTACTACTAACAATGCCAGAGAAATATTTTCAAGAGTACCAGGAGTTACCATCTGGGAAAACGAAGGTTCAGGAATACAAATAAATGTTGGCGTTCGAGGTCTAAGTCCGAACAGAAGTTGGGAATTAAATACAAGACAAAACGGATACGACATTTCATCCGATGTTTTTGGTTATCCAGAAGCCTACTACAATCCACCATTAGAAGCTGTTGAAACGGTTGAACTTATACGAGGTGGCTCTTCATTACAATTCGGACCACAATTTGGAGGTATGTTGAACTACCAACTGAAAAGAGAAACTAAAAAGAAATTTTCTTTCGAAACGCAAAATACTGTTGGAAGCTACGGATTAATCAGTAGTTATAACGCTATTGGCGGCACTTACAAAAAATTCTCATATTACGTTTACAATCATTCCAGAAGTGGAGATGGATGGAGAGAAAATAGCCAATATACTATTAGAAATACCCATGCTTTTGTAGAATATCGTTTCACTAAAAACACAAAATTATCGGCAGAATACACCAATATGGATTATAAAATGCAACAAGCTGGAGGTTTAACTGACGAACAATTTAATACAAATTCGCAACAATCATTAAGAGAACGCAATTGGTTTGGAACTCCATGGAATGTGTTTTCAATCAATTTTGACACCAAAATAAGTGATCGATTAACATCCAACATAAAACTTTTCGGACTTGTAGGCGAACGAAATAGTGTAGGTTTTACATCAACTCCAGATGTAGTAGATAATTTTGCAAACCGTAGAGTAGACCGCGATCTTTATGAAAACTACGGAATAGAAAACCGAAATATTTATAAATATAAATTAGGAAAAATTAATAATAATCTAGCTTTTGGAGTTCGTTTGTATAAAGCCAATACGCAACGCCTTCAAAATGGAAGAGGAACAACAGGTTCTGACTTTGACATATCTATTGATGGACGATATATTCGTGATTTAAACTTTACGACAGAAAACGTTGCCGTTTTTGCAGAAAATCAATTTAAAGTTACTGAAAAATTTAGTGTGACTCCGGGTGTTCGTTATGAGTATATCAAAAACACTGGCAATGGTCGATTTGGCATTAGCAGCAGCGGAAATGATTTGGCTTTTCCAGATAAAACGATTTCTAGAAGTCAGCCTTTATTTGGAGTAGGTTTGGAGTATAAATTCAGAACGACCAATATTTACTCCAATATTACGCAAGCTTTTAGACCTGTATTGTTTTCAGATCTTACGCCACCAGCTGTTACCGATATAATCGATCCAAATTTAAAAGATGCTAGCGGATTTAATGCGGATATAGGCTTTAGAGGAAACTTTAAAAACTATTTGAATTTTGATTTCAGTTTATTTTATTTAAGCTATAACAACAGAATTGGTGGTATAACACAATTAAATAATAACCCAGCAACCCCAGGAACATTTATTTACAGAACCAATCTAGGGGAAACCGTTAATAAAGGAATAGAGGGATTTGTAAACTTAAATGTTACAAAATTATTTAATGTAGACAAACCTTATGGTAATTTAGATGTATTTGCAACCGTAAGTTTTATCGACAGTCGATATACCGATTTTGCTGTCTTCACAACCTCAGGAACAGCTCCAGATATTGCTATTACAGAAACGAATTTAAAGGGAAACAGAGTAGAAAACGCTCCAAGATATATTCATAACCTTGGCATCTCTTGGAGTAACAATAATATTTCAGCAACTGCTCAATATAGAATGTCGGGTAAAATTTTTACAGATGCCAATAATAATGTAACGCCATCAGCAAATGGAATAATAGGAATGTTAGAAAAATATAATATATTTGATTTATCAACAGAATACAAGTTTTTGAAAAACTACAATATTAGGGGTGGCATCAACAATCTATTTGATGAAAATTATGCAACAAGAAGAGCTGGTGGTTATCCTGGTCCTGGTATTTTACCTGGTGAAGGCAGAACCTTTTACCTATCAATTGGCGCTAAGCTTTAATAATAAATAAAATGACACAAACGGTTTTAGTGTACATAGCACTTGCAATAGCGGTATTTTTTATACTAAAACCGTTATTTTCTAAAAAGAAAAAAAACAACTGTGGTGATGATAATTGTGGTTGCAACTAATCCTGAAAAACAACCTCAATAAATTTGTTTTTGGCCTTCACTACAACTCCTTCTTTTGGATAAGGTACAAGTCGAACGTGTTTTATTTTCTTAGAATAATAATTTTCAAACCATTTAATATTTTCTTCACGGTTTTTTAAATTAAAAATAATGGTTTTTTCTTCTAATAATTGTTTATCATTATAAAGTGCTACAACAACTGAAACTTCTCCTGCCCAAACACAAGTCACGCCTTCTGGACAACGAGAATCATTCAAAACTTTAATCAACTTTAAATGATAACCTTTTTTCGGAATACATTCTTTAGTTGTTATTCTATTAAATTGCTGCGAAAAACTAGCAAAACTAAAAGACAATAAGAGAAAGAATACAATTTTTTTCATATATGTAAAAATTGATTTGTTAGCGGTCATATATGGTATCGCCTTTTTATTTATTGGTGTTTGCAAGCAAACTCGTGTTTATGGCGATTTCATCATAACGTATATTCATTTTATCCTAAGGCAACATCCAAAGTCATCATTACAATAAATCCGCCAATTAATCCTAAAGTAGCAATATCTGTATTCTTATCCTGTTGCGTTTCTGGAATTACTTCTTCAACAACTACAAATATCATTGCTCCAGCTGCAAATGCTAAAGCATAAGGTAAAAGTGGTGTGAAAAAAGTAACTGCAACGGCTCCTAAAACCCCTGCAACTGGTTCTACTAAAGCAGATGATTGTCCGTACATGAAACTTTTCCAACGGCTCATTCCCATTCTGCGTAACGGCATTGAAACCGCAATTCCTTCGGGAAAATTTTGAATTCCAATTCCAATGGCTAACGTTACAGCTCCTGCAATTGAAGCTTCAGGAATTCCAGCTGCAACTCCGCCAAATAAAACTCCAACGGCTAAACCTTCAGGAATGTTATGTAATGTTATAGCTAAAACCAACAAAGTAGTTCGTTGCCAAGGCGATTTTACTCCTTCAGTTTCTTGGAAATTAATATGTAAATGAGGAAGAAGTTTGTCTAAACCAAAAATAAAAAGTGCTCCCAATGCAAATCCAACAGCAGCTGGAATTACCTTAACAAATCCTTCACCTTTACTCATTTCAATTGCAGGTGCAAGCAAACTCCAAAAACTTGCCGCAATCATAACACCACCGGTAAATCCTAACATTCCGTCAAGAACTACTCGATTCATATTCTTAAAAAAGAACACAAATGACGCTCCAAATGCTGTTAAAAACCAAGTAAATAATGTGGCATATAAAGCCGCTAAAATCGGGTCAATACTCTCGAAATAATCTAAAATTGTTTGAAACATATTATTTTACATATAAATTATTAGCAATCTTATTTGATATCGTTAATTGTCTAGAATCAATCTGAACCAGTAAAGTATCATCAAAACTTTCCTTTTCTTTAACCTTAATTTTTGAACCTAATGCAATTTTTTGCTTGTCTAAATACTGTAAAAATTCTGATGAAGAATCTTTAACTCCAACACACTGGTATTCTTTATTTAAATCCGCTTCCGACAATAACAATTTGTTGATTTTTTTAATCTCACCATCAGCATTCGGAATTGGATCTCCATGTGGATCAAAAGATGGAAAATCTAAAAACTCGTCTAATTTATTTATCAAATTTTCCGATTTTATATGTTCTAATTCTTCTGCGATTTCGTGAACCTCATCCCATGAAAAATTTAATTTATCTACCAAAAAAACTTCCCACAAACGGTGCTTTCTTACAATCATTTTGGCAGAATAAAAACCTTTATCAGTCAAACTAACCCCTTGGTATTTTTGATAGGAAACCAACTCTTTTTCAGATAATTTCTTCAACATATCAGTTACAGATGATGCTTTGGTATCTAGCATTCCTGCAATAGCATTAGTATTCACTCCCTTTGGAGAAACTAATGATAAATGATAAATTACTTTAATATAGTTTTCTTCAGAAATTGTCATTGTGAAAATTTATTTAAGACAAATATATAATTATATTTTTGTTTTGCTAAATATTATTTTTAGTTTTGTCTAAATTTTTAGTTTTGCAAATGAAAAAATATATAACAGCTTTATTGCTTTTACCATTTCTAGTCCTTTCACAGAAAAATGACACAATAACTAAAGAGATTCCAAATCAACTTGATGAAGTAGTTATTTCTGGTACTTTAAAAGCGCTAAAACGATTAGAAAATCCAGTTCCAGTTGAAGTCATCACGACAACTTTTTTAAAACAAAATCCAACAAGTAATGTTTTAGACGCTTTACAAAACGTAAACGGTCTACGCCCACAAAACAATTGCAATGTATGCGGCACTGGCGACATCCGAATCAATGGCTTAGATGGTCCATACACAATGGTAACTATAGACGGAATGCCTATTGTAAGTGCACTTGGAACGGTGTATGGATTGTCTGGAATTCCCAATTCCATGATTGAAAGAATTGAAGTAGTTAAAGGCGCAGCATCTTCACTTTATGGTAGTGAAGCTGTTGGAGGCTTAATCAACATTATTACAAAAAAAGCGAGAACCGTTCCTCTATTTACTGCTGATATATTCTCAACTTCATGGCTCGAAAACAACGTCGACTTAGGGTATAAAACAAGTTTTGGGAAAAAAGTAGATGCGCTTTTTGGGGCCAATTATTTCTCTTATAAGAACCCTATAGACAACAACAATGATAATTTCACAGACATTGCCCTACAAGACCGAGTTTCCTTTTTTAGTAAATGGACTATCAATCGAAAATCTGGAAAAGAATTTAACATCGTTTCGCGTTATTTGTATGAAGATCGTTGGGGTGGCGAAATGCAATGGAATAAGAGTTTTCGTGGCGGCAACCAAGTGTATGGTGAAAGTATTTATACTTCTCGTTATGAACTCTTAGGCAAGTATCAACTGCCAATAGCAGAAAAGATGTATCTACAGTTTTCATTAATTAGTCATGATCAAAATTCGGTATACGGTAATTCGGTTTATCTTGCCAATCAAAAAATAGGATTTGGACAATTCCTTTGGGATAAAAACATAAAAAATCACTCACTTCTTTTTGGAAGTGCTTTCCGATATCAATATTATAAAGATAATACACCAGCAACTACTAATTCTGACCATTCAAAAATTTACAGTCTTTTTGTGCAAGATGATATAAAGTTTTCTGAAAAAACTGGGCTTCTTTTAGGTTCGCGTTACGATTATAACTTGGCTCATGGTTCCATTTTTACACCAAGAGTCGCTTTTAAATGGAAACCAACCAATGATGATATTTTCCGATTAAATTTTGGAACGGGTTTCAGGGTTGTTAATTTATTTACGGAAGACCATCAAGCACTTTCAGGTGCAAGGGAAGTGGTTTTGGTTGACAATTTAGAACCAGAAACATCCTATAATGTCAACTTAAATTATTTAAAAAAATATAAATTGGAGAATTTAGGAGTTCTAAATTTAGAAATGTCATCGTGGTACACTTATTTTACTAATCGGATATTTACTAATTATGACCTCAACCCTAATCAAATTGTTTACGATAATTTGAATGGATATTCCAAGATTTTCGGACTAAGTACTAATGCCGATTGGATTACGCCATTTGGTCTAAAAGCGACTGTTGGTGCCAGCTATTTTGATCCTATTACGCAACAAGACGGTGTTAGTTTTGTTCCTTTGTTTACAGAAAAATATTCCTTGAATTGGGCAATTAATTATGAGATTCCAAAATGGCATCTTTCCTTTGATTACACAGGAAATCTTACTGGTCCGATGCGATTACCATTGCTAAGCGAACTTGACCCAAGACGTGAATATTCGCAAGCATTTAGTATTCAAAACATACAATTTACCTATAAAAAATTTCATAATTTAGAAATCTATTCCGGTATTAAAAACCTTTTTAATTGGACACCCAATCGCGGAAATCCTTTTTTAATTGCGAGAGCAAATGATCCATTTGACCAAAATGTACAATTTAATAGTAATGGAAACGCAATTCCAACACCAGATAATCCTTATGGTTTAACATTTGATCCAACTTATGCTTATGGACCAAATCAAGGAATTCGATTTTTTCTGGGCTTGCGATATCATATTGATTAACATTTGTTTTGGATAAAAGTAATTTAATATTTTTTACTTTTGAGGCATGCAACACTATCACTACATTTTCACTGGGTCAGGATTATCGGCTTTGATGACGGTTTATGAAATGATTTTGTCAGGTAAATTTAAAGATAAAACCATTTTATTATTAGATGAAAATCCAAAGAAGTCTAATGATAGAACTTGGTGTTTTTGGGATAATTCTACTCAATTTGATGAAACTGTATCCAAAAAATGGAATGTTGCACTTTTTGCTGATGAAAACTTCCGACGAAATTTAGATTTGAATCAATATCAATATAAAATGGTTCGAGGATTGGATTTTTACAATTTGGTTTTCGATTTAATTTCTAAACAAGATAATATACATTTTGTAAATCAAAAAGTAACCGATTTTGAAGAATTAGGAAAACATTGCATCGTAAAAACAGAAAAACAAAATTATACTTGTAATAAAATTTTCAATTCGATTTACAGTCCATCTCTTGTAAAAAGTCAAACTAAATATCCTTTACTACAACAACATTTTATTGGTTGGTTTATAAAATGTAAAGAAGCGGTTTTCAATCCTGATGTGGCAACTTTCATGGATTTTTCTGTTGAACAAAGAGGAAATACAAGATTTATGTATGTTCTTCCAACGTCTTCAACCGAAGCTTTATTAGAATATACTTTGTTTTCTAAAGACTTACTTTCTAAAGAAGAATACGAAAACGAAATTCAAAAGTACATTCAAAAGTTAGGAATTTCTGAGTACGAAATCATCGAAAAAGAACAAGGAAATATTCCTATGACGAGTTATAAATTTTGGAAACACAACACCAAAAACATACTACATATTGGTTCTGTTGGCGGATGGACAAAAGCAAGTACAGGCTATACTTTTAAAAACACAACAAAAAAATCTAAAGCACTAATTAACTTCCTTACCTCGGAAACTGATTTTACAAAATTCCACAAAATGGATAAATTTTGGATTTATGATTTGCTATTTATTGATGTTTTGTTTAAAAATAATGAGCTAGGTTCAAAAGTGTTTTCATCGCTTTTCAAAAAAGGAAATCCCACACTAATTTTCAAATTCCTAGACGAAGAAACTACGTTTTGGGAGGATTTACAAGTCATTTGGAAATGCCCAAAAGGTCTTTTCATTAGAGCATTATTTGGAAGGGTTTTATAGTATAAATTCTCTATCAAACGATAACAAATCTTTATGATTAGAATCATTCCAAAAATGAGAATTCTATTTATCTTTGCATATGATTTTAAAAATCATAACTCAAAAATCGTTAATCTTAAATCATAAATAATTATGTATCCAGAAGAAATGGTAAAACCAATGCGAACAGAACTTTCAGACGCTGGTTTTCAAGATTTATACAGCGCTGAAGAAGTGAAAAATGCAATTAAAACAGAAGGAACAACATTAGTAGTTGTAAATTCGGTTTGTGGTTGCGCTGCAAGAAATGCTCGTCCAGGAGCAAAAATGAGTTTGGACGGAGCAAAAAAACCAGATCATTTAGTAACAGTATTTGCTGGAGTTGACAAAGAAGCTGTTGATGCTGCAAGAGAAGAAATGTTTCCGTTTCCTCCATCGTCACCAAGTATGGCTTTGTTCAAAAATGGTGAATTAGTTCACATGTTAGAACGTCACCACATTGAAGGTCGTCCTGCAGAAATGATTGCAGAAAACTTAAAAGACGCTTACGCAGAATTTTGTTAGTCAAACAAAAGAATCATTTTAATTTGAACCATTAAGAAATTTAAGGGAATTAAGCTAAAAACTTAATAAAACTTTATTTTTTAATGGTTTATTTTTTTAAATTTGCACCTGAATTCTTCCATTTAGAATTCAATTCATATTTCTGTGCAGACGCGATTAATCGTGTCTCAAACCTTAAACGTTTATAGCATGCAACTGTATAACACCTTAAGCGCAGAAGAAAGAGCTCAATTAATTGATGAAGCCGGACAACAACGTCTTACATTATCTTTCTATGCATATGCCAAAATTGAAGATCCCAAAAAATTTCGCGACGATTTATTTATCAAATGGAACAAACTCGATGCTCTTGGTCGAACGTATGTAGCCAAAGAAGGAATCAACGCGCAAATGTCCGTTCCCGCTGAAAACTTTGAAGCTTTTCGTGAAACTTTAGAAGCGTACGATTTCATGAGAGGAATTCGTTTGAATGTAGCCGTGGAACACGATGACCATTCGTTTTTAAAATTAACGGTAAAAGTTCGTGACAAAATTGTAGCGGATGGTTTGAATGATGAAACTTTTGATGTTACTAATATTGGTGTGCATTTAAAAGCAAAAGAATTCAATCAAATATTAGCAGATCCAAATACAATTGTAGTCGATTTCAGGAATCATTACGAAAGTGAAATCGGTCATTTTAAAGGTGCCATTACTCCTGATGTGGAAACTTTTAGAGAAAGTTTACCGATTATTAACGAGCAATTAAAAGACTTTAAAGAAGATAAAAACCTAGTGATGTATTGCACAGGTGGAATTCGTTGTGAAAAAGCATCAGCCTATTTTAAACACCAAGGTTTTAAAAATGTGTTCCAATTAGAAGGCGGAATTATCAATTATGCCAAACAAATCAAAGAAGAAAATCTAGAAAGTAAATTCATTGGAAAGAACTTTGTTTTCGACCACAGACTCGGCGAAAGAATTACCGACGATATCGTTTCGCAATGCCACCAATGCGGAAAACCATGCGACAATCACAGCAATTGTGAAAACGATGGCTGTCATTTATTATTCATTCAATGTGACGACTGTAAAGCCACAATGGAAAACTGTTGTTCACAAGAATGTTTAGACACCATTCATTTGCCATTGGTAGAACAAGTAAAATTAAGAAGAGGAAAACAAGTTGGAAATAAAGTCTTCCGCAAAGGAAAATCAGAAAATCTAATATTTAAACATTCAGGTAAACTATCTGATAAATCTTTAGCGATTGCTCAAAAACCAAAAGACATTCGTCAGAAGATAAAAGTAAAAAAAATGCTTCTTGGAAACGTTCAACATTACTATGTAAAAGCTCAAGTTGGTCTTTTCATCATTGAAAATAACGAATTAAATATTGGAGATAAAATTTTAATTTCGGGCCCAACAACAGGAAATCAGGAGTTAGTTTTAGAAAAAATGTTGATAAACGGAAGCGAAAATTCTACTGCAAAAATTGGTGACAAAGTAACTTTTGCTTTACCTTTTAGGGTTAGATTATCTGATAAATTATATAAGATTTTATAGTAATTATATTAAAAATCAGCAAATTAAAATTCCAAATTCCAATTGATTATTCAGACTTGGATTTTGGAATTTATTTATTGGAATTTATTTTATAAAAATACTATCTTTACAAATTAATCGTTTTATGAACTTAAATCGCATTTTGCGATACTACCTATATAATTATGGCATGTACAAGTTGTTCAACCTCTGATGGCGGTGTGCCTAAGGGTTGCAAAAATAATGGGACTTGCGGCACCGATAGCTGCAATAAATTAACTGTTTTTGATTGGTTGGGAAATATGAACTTGCCAACTGGAGAGGCTCCTTTTGATTGTGTAGAGGTGCGCTTTAAAAACGGACGCAAAGAGTTTTACAGGAATACTGAAAAACTTACTTTAAGCATTGGAGACATCGTTGCAACAGATGCTTCTCCCGGACATGATATAGGTATAGTAACCTTGACAGGCGAACTTGTAAAAGTTCAAATGAAGAAGAAAGGTGTAAATTATACCAGTTCCGAAATTGCTAAAATATACAGAAAAGCATCTCAAAGAGATATTGATATTTGGAGTGAAGCGCGCGATAAAGAAGAGCCAATGAAAATAAAGGCAAGGGAAATTGCTATTTCTTTAAAACTTCAAATGAAGATTTCGGACATCGAATTTCAAGGTGATGGCTCTAAAGCAATTTTTTATTATACTGCCGAAGACCGAGTAGATTTTCGACAATTAATTAAAGAATTTGCGCAAATTTTTAAAACGCGAATTGAAATGAAACAAGTAGGATTTCGTCAAGAAGCATCGCGACTAGGAGGAATTGGCTCTTGCGGAAGGGAACTATGTTGCTCTACTTGGTTAACCGATTTTAGAAGTGTAAACACATCGGCAGCACGATACCAACAATTGTCATTAAATCCTCAAAAACTAGCAGGACAATGTGGTAAACTAAAATGCTGCTTAAATTATGAATTAGACACTTATCTTGATGCATTAAAGGATTTTCCTGATTTTGAAACCAAATTATATACAGAAAAAGGCGATGCTATTTGCCAGAAACAAGATATTTTTAAAGGATTAATGTGGTTTGCCTATACTGATAATTTTGCCAATTGGCATGTTTTAAAAATTGATCAGGTAAAAGAAATTGTAGTTCAAAATAAAGAGAAGATCCGTGTTCCATCTTTAGAAGATTTTGCAATTGAAATTGTTGTTGAACAAGAAGCCAATTTTAACAATGCCATGGGACAAGAAAGCTTAACCCGATTTGACCAACCGAAGAAAAGTAAAAACAAAAATAGAAATAGAAGTAAAAACCAGCATCAATCAGATAAACCTAACAATAACTCAAATCAAAAGATAAATCAAGGGCAAAATAAAACGGAGAAGGTAGGCAAGACTAATCCCAATCAAAATCAAAAGCCACAAAATAAAAGACCTATAATAATTAAAAAAAATGAAGATAAAAAATAGTATATTTTTTTTATTGATTGGTATCTTATTTTTATCTTGTGATGAAAAACGTGTTTTTGACGAATACCAATCAGTTGGAAATTCATGGCATAAAGACAGTATTATTAGTTTTGAATTGCCTCCTTTAGAACAACAAAAAAAGTATAATTTATTTGTGAATATAAGAGATAACAACGATTACCCTTTCAATAATTTATTCTTAATTGTTTCCTTAGAAGAGCCAAACAAGAGAACTATTGTTGACACATTAGAATACCAAATGGCAAATCCGGATGGCTCACTTTTGGGCGAAGGCTTTTCCGACATTAAAGAAAATAAATTATATTATAAAGAAAAAACTGATTTTAAATTAAAAGGAACGTACAAAGTGAAAATCCAACATGCAGTAAGACAAACAGGGAAAGTTACTGGTGTAAAAACCTTAACCGGCATAACAGAAGTTGGTTTTAGAATAGAATCAATAGAATAAATATGGCACAAACAAAAAAAATAACAACTACAAAAGACATTAAATACTATTCAAGAAAATTTTGGAGATTCTTCTTTTATACACTTGGGGGTGTTTTTCTCTTCTTCTTGTTTGCCTCTTGGGGATTGTTTGGTGAAATGCCTTCTTTCGAAGATTTAGAAAATCCCGAATCCAATTTAGCAACCGAAGTGATATCATCTGACGGTGTGACCTTAGGAAAATTCTACAGTGAAAATAGAACCGCTATTAAATACCAGGACTTACCAAAATCGTTAGTAGATGCACTAGTTTCAACCGAGGATGAGCGTTTTTACAAACACTCTGGAATTGATGCACGCAGAACTTTTGGAGCAGCGCTAAAATTAGGAAAAGATGGCGGTGCGAGTACTATAACGCAGCAATTAGCAAAAAATTTATTTCATGGCGAAGGATCAAAATTTCTTCCGTTTAGAATTATTCAAAAAGCTAAAGAATGGATTATTGCCGTTCGACTTGAAAGACAGTATACAAAGCAAGAAATAATTGCACTGTACTTCAATCAAGTAGACTTTGTGAATGGAGCAGTCGGAATTCGTTCAGCTTCTAAAGTTTATTTTAACCGTGAACCACGAGATTTATCTGTAGAGCAAAGTGCTACATTGGTTGGTATGCTAACAAATCCCTCCCGTTTTAATCCGAAAAGATTTCCGGAAAGAGCTACAGAACGACGAAATATTGTTCTAAAACAAATGGTTAGAAATAATAAACTAGAAGAATCTACTAAAATTCTTTTGCAAAAAAAGCCACTAGTTTTAGATTTTCATCCAGAAAATCATCAGGAAGGAACAGCAACCTATTTTAGAGAATACTTAAGAGATTTTATGAAAAAATGGGTTAAAGAAAATAAAACCCCCGATGGAGATGAATACGATGTGTACAGTGACGGATTAAAAATTTACACCACCATCGATTCTAAAATTCAACAATACGCAGAAGAAGCTGTAAAAGCTCACATGGAAAACCTTCAAAAAGAATTTTGGTCGCAACAAAAAAACAATAGTAATGCACCTTTTGTAAATATTACTAAAGCAGAAACCGATAGAATTATAAATCAAGCCATGAAAAATTCTGAACGTTGGAGAATTCTAAAAGCCGACGAAAAATCAGATGAAGAAATTATTGCTTCTTTTAGTAAAAAAACAAAAATGACTGTTTTTACTTGGAAAGGTGAAAAAGATACTGTTATGACACCATTAGATTCTATTAGATATTACAAACATTTCCTTCAATCAGGATTAATGTCAATGGAACCACAAACCGGACATGTAAAAGCTTGGGTTGGTGGAATCAATTATAAATATTTCCAATATGATCATGTTGGTCAAGGCGCACGTCAAGTAGGTTCAACTTTCAAACCTTTTGTTTATGCAACTGCTATCGAACAACTTGGAATGTCTCCTTGCGATACCATTATTGATGGACCATTCATGATTAGAAAAGGTCGTCATCACGTTACAGAAAATTGGGAACCACGGAATTCCGACCATAAATACAGAGGAATGGTTCGATTAAACCAAGCATTAGCACTTTCTATAAACACCGTATCAGCAAAATTAATTGACAAAACAGGTCCAGAAGCAGTTGTGGAATTAACACACAAACTTGGTGTTAAAACAGAAATTCCCGTGCAACCAGCAATAGCGCTTGGCGCAGTAGATATTACAGTACATGATATGGTAGGTGCCTACAGTACCTTTGCCAACGAAGGCGTTTATATAAAACCTCAATTCATATCTAGAATAGAAGATAAAAACGGTAATATTATCTACGAGCCTGTTCCAGAAAATCACGACGTACTCAACCCAGATATTGCTTTTGCTGTAGTAAAACTTTTGGAAGGTGTAACCGAACATGGTTCTGGACAAAGATTAAGAACAGATGGCGGTGGCGCAGGCAGCAATCGCTGGACAGGTTATCCTTATATGTTTAAAAATCCAATTGCGGGCAAAACAGGAACGACACAAAATCAATCAGATGGTTGGTTTATTGGGATGGTGCCAAACTTAGTGACCGGGGTTTGGGTAGGCTGCGAAGACCGTTCTGCTCGTTTTAGAAGTATTGTTTACGGACAAGGGGCGACTGCGGCATTACCAGTTTGGGGTTATTTTATGAAAAAATGTTATGCCGATCCAACTTTACAAATATCAACATCCGATTTTATTGGTCCAGAAAACATGACCATAAATGTAGATTGTATTGGAAAATCTAGATATTCTAATTCAACATCAAGGAAAAGAGACTCAACAACAATAGATCAACCAGAAGAAGAACAAAATACAGATGAGTTTGAACTTTAGAAGCTAATATTGCTTTAAACTCTATCTTTTCCTTTGTTGCCTTTGAGTATATTTCGAAAAGCTCAATGTGACAACTTGGGCAACATAGAAAAAAGATGGCGTTTCAAAGGAGGTTCACTGAACTCCAATGTAAATAAATATATTGTGAAGTAATTGGGGTTAAAACAACAGCGTGGCTTGGAACAAGATATAAGTAACAGAAAAATATAAAAGTCATTTATACTATATGATTAATAAAAAAGTAAATTCAGTTCAAGACGCTCTTCAAGGTATTGAAGACAATATGACGATAATGTTAGGTGGTTTCGGACTTTGCGGAATTCCAGAAAACTCTATTTCAGAATTGGTTAAAAAAGGAATAAAAAATCTGACTTGTATTTCAAATAATGCAGGTGTTGATGATTTTGGATTGGGATTATTATTACAACAAAAGCAAATCAAAAAAATGATTTCGTCCTACGTTGGAGAAAATGCCGAGTTTGAACGTCAAATGCTTTCAGGTGAATTAGAAGTTGAATTAATTCCTCAAGGAACTCTTGCGGAACGTTGTCGTGCAGCGCAGGCAGGAATTCCTGCATTCTTCACTCCTGCAGGTTACGGAACTGAAGTTGCTGTTGGAAAAGAAGTTCGCGAATTCAACGGAAAAATGCACGTAATGGAACATGCTTTCAAAGCCGATTTTTCTATTGTAAAAGCATGGAAAGGCGACGAAGCAGGAAACCTAATTTTCAAAGGAACAGCTAGAAATTTCAATCCATCAATGTGTGGAGCTGGAAAAGTAACTATTGCCGAAGTTGAAGAACTTCTTCCAGTAGGAAGCTTAAATCCTAATGAAATTCACATTCCAGGAATATTAATTCAAAGGATCTTCCAAGGCGAAAAATTTGAAAAAAGAATTGAGCAACGTACCACTCGCAAAAGAGCATAATCATGGCATTAGATAAAAACGATATAGCAAAAAGAATAGCTAAAGAAGTAAAAGATGGCTATTATGTAAACTTAGGCATCGGTATTCCAACATTGGTTGCCAATTATGTTCGTACCGATATTTCTGTAGAATTTCAAAGTGAAAATGGCGTTCTAGGAATGGGACCATTTCCATTTGAAGGCGAAGAAGATGCCGATTTAATCAATGCAGGAAAACAAACAATCACAACATTACCTGGAGCAAGTTTCTTCGATTCGGCTTTTAGCTTCGGAATGATACGTGGTCAACATGTAGATTTAACTATACTTGGCGCCATGGAAGTTTCAGAAAATGGAGATATTGCCAATTGGAAAATTCCAGGAAAAATGGTAAAAGGAATGGGTGGCGCAATGGATTTAGTCGCCTCTGCTGATAATATTATCGTTGCTATGATGCACGTTAATAAAGCTGGCGAAAGTAAGATTTTAAAACGTTGTACTTTGCCTTTAACTGGTGTTGGTTGTGTGAAAAAAGTAGTTACTGAATTAGCTGTTTTAGAAATCACTCCAAAAGGGTTCAAATTATTAGAACGCGCACCAGGAGTTTCTGTAGAACACATTATTACTTCAACCGAAGCTGAATTAATTATTGAAGGCGATATTCCCGAAATGATGATTGATTAATAAAAAACATAATCCTTTAAATAAAAAACCACAAAATTCGATTGAGTTTTGTGGTTTTCTTTTTATTCTAATAATGCTTATTTTCTAATTTCCAAATACTCCAATAAAACTTCGTTGGCATTGCCAAAAGTTGGAAATTGTTCTACCAAACTCACTGCTCGCTTTTTATTCAATTTGTAAGTTAAATCAAATTCTGTAGTGAACAAAATTGCACTTAAGAAAGGATTATTAATAAATTCTAATAATCTTGGAAAAGCATTTTCTATCGTATGAATTTCAATAATTTCTTCCTGCTGAAACTTAAATTTTAATTCCAACTTCAAAATATTTTCATCCATTATCGGACGAACATAAATATTCATCAATTCTGCATTTCCGATAGTTTTTGCTAAGGTTAATTTGGCAAAAGTTCCATCATCCAAACTTGATTTAACTTTAGAATAAAACTCTGAAAAGATTTCTTTAAAAGGCATCTGATTGATTTTGATAGCCACAGATTCACAGATTAATTATAGTAATCTGTGAATCTGTGGCTAATTATTTTATAAATTAGCAAAGAAATCATTTCCTTTATCATCAGTGATAATAAATGCAGGGAAATCTTTAACTGTAATTTTTCTCACTGCTTCCATTCCTAGTTCTTCGAAGTCTACAACCTCAACTTTTAGGATATTATCTTGAGCTAAAATTGCTGCTGGTCCACCGATGGAACCTAAATAGAATCCTCCATAAGTTTTACAAGCTTCCATAACTTCTTTGGTACGATTTCCTTTGGCAAGCATAATCATACTTCCGCCAGCTTTTTGGAATTCCTCTACATAAACGTCCATTCGTCCTGCTGTAGTTGGTCCGAAACTTCCTGATGGCATTCCGTCTGGAGTTTTTGCTGGTCCAGCATAATATACAGGATGATTTTTGAAATAGTCTGGCATTGGTTTTCCTGCATCCAAAAGTTCTTTGATTTTGGCATGCGCAATATCTCTCGCAACGATTAAAGTTCCGTTTAATTTCAATCGAGTTTTAATTGGATATTTAGATAATTCAGCTAAAATTTCAGACATTGGACGATTCAAATCAACCTCAACTGCTGCCTCTAAATGTGGTGGAACAGCTGGTAAAAATTGTTGCGGATTTACCTCTAATTGTTCCAAGAAAACTCCATCTTTAGTAATTTTTCCTTTAATATTTCTATCAGCAGAACATGAAACTCCTAATCCAACTGGACAAGAAGCAGCATGACGTGGTAAACGAATTACACGAACATCATGAGCAAAATATTTACCCCCAAATTGAGCTCCAATAGCACTTTCTTGACAATATTGTAGCACTTTTTGTTCCCATTCTAAATCACGAAAAGCTTGACCAGCTATGTTTCCAGTAGTTGGAAGATGGTCAAAATATCCTGCAGAAGCTTTTTTAACAGCTGCTAAATTTGCCTCAGCAGAAGTTCCACCAATTACCAAAGCTAAATGATATGGCGGACAAGCAGAAGTTCCTAAATCTTTAATTTTATCACGAACAAACTCTTCCATTGATTTTTCATTCAACAACGATTTTGTCTTTTGATATAAAAATGTTTTGTTCGCAGAACCACCACCTTTTGTTAAAAATAAAAACTCATACGAAGCTCCTTTTTTAGCATAAATATCAATTTGTGCTGGAAGATTGGAACCTGAATTTTTTTCTTCAAACATCGAAATCGGAACAATTTGCGAGTAACGAAGATTCTTGTTTTGAAACGTATTGAAAATTCCTTTTGACAACCATTCGGCATCATCAACTCCAGTGTAAACATTTTCACCTTTTTTTGCCATGACAATTGCGGTTCCTGTATCTTGGCAAGATGGTAGTTGACCTTCAACAGCTACTGATGCATTTTGCAATAAATTATAAGCTACAAATCTATCATTATCAGTCGCTTCAGGATCAGTTAAAATATTGTTTAGTTTTTGTAAATGTGCCGTTCGCAACATAAATGAAACATCGTTCATGGCTTCTTGCGCCATCAATTCTAATGCTTTGGGGGCAACTGTAAGAATTTCTCTATCGCCAAATTGCTCGACTTTTACGTAATCTGAAGTAAGTTTTTTGTATTGCGTATCGTCTTTTAATATCGGATACGGATCTTGATATATGAAGTCCATTATGAAATATTTTTGAAATGTAAAGTTACGGAAATTTGAGAGAATGCAGAATTAAATTTTTCCTAAATTGGTACAGTTAAATGCATAATTTTTTAATGAAATGAAATATCGGATAATGATACCGAGAAAAAAATATTATATCTGAAAATAAATAAATTATCAAAAGTAAATGCTCGATTTGAAAACTTCTTTTCTATTAAAAATAATTTCTTTTCTATTTTTTCACATTTCAGCAATAGCATGGAAGAAAATATTAATCGATAATCAAAAAATCATTATGTTTTAAAAACTATTGCTAGTTTAGTATTATTCTCGAATTATGATTTTATCGTTTTGCTGATTTTTACTTTTGTTCGAGAAAGTAAATGCTAAAGATTTGGCTTATTAGTAATCGTTAAATTAATGTTTCCTTTATAATTCTAAAATAGCTGCCAAAGATTTATAAACTACATTTAAACGTTTTTTAAAATTTAAATCAAAGCGATTCTCTTTTATCTCACCAAAAATAATTTTTGCTTCTGATTTTCTACCGATTTTATATAATGAATAAGCATAATATACTTTAAGTTGATTGTAGTTAAGTTCTGCCCAATAACCTAAAATATGAGAACTTTCGTTTGCTTTCTCTTCAAACAAAATGATTATAGTTTGGTACTGTTCTGCAATGTGTAAATAATTACTTATCATAAAAATACTACTCACTCTATGACCAGAATCATTGTGATTAATGAAATTAGAATTTATTATTTCTTTTAACAAAGATTCTTGAAGTTCTATTTCCTTATGAAGTCTATTATAATACAATTGCACTCCAAACCATCGCATTTTTAATATATTATTTAAAGAATAGGAATCTACTAAAAGGTTTATAATGTTATTATAACGGGCTTCAAACAAATTCCATTCATTTTTTTCTCCATAATGGGTGCATAATATTAAATTATAAAATAATAGAGCTTCTTTATCATTTGATTTATAATTAAAGTATCTATCTAAAAGAGGAAGATAATAAGTTCTTTCTGGAACCACTACCCACTCTACAAAATAATTAACTGGATAAGACACATTGGCATAATTTGCTATAGCAATTCTAGACAACCAATCGTTTTTATTACACAATAACGACAAAAGATGAACCGTATTATAAATAGCATATTTATGCGTTTCCTGATACTCAAACAATAACTTTATTTCAAACAATCGTTCAAAGAATTCCTCATCTCTTTGTTGTGCTTTGTATAAAATAATTTGACGGAAGGTTTCATATAACGCTATCGATTTAGAATAACCATTAAGCCGAATAACTAATTCATCAAACGAAATAGGTTGCTCCATAATTTCAAATAGGAACGCCTTTTGATACAACTCGCTCTGTTCTATATAACTAGTCACTAAATCTTTCCAGCTGGCATATCCAACATACATCGAACAGGTTTCTAGTGTGAAAATTGAAGGAGAAGAAGCACACTTCTTAATTCTAAACAATCGTGCTAAGGTATCTACGGACAACCGCTGATTGATAGTAATGAGAATTTCTTCTTCTAAAATCTTACAATCTTTAGAGTTAACAATAGTTTTAGAAAACTTGATTAGTATCAGTTCTCTTAAATACTCTAAATGCTCCTCTTTGGGTTCTTGAAGTAGTCTTGCCATAGCACGAAAATACTAACATTTAATGAATTAAAGACGCCTGAAATTTATTTGCTTTTATTTGCTTTAGGTAGTGGATTTGTTTTTAATATATTTTTGAAAATAATTAAAAAAAATGAACATGAAAACAAAAATTATACTATTTCTATCAATCATTATCATTCAATTGTCAGCCAATAAAAGCGCTGCTCAAAATTTTAATGGGAAGGCAAACATTATTGAATTTACCAATACCACTGCAAAGTTTACAGTTCCAAGTGGTAAGACTTGGATTATACAAAATATATTTTCGGACATAGAAACAAAGTTTAAAGTAAAAGATAATTGGAATAATGGTGAACTGAATCATTGTTCAATTTATGTTTTTATTAAAAGTATAAATGGTATTATTAAAACAGATTTAATTTCTAAACAATATAGCAAGAGAATTAATAATACTAGTGATTTCCATCCTATTTACCTTCCCGAAAACACTATTATTGAGTTTCTAATTGTCTACAGTGATAGTAGTACTAAAACTATTAAAAATTTCGACGGCAGTGCCACTTTAAATTATATTGAAATTACAAACTAAAAAATCTTATAGAAATGAAAAAAATAATTATTCTGTTAAGTATAACATTATCATTAAATGCTTTTTCACAAAAACTGGTAAAAACATATTGGGATTGGTCTAAAAAGAAGCTTCAAGCAGAATTTTATACAGATGCTTATGGCACAAGAAATGGTCTTTTTAAAGGATACTCTGAATATGGTGGTTTACTTATGCAGGGAACACTCAAAGATAATTTACCTATTGGAAAATGGATTGAAAATTATACAAATGGCAAACTACACTATATAAAATTTTATGATACCCCTGGTTATAGTTCATTTGATGTTGTAAATGGTAAAATAATTTCATATTATGAAAATGGTAAGACTATTAAATATGAAAGAAATTTCAAAAATGCAGAACTCCATGGTATTTGGAAAGTATATGATGAAAACGGGAATTTAATAGAAGAAGATACTTACATAAACGGCGAGAGTGAAAAAAGAAGAATAAGAATAGAAGCTGAAAAAATTGAATATGAGCGCAGACAGAAGGAGGAAAAAGAAAAAGAAAATGCTCAGAATTATAAGAATTATATATCTATTGCAGAAAATAATTTAATTACAAAGAATTACAATGAAGCTAAAAAGTACTTTTTGATGGCTTCAGAATTAGCAAGTGATAAAACATATTTTATAGATAAAATAAAAGAAATTAATGCTGCAATTGAAAAAAAGGCACAATCAAAAGCCAAATTTGATTTGCAGGTAATCCAAATTGATTCATTATATAATAAATTCAAAAATCAATATGTTATATACAAACAAAGTTTTTGGGTAGATCCTGTAACTCTTAAACCACTTATTAGAGAAACATATCCAAAGGGAGAATTTTTGTATAAAAAATCAAGCGCGATCTTAAATGCATTATTAACGGATTACAAAGTTGTTTTGGATGGAGAAACTGAAATTGTAAAGGGAAACAACATTATATCCATTCTAGATAAAATGATAGCTTTGGCCGATACTAATACTAAAGATTTAGAGAAGCAAATTAAGAAAACAGAATCAGACGAAGATGTGAAAATTATACTAGGATTATAGGAAACTTATTGATAACAAAAAAAATTATACTTCAATAAATTCATATCAAATAAAGTTTATTGTTTAAATAAAAAAGGATGTTTAAAAACATCCTTTTTTTCTTTAAGAGCTATAAGAGCACATTTGATAAATTAATTTTTTATTAACCATAATGTTTCACTGCGTATCGTCTTGCAGAATTGAATACAGTTCCTAGCATATGAAGTCTATTTTTTTTAATTCAATAATAAAGTTAGAAATAACCAGCAAGATTTCTAAAATCTTGTATGTTTGTTTATAATGGTTTTAACATTTATACCTATAAGTTTTATAAATTTTTAAAAAAACCAACTAGCCACAAAAATTGCAGTAATCACACAAAATACATCTACTAAAAGCATTGTTCCTAATGCATATCGGGTATTTTTAATATTTACCGAACCGAAATAAACCGCTATAACATAAAACGTGCTTTCGGCACTACATTGAAAAATACTACTCAATCTTCCTGTCATTGAATCGGCTCCAAATGTATTCATAGAATCAATCAAAAAACCTCGTGAGCCAGCAGAACTAAAAGGACGAAGCAATGCAACAGGTAAAGCATCCGTAATTTCTTTTGCAACACCCAAATTGGAAAAAATAAAAGCAATCCAGTTGCTTATAATTTCAAATAAACCACTATTTCTGAATAGCGAAATAGCAACTAACATTCCTAAAACATAAGGGAAAATAGTGACTCCAGTTTTAACTCCATTATTTGCGCCAACCACAAATGCTTCATAAACGGTGGTGTTTGCTTCTGTAAATTTCTTTTCTTTTACGAACGATAATATCAATGTGAACACAATTATTACAACCAAAATCAAGGCGGAAAGATTAGAAGTAAAATAATTTTTACCAATTAAATCCAAATGATTTACATACATCAATAAACCAATAATTGCACCTATTAATACCATTAACCCTGCAACCAAAGACGCACTTTTGAAGTTGATTTTTTGCTTTATTCCTACAATTAAAAACGCAGCTATGGTTCCAATAAATGATGTAATAATACAAGGCAACATCACATCGGCCGGATTTGCCGAACCTGCAGCAGCACGATATCCAATAATTGAAGTTGCAATTAAGGTAAGTCCAGAAGCATGTAGACACATAAACATGATTTGTGCATCACTAGCTTTATCCTTTTCTGGATTTATTTCTTGTAAACTTTCCATGGCTTTTAATCCAAATGGTGTTGCAGCAGAATCTAATCCTAGAAAATTAGCAGCAAAATTTAGCGTCATGTAAGAAATTGAAGGATGATTTTTTGGAATACTTGGAAATACTTTTACAAAAACTGGGCTTAATATTTTTGCCAATTTTTGTGATGCGCCTGAAATAATTAGAAGTTCCATCAATCCGCAAAAGAAAGCTAGATATGCCATTAAAGGTAAAATCAAATCGAGTAAAGTGCTTTTACAAGTTGGCAACAATCCATCTGATTTTTGTTTTCCACTATATATTTTTACAACTTTATTAGAAAAAACATAAGTAGAGTCAATGTTCAATGTATCACAATTAATGACCATCGTTTTATCTGGAGCTTTTTCGATACTATCTTTAATGAACGTTGGCAGATCTTCAAGGTATTTTTCAGAAACTAAAATTGGATCGTCTTTTTTTCCGTTCAATACAAAGTCAATTGTGTAGTTATTTCCAGAGAATAAGCTAAAAATCACAAAGACAATTGATGAAATAAAGATAACGAGCCAAAATCTACTTAATACCATGGTTTTTTGTTTTTGTAAATATAACTATTTATAAAAATATGCCACAGATTCACAGATTAATTTGATAATAGGAATATAAATTATACAGCTAAATTTTAATCCAATTTCAATAAAATCAATAAAACTTCAATTTTAAAATCAGTGAATCTGTGGCTTATTTATCTATACATGGTGTATCTCATCTTCCACCAATAAATCTTCTTTTCTGAAACGAAGGAAAACTTGTGCTACAGCAATCACGTCTTTTTCGCAATAAGTCACAATTCTATCGATGTCTTTTTCTACATAAAAAACATGACCCACTTGACTTCCGTCGATATCTCCTTTTGGAGAAGGAATTCCGAGGATTTTGGTTAATAATTTTAAAGATGTAAAATGTTTATAATCACCAAATTTCCATAACTCTAAAGTATCTAAATGTTGGATTTCCCAAGGTTTTTTACCGAATAGATTAAGTTTGTTTGGAATGGAAACATTGTTGATAATCATTCGACGTGCAATAAATGGAAAATCAAATTCTTTGGAATTGTGCCCACAAAGAATGTTTTGAGAACCGTCGAAATGATTATTTAGTAGATTATTGAAATCTAATAAAATCTTTTTCTCTTCACCAAAAAAAGAGGTTACTCTAAAGTTTCGAATGTCACCTTTGGTTGTAAAATAACCAACAGAAATACAGACTATTTTTCCGAATTCGGCCCAAATTCCTGCTCTGTCATAAAATTCTTCAGCTGTGAATTCGTCTTTGCGTTGGTATTGAGTTTTTTGTTCCCAAAGTTGTTTCATTTCATCGTCAAGCGAGTTGAAATTTTCTTCTAATGGAACAGTTTCTATGTCAAGAAACAAAATGTTGTCTAAGCGGATTTTTTCAATCATAATAAGAATTTATATGGCGTTTATATTTATTAAATTACCCTGATTAACACGTAATTAGGTTGCGAATATAATTAAAATGACTTTAAATTTCCAAATTAAGATAAAAAAAACTCCTTGACTAAGTTAAAACAAACTTTGTTGATGGCTTGGTGTTTCGTGTTCAAGAAGCCATTTTTTGCGCCATAAACCTCCAGCGTAACCTGTTAATGAACCATCTGTTCCAATAACTCTGTGGCATGGAACTACAATCCAAAGTGGATTTTTACCATTAGCTGATGCTACTGCTCGAATAGCTTTTACATCACCGAGTTTGTTGGATAAATCCATGTAGGACATTGTTTTTCCGAAAGGAATATTGAGTAATTCTTGCCATACTTTTTGTTGAAAATCGGTTCCTTTTGGATTTAATTTAAAATCAAAATCTTTACGTTTTCCTTCAAAATACTCTTGAAGTTGATTGACTGCATTTTTTAATTCTTTTGGAATCTTTTTAGAAACTTCGCCTTCTGATAAAACAGAAATATTAGAAACTCCGTTTTCATAACCTTCAATTTTGGCGATTCCTAATGGTGAAGAAAAGTACGCTATTGGCATTTTATGGCACTAACATGCTTTTTAAATGGAGGTTTTGAAGCGCCTCCGAATGACTATCTATAAGAAAATCGCGTCCACAAAAATCTTGTTGCCTGATATTTAAAGCCATAATTTTAATACTCTCTATTCTGCGAATGTCAGAATTCCAACTGTAATTTTTTGGCAGTAAGGCAACTTTATTGTTGTTGAAATTACTTGTAAAGGTAGTTTTTAAAAGAACTTGATGATTAAAAACTTTGGTTGATCTATGTTGATTAGTTTCAAATAATGATGTGGGAATACGATTTAACATGTCGCTAAAAATCCCTGATTTTGATTGACAATAACCTTTTGAGAATGTCAATAGTAAAATAAAAACTACATAAATTTTCATTAATTTGAATTCTATTTATTTAAGTTATTTAAAAGCTTATAACTTTCAACTTATTGATAGTAAAAAATTTACAATCCTAATAAGGATGTGAAAATTACAAATTTTATACAAAAAAAACAAATTTTATTTTAATTGACTGTATATATATTGTTCTAAAGATTGAAGTTCTTCGTCACTGAACGATTTGGTTAAAGCTATGTTGGCTTTCATCACTTCATACTGAGAAGGATCTACTAAGGGTTCGCGCTCACCTTTAAGAAATAAGACCATATTTGCATTTTTCTCTTTGTAGATTTTTGCAATATCAAGTATGCTTGGCCCAATTACTTTACTATCGAGTTTATGACAAGTAGCACAAGCTCCTTTTCCTTCAAAAATTTTCTTCCCTTTTTCGGCTGATGGAACTGCTAACGTTGATGAAGTTTTATTTTCAACTACTTCATTTTCGAAAGGATCTACTTTTTTATCGCCGCCACAACCTATTACAATTAAAATTAATAATACTGTCAAGGCTTTTAAAACTTTATTCATTTTTTTCTACTTTATATATTTTAAAAATACTTTTTATTATTTATTGGAAATTTGATTATAATATGAAAATAAAAATGCCGTACAAATACTATTTTGCCATGATTGTAGAGAAAATCCTTTTCTTTTGTTGCCTTCGAGAACCTCAGACAACAAAAGAAAAGATTGTAACGAAAAGCAGGAATTACCTCAACTGATAAATCCCGAGCCATTCGCTCCTATCTATTCAAAATAATTGCTGCTTCTTTGGCAAAATAGGTCGAAATTAGACTTGCACCGGCGCGTTTGATGCACATTAATTGTTCCATCATGATTTTGTCGTGATCTAACCAACCTCGTTCTGAAGCGGCTTTAATCATTGCATATTCGCCCGAAACGTGGAAAACGGTAACGGGAACATTTACAGCATTTTTGACTTCGCGAACGATGTCAAGATAAGCAATCCCTGGTTTTACCATTACCATATCGGCGCCTTCTTCTACGTCCATAAGTGCTTCTTTGATGGCTTCAATGCGGTTGGCGTAATCCATTTGGTAGGTTTTTTTATCCTTCGGAACTTCAACATCGGCTTCTCTTGGTGCAGAATCTAAAGCATCGCGAAATGGTCCGTAAAATGCAGAAGCATATTTAGCAGAATAACTCATAATACCCACATTTGAAAATCCTGCAGCGTCTAATCCTTGGCGTAAACGCAAAACACGTCCGTCCATCATATCGCTTGGCGCTACGAAATCGGCTCCAGCTTGTGCGTGAGAAACGGCCATTTTTACTAAAGCATCGTTGGTTGCATCGTTGGCGATATCACCGTTTTCGATGATTCCGTCGTGACCGTAAATTGAGTAAGGATCGAGAGCAACATCTGGCATTACAATCATTTCTGGACAAGCCGTTTTGATGGCTTTGATGGCTCTTTGCATCAAACCGTCAGGATTCCAAGCTTCTTTTCCGGTGTTGTCTTTTAGGCTTTCGTCTACTTTTACGTAGATGTTTACTGCGCGAATTCCTAATGCGAAAAGTTCTTTTACTTCTTCAACAGTCAAATCGATTGAACGACGGTAAATACCAACCATTGAAGGAATTTCAACTTTTACGTTTTCGCCTTCTGCAATGAACATGGGAAACATGAAATCACTTGGACTTAATGTGGTTTCACGAACTAAACTTCTTATGGATTCGTTTACTCTTAAACGACGATTTCTTTGTAATGGAAACATACTATTTTATTTTTTAACCATTAAAGTATTAAGTTTCATTAAGAGTTTGACTTAATTTTTCTTAATTTCTTAATGGTTTAATTTATATCCAATCTTTTGGTTTTTCTAATACTTTGATTAATTTTTCTTCTTCGCTTCCGACTTCTGGATGATGATCATAATGCCATTGCACGTGTGGTGGTAATGACATTAAAATGGATTCAATTCTACCGTTGGTTTTTAATCCGAAAAGCGTGCCTTTGTCGTGTACCAAATTGAATTCTACATAACGACCACGACGGATTTCTTGCCAAGTTCGTTGTGCTTCTGTATAAGGTAAGTCTTTTCTTTTTTCTACTATGGGAACGTAGGCTTCTAGAAAACTGTTGCCGACTTCGGTTACAAAATTGTACCAGTCTTCCATTTTCATTTCATCCGTTTCTTTGCAATAATCAAAGAATAATCCGCCTAAACCACGAGCTTCATTTCTGTGTGCGTTCCAAAAATAGTTATCGCATTGTTTTTTATATTTTGGATAAAATTCTAGATTATGTTTATCGCATGCTGTTTTGCAAGTTTGATGAAAATGTTTTCCGTCTTCTTCAAATAAATAATAAGGTGTTAAATCTTGTCCACCACCAAACCACGAATTGATTACGTTTCCCTTATTATCGTACATTTCAAAATATCTCCAATTGGCATGAACCGTTGGAACCATAGGACTTTTTGGATGAATTACTAAACTCAATCCGCAGGCAAAGAAATCGGCTTCACCAACGTTGAATAGTTTTTGCATCGAATCGGGTAATTTTCCGTGAACGGCTGAAATATTTACGCCTCCTTTTTCAAAAACTTGTCCATTTTCTATCACTCTTGTTCTTCCGCCGCCACCTTCTCGACGTTCCCAGATGTCTTCGCGAAATTTGGCAACATCATCTACTTCTTCTAATTTGGAAGTGATTTGGTTTTGGAGTTGAAGTATGTATTGGTAGAATTTATTTTTCATTGTATAATTCATATAATTCCATATCTAATGATATTTCATTAGTTGGAGTAAACTCGTTTAGTAAAGTTCTTTGCCAAACAAAACCATTATTAACTGCTACTTTCACACTTCCTAAATTGGATTTGTGTGCAATAATTTGAAGTGTTTTCAATCGCAATTCTTCAAAAGCAAATTTAGTCATTTCTGCTACTGCAAACGAAGTAATACCTTTTCCTTCAAATTGTGAACCGATGCAATATGCAAATTCACCTTGTTTTTTATCCCAATCGATTTTCTTGATTATGATTAAACCAACTATTTGAATATCATTATTTCTAATAGCATATGTAAAATTCGTCCTTTCTGCTATTTCTTTATTTTTAACTTTAATGTATTCTATTGATTTCTCCAATGTTTCATTATCTGAAAGTGTTTTTGGAAAATAATATTTTAAATGTTCACTATTATCACTAATAAACTTATGCAACTGATTGGCATCTGTTGAATTTAGAGGATTAATTGTGAACTTTTGTGATGTCATTACTTATTATACTCCTTAACCGCTTCAACAAAAGCTTTCGCATGATCTACTGGAATATTTGGTAAAATTCCGTGACCTAGATTTACTATATAATTGTCTTTTCCGAATTCATCTATCATTTCGTGTACCATTTTCTTGATGGTTGGAATTGGAGACAATAATCTTGAAGGATCAAAATTTCCTTGTAATGTGATTTTTCCGCCTGTTAAATAACGAGCGTTTCTTGCCGAACAAGTCCAATCTACACCAAGTGCTGATGCTTTACTTTTAGCCATATCGTTCAATGCAAACCAACATCCTTTTCCGAAAACAATAACTTTAGTGTCTTCTGCCAAAGCTTCAACGATTTGGTTGATGTATTTCCAAGAGAATTCTTGATAATCTACTGGTGATAACATTCCGCCCCAAGAATCGAAAATCTGAACTGCGTTTACTCCTGATTTTACTTTTTCTTTTAAATATAAAATCGTTGTGTCGGTGATTTTTTGCAATAATGTATGAGCTGCAACTGGATTTGAAAAGCAAAAACCTTTTGCCGTATCAAAACTTTTAGAACCTTTTCCTTCTACGCAATAGCAAAAAATGGTCCAAGGTGAACCTGCAAAACCAATAAGTGGCACCTCATCGTTCAACATTTCTTTGGTCAATTTGATTGCATCAAAAACATACCCTAAAGTTTCATGAACATCTGGAACAATTACTTGATTTACTTGCTCCATAGTACGAATTGGGTTTGGAATTATTGGTCCTAAATTGTCTTTCAATTCAACGTGAATTCCCATAGCTCTTGGAACAACCAAAATATCAGAAAATAAAATCGCTGCATCTGGCTTTACAATTCTAATTGGTTGAACTGTAATTTCTGCTGCTAATTCTGGAGTTTCGCAACGTGTGAAAAAATCATATTTGTCACGCAAAGCTCTGAATTCTGGTAAATATCTTCCTGCTTGACGCATCATCCAAACTGGTGGACGTTCTACGGTTTCGTTGTTTAAAGCTCTTAAAAATAGGTCGTTTTTAATCATTAGTTTAAAAGTTTATGAGTTTAAAAGTTTAAAAGTTGTTGCCTTTGAAACTTAAACTAATTTTTATAATATTCAATAACTTCATTAATCACATTTTCTACCGTTGGTTTGTCTGCAATTATGATGTTTTTAATTTTCTTGTTTTCTAATGCTTCTGCTGTGGTTTCTCCTATGCAAAAGCACATTTCTTCTTTTATCGTATTCAATCTGAAATAACTTTCAACTGCTGATGGACTGAAAAATAGTATACCATCTGTCTTTTCTTTGATTTTTTTTGAAGTGATGTTGGTTTCATAAACTTCAATTTCGTTAAATGCTATTCCGTTTTCTTTTAAGGTGTTTGGTAATACATCTCTACTTAAATTTCCGCTGAAAAAGGTGTAACTTTCTTTTCCATAAATTAACGAGATGATTTCTGCTAAATCAGCAGCATAACCTGTGTAAGCAATTACATTAAATCCGTTTTCTGTTAATAAATCTTTGGTTTTCATTCCAACAGAAAAAACATTTTTGTTTTTCAATTCATCACATTTTGGATGTTGTAAAACACTTTGAACGGCATTTTGGCTTGTAAAAATTAGATTGTCATTTACTTTTGAAAGGTCGAAATTCTTGATTTTTGTTTCAATGAAATCTTCATCAATTAAGGCAAAATTGGCGTCTAATAAAACTTGCTTTTGATTTGGTAAAAGCTTTTTGGTAGATAATATGTTGATTTGTTTTGTCATTGTTTATTTTAAACCATTAAGGTATTAAGAAAAATTAAGAGCAAAACTTAACGAAACTTAATACCTTAATGCTTAATTTTATTTTTTCAATTGTTCCTTTATTTCCGCCATTAATTCTATTCCACCATTGTTTAAAATTTCTTGTGCTGCGTTGAAGCCTAGTTTTTTCCATTCGGAAATATCAACATTTTTTTCGATTTCTAATTTTTGTTTTCCGTCGATGGATAATAAAACTCCATTGAAATCTATGGTGTCTTCTTTTTCATTATAGATTGCAATGGCTCCAATTGGTGCAGTACATCCGCCTTCTAATGTTTTTAGAAATTGTCTTTCTATATAAGTACAAATTTCGGTTTCGATGTGATTTAATTGCGAAAGTGCGTCTAAAGTAAATTCATCTTCAGCCATTGCAACTACAACCATCGCTCCTTGCGCTGGCGCTGGGATCATCCAATCTAGATTGATGTAATTCTGTGGTTTTAAGTTGATTCTTTCTAAACCTGCGGCTGCAAAAACGGCTCCGTTCCAATCGTTTTCTTGTAGTTTTTGCATTCTGGTATTCACATTTCCACGTAAATCGACTACATTATGGTTTGGATATTTATTCCACCACATAGCTTGACGACGTAAACTACCTGTAGCAATAGTTCCATTAGATTCTAAAAAATCTAAGTTTCCTTTATGAACTAAAATGTCTAAAATATTAGCTCTTTCTAAAACGGCTGCTTGCACAATCCCAATTGGAAGTGCAGTTGGAACATCTTTCATTGAATGCACTGCAATATCAACTTGACCGTTAATCATTGCAATGTCTAATGTTTTTGTGAAAATTCCTGTGATTCCTAATTCGTAAAGCGGTTTGTCGAGAATGATATCACCTTGCGATTTTACGGCTATAATTTCGGTTTTGTAACCTAAATCGTTTAATTGTTTTTGAACCGTGTGTGCTTGCCAAAGTGCTAATTCACTATCACGAGTTCCTATACGTATTGTTTTTTCAGACACTTTATTGTTGATTAATTTCTCGCAAAGGCGCAGAGATGCAAAGTTTTAATTAAATATTTTCTCTTGTTCTAGCTGAAAGACTTTTTCAATCCATTCAATTCCTTCTTCCATTGAGTCGCCATCTTTTAAATGGTTTACAAAATGATTCGTTATTTTTTGAATGATTCTATTGCTGATTAATTCAGCTTGTTCTTCGTCAAAATTAGCTAATTTTTTACGTTGAAAATTCAGCTCGCCGTCTTTGATAGAATTTAATTTTTCTTTTAGAGCATGAATAGTCGGCGCAAACTTTCTGTTTTTGGTCCAAGCTATAAATTCTTCTTTGATTTCCTCTATAATTGCTTCTGCTTGAGGAATATGTAGTTTTCTGTTTTCTAAAGTTTCATCTGTCATTTGTGACAAATGATCCATGTGAACTAAGGTAACGCCTTCAATATCTTTTACATTTTCGTTTACATTCTTCGGAATAGATAAATCTAAAATCAACAACGGTTTTTTAAGATTTAATATTGCTTTGTCAACTGTGGGATTTTGAGCGCCTGTTGCCACTACAACCACATCTGCTTTTTGTAATTCCAATTGTAAATCGGCGTAATCTTTAACAATAACATTTAACTTTTGAGCTAGTTTTTCTGCTGTATCTTTGGTCCGATTGATTAAAGTAATTTGCTCGTGTTTGGTATGTTTTACAAGATTTTCGCAAGTATTTCTTCCGATTTTACCCGTTCCAAAAAGTAAGATATTTTTATTAGAAATATCATCAACATTTTTGAAAATATATTGTACTGACGCAAAAGAAACTGATGTTGCACCCGAAGAAATTTCAGTTTGTGTTTTAATTTTTTTACTCGCTTGAATAACCGAATTAACCAATCTTTCTAGAAATGAATTAATCATTCCGTTTGATTTACTTTCATTAAAAGCGGTTTTAATTTGACTAATAATTTCAAAATCGCCAAGAATTTGACTATCTAAACCTGTTCCAACGCGAAACATATGATTAATTGCTTCTTGATTTTTATAAATATAGGCAACTTCTTGAAATTCTTCTACAGAACCTTGACTATTAGCACATAAAAGTTTAATTAATTGATATGGATGTTGCGCAAAACCATAAATTTCAGTTCGATTACATGTAGAAGTAACGATTAAAGAATCAATTCCTTCGGCTTCGGCTTGTATAAGTAAAGTTGCTTTGGCTTGAGCATCTAAACTGAATTTTCCTCTTATTGCTGCATCTGCTTTTTTGTAGCTTAAGCCTAATGCATAAAAAGTGGCGTGTTTCGACATATTAAAATTTTCCATATTTGTACTTTACCTAAAAGTTCTACAAAATTATTACTATACTATTTATAAAAGTAACGCTCAAAGTACTTTTTGTGTCGCTGTGCGATTTTTTAAACCTTATTTGACTTTTTAGCGTTATTTATTATAAATTTGCAATGAAATCAAGTCTTTCAAAATAACTTATATAGATTAATTCTAAATAATTACGTGACATGATTCCAAAATCATATACGAAAAAATATCGCTATGGGTTCACAAGAAGAAATAAAAATTGAAAATGATTTTACCTTAATTCGTTTTCAAAATGATGGAAATGAGAATTTTCACGTGAAAAGACATGTCAATCAAGGCCTTATTCAATTTCATTTTGGCATTAAAGGAAAAGCTAAATTTGTCTTTAATGACGGAAATTATGCTTTAGATTTGAGAGAAGAAAAAGCACTTTTGTTTTACAATCCACAAAAAGAATTGCCATTGAATTTAGAAATAGCTTCAAATTCTTGGGTAATTTCAGTGATAATATCCATTCAAAAATTTCATGGCTTATTTTCTTCAGAAGCAGAACATATTCCTTTTTTGAGTGAAGAAAATAAGGATAAGAAATATTACAAAGAAACCGATATAAGTCCTTCGATGGCGATTGTTTTAAGTCAGTTGTTCCATTATAATTTAAATCCATCAATTAAAAATCTTTACTATAAAGGTAAAGGATACGAATTGTTGAGTTTGTATTTCAATCGTTCGGAAGATCCAAATGCAGAACAATGTCCGTTTTTGATAGATGAAGAAAATGTTTTAAAAATCAAAAAAGCCAAAGAAATCATAATCCAAAATATGGCAGAACCACCAGGTTTGGAGGAATTAGCAGAACAAGTTGGATTGAGTTTGAAAAGACTAAAAATGGGTTTCAAACAAATTTATGGCGATACGGTTTACGGATTTCTATTTGATTACAAAATGGATTACGCTCGACAATTATTAGATTCTGGTTCTTATAATGTAAACGAAGTTGGTTTAAAAATTGGCTACAGCACCGGAAGTCATTTCATTGCGGCGTTCAAGAAAAAATTTGCAACAACGCCTAAGAAATATTTGATGTCTATAAATCCAAATACTTAACCTTATAAATTTCGTATATCAAACAATCGATAAAAAAAACATAAACATAAAATCTTAAAAAAGTAGATTAGTTACTTTTACAAAAAATCACAACAATGAAAGGAGTATTATTAGTAAATTTAGGTTCGCCAGAAAGTCCAACAGCTAAAGATGTTAAGCCGTATTTAGATGAATTTTTAATGGATAAATACGTAATTGACGTTCCGTTTTTATTACGTGCTTTATTGGTTAGAGGTATCATTTTACAAACAAGACCAAAAAAATCGGCAGAAGCTTATGCTCGAATTTGGACTGACGAAGGTTCTCCTTTAATTGTTCTTTCAAAAAAAATGCATCAAAAAGTTCAAAAACTAGTTAATGTTCCTGTGGCTTTAGCTATGCGTTATGGAACTATAACTATTGAAAAAGGATTGCAAGAATTAAACGATAAAGGCGTGACCGAAGTTATGCTTTTAGCACTTTATCCACAATATGCAATGGCTTCAACCATGACGATTTGGGCTTTGGCAGATGAGTTAGTAGCCTCAAAGTTTCCTGAAATAAAGCTTACTAAAGTTCCAGCATTTTACAACAAACCCGATTATATTAAGGCATTGGCAAATTCAATCAAAAAACATTTGGAAGGATTTGATTACGACCATTTATTATTCTCGTATCACGGAATTCCGAAACGTCATATTCGTAAAACTGATGTTACGAAATCGCATTGTAAAATGGATAGAACTTGTTGCAACACGCCATCTCCAGCACATGAATTTTGTTACAGTCATCAATGTTATGAAACCACAAAACAAGTAGTAAAATTGTTAGGAATTCCAGAAGGAAAATACAGTCAAACATTCCAATCAAGATTAGCAGGTGATAAATGGTTAACGCCTTACACTGATGTTGAAATCAATAAAATGCCTGAAAAAGGAATTAAGAAATTAGCAGTGGTAACTCCAGCATTCGTAGCAGATTGTTTAGAAACTTTAGAAGAAATTGCAATGGAAGCCAATGAACAATTTTTACATCATGGTGGCGAAGAATTTATGGCAATTCCATGTATGAATGATGAAGACGAATGGTGTGGCGTTGTGGCGAATTGGATTGAGGATTTTAAACGTAGTAATTAGTAAATAGTGATTAGTAAATAGCTTTTAATATGTACGAATACATAAAATCACTTCATTTAATTTTTGTAATAACTTGGTTTGCAGGATTATTTTATATTGTTCGTTTGTTTGTTTATCAAATTGAAGCCAGTGAAAAACCTTCGCCAGAAAAAGAAATTTTACTAAATCAATACAAAATAATGACTTATCGCCTTTGGTATATAATCACTTGGCCAAGTGCAATTTTAGCAACAATATTTGCAGCTTGGTTATTGTTTCTGATGCCTGCTTGGTTGCAAATGCCATGGATGCACGTGAAACTCGGATTTGTTTTGGCGTTGTTTTTGTATCATCTAAAATGTCATCAAATTTATAAGCAATTGCAAAACGACAAATTCAACTATTCTTCTAATTTTATGCGCGTTTGGAATGAAGGTGCCACAATTATTTTATTTGCTGTAGTTTTTTTAGTAATTTTAAAAAATGCTTTCAATTGGATTTATGGCGTAATCGGAATCTTTTTGTTTTCGATTTTAATTATGCTCGGATTCAAATTTTATAAAAGAATAAGAGAAAAGAAGTAATTAGTAATTAGTGAAGGGTAATTAGCTTTTCACTGGTCACTATTCACTAATCACTACAAAATGAAAAACTTCAAATTTTCAATGCTATCACTTCGAATTAGGATTTTCCTATCGATGATTGTATTGATTTTGATTGCTTCCATTTTAATGGCTTCGATTTCTGTAATTCAGTTTAAAAATGAAGCTCGAAATTACCATCAAGAACGTTTGGAACGTAAAGAAGATGCTGTAAAAGAGCACATAAATTATATCTTATCTAACACCACTTATCCGTTAACGGAAAAAAATCTGCCGTTAATTTTTAAAGATAAAATCCACGAACTTTCAGATATTCATAATGTTGAAATCAATATTTACAGTTTGAATGGAAATCTTTTAAAATCTTCTAAAGCTTCGTTTTCTGTTGATAGTATTTCGCCTCCTATTCCAAAATACATTATCAAATTAGTACAATCGTCTATCGAAAAAAGGTATGTCGATATTAAAAGTGTGGATGGAATTAAAAATCGTTCTTCATACACACAAATCAAAGACGACAAATTCAAACCGCTCGGAATTCTGAATTTACCTTATGTTGATGATGATAGTTTTTATGAAAATGAAATTCAAGAATTCTTAATCCGATTGAGTCAGGTTTATTTTTTTATGTTGATTATTGCTTTTGCATTGGCTTACTTTCTGGCATCGTACATTACGCAATCCTTAAAAACTATTTCCGATAAAATCAATGAAACAAGTTTGAATCAAAAGAACGAAAAAATTGTAATTGAAGCCAACAGTCGCGAGATTAATTCGTTGATAAAAGCTTATAATGCCATGGTTGATAAATTGGAGGAAAGTGCCACTATGCTAGCACAAAGTGAACGTGAACAAGCTTGGCGTGAAATGGCAAAACAAGTAGCACACGAGATTAAAAATCCGCTTACGCCAATGCGATTGACGGTTCAAAGTTTTGAAAGAAAATTCAATCCAGAAGATCCTGATTTGAAACAAAAACTGAACGATTACACCAAAACATTGATTCAGCAAATTGACACGATGACTTCGGTTGCTTCGGCTTTTTCAAATTTTGCTTCGATGCCAGCACAACAAAATGAAACCTTAAATGTGGTTGAAGTTGTAGAATTTTCATTAGACATTTTCAATGAAGAATACATCACATTTGAAAGCAAAGAAGAAGAAATTATCACAATAATGGATAGAACGCAGTTGATTAGAATTATAACTAATTTGGTCAAAAATGCTATTCAAGCCATTCCTGAAGAACAAACTGAAAAATCAATTTTTGTTGCCGTAAAACGAGAAGAAAACAACGTAAATATTACGGTAAAAGACAACGGAATTGGAATTGAATTAGAATACATTGAGCATATTTTCGAACCAAAATTCACCACAAAAACCAGTGGAATGGGATTAGGTTTAGGAATTATCAAAAACATTATAGAAAATTACAAAGGAACTATTACATTTGAAACTGAATATGGAAAAGGAACTACATTTAAGGTTTCGCTTCCAATAATTGAAAAATAAAATCATGAACTTCGAAAACCTACTTATTACTTCAGAAAACGGAATTGGGCAAATAACCATTAATCGTCCATCAAAATTAAATGCTTTGAATGTGGCAACCATTCAAGAATTGCACAACGCTTTTGAAGCATTAGATGCAGATGCTGCTACAAAAGTTATTATTGTAACCGGTGAAGGTGAAAAAGCATTCGTTGCTGGCGCTGATATTTCTGAATTTGCTAATTTTTCTATAGAAGAAGGAGCACAATTAGCACAACAAGGACAAGAATTATTATTTGATTTTGTAGAAAATTTAAAAACACCAGTTATTGCAGCAGTAAACGGATTTGCTCTTGGTGGCGGATTAGAATTGGCAATGGCTTGTCATTTTAGAATAGCCTCAGATAATGCAAAAATGGGTTTACCCGAAGTTTCACTTGGAGTAATTCCAGGTTATGGTGGAACACAAAGATTACCTCAACTAGTTGGAAAAGGTCGCGCTATGGAATTAGTAATGACCGCAGGAATGATTGATGCCGAATCTGCCAAAAGCTATGGACTAGTAAACCACGTTGTTCCTCAAGCAGAATTAATTGAATTTGCAAAAGGAATTGCTTCTAAAATTATGCGTAATTCTCCAGTAGCTATTGGATTAGCAATCAATGCTATCAATGCTAATTTCAAAGACGGTGTTGATGGTTATAAAACCGAAATTAAAAACTTTGGAAAATGCTTTGGAACAGAAGATTTCAAAGAAGGAACCACTGCTTTTTTAGAAAAAAGAAAAGCTGACTTTAAAGGGAAATAATTATAATTAATACAAATGATGAAAAACCTTTTTGCGATTTTCTTCGGATTATTCTCTTTCTCGCTATTATCGCAAAACGTTCCAGTAAAAATTCAGGAAAGCAATCTGTTTGAAGATGACTATAAAAAATCTATTCTTGTATTTGGAGAAAAAACACTTGAGAATGAAATTATTATAGTTCGTTCCTATAAAGCAAGTGATATTTCACCTATAAATGGATATTACATAGAAAAATATGATTCAAATTTAAAACTCATCAAGGAATTTGAATTAAAAATGAAGCATCCTTTATCAGAAAAAAACAATTTGGTTTTAGGTGTTTTTTATGCAAACAGAAAAATAAACATCATCGAAATTTATTTTGATTTAAAAGAAAAAGCATACATCTGTAGAGCAAATATTGTTGATGACAATTTTAATCTAACCAAAAAAGAACTCTTTAGGATTTCTAAAGAAAAGATGAAAGAATTGGGAAGTTTTAATTTACAACAAAAATTCTTTGAAGCCGCTAATAAAAATTTACCTGATGTAAATTCGGGAAATTTCAATACCTCAACCGATAGGGTTTTAACCTTTGCTTTTTTTGGAAATTCTACAAAACCTAGAGTTTATGATAGCGACATAAGTATAGTTGTGAACGAAAACAGAACTGCTTACTCTATTGTTTTAGACTATAAAAATCCAGAGCAAGAAGGTTTTTTATTATATCTGTTTGACGCAGAATCTGACCAGATCTTTTTTAAAGAAGAGTTAATTCAATCTAAGGAAAAAAATTATATGCTTCAAAACTTTCAAGTTTCAGAAGATGGAAAAAGTGTATATATTTTGGCTAAAAACTATAATAATAAGGTCAAAAAATTAAAATATTCTTTTGAATTATCTCAAATATCAGCTACTGAAACAAAAATAAAAACAATTGATATTGAAGATAAGTTTATAAAATCACTTAAACTTAACTTTCATAATAATTCGATTTATTGTATTGGATTTTACTCTGAAAAATCCTATGAAGACAATGATGGCTTATGTTTTTTTAAATTTAACAAACAAAATTTAGAATCTGAAAAAATAAAGTATAGCCCATTTACGAATCAATTTATTCAAGATAAATTTGGCAAAGAAACCAATAAAGACATCAAAGATTTAAAGATTAAAACCATTTTATTTGAAAATGATAATATTATATTAAATGCAGAAGAAGAATTTGAATGGACTAATAATTCACCAAATGGAAATGGTGTTGTAACGTATGTTTTTAATGATATTGTTAGTGTAAAATTAAATACTGATGGCGAGTTAATTTGGTCCCGAAATATTAATAAAAAACAATATTACAAATATTCAGATGATTCCTATATTTCCTATTTTTCGACAATTAAAAATGGCATGAGTTACTTTTTTATTAATGCTTCTGATAAGATAAAAGAATTAAAAAATGAACGTGTAGAATTTAAAGATGTCAATCCCAACAAAGCCAATTTATATTTGTTAACTATTGATTCTAGCGGTAACTTTAATTACCAATTATTATTAGATGATGAATCAACCGAAGTTACTTATATCGTTTCTAAAGGAGTTTTTATTAATAGCTCTTGTTATTTTCTTGGAAGAAAAGAAAAGAAAAAACAACTTTTAAAAGTTACTATATAATGCTAAAAAGAGAATCAAATCTGGTTCTCTTTTTATTTTTCACCATCCCATTCTGCATAAAATTGAGACAAGAATAATTCCATGAATTTATGTCTTTCTTGAGCCAATTGTTTTCCGGTTTTGGTATTCATTTTATCTTTTAGCAACAACAATTTTTCATAAAAATGATTGATTGTTGGTGCTTCACTTTTTTTATATTCTTCCTTGCTCATATTGAGTTTTGGAGCAATTTCAGGATTATATAATTGTCTGTTTTTGAATCCACCGTAATTGAATGTTCTTGCAATTCCGATGGCTCCGATAGCATCTAATCTATCGGCATCTTGAACAATTTCTAGCTCAATTGATTTGAATTTCTTTTCAAAATTTCCTCCTTTGAAAGAAATATTTTCGATAATATTTAAAACATGAACTATGATTTCTTCAGAAACTTTTTGAGATTCTAAAAAAGCTCTGGCAACTTTTGGTCCAATGGTTTCGTCTCCATCATTGAATTTACTATCAGCAATATCATGAAGAAGTGCTCCAAGTTTTACAATTTGAATATCACAAACTTCATCTTGAGCAATTAACAAAGCATTTTTGTAAACTCTTTCAATATGAAACCAATCGTGACCAGCTTCAGCATTTTCTAGTTTTTGCTTTACAAATAAAATCGTGTTATCTATTAAACTCATATTACATTTTATAAAAAATTCCAAACTCTAAATAAATATTGGAATTTGGAATTTTAATATTGCTATTTTTTGAAAGTTTACTTTATCAAAGCAGGTTGCACCCATTTAAAAATATAATTTTCTTCAGGCAAAACCAATCTTTCAGAAATTTTTGCCATTCTTCCAGGTAATTTCATCAAATAATCTCTTGCTTTTTCGGCTTCGTCAGTTAATCCAGAGATTTTATCAATTTGCCATTTATCAATTAATTTTTGCATGATTTCAACATAATCATTAGCCGTATAAACACCTAATTTTTGAGCAGAATTAGAAAATTGCTCAAATGCAGCACCTATTTTCTCACCTGATTCTCTTAAGAAAACTGCTGGCATTGTGATTTTTTGTTTCATCATGTATTGAAAAGCAAGCATCATTTCGGATGGATCTACCTTAAAAATTTGATCTACAAATTCGCAATATGCATGATGATGACGCATTTCGTCACCTGCAATTAATTTACAGACTTTAGACAATTTTTTATCTCCATAATCTTTAGCAATTTGAGAAACTCTATTGTGTGAAACATAAGTGGCTAATTCTTGAAAACTTGTATAAACAAAATTTTTATAAGGATCACGACCAGTTCCAATATCAAATCCATCGGCTATTAAATGCTGTGTAGTAATTTCAACTTCACGCATATTAACTCTTCCTGATAGATATAAATATTTATTTAGTAAATCACCGTGACGGTTTTCTTCACTAGTCCATTGACGAATCCATCTTGACCAACCGTTACGCTCTACATTGTCTATTCCTTCAACATCCATCAACCATGCTTCGTAGGTTGGAAGCGCTTCCTCGGTAATAGTATCACCTACCATGGCAACCCAAAAATCATAAGGTAAATCTTTAGCAATCTCTTGAATTTCTTTTACATCTTCAAAGAAGGTATCGCTTTGTGCATCTGGCAAAAAATCAGATGGCTGCCAAATAGTTTCTATTGGAATTAAAAATTTATCGACAAATTCGTCAACTTTAGTATCTAGAAACTGCATTACTTCTAGACGAACATTTTTTATGGACATTATATATGTATTATAGACTTTAGATTTGAGACAAAATAAAATCTGATTATTATTTTAACGATTGAACAACCGCTTTTTCTGTTTTTTCCATTAATTCTTCAAACGAAAAATCTTTTACCGCTATTGGATCATGAATGATAAATTCTAATCGATTTCCTAAACCCATCGGAAAAGCACCAAATTTAACCATTTTCCACGAATTATTTATAGAAATTGGCACAACATAGGCAGAAGGTGCGTATTTACATAATATTTTCAATCCACTTTGTGCGAATTCTTTTGGTTTTCCGTCTTTGCTTCTAGTTCCTTCCGGAAAAATTACTGCAGATCGTTTGTGTGTTTCAATATATTCTGATAAACCTTTAATGGTTGGAATAGCTTGTTTTGGATCTTTTCTATCAATTAATACCGAACCTCCATGACGCAAATTGTAAGACACACTTGGAATTCCTTTTCCTAATTCTTTTTTACTTACAAACTTGGCGTGAAATTTTCTTAAATACCAAATCATCCCAATAATATCATACATACTTTGGTGATTGGCAACAAAAATTATGGGAACATCTTTAGGGATTTTGTTGATGTTTCTAAATTGAAACCAAGTTCCCAATAGATTGGTACATTTTACTAGGCAAAAATTAAGATAATCTACACTTTTTTTGTGCGCTTGGTAGCCAAACACATTGAAACATATCCACTGAATTGGATGAAAAATTACCAAACACAATCCAAAACATAAGTAATAAATAACCGAAATTGGATAAGAAATTAGCTTTTCCATAAGTTGAAAAAAATTGTTGGCTAAAGTAATAAATATATTTTGGATGGAATTGTTTAAAACTCATTTATATAAACTTCATTTACATTCTTTTTTTAATTATTTTTACAACTTTAAAAGCCAAAAATATAGAAAAGATGAGTTCAGAAAAAGATGCAAAATTAAAAGCGTTACAACTTACGCTTGACAAATTAGACAAAACCTACGGAAAAGGAACCGTAATGAAAATGGGCGATAAAGCCGTTGAAGAAGTAGAAACTATTTCTTCAGGATCGTTAGGTTTAGATTTAGCTTTAGGTGTAAACGGTTACCCAAAAGGAAGAATTATAGAAATATATGGTCCAGAATCTTCGGGTAAAACTACTTTAACCCTTCATGCTATTGCAGAAGCTCAAAAAGCAGGTGGAATTGCAGCATTTATTGATGCAGAACACGCTTTTGATAGAAATTATGCTGAAAAATTGGGTGTTGATATTGAAAATTTAATTATTTCTCAACCCGATAATGGTGAACAAGCATTAGAAATTGCAGAAAATTTAATCCGTTCAGGAGCAATTGATATTGTGGTTATTGACTCGGTTGCTGCTTTGACACCAAAAAGTGAAATTGAAGGAGAAATGGGTGATTCTAAAATGGGATTACACGCTCGTTTAATGTCGCAAGCACTTAGAAAATTGACAGGAACTATTAGTAAAACACATTGTACCGTATTTTTTATCAATCAGTTGAGAGAAAAAATCGGTGTGATGTTCGGAAATCCTGAAACTACAACAGGAGGAAATGCATTAAAATTTTATGCTTCTGTTCGTTTAGACATTCGTCGTTCATCACAAATTAAAGATGGTGAAAATGTTATCGGAAACCGAACTAAAGTAAAAGTAGTTAAAAATAAAGTTGCTCCACCATTTAAAACTGCTGAATTCGACATTATGTATGGAGAAGGCGTTTCTAAAACAGGAGAAATACTTGATTTGGCAGTTGAATTTGAAGTAATCAAAAAAGCTGGTTCTTGGTTTAGCTATGGTGAAACCAAACTTGGTCAAGGTCGAGATGCAGTTAAAGCATTGATAAAAGACAATCCAGAATTGGCAGACGAATTAGAACTGAAAATCAAAGCATTGATTAAAGAAAATAACGCTTAAAAATAAATTATCCGCTTCGGCGGATTTTTTTTTACTTTTATACGCAACCATTTACAACATTTAGCATCTAACAAATAACAACATAAAGAATATAATGAAAAAAATCATTTTATTATTTGTTTTAGGGTTTTTATTCAATTCATGCAGTGAAGAATCTCAAGAGTCTTACGAATTTTATTTACTACCTGTTTATGAAGTAGCAATGCCTGAAACATTTAATTTAAACACTATAAATAGAATAACAATACGATATAAACCTCCTACAAATTGTCACTTTTTTAGCGGGTTTAATTATAAATCTGACGGATATGTTAGAACAGTTTCTATAGAATCGGCAAAAATTGTAAGAGAAAACTGTATGGATGACGGAGAAAGTATTGTTGAGCAAGAATTACAATTTAAACCTACAGAATCAGGGTTATATCATTTTAAATTTTGGACAGGGATAAGCCTTCAAGGTGAAGACCAGTATATAGAATACGATATTGAAGTAAATTAAAAAAAGTCCGTTTGAATACTGAACAGCTAATAAATGGTTGTAAAAAGAATGACATAAAAGCACAAGAACAATTATATCGACAATATGCTCCAAAATTGTTTTCTGTATGCTTAAAATATTCTAGTAATTATACTGAGGCTCAAGATAATTTACAAGATGGGTTCTTATTAATATTTGATAAAATAAATCAATTTTCTTTTAAAGGCTCTTTTGACGGATGGCTAAAAAGAATAATGATAAATAACATACTACAAAAATATAGATCAGAGCGAATCTTAAATTTAGTAGATGAAGAAATAAAAGACGATATTGAATTAGAACTTGATGAAGAATCTGTTTCAATTGAATTTTTAATCAAAATAATTCAGGATTTACCTGAACGCTACAGATTAGTTTTTAACTTGTATGCAATTGATGGATATTCGCACCAAGAAATTGCTGACATGCTCAAAATTAGTGTTGGTACATCAAAATCTAACTTGTCTAGAGCACGCCAGATTTTGAAAGATAAAGTAGAAAACGATCAAAGAAATACAACTATTCCTTTTGTAAAATAATGAATACAAAAAAAAATATAGATAAACTCTTTCAAGAACAATTCAATAATCATGAAGTGTTACCGCCTGATATAGTTTGGGACACCATTGCAGAAAAACTGAAAGAGAAGAGAAAACGAAGAGTAATACCATTTTGGTTAAGATATACAGGCGTCGCTGCCTTACTTGCTATTGGTTTAGGATTATATAATAATCAATTTAATGATACCATAAATACTCCAAGTAGCAATTCAATAGTAAATGGCAGTGAAAATTCAATTAAACAAAAAAATAATTTAGAGAATAACGAAGTTTCAAATCCATATGAGCTTGACCATTCACAAGAAAAAAACACAAAGTCAAATTCATCAGAAAAAGGACTAAAAAATGATCTACAAATAAATTCTTCTGATAAAAAGAAGTACATTATTGAATCGCCAAATATATCGAATGTATCAAATAATAGTATTGCAACGAGTGAAGATTCGAAGCACGCTAAAGATAAAAATCAGAAAGCCAGTTACAAACAAAAAACTGATAAAGAATATATTGTAAATTCAAATATGACTAGTGATAATAATGTAATTGCAAAAAATAAAACCGATGTTATCACAGATCTTGCAGGAAAAAAATTAGAATCAAACAAACAAATTATTTCTACTGATAAAGAATCGATAATTGAAAAAAGTGAAGATGCCATAGCTGATTATAATACTAACAATGGTGGAAAGACTTCTAATTCAATTGCTGAACATAATAAATTGACTACTAAAAATACTGTTATTGATAAAACCATCAATGATTTAAATAAAATGGACTCAACAAAAGTGGCGCTTGTTGAGCCAAATGCGCTGGAAGAATTGCTTAAAGAAAAAGAAAAAGAGATTACCAAAAAAGAACCAAAATTAAATAGGTGGCAACTTACGCCAAATGTTGCGCCTATTTATTTTAGTTCAACTTCTAACGGCTCTCCTTTAGATGCTCAATTAAGTAATAATACAAAAGATTATGCTACCAATTACAGTTATGGTTTGGGTGTAAATTATGCTTTATCAAAAAAAATGAAACTTCGTTCGGGAGTGAATATTTTTTCTGTAGGTTATGCTACCAACGGAATTGCATTTGAGCAAACCGCTAAAGCTAGTCGAATGGAAAACATTACACCAAATGCACAAGGTGCTTTAATTCAAATAAAACCTGTAGGCGCAGTAGCAACAACTGTTTATAGTCGTTCGGCGGCCGCACAAAATCAAACAATTGTAGTAAATACCAATATGTTTGATGGTAGTTTAAATCAACAATTAGGTTATTTTGAATTACCATTAGAATTGTCTTATAAAATTATAGACAAAAAAATAGGACTAGAATTTATTGGCGGAATGAGTACACTGTTACTTAACCAAAATGAGGTTTCATTAGTCTCAGATGCTTTAAATATGAAAATAGGTGAAGCCAATAACTTAAACAGTATTCACTTTAGCGGAAATATAGGATTGGGACTAAAATACAATTTTTGGAAAAAACTTGACGCAAGAGTAGAACCTGTTTTTAAATATCAGTTCAATACTTTTACCAATGACGTTGGTAATTTTAGACCTTATATTTTTGGCGTTTATTCTGGATTAAGTTATACATTTTAATAAAGTTAGGTTAGGTTAAAAATTAGTTAAGTAGTGTTATTGCTTTCGAGTAATAACAAAAAAGAGTGCTCTAGTTAGGCACTCTTTTTTATTTACCGTGAGCTCGATATAAAAACCAAACCACTACTTTTCTTTTCAAACGAATTACATAAATAAAAAATGTAAAATTGCACCAATAAAATCTAATTTACCATATTTTGATTCGCGAAGATTTATTTTTAAAAAGTGGTAATTCTCGTAAATTCTAGTAATTAGTGTCTTACATTATTCAAGTTTTTGTCTAAATCTTATTATTTACTATAATCTTCTAATTGTTTCAAAATAACGGAATGAGTCTCTTCTTTTATAACTTTTTTATCTTCTAATGTTGTTCCTTTTGTATCAAAAAACCTATGTACTTTAGCTCTCATTAGTCCTGGACTTCCGCTTAAAAAAGTATAAGACATTCTAGTTTTATTATCGGCAAAGGTTATTGGAACAATTGGAATTTGATGTTCGATTGCTAATTTGAACGCGCCATCTTTAAATTCATCTAACATTATTGCTTCATCGGGCACGCCACCTTCTGGAAAAATACAAATACTAAGACCTTGATTCAGCCGTTTCTGAGCTCTAGCAAATACCTCCATTCTACTCTTTTGACTACTTCTATCTACTAAAATACATGTCCGCTTATAAAAAAATCCAAATAGTGGAATTTTAGACAACTCTTTTTTTCCCACAAATACAAATGGGTTTTGTGTAATAGCAAGCATCAACATTATATCGGTCATAGAAGTATGATTGGCTACTAGCATGTAACTTTTTCCTTTTTCTAAAGTTTGCTCCCGCTCAATTTTAACATAAAAACCCATTCCAAAAAGAATGCCTTTAGCCCAAATTCTTGCCATCACAAAAAAATAAGGATACCATTCTTCTTTTAAAATAGAAAGTAACAAAAATGGCAACATTAGTATAATGAGTGCTCCCATTAAAATATAAAACCAGACGCGCCACAGTATCCAAAAAATAATTTTTAGTAATCTCATAGTGTCAAAAATAGTTAATAGTATGCAATTTATACTACAAAGGTTTAACTTTGCAATAAATAGATTTTGATACTGAAACTCTGAACCACATTCAGAAGAAATTAATTCAGCAATTATGGCAAAAATACTTACAGGCGTACAAAGCACAGGTACACCACATTTAGGCAATTTACTTGGAGCAATTATTCCAGCAATTGAATTATCTAATAATCCTGATAATCAATCGTTTTTATTTATAGCCGATTTGCATTCCATTACGCAAATAAAAGATGGTGAAACACTAAGAAAAAACACTTACAGTACTGCTGCAGCTTGGCTTGCTTGTGGATTAGATATTGATAAAGTAACTTTTTACCGTCAGAGCGATGTGCCACAAACGGCAGAATTATCTTGGTATTTGAGTTGTTTCTTCCCTTTTCAAAGATTGACATTGGCACATTCATTTAAGGATAAAGCCGATAGATTAGAAGACGTAAACGCAGGATTATTTACTTATCCTATGTTGATGGCTGCCGATATTTTATTGTATGATGCTAACTTCGTTCCTGTTGGAAAAGACCAAATGCAACATATAGAAATTACTCGTGATGTTGCTTCTAGATTTAATCATCAAATGGGTGAGACTTTTATAATTCCTGAAGGAAAAGTGCAAGAAGAAACCATGTACATTCCTGGAACCGATGGGAATAAAATGAGTAAATCTCGTGGAAATATTATTGATATTTTCCTTGATGACAAATCATTACGCAAACAAGTTATGTCTATTGAAAGTGATAGTACGCCACTTGAAGAACCAAAAAATCCTGATACTTGCAAAATTTTTGCACTTTATAAATTGCTTGCTAATGCAGAGCAAATTGCTACTATGAGACAAAATTATCTTGGTGGAAATTATGGTTATGGTCACGCCAAACAAGCCTTGTTTGAATTAATCTGCGAGAAATTTAAAACCGAAAGAGAAAAATATAATTACTACATCAACAACCTTGAAGAAGTTGATGCTATGCTACAAAAAGGCGCTCAAAAAGCACATGCTGTTGCTAACGAAGTTTTGAGTAGAGTTCGCGTAAAATTAGGATTTGGGTAATTTATTAGTATAGGTTACAATATAATGCAATTATATCTAGTAGTTGCTTTTTTTGTAAAATTATATTTACAATATCGTATTTGTATGTATTAATTTCATACATTAGTAATCTTGAAACCTGTAAACCAATAATTTATGAAAACAACAAACAACAAACAACAAACAACAACAAAGAATTTTAAATCGATTTCTAGTTTTTGTAATTAGCATTTCATTGTTTATACTTTCTAGTTGTGAAAACGAGTTGTATGACAATGCTATTAAAAATGATGCTCGTATAAAGAGTGTAAAAAATACAACTCTTAAAGAATTATTAAAAAACCCTAATTTCAGTGATGTGTTTTCTAAAGTTAAATCTAAAACACAACAATTAAAAAACACCAGCGCTAGAACTGCATTAGAAGACCAGTATAATTTTACTATCCTCCCTGAAGATGTTAAAGTGATTGAAACTACAGACGGAAGAACTTCCTATACTTTTCAAATTGAAAGAAACACTCCTACTTTAGAATTTTTTGAAAACTTAGTTATTCAACTTCATGAAAGTGGCGACCTAGATGCTTTGATAATGAAATATACCAAAACCACTCTCGATATTCATGATTTTGAATATATAAAAGAATACACACCTTTAATCCAATCGGGAAGAATTTATTTATTGTCTAATGGTTGTATAATGACTACTTGGACAACTTGCAGTCACCTTGTCTTTAATGATTTAGACCATCCTGAATGGATGATGATTCATATAGCTGGTCCAGGATGTAATAATTCTAACTATTTTACCTATCATTCATCTATAACATGCCCAGAGTTTGGCGGTGATGGTGGAACGCCTGTACCTAATGTGGGTATCAATTCTGGCGATGATGGTTTTGGAGGAAGCGTTATTACAAACCCGAATACAATGTCTGAGGGAGAAAGAAAGATTAAAAAATTTAAAATGCAACTTTCAAGCGAACAAAACCAATGTTTCGATAGTTTACCCGCAACAGTCAGAGCAGAACTAGAGAATTATGTTGCTTACACTTTAACGACACTTGAAGATGGAACGGTTGTGCCAACAAACGGGGAAGACCCTATACACAGTGAAGCAGAAGAAATGATGGCGCAAATGTGTGCTAACCCTGAAGTATTCAACTCTATAACACCTTTTTTAATTGAGAAAAAAATTGATGATAGTGAGTTGGATGATTGTACAAAAGCAATTTTGAACAAACTAAAACAAAATCATACCATAGCTAAGTTAATTGCACGATTTGATAACCCAAATGCAAATTTTAATTTAAAATTTATTCAAGTGCCAAATCTAGTCAATAGTGCTGGACAACCTGTTTATGGACAATTTTCTGGAACAAATCAGACCTATAATTATATCATAAAGCTAAATTCTAACTATTATAACAATTTTGGAGCAACCCATTTAGGTAAAGCAGGAACAATGATTCATGAAATGATTCATGCTTTAATTGCCAGTGTATATCAATCTGGAAATAACTATAACAATAGTAATGATTTTCCAGAAATATGGAACTCATATGTAAATATAGAAGCGGGAAGCACCACTCCAGAAGACCATGAATTTATGGGTGAAAATTATGTTGGAATTATAGAAGAAGCTCTACAAGAATATCAACCTGGTTTAAATCCGGAAATATATAATGATCTTGCTTGGCAAGGGATTTTTGTTTATGGACAAGGTCCTCAATTTAACAATATCTTATCCGACTCAAAAAAATTGAATATTGTTTTTAGAAAAATAGCCGAAATGACTAATGCTATTGCAAATGGTATTAACCCAACAAATAATCCCCCATGTTTAGATTAAATATTGTGTTACTCTTTTGGCTTATGTTTTTTTTTAATGCTTGTTCTACACACACAAAAGAATTTCAAGCACTATCAATTGCAATAAAGGACATAAAAAAACCATTTTCTAACAAAGAAATAGATTCTATTGAAATTGTAGATTATTGTTATATATTAGATAAAAAAATATTGGAAGGTTATAAAATTCAAAGAAATATTATTTTAAACAATAAGCTAAAGCCTTCTGAAAATTTTTATTCTTGGATTGATAAAAAAGAGTCTTGGATTTTATGTGACAATGAAATTGACTATATGATAAAATCAATTTCAAAGCAAAAAAAAAGATTTTTAAATCAACAAATGTTTGGAAACTCAAATAAAAAAATTATGTTAGTAGATTTACCTTCTTTTGAAGATAACACCTATGAAGATTTGGATAGGCAAGGTAGAGTAAAAAAAGAAAAGTTTGTTTATTTCCTGTCTAAACCCATTTTTAATAGAAATAAAAATATCTTTTTTATTCAATATAAAACGATTTTATTGCCTAACTTTAGTTCCACTTTGATATATAAGAAAAAAGACTTTGGATGGGATTTGATAGCTTATATGAATCATGCGATGTAATAAAACGAGTGCCAACTTGCAAAGATTTCTTGTAAAATGCTCTGCAAAGGTCTCTAGTTCTGCAAAGCGTTCTTGTAAAATGCTCCTGCCTTTGCGGAATGTTTTTATCTTTAATAGATTTGAAAAATTGTATAACACAAGTTCTGAAAACTTTAAGCAAAAAAGTAAAACCTAAACCACCTCAAATAATTTTCCTGGCAAAGGTCTAACAACACCTTTTAGTTCCATATTCAATAAAATAGAAGCTGTTTTAAAAACAGGTAAATTACAATCGAGAGCAATTACATCAAGTAATTGCTTTCCGTTTTTTATAAGATAATCGTAAAGTTTTTGCTCGTCGTTTTCTAAAGTGATGAAAAGCTGTTTTTGAATTACTTTTTCTTCCTTGGCTTTTAATTCCCAATTGAGAATATAAAGAATATCGGCTGCAGAGGATAGCAAATGAGCGCGTTGGGTTTTAATCAAATTATTACAACCTTGACTAAATTTATCTGAAATTCTTCCTGGAACGGCAAAAACATCTCTGTTGTAATCGTTGGCCAAATTGGCAGTAATTAGCGAACCTCCTTTTTCAGCACTTTCTATAACGATTGTAGCTTCGCACATTCCAGCAACGATGCGATTTCGTTTTACAAAATTTTCTTTTTCAGGATTGGAAGTACTCCAAAACTCGGTCAAGAAACCTCCATTTTCTTCCATTTTTCCAACATACTTTTTATGAACTTTTGGATACACTTGATTCAAGCCGTGAGCAATAACACCAATAGTTTGTAAATTATTATCCATTGCTGCTTTATGTGCAACAATATCAACGCCGTAAGCAAATCCGCTAACGATGATTGGATTTAATGGTGCTAAATCTTCAATTAATTTTTTGCAAAATTCAGTTCCGTAGGTAGTAATTTCTCGCGTTCCAACAATGCTGATTATTTTTCTATTATTGAAATCGATGTTTCCAGATGCAAATAATAAAATTGGTCCATCAATGCAATGCTTTAATCGATTGGGATAAATTTCATCTTTATAGAAAAGAACCTTAATGTCGTTTTCTGCAATAAAATGGAGTTCAGCTTTTGCTAATTCAAAAATAGATTTGTTTTTAAGGTTTTTGATTAAAACCTGACCAATTCCGTCAATTGCTGAGAGTTTCGAAGCTTTTGCTTTAAAAATAGATTCGGCTGTTGGAAAATGATTGAGGAGTTTTTTTGCTACAACATCGCCTATTCCTTCTACTTTTAGTAATGCTAATAAATGCAGTAATTCTGAGTCGTTCATTATATTAAATCTGTATGGTGTATAAAATTGAGATTCCAAAAGTAAGAACAATTAAAATTGTTAACAAAGTTTGTTGATAAAATTTTGCATTCCACATTAAATAATTAAATTTGTCATTATGAAGATGGATCAATACATATCACAATTATTATATCGTTACCAATGTGTAACTGTTCCTGGATTTGGTGCTTTTTTAACCGAAATTCAATCGGCGCAACTGCATGAAAGTTCCCATTCGTTTTATCCTCCAAAGAAATTGATTTCCTTCAATCCTTATTTGAAAAATAATGACGGATTATTAGCAAATCATATAGCTCAATCAGAAAAAATGAGTTATGAAGTAGCAGTTACTATAATTGAAAATCAAGTTGCTGCCTGGAAATCTAAGTTGAATGATTTTGGCGCTATTACTATAAAAAATATTGGTGAACTTACTTTAAATGCTGAACGAAATTTAGTTTTTATTCCTTCCGATCAAGTAAATTATTTGGCTTCTTCTTTCGGACTAACGACTTATGTTTCTCCAGCAGTAAAACGAGAAGTTTATAAAGAAGAAATTGAAGTTCTTGAAGAGAAAGCTCCAATTGCTTTTACTCCTGAAAAAAGAAGTTCTGGTAATTTCTTAAAATATGCAGCTGTTTTTGTTATTGGTACTGGATTACTTGGTGCAGGTGGTTTCTTTGGAAATCAATATTATCAAAATCAAGTTCAATTAGAAACATTAGCAGTTCAAGCAAAAGTTCAAAAACAAGTAGAACAAAAAATTCAAGAAGCTACTTTTGTAATTGATATTCCGCTACCGAATGTTACGCTTTCTGTTAATGAAAATGCTATAGAAAACAAAGCCTATCATGTGGTTGCAGGCGTTTATCAAAAAGAATTTTATGCGAATAAATTATTTGCTGAGCTTCAAAATTTAGGTTACAAACCCATTCGTTTAGAACCAAATAAGTTTGGGATGTTTCCTGTTTTATACGGAAGTTTTTCAAGTTATACCGATGCCTATAACGCCATGATGGAAATAAAAAAATCACACAATCCAGAAGCTTGGATGATGATTAAAGAAATAAAATAAATCCCGAATATTTCGGGATTTTCTTTTTGAAGTCGTTTAAAACTTTTTTAAAGAAATACTACCTTTGCAAAAAAACTATGACTCCTAAACATCCTATAGATTCCTTAACCATTTTAACCGATTTAGTTTTACCAAGTGAAACCAATCCATTAAATAATCTTTTTGGTGGCGAATTACTTGCTAGAATGGATAGAGCGGCAAGTATTGCTGCAAGAAGACATTCAAGAAGAATTGTAGTAACGGCTTCCGTAAATCACGTGGCTTTTAACAGAGCTATTCCTTTAGGAAGTGTAGTAACTGTTGAAGCTAAAGTTTCGAGAGCTTTTACTTCTTCTATGGAGATTTTTCTAGACGTTTGGATAGAAGATAGAGAATCTGGAACTAGAACTAAAGCTAACGAAGCTATTTATACTTTTGTAGCTGTAAATGAAACAGGTCATCCTGTAGAAGTTCCTCAATTAATTCCTGAAACTGAAGAAGAAATTGCTAGATATGATGCTGCTTTGAGAAGAAAACAGCTGAGTTTAGTTTTAGCAGGTAAAATGAAACCAAGCGAAGCAACAGAATTAAAAGCATTGTTTGATTAATACAAAATCCGCTTCACAGCGGATTTTCTTTATCTACTTATCCATAACGACGGATTATTAGGCGTCGTATTTTGCGTTATCATAAACTTAAGAATTGTTTTGCCATCGGAATCGGTTTTTATTTTACCTAAACTTTGCTTAGCGGAAACCATCTCGCCCTCTGAAACAGACACATTACTTAAATTTTGATAAACAGTAAAGTAATCTCCATGTCGAACCATCACTGCAAACTTGTTTCCGATTTTTTGTACCTGAGTAACTTCTCCTTTAAATACACAACGAGCCGACGAGCCTTCTTCTGTAAGAATTTTTAAACCACTATTGTTTTCTTCAAGATTTTTGTAAACAGGATGTGGTTGTTTTCCAAATCCCATGTATATCGTTCCTTTTTCAACAGGCCATGGTATACTCCCTTTATTGGCTTTAAAGTTATCTGAAATTATTTTACCTTCAGGAGTAAGTACTATTTTAGTTGATGATTCAATAGCCTTCGTTTCTGCAGCTGTAGTTGTTTTTGGATTGGCTTTGGCTTTGGCAGCAGCAGCTTTTCTATTGGCTTCGGCAATCGCTTCACGAATCATTTTCTGAATTTGTGCATCGATTCTTCTCGCTTCTTGCTGTTTGCTTTTTACCTCTGCAGCTATCTGTTTCTTATCTTTCTTTAAACTATTGGCAATCTTTTCTTGTTGAATTTTTTCTTGCTCTAAATCTTGTTTTTGTTTTTCTTGCTCTGCTAAGAGTTTTTCTTTCTCGGTTTTTTGTCCAGATAATCTCTTGTTATGATCATCAAGTTTTAACGATTTATCTTTAATTTCTTCGCCTTGCATTTTTCTATAACTAGAATATTGCTTCATGTATTGCAATCTTTTGTAGGCTTGAAGAAAATTTTCAGACGACAATAAAAACATAGCACGACTTTCTGTAGAACGACTCTTGTACGATTTTACAATCATATCTGCATAATCTTCCTTTAATATCTTTAAATCTTTATTGAGCTTATTTATTTCTCGTTGGTTTAAGTAGATATCATTACTCAATAATTTAGTTTGCTTTTCTGTAGTTGAGATTAGCTTTTCTTTCAATCCAATTTTCTCTTTTTGGATTGTTAATAACTTTACAACCGATTTTTCTTTCTTTCTAACATCTTGAAGTAGCATCTCTTTTTCACGAATTTCTGCTTGAAGTTTTGCCTTTCTTTGTTCTAATTCTTCCTGCGATTGTTGGCTCCAGGAAATTGAAGACAATAACACTAAGAAAAATGTTACTATTGCTTTTTGCATATATTAATTAATGTAAATTCTTTCAAAACCATCAGGAACACTGTATGGAAAAGAAAATTCTTCGTTGAAAGTAATGTTTTTGTAATTGATATTGATACTGGTTTTCCCCTTTTGTTGATTTGCTTCAATAAAAAAATTCAAAGGTACTATCTTATCGGATAGTTTTTGATATTCTGGATAACTTATTTGCAACATTCGATTTTGTAATGGCTGACTTATTTCTTGCTTTTTTAATAGAAAATTTTCGGCTTCAAAAAAATAGGTTTTTTTTGTATTTGATTCTTTACTCTCGTCTAATTTATACAACTTATCAATTATTGCCGCTGAATACTTAGAATCGTTCAAATTGTCTAAAGCCTGTCCAATTAGTAAATTTTGAACTTTATTATAATCTAAATCGGTTCCTAACCATGCACTTAATGAAGCATAATCGCCGTCAAAATATTTTTTACCCAAAATCTCATAATAGCGCACAGAAGTTGGTGTAACCAATGCCTTTGCCATTGTAATTCCAAGAAATCTTATGTTTACCAAAATCTTTTCATCTTTTTTTATTCTAATGTCTGCCGAAACATTTTGCGTGTTTTTCTCGTCTTCATACTTAGCACTTGCTCTTATATATAATGTAGAATAATCAAATTTATTGTTGTAATGACTTTTTATAATTTTATCAGATTCTATCTTGTTCGTTGCTACACTTTCTGCCAAAACCGCTTTAGATTTGCAGGAAATCATAATTATTATAACAACTAAACTAAGTAACTTCTTCATTTTATTTCTTTTGTTTTTTTAGCAAATCATTTGCTTTTGTAAAATACAGTTCTTTCTTTTTTAAATCGCCCAATCCGTTGTATGCTTCACCAAGCTGAATATTGAAATTTATCTCTAAAGCAACATCATCAATTACAAAATCGACTCCAGATTCTAATGTATCTTTTGCCTTTTTAAAATATTTAAGCTGATTGTTGGCCAATCCGTTATAATAGTATAACTGTGGTTGCGTTGGAAACAACTGCATTTGCTCTTCAGAAACCGCAGCCAATTTTTCAAAAGTAGCGCTTTCTGTATAAGCTTTTAATAGTAACAAAATGGTTTCCATGTCGCCTTTAGCAGCAGAAAGGTGCTTTTCGTAGTACTTAATTGCGTTTGGCCAATCGCTCTTGTTTTGAAAAAACTTACCCAGTTCTTTTGCAACTTGAACTTCCTTATCATCATCAAAGTAGCTGATTGCTTTTTCTAAAGCAACACTAAATTCTGGTTTATTAATAGCAAAAATTAGAAATTCATTAAATATTCTGTGTTTTATTCGTTTGTCAATCTTAGCGCTTTCTAAAACAATATTCATTGATTTTACGGCTTTTTCGCCATCATTATTGTTGATGTGGAATTTAAACAAACTCACTTGAGCCCAATCTGATGTTGGAATTTCTTTTTCTAATTGTTTAGCAACTTCCAAAGCTTTCTCCTCTTGATTGCTTTTAGAATACATATAAATCAAATCCACATAATTGGATTCTTCTTTTGGATTCTTTTTAATTTTATCTAACAATTCCGCTTTTTCTGAACCTTGATATTTAGAATCTCTTAATATATCTGCTTTATATAATTCTCTTTTTTCAGATTTTCCAATGGTTTCATTTAATTCATTTATAAGGAGCAACGCTTTGTCAAATTGTTGTGTTTTCATATAAAGTGAAACCAAATCTTCTTTATAATCCACTTTAAATTCAACAAGTTTTTCTACAATTATTATAGCTTGTGTAAAATCTTGTGTGTCATAGCATACATCATACATTCCAACCCAAGCCCATCGGTTTTTTGGGTCAATTTGAGTTGCTTTTTCAAAATTATCGTAAGCGTCTTTATACTTTTTTTGCGATAAATGATTTTTACCTAATTCAAAATAAACTACTCCGTTATTAGGTTGCAAATCTTTACATCGTTCAAGAGCTTCGATGGCTTTATCATAGTTTTCAATACCTTTTTGCTTTAAAGATTCGAAGAAATAATTTTCAAAATCATCACTTACCGAAGCAATATCTTCAGGTTCGGTTTGAGCCAAAAGAAGATTTGGAATGAAAAATATTCCGAAAAAGAAACTATATAAAACTATTTTTTTCATCAAATTTTTATTCTAAAACGGAATAATCTCCGATACTAATGCTTGTAAAATTACCATCAAAACTGGCATGATTTCCTATCATTGCATTGTCAAGATTAGCATTTTTAATATGGGCATGTGTTTGAATCAAGCTATTTTTTATGGTGCTATTAATTACGTGACATCCTTTTCCTAAAGACACATTTGGACCAACTGTAGCATTAATTAAAACCACATCTTCACCAATATAACATGGTGGAATGATGGTTGAATTCTCTTGTTTAACATCGTAATCAACTAAATGAATTCCGTCGTTATGAAGAAAATTTAACATTCTGTTGTTGGTGTCAACCGTTACATCTTTATTTCCGCAATCCATCCATTCGTCGACTTTACCAGGAACAAATACCATGCCTTTTGCCATCATTTGTTTGATTCCATCATTAATTTGATATTCACCTCCATGAATGATGTTGTTGTCAAGAACGGATTGTAACTCATTTTTTAAAACGGCAACATCTTTAAAATAGTATATTCCAATCACTGCTAAATCAGAAACAAACTCCTTTGGTTTTTCAACTAATTCGATTATTTCGCCATTGGGATTCAAATTTACAACTCCAAAAGCTTCAGGTTGATCTACTTGTTTTACCCAAATTACACTATCAGCATTTTGATCTAAATCAAAGTCGGCACGAATCAAAGTGTCGGCATAAGCAATTACCGCTGGACCACTCAAAGAATCTTTGGCACACATTATGGCATGACCTGTTCCAAGTGCTTCATTTTGATAATAAATGGTTCCTTTTGCTCCAAGTTTTTCGGCAATTGCAATTAATTCTTCTTCTACTTTTTTACCGAAACTTTCGTGAATTACAAAAGCAACTTCTTCTATTGGTTGATTCAAAACCCCAGCAATATCTTCTACCAAACGGTGAACGATAGGTTTTCCTGCAATAGGAATTAATGGTTTTGGAATCGTTAATGTGTGCGGACGTAATCTTGAACCACGACCTGCCATTGGTACTATTATTTTCATTTTTTAGTATTAAGATTTATGTATTAAGTATTAAGACTTAACTGTATACTTTAAATATTTACTTTTAAAACTGCTCACTATTTAATTCCTGTACTCCCAAAACCGCCTTCTCCACGAGACGTTTCAGATAATTCTAGAACTTCAATCCATTCAGCTCGTTCATGTTTGGCAATTATTAGTTGTGCAATTCTTTCACCATTTTCAATTACAAAATCTTCATTGGATAAATTTACTAAAATAACTCCGATTTCACCTCGATAATCGGCATCGACTGTTCCAGGAGAATTTAAAACAGTAACTCCTTTTTTTGCAGCTAATCCGCTTCTTGGTCTTACTTGTGCTTCGTAACCTATTGGTAATTCAATAAAAAGTCCTGTTCTTACAATAGTTCTTTCTAAAGATTTTAAGGTAATTGGTTCTGAAATATTAGCACGTAAATCCATTCCTGCAGAAGCAATGGTTTCGTAATTAGGTAGTTCGTGCTGTGATTTATTTATAATTTTAATTGTCATGATTTATTATTTTCGTTTGATGATTTTTAAAAGTGTTTCCTTTTCGTTTCTATAAATGAAATATAAAAATAGCGAAAGTAAAACGATTTTCACAAGATAATTTTCTCTCAAATAAGGAATATAAAATGCAATGGCTGAAAAGGCAATAGATAATCCTAAATATTTCAGAATTGTATTGATTTCATATGGAATTGGATACTTCTTTTGCCCCATTTTATAGGATATTATCATCATACTTCCATAAGCTGCCAATGTTGCAATTGCCGATCCATAATAACTGAATTCTTTGATTAATAAATAATTCAATGCCAAAGTTACTATTGCTCCAATTATGGATATGTATGCACCTATTTTTGTTTTATCAATTAACTTATACCACACCGATAAATTAGTATAAATACCAAGAAAGAAATTAGCTAAAACGATTAATGGAACCACTTTTATTGCATCCCAATATTCTTCGTTTGGAACTAATGGTTGCTTTAATAAATCAATAAAAACAATAACAAAAAGACTTATAAATGAACCAAAAATAACAAAATACTTTGTAATAGTTGCATAGGTTTGAGGCGCATTTTCATCACTAGCATGACTGAAGAAAAAAGGTTCGATTCCAAGTGTGTAAGCAGTGCGAAACAAAACCATAAACATTCCAATTTTATAACAAGCAGAATAAGCTCCAATATCAGCTTTTGGAATATTCATCCAATCTAAAAGAATTTTGTCAAAATGTTCGTTAATAGCAAATGCTAAACCAGCAATCAAAATTGGATATCCATATTGGATCATTTGCTTCCAAAGATTGAAATCGAATTTCCAATTAATCTTGAAATAATCTGGAGAAAGAACAATAAAAGTCAACAAACTTGCGATTAAATTAGAAATGAAAATATAACCTACTTGAAAGTTTTCAAAGTAAATAGTGTTAAAAAACCCATCAGGATTTGACTGCGCTATTTCAGGTAAAAAAATTAAAAAGAACAAATTTAAAAGCATCATTAAAGACACATTAGCAATTTTTATAAAAGCATATTGCATCGGTCTTTTTGTGGCTCTTAATCTTGAAAAAGGAATAATCACAAGCGCATCAAGAACCAAAATCCAAATAGTATAAGTAATATATTCAACTTTTATTTCTGCCCAATGTGATAATGTGTTTCTAAAAATTAAAGCAAAAAATAAGAATGACATTGACGACCAAAAAATAGAAACTGTAGCAGTAGATATTACACTTTTCTTGTTTTCTTCTTTATTATAAAATCGGAAGAAAGCGGTTTCCATTCCATAAGACAATATTACGTTGAAAAAAACCAACCAAGCAAAAACTATTGAAACATCTGCAAACTCTTGTTTTGGTAATTTTTTTACATACAATGGGTTAAGCATAAAACTTATCATTCGTGGCAAAACAGTTGCCAAACCATAGATTAGTGTTTGCTTGAAAAGATTTTTGTATAAACTCAATGTGATTTTATTTAATGTGAAACAAAAATAGTTATTAAATCGATGTAATAAAAAAAGAGCCAACAAATGTTGACTCCTTCATAAATTTATTTTGAATTAAATTATCCTTTCAAAGCCTCAGCTCCACCAACAATCTCAAGGATTTCATTAGTAATTGCAGCTTGACGTGCTTTATTATAAGTTAATTTCAATTGGTTTCTTAATTCTGTTGCATTATCAGTTGCTTTATGCATTGCTGTCATACGAGCACCATGCTCTGAAGCAAATGAATCTCTGATAGATTTATATAATTGTGTTTTTAACATTTTTGGAATTAATGTTTCAACAATCTCTTCTTTAGAAGGTTCAAAAATATAATCTCCTGTTGAAGTTGGCTTGTCAGATTTTACAGCTGCTAATGGCAAAAATTGCTCTGTTTGAACTATTTGTGTTGCAGCATTTTTAAATTGATTGTAAACTACTTCAATTTTATCATATTCTCCAGAAATGAATTTATCTGTTAAAACATTTGCAATAGTTGCTACATTATCAAACGTCAAATTATCGTAAATATCACTATGATTTTCGATAACCTTATTTGTTTTAACTAAGATATCATTACCTTTTTTACCAATTGCAAAGATGTCTACTTGCTTTCCGTTGTAGGAATCAGCAACAACTTTAGCTTGTTTGATAACATTTGTATTAAATGCACCACATAAACCTCTGTTAGAAGTAATCGCAACAATTAAAACCTTATTGATTTCACGTTGTTTTGTATAACTTCCGCCAACTTCACCATCAAGAGTTGAAGATAAATTTTGCAATAATTCGGTTAATTTTTCGGCATAAGGTCGCATAGCTGTAATTGCATCTTGTGCTTTTTTCAACTTTGCAGCAGAAACCATTTTCATCGCAGAAGTAATCTGCATAGTTGATGAAACGGAAGTGATTCTATTACGGATTTCCTTTAAGTTTGCCATTTTTTTGTAGTAATTAGTAATAAGTAAATAGTAATTAGCTTTTTACTAATCACTATTCACTTTTCACTTATAATTAATTATATTTTGCTGAAATTTCTTTAGCTGCTTTTTCTAAAACGTCAGTAATATTATCATCTAACTTACCAGCTTTTAGTGCGTTTAGCGTATCTCTGTGTTTGTTGTTCAAGTATTCGATATAATCATTTTCGAATTCTTTAACTTTATTTACAGGAACATTTCTTAACAAGTTTTTAGAACCAGCATAGATAATTGCTACTTGGTCTTCTACTGTATAAGGATCGTTTACCGCTTGTTTTAAGATTTCAACGTTTCTTCTACCTTTTTCAATTACGTTTAAAGTAACTGCATCTAAATCAGAACCAAATTTAGCGAAAGCTTCTAATTCACGGAATTGAGCTTGGTCTAATTTTAATGTTCCTGCAACTTTTTTCATTGATTTAATCTGTGCGTTACCTCCAACACGAGATACCGAAATACCTACGTTAATTGCAGGACGAACTCCAGAGTTAAACAAATCTCCATCCAAGAAAATTTGTCCATCTGTAATCGAAATTACGTTAGTTGGGATATATGCAGATACGTCACCAGCTTGAGTTTCGATAATTGGTAATGCAGTTAAAGAACCACCACCTTTTACGATACCTTTCAAGTTGTCTGGTAAATCGTTCATGTTTTTTGCGATATCATCATCCGCAATTACTTTACAAGCTCTTTCTAATAAACGAGAGTGTAAGTAAAAAACGTCTCCTGGATAAGCCTCACGACCTGGTGGTCTTCTTAATAAAAGAGACACCTCACGGTAAGCAACTGCTTGTTTTGATAAATCATCATAGATAATCAAAGCAGGACGACCTGAATCACGGAAATATTCACCAATTGCAGCACCAGCCATTGGAGCGTATACTTGCATTGGAGCTGGATCTGAAGCGTTTGCAGCAACAATAACTGTATAGGCCATTGCACCTTTTTCTTCTAATGTTTTTGCAATTAATGCAACAGTTGAAGCTTTTTGTCCAATTGCAACATAGATACAAAATACTGGTTGACCAGCATCATAAAATTCTTTTTGATTTAAGATAGTATCGATACAAACCGTTGTTTTACCTGTTTGACGGTCACCAATAACCAACTCTCGTTGCCCTCTACCAACTGGAATCATCGCGTCGATTGACTTGATACCTGTTTGTAACGGTTCTGTTACTGGCTGACGAAAGATAACTCCAGGAGCTTTTCTTTCTAATGGCATTTCATACAGTTCTCCACCGATTGGTCCTTTACCATCGATTGGATTACCTAATGTATCCACAACACGACCAACGATTTGCTCACCAACTTTTAAAGAAGCAATACGTTGTGTACGTTTTACTGTAGAACCTTCTCTAATTCCTGTAGATGGTCCTAAAAGTACAACTCCTACGTTGTCTTCTTCTAAGTTCAATACGATAGCTTCCAATCCGTTTTCGAATTGTACTAACTCTCCGTATTGAGCATTTGATAAACCGTAAACACGAGCGATACCATCACCCACTTGAAGTACAGTTCCTACTTCTTCTAACGATGCACCTGATTCAAAACCAGATAATTGTTTTTTTAATATTGCTGAAATTTCAGCAGGTTTAATTTCTGCCATAGTATTTATGTTATCTACCTAAATTTATATTAACGCCAGATCTTCTTGGCTCTTGATTGTTGTTTATAATTATTGTAGGATTATTTGAATTTGCATTATTCAAACGAGTTGAAAATTGAGTCCCATATTTCTCAACCATTCTATCTACTTTATCTGCATTCAATGTTCCATCTGAATTTACTACACCAGCATTGTAAAGAATTTCCAGGCAACCCTTTTGTGTATTTTGAAGTTCTATTTTCATTTTTTCGCCTACAAAAACAATCTCAACATATCGTAATGCTCCGTCTTTGTTGTAATTTGAAATAGGTTCAACACCAGGAACGTTAATCCATTTAAAGAAAATAATTTCTTCATTTTGATTGTTATATAAAGAACAAGTATTATCAAAACTGCCACATTCTTTATATTTTAACCAAACAACGTCATCAACAAAAACTTCGCCTTTTTTAAGTTTAATTTTTTGAGAAAATCCAAGAAGAGAAAATGCTAATACAACTATTGTAATAAATTTTTTCATATCTTTCTAATTAGAGAATTCGCGTTTTAATTCACTCAATTTACCAGCAACAGAAGCATTGTATTGCTGATCACCAACTCTTAAAACAAAACCACCAATAATTGCTGGATCTACGATATTTTCAATTGTAATTTTGTTTTTTGAAAATTCTGCTATTTTAGCTAATACTTTTGCTTCTAATTCTGCAGTTATAGGGAAAGCTGTTGTTACTTTGGCGACTTCAACTCCATTACTTATATCATGCAACTTAGTATATTGAACGGCTATTGATTCAAGAATTTCGTACCTTTTATTCTCAAACAACAAGTTAAATAAACTATTTGTTTCTACTTGAACGTTTGAAAAAATTTCAGATAAAGCCGCTTTTTTAACCTCCATTTTAATAACTGGACTTGATAAAAAATCTTTCAACTCAGCACTTTCAGCTACAGCAGTAACAACTGATTTCATATCTTGATTAACTGCGTCAGCTTTTCCTGAGGTTTGTGCAATCTCTAAAATTGCCTTGGCGTATCTAATAGCTGCTCTAGACATAATGATTAGTTTAATTTAGCGTCACCCAACATTTTCTCAACTAATTTAGTTTGAGATTCTTTGTTAGATAATTCGTCTCTTAATACTTTTTCTGCAATTTCTAAAGACAAAGAAGAAACTTGACTTTTCAATTCTGCCATAGCTGCATTTTTTTCGCTATCAATTGCTGCTTTGGCTTGCTCAATCATTTTTTCACCAGTAGCTAGTGCTTCAGATTTAGCATCGTTGATCATTTTTTCTTTGATTTCACGTGCTTCTTTTATCATTGCATCACGTTCAGCTCTTGCATCAGCTAATAATTTCTCGTTATCTGATTTAAGATTTTGCATTTCTTTTTTTGCATTTTCAGCAGAAAGTAATGCGTTTTTAATTCCTTCTTCTCTTTCGTTAACCGCATCAAGAATTGGTTTCCAAGCGAATTTTTTTAACAATAGAATTAAACCTACAAATATAAGTATTTGCCAAATGAATAATCCGAATGAAAAATCGTCTATTAACTTTTGCATAATTTTTTAAAATTAATTTTTTTTAATAAATAATGAAACAATAGCTATAACCAACCGTTATAACTATTGTTTTATTTGTTTTATTTCGCGAATAAAGCTGCGAAACCAATACCTTCAATAAGAGCAGCTGCGATAATCATAGCTGTTTGGATTTTTCCTGAAGCTTCTGGTTGACGAGCGATAGCTTCCATAGCTGAACCACCAATTTTACCAATACCTAAACCTGCTCCGATTACAATTAATCCTGCTCCAATAATTTCTGGAATTTGCATAATATATATATTAAAAATTAAACATTCTGTTTGATTAACGATTGAAGATTTAAGAATTGCTGTTGCTTTCAAAAATCATAAATCTACAATCTAATGCGCTTCTTCATGATGATGCTCTTCGTTACCAGCACCGAAATATAAAGACGAAAGCATTGTAAAAATATACGCTTGTAAAAAAGCAACTAATATTTCTAATATTGAAAGACTGAATGCAAGAACAAATGATAATGAACTTCCTATCCAACTTTTAAAAATAAACATTAGTCCGATAATACTCATTAAAACAACGTGACCGGCCATCATGTTAGCATACAAACGAATCATTAACGAAAAAGGCTTGATGATTGTTCCTAGCAATTCGATAACAGCTAAAACAGGTCTTAAAATAACTGGCACACCTGGCATCCACAACATATGCGACCAATAATTTTTATTAGCGGTAAATGTTGTAATTAAATAGGTCAATAAAGCTAATGATAATGTGATTGTTATATTACCAGTTACATTAAATCCAAAAGGAGCTAAACCTAAAATATTTAAAAAGAAAATAAAGAAAAATATAGTTAATAAATAACTCATGTATTTCTTATAGTTTTTCTCTCCGATATTTGGAATAGCAATTTCATCTCTAACATACAATACCAATGGCTCAAAGAACCTTCCAGCCCCTGTAGAAATTCCACCGTTTTTAGCATATGATTTTGCCAGTCCTGTAAATAAGAAAAACATCATTACAGCTACAATAATTATACCAATAACGCTTTTGGTTATTGATAAATCCAATGGTCTTACATTAGTTGGATGACCGTGCTCTTCATTTAATTTTCCTGTAGCATCAGTTTTATATATTTTTTCATGGTGTAAAACATAATAATTACCATTGCTTTCAACAACATCTTTACCATTATGAAATTTAGATGATGAAAATACTTGCAATCCATTATCCCAAAGAATGACAGGTAACGAAAATCCATAGTGTTCGCCAGTTTCTTCGTTTGCATTAAAATAGAAACTATGTGAATCTAATAAGTGATGATTGATGAACTCTTTAATCTTTGTTTTTATATCTGTAGGCGCTGCCTGGGCTTCTCCAGAATGGGTTGACTCTGGATGAGCTTCAGTTTTTTCGTGGGTTGCTTCTATAGCAGAACCTTCAACTTTTGTAGAGTCATTCGTTGGATTTGCAGAACTGATAATTGGTATAAAAGCAACTAACAATGCAACGATAAAATGGAGTGGTTTTTTTGAAATCACCATAACTTTATTTTTCTTAAATTTTAAGGTTTCTAAAATTTGGTGCAAAAGTACAATTTTTATTAATATTTCAAGTGTATAAGAAAAAAATTTCGTCAATTTTACTGATATTTTTTCGTTTTACTGATTTTTATTTAATAATCTAGCTGTTATTAACGTCTCCATTGCTAAAAAAATAATAAACGATGCAAAAAAACTTTTCTTTTCGTAGATCAAGAAAGTAGTAGAATTTTGATTTATTTCATGTAGAAAAAAGTACGCAATTCCCATTTTAATCATTGTTAATAGAAGATAAAAATAGCCAACATTATCTAAATTTCTTTTTCGAACTAAAATCAAGCCTGCTATTATAAAAAGGGAACATACTGTAAAAAGTATATAGATTTGAAAAAGCGAATAATAAAAATTAGCAACGGTATTTTCGCCTATCAAAAAAATAAGTACATAATAATGTAGCGAAAAATTAAGACTTGAAAAAAAAACAACCCACAATAAAGGTTTAAAAAGCGAACGTTTCATTAAGTTATTTTTCTTCCGATTGGTTTAATTGTTTTAATTGTCTGTTTAAATTATAAAAAGCCAAGGCAACACCAACGAGAACAAGAATTTTTACATAAATTTCGTTTTGGTTTGGATATTTTTTATCTAAAAGCCCTCCTAAGTAGGCAAATAAAAAAATAACAGCACCCATTTGAATTGGAATATTTATAAGTATTAACCATTTGTTACGCTGTTTTTTCTTCGACTGGTTGTCCATTACTTTGAAGATTTTTTACTTGAGGTTTCATTATACAAGTGGCAGTAAATTCTGCGCCTGGCTCAACAGCTAATTTTCCACAAATAACTTCGCCATTGATTACTGCTTTTGCTTTTAAACTTAACAACTCAACTACTTGGATTTTTCCATCAAACTTTCCTTCAATATCGCAATTTTTGCAAATAATAGTTCCTTTTACACTTCCGGCAGGACCAATTACTAACTTTCCATTGGTTTCAAAATTTCCGATTAAATGTCCGTCTAAACGGAAATCTGCTGGTGATGAAATATCACCTTTTATAGTTGTTCCTTCAACAATTCTATTAGTTTTTCCTAATAAATCCGTATATGATTTTGGTTTTTTATCGAACATAGTTATCTTTTTTTTGGCGTCTCTGGAGTTGGCGGCATCATATTGTTTATTGGCGGATCACCATCAGTTGCTCTAGATTTTGCCTTTGCCGATTGCATTTCTTGTAAGTTATTAAAGTTTTCGTCATTTGCGTTATTTTGAACGGGTTTTTCTTTCTTCTTTCGAGACTCAATTTTTGTTTTTTCAGGTTCTGGTTGGGGAAGTTCTATAACTCTTTGAACCGGAACTATTTCTTTATTTAACCAATCGCCAGAAATATACTCATCAATATTCTTTTTAATCTGAATAACTTTATAGTTTTCACTAGAAATAACTATTGCTAAATCAGGTATTTTATATTCTTTAAATTCTTTTAAAACTTGTGTAATTCCTTTTGCGTTTTCTAAAGATTTTATTCCGTGAATAACGATAAAATTTTTGTCTATTGTATAAATGTCAGTCGAAATTGTCAGCTTTTCGGTGGTTCGCTCTTTTGCAAATTTATTCAGTTTTTCTAATAATATTTTAACCGATTTATCCGTTAAGTTATCTGCTTTATACAAAATTTTCCAGCTAAATGGTATTTCTGAATTTAAAGATAGTGATTCTAAATACGGAATTTTACTAGCGATAAATTTTTCGGTGCTTTTTCCTTCTTCGCTATTAGGATAGGTTAATGCAACAAAATTTAAAGCCTTTTTAAATTCTTCTAAACCATATAGCTTACCAATTAAATTAGCTTTTAATAATTCAAATTTTGATAACATTTCTTCTCCAGTGAATTGAACAATTGCCATATCTGTGCTTATAATTGCTTCTCTGTAGTTACCATCTTCATATTCTTTGTAGAGATTTTTATACGCTATTTCTGGAGATCCAAACCCAAGATTTAGGCTTTCGTTATTTAAAATTTGAGCATATCTAGATTCTGGAAATTGGCTTATAATGGACTGCTTCATCGCTATAGCTTTCTCCTTATTGATAATTTCATAAATTTTGAATAAATTATACATCGACGGAAGTACCAAGCGCTGTTCGGGATTAAATTGCAGTAATTTTTCTAATTTATCTGCTGCTCTTTGATATTCTTTAAATTTCTCTTTATAAATAACTCCCAATTGATAATAAGCAAAATTTCGTTCTTTTGCTAATCCGGCCAAATCTGAGGGTTCGGTTGGAATTTGTTTAATGTAAAAATCAGAAGTATATTGTGGTTGTTCACCTTCATTTTTAGAATCTGACGTTGCTAATTCGTCTTCTTCGGTCAATTCGATATCTTTTTCTTTTTCTTTAGACAATCTCCAATTTTCTACAAACGCTCTGTTCCCCCATTTTTTCTTAAATTCTATTTTTCCGAAAGCAACCGACGCAGCATTATAAAAATAAAAGTTGCTTCCGGTTGAACCACTGAATTGAGGATTCAAATTTTTAGTTTTGCTAGCATTTTCTTTGGAGCCATCAGCCTCTGCGTTATTTTTAGCTTCTTGGTCTGCACTATCTTTATTCTTTTTGTCTTCTAATTTTAATTTATCAATGTACTCTTTAAAATAATTTTCTCGCTCTACAAGAGATAAATTTGCAATTCTTAAAATACTGTCATTGCGCTGTGCGATAGCTTCATATTTTATGACGTCCTCGAGGTTTTCTCTTTTTTTATTGATAAGTTTATATTCGCGTCCTCTTGGATCTAAAACTGTTAATGTGCTATCATAGTAATTCCCTGCTGTAAGATATTTGGCTTTATTAAAATAAATTTCTGCAAGATTTCTATAATTTGATGCTGTTAAATAATCATCTTGAGATCCAATTTTTAACGATTTATTATAAAAATTTATAGCTTTATCATCCTGGTTTAATTTGCCATAAAACAAAGCCATTTGATGGTTTAAAAAATCAAGATACTGACGATTCTCTCTATCTTTTAATAAATCATCATATTTTTCTATAAAAGCCAAAGTATCGCCTTTCTTGTAATCAAATTGCAATGCTTGTTTAATATGAGACTGAATTACATATTGTCTTGCTGACTTTCGCTTCATGTCGATTACTTCTTGATACTTGACAAAAGCACTATCTCTATAGCCTTTTTCATCATAAATTTGACCTAAAATAAATCTATATCTTGATTTTTCTTCGTTTGATTTTGTAAACTCTGTTGCCAATTTAAGTTTAGAAATTGCACTATCTTTTAGTTTTAAGTTAAGAAATGCCTGAGCAAGTGTTGCATTTGCGTCGGCAAAAATTTGATCTTTAAACTTAATTTCTTTCAATAATTTTCTAAGATTTTCAATAGCTAATGCATCATTTTCTAACCGCATATTGGTTTTTTCCCGCCATATTTTTATTTCATATATCTTGTCGCTAGAAGGATATTTATACAAAACATAGTTAAACGCTTCTAATGCAGGAATATAACGCTTATCATAATAACGCGTTTTACCGAGCATAAGATGTGCTTCATCCATTTGGTGGTTTTTTTCGGTTCCTCCAATATTCATAGAGTGTTTTTGAATGGCCTTTACCGATTTTTCTTCGGCTCGCTCAAAATCGGTGTTTTTGGTTTGATTTGGCGTAAGCTCCTCTTCAGAGCGAATCATTCGTTCTACAGGTAAAAGTTCCCAAAAATTATCTTGATACTGCGATTTTAAGTCTGTAATACCTTTGTCTAGAGCGATGCCTCCATTATAAAGAATATTATATTTTGTACTTAATGCATGCGTATTTCTTGAAAGAAATGTGTTTTTCTTTGTAGAACAAGCTACGAAAAAAATAATAGTTCCTAGTAAGAAAATGTATTTAATAGTATTTAATTTCAATGTAAAAACGTTTTAATAAGTAACTCTAAAAGGTTAATTTTAGTATAACTAACTGGTAAAAATACGTTTCTTTTTGATAAGTGGAAATAAATTGGATGTTTTTTTAAAAAGAATTCCGAAGAACAAAAAAAAATGAACTTCGGATTTTGCGATTACAATACTGTAAAAATTATACTGCGAAAAATAGTTCTAATTCTTTCAAAGTCTCTGTTGATGTTTCAATATCTTTTACAATTTCGCCTTTGTTTAAAGCTACAATTCTATTGCAAACCTCAACGGTGTGAACCAAATCATGAGAAGAAACTAAAATGGTAACTTCAGGATTGTCAGATAATTCTTTGATTATTTTCTTTAATCTATTTACAGTTGTTGGATCTAAATTGGCAAAAGGTTCGTCAAGAATAACTACTTTAGGATTTCCTATTAAAGTGGCAATAATTCCTACTTTTTTCATATTTCCTTTAGATAAATCTCGCAAGTATTTTTTACTTATTAAAATTTCACCATTAAAAAATTCTTCATGTTTTGCTAAAAGTGCATCGACATCGGCTTTGTTTTGACCACGCAAATCACCAATAAAATAGAAATATTCTTCGGCTGTTAAATATCCAATAAGGAAACTTTCATCAATAAATGCTGCCGTGAAAGGTTTCCACGCTTCACTTGTATTTACTTGAATGAAGTTGTTTATTATAAATCCTGTTGAAGGTTGAATTAAATCTAACAACAAACTGAAAAAAGTAGTTTTCCCTGCGCCATTATTTCCAACTAATCCAAAGCTTTGGCCTTTTGGGATTTCAAGACTAGTGATGTTTAATACTTTTACTCCGTTGTTATATGTTTTTGAAAGGTTGTTTACTTGTATCATTTTTTTAGTGATTAGTCATTAGTAAATAGTAATTAGTCTAAAACTAGTTTTTTTGTTTGTAAGCCGCAATGGTTGCGTATTTTTCTCTTTTATAGACTTTTTCGATTTGATTGAAAACGTAATTTCTAAAAGCAAACCCAAGAATTCCTGCTAAAGCTACAAATAATAAACCTATGTTTGGTGAAAAAATATAGTATCCTAAAGCATAAAGTGCCATCGGAATTAGCATTTTTGGAAGTGAAATTAACATGGTTTTAAAATTGAACGCTTGTTTATCACCAAAAGCTCCTTTCCCAGTAGTTAAATCGATTGGTGTTTTTACAAAGGCACCGCTAAGCATTACCAAATGGGAATTTACACCAATATTAAAAATCGCTCCAACTACAATTAATAGATACGTATGAACTCCGAAGAATAAATAAAATGAAGCCAAAATTGTTGAAATTAACGTTCCTATAACCATCAACCACCATTTTGAACTTATGTATTCTCTGTATTGGATGTTTTGACTCATCATAAGCTGATAGTAGGCACTATCCCAGCTGGGTACAAATTGTCCGAAAGTAAAAAGAAATCCGCCTGAAACAAAAATTCCAGCAAAAATCTGAAACATCGGACTTTGATAAGCGTCTATCGAATTGGTAAAAAATAACAACCCATAAAAAATGAATAAGAAACTCATTGTAAGTGTAGTCTTTGAGCGTTTGTTCCTTGTTAATAATCGAAGGTCGTTCTTTAAGAATGTTCCTAAAACTCCAAATTGGTCTAAAAAAGTAAAGTTTTGTGTCTTGGCTATTTCGTTTTTGGTTGCTAAACCTTCATCTAAATTTAAGTTACTTTTAAAAAATTTGAAAGCAAAATAATAGGTCCCAACAACCAAGAGTATCGGAATTAAAAAAACAAAAACCATATCATACATTCCTTGAAAAAAAGGTTGTGTATACAGTGTAATGTCAAATAATTGGTAATAATGAGCTAGTCCTAAAGCTGCAATAACGGCCAAAACTGAATAAAGACCAACATCTTTATTGTTAATTAATACATTCACAAAATTATTCAAATAAAACAGCGCCATAATTCCTAAATACCAAAGAATTACGTTTAAAACCAGATAGTCATTCATCATCAAAACGATAGAAAACGGGATGAAGAATAACGCATGCGACCAATTGAAAAAAGATAAAGCCGTTTTTCCTAAAGTAAAATGAACAATAGTATTTCTTTTTATCGGTAAAGTCAATAATGGGCGAATATTCATCACAGGCATTTTTTGAAGAAAATACCTGATAAATAAATCTACAGCAAGATAATAAATCATAAACTTATTTACTGTTGATAGTGGTTCGAGTCCGGATTCTTTCAAAATGAAGAAGGCTCCAACGCCGGCAGCAATAAAAATCACCATAAAATAAGCTGCAAAAAAACCAATAAAGATTTTCATTGCAATATTTGTTCCTAAGGATGCCGAACGAAGAAATGACTTCCATTCGAGCATGATAAAATGTTTGAACATAGTTGATTGTTTTGGATACACTATTAGATGAAGAATTTAAAAATTTGTTACAAATTATTTAGTTCATCTAAGTTTATTCATAGAACGAAATAATGTAGGCACAAATTTCCTTCCAACCAAAAGTCCAACAACCACAAACAATCCCAATACCAACGACCAATAATTCTGTTGTTGCAAACGAATAGTTTCATTATTACCTGTAATGTTCAACCCAGCCCAATATAACGGATTTGCCATTCTTGGCGAAGCCGCAGCCAAATAATCCAATTTTGCTTTTTGCAACGCTTCCGATTTGGTACAACCACTATCCAAATACTTTAAAAAAGAACTGATTATTTGTGCCGAACTCTTCTCATCAATTTTCCACGAAGCCAGCATCATACTCTTCACTCCAATAGCAGTGAAAGCTCTGGCTAAATTGATGTTTCCTTCTTTATTTTTATAACCAACACCCGATTCACAAGCACCTAAAACAAGAAAATCACAATTAGCTTTTAAATTGTACACTTCATTCATACTTAAAAACCCATCGGAAAAATAAATTCCTTTATTAGATTCGATTTCATCATCAGATGCGCTTCCGTGAGATAATAAAGTAACTATTTTGTCATTTTCTAGATGTTTTGAAAAGGTTTTTTTTGTAGCATCTTTCCCTTGAATTAAATGAGCATCAAATAAATCTGCAAATTCTTGCGACTTAGTATTGGATTCTTTTAATTCAGTCAAATTTTTGAAAGAAAAACTGGGATTAAAAACCGAAAACGTATTAGATTTTGAAACATTATTTTCCACAATATTAGATATAGAAGAAGACAGTCCATAACTAAATTGATACTTATTTAGCAGATAGGGCAGCTTACTAAAATCATTGGATGTTGATGCTGAAGAAAGCAATAGTTCAAAGGGAAAATTACCAAAACTAGCACTTGGAATAATTTTAATATGAGTAATGTTTTTTGACAGATAACTTTCTACAGGTTTAAAATAGTTTTTGTAATACTCAAAAGCTTCTTTTTCATACTTATAAATTGTATTTTGGTTTAATCTTTCTAATAAATTAAATAATAGTATCTCGTGATCAGAAGTATTTGATAAATCTTTAAACTCAACAACTTTGATAATATCATTAGAGACAACCAATACAAATGGTATAAAATGACCTTGATAATCATAGACATTAAAGCTTAGTACAGCTTCATTTTCTTTAAGTTTATTTTGAACATCTTTCAATGATACCAACTTCTCTTTGGTAAATAAATCGGTTTGTTCTTGCTTAGAAACATACATTTTATAGCGCTTATCAAAAGTGCTTTTCACATCTTCATTCAAGATAATTTTGCCATTTATTTTTAAAAGCAAATTATCAAAGCCCTCGTAAGTTTTTATGCTACTATTGTCTGAAATATTTCCGGCCTGCCCTTTTCTTTCTTTATATAAATTTTCTAATAAACCACTGTATTTGGATTTCTCATCATATTCAAAATACAAATCAATGTAGCGTTTTATTCCTGTGGCTTTATATAATTTATAATAATTCTTAGTCATAGCGCTGTAAGGTGAAGCACAATAACCATTGGTATTAAAACGTTCCTTACTTTTAAAAACAGTATTGGCATATTGTACCCAATACTTCTCCTCTAAAAGCAATGTTTTTTCAATTTCAAATAATAGTTTAGTATCATTGTTTTGAATGTACATATCATCCAAACACCAAGCCTTCCATTTTAATAAATCAAAAAGAACCGCATTATTATTGGTAAAAATATAAGGAGAAATAGTTAATCGTTTAATTCCTATGTCATAATTCTCTAAAGCTTTTTTATAATCTTTTTTATAAAAATACATCAAACCTTTTAAGGAGTTTAAATTAGCAGCATTAGGATGATAAAATCCAGCTAACTTATCATTCATAGCTATAGCCTCATTATAATGAGAAATAGCCCTGTCAGCGCATGTAATATTCAAATTATAATCTCCCGAACGATAATATAGATTAACAGCAACTTCAATATTAGGAGCCGCTAAAGATACCATCAAGCGCGCTTTTTTTAAATTATCAAAAGGATATCGCTTGTTGATGAAATAGCGAAGACTATCCACATATTGAAACTTAATAGCCAAAGTTGGAGCGTGGTTCCTTTCGGTAAATAAATGTGCATTGTAAAAAATATAAGTGTCAACTTCTTTTTGTTTTTTATTCTTATGATATATTTTTAAAGCAGCATTGGTATAAACAAAAGCTTTATTTACCATAAATCGCATATTGTAATACCTACCAACATAAGCAAAATAAAGTGCTTTATAAATTTCTTTTTCTGGAGATGCTTTTTTGTAATAACAATAAAAAGTATTGGTTTCCTTTAAATAATCTTCTAATAAAAAGAGTTTGTCATAACAAATAGCAAGCAGCTGATGGGTTTTAGCTAACAGCAAATAATTTTTGGAGGTTGCCTTGTTCAATAAATCAATATTCTGTTTGAGAATAGCCATTGCTTTATATGTAGCACCCAAATCTATATAACAATCTGCGAGACCGTTTTGAGCAGTAACTTGCAAATCCAAGTTATGATTTAGTTTTGCTTCATTTGTTATTTTTTCATATAAAGGAACGGCATTCTTATAATCCGAACGATCTAAATAATCTTGAGCTTTAGGAAGTGATTGTCCTAAAACAAAAAAAGGAAGGAACTGCAAAAAAGCAGAAATAATAAACTTCATAAATTAAAAAAGGGTAAAAGAGGGCATACAAGTATAGTAAAAATATACTTCATCGACAACTTTATAAACTAGCCCTAAATTTTCGTCTGTCAATCCCGCGGAGGAAAAAGCTAATAAACCTCGCAAAAAAGGCATCTTATGAAGTACTTACTTATTTTAAAAATTTATTTTTAATAAACTATCTCGGGGCATAGTCCCTTAAGTATTAAACGTATATATTTTAGAAATTATAAGATTAAAATCTGCTGTTTTTTTACTTATAATACAACATCACAAATAACAGATTAATTAGTGAGCTTTATAAACTTTTTTTTTAAACTTTTTTAAGAATTTATAGATTTCCTTGTAGGAGAAAATTCGATTGTCTTAATTACAACATATTTTTAGCTGACGATTTACAAAATAATTAATGCTTTATAATTTCAATTTGATTTAATTTATATTTTTTTATTGTATTTATTAATAGTTTTTTCCAAATTTTAGGATTCCCCGAATACCCATTATTTCCTATTGATTCCACCCATAAATTATAATCTTTAGAATTTTTTATTTTGGAAGAATACTTTTTGGAAGAAATTAATTCACAAAAATCTTTATAGGAATTATAATCATTGGAATATTGTTTGTATTTTGAAAGAAAATTTTTATTGTTAGAGCCTACAATACCAAAATGATTATTAAGATTTTTTGCAACCTTTGATTTTCCAGCTCCGGATTCGATAATAGCGACACCCAATATAATTTCAACTGGTATAGAATATTGTTTTGAAAATTCTACTGCTATATTTTGATATTTATTTATATAATCCTGTGTAACTTTATTTTGGGAAAATAAAAATTGGGAGATAAAAAAAATTGATAATACTAATATTCTTTTCATATTTATCGTTTATTTAGTGATAAAAAATTATACTTATATTGACCTTTAAGTTTTAATATTTAAAATTTAATTTTTTAATTTCATTAAATAAATTTAACCAACTAAATTAAAAATGACCAATATTATGAACCAATAACTCTAGATATTTAAGAATAATGTATGATTATTTTAAAATATTTTATTTAATAAGTAACACTTGGTTTGGCGTAATTAAATTACTACGCAATTTATTTCGATTTTTTAGTGTGACTAAACTAATATTAAACTTCTCTGCGATTTTCCCGAGATTATCTCCATTTTTAACTTTATAAATTATTTTTTTTGTAGTTTTAGGAGTTACCTTTTGTAGAGATTTTTTTTCAATAATAATATCTTCTTTAATAGTCTCTTCTTTAATAGTTTCAACCTCAATCGGATCATCATAATTTAATCCATTATTTTTAGTATTTTCTTTTAAATAGGTATAGGTTGTTTTTAATGCTTCAACTAACAAAGTTCCTTTTAATTGAGATCCTTTTCCGTTTAAATGTATACCATCATTCATTGTTAATTTGTTTTCTTGCCAAACATTCATTGAATGCGACCCTCCAGAGATTAAATACCAATCCCAAAAGCCGCATTGATTTTCATAAGCGATGTTTTTCATCATTTGAGAGAATAACTTACTTGCAGTAACATTTACTTTTTTATAATTCATGTCTTGAGCAGAAGTCAGAATTATTGATGCTCTTGGGTTGGCCTTTTTTACCTTGGTTATGACTTGTTGGATTTCTGATGATAATTTTTCAGGTATAGAATTGGTATATAAAAAATCATTCGTGCCGTAATCGATAATAACCAAATCTGGATTTAAGAAAGTGGCTTGTTCTTCAAATTTTTCTTCAAATAATACAGATTTATATTGACAAGCTCCAACCCCTGCATTGTGCCATGTAGCAAAATCATTATTTGAATTAGACAAAGACATGCCATACAGTATAAATTGATTTTGCTTTTCATTAGTTTTATTTAGTGAAAATTGAATAGACTGGTATTTTGTAGGTAACTGATATTTGGAAATATCACCTAATTTAGATATTAAAACTGCTGGAATGGAATCTGCTGTAAAAATCGGATCATAACTTTCCTCATTATTTTGAGAAAAAATAGTTAAAACAGTGTTTTGTGATGAAGGTGGACTATTAAATGTAATTTTAAAAGTGGCTTTATTATCGAGTGTTTTGGCAGTCATTCCGCGAACCCCGAGGGGAAGTTTAGGCGGAAGCATGTAGCTTTTACTAAACTCCCATATTCCGTAATGAGTTGATTTGTAAAAACTAGCATCATAAGTTTTAACAATTGAAAAAGGCTGTATAAGGCCAATACCTCCATCTCCTAATAATTGTTGAATTAATTCCCTAGACTTGTTAGGTAAATTTTCATTTTGAAGATGGCTATCGCCTAAGTGTAAAACCGAAAATCTCTTTTTTGAATCCCAAGTAGAATAAAAAGTTTTTAAGACCGTTGAATCTTTAAATTGAATTACATTATAATTTTTTTTAAGGAAGGTATGATCCGTTGATTGGCCGTGTAATATAGTATTGGCCATCATAAAAAACACAATAGTAATGATGTTAAATTTATTTATTTTCATTTTTTGGATTAACTAGGGTATCATTTTTAATTTTATTAGGTTCATTTTTGCTGGGCTTAAATGAAAAATTAGAATTTAAAAATTTAAACTCTTGAGATGTTGTGAAAGACGAATTGAGTACAAATAAATTATGAGCAAAAATTAAATTATTTATGCCATATTTTTTCATGATAGTTTTAATATTAAACTTTAAATAACGATAATCAACTACAAATACTTCTTCAAAATGCGCACAAAGGAAAGGTGTAAAAGCATTTCCGTAGGAATCTTTTATAATTAATATTTTTTGTCCATTTTTCACATCCGATTTGATTCGCATTAGAGGATAATCTCCTCCTAAAAATACTCCATACGAATTACCACCTTTTGCATATTCCGCATATAATTTGGTTCCTTTTTCAGAAGATAAATTTTCGTTGAAGTAAGTTGCCTTTGTTGCATTGGGAATTTTAAAATACTCCACATAGTCCTTATTTTGTTTTAAATCTTCACTACGAGTATAATAATATAAAGTTCCTAGAAAGTTATTTATCTTTTTAATTTCAAATTTATCGATAGATAATGGATTAATTCCTGCCGAATTACAAAAAGCCAAATAAGCATAATAAGCTCCACGTCCTGTCCAATGATGGTCAGTGTTGAATTGAATATATTCATTTTGATGTTTTTTTAATTCATCATAGGCATTAACGCATTTAATTGACGAATTCATGTTGCTGTATAAGTAATTTATACTGGTTTTCTCTCTATCCTTTTTAAAAGACGATGGTAAATTAAAATCTGACCCAACAGGGATTGCCATACAATAAACCGAAACATTTGGTCCAAGATTAGCTTTATATTTTGCAACTAAAGTCGCAAAATTGCTTAACCTTTTCTGAGAACCACTAAAAATCTGAATAGCTTTTTTCTTATATACAATTACCGAGTTAATGTTTTCATAAGTCTCATTTGCAATATCGTTTGAGATTGAATCTATAGCAGTTTCTGTATCTTTTTCATCATTCTCTTCAATCTTGCTAATAGGTTTATTAGTTTTTATTACAGTAGATTGGGGCAACACTTTTGATTTGGTAAAATACTGTATTTCATCATTCTTTATACCTTTAAATTTTTTTAATTCAGAAGCAATTTCAATAATTTCATTTCGATAAATAAAATTATCAGAATAATACAAATCAATATCTTTAAAGTATTTTCCAGAAAATAGATTTTTTTGCGTTATTATCGGGAATTGTTTTAATAATCTTTTTTCATCTTGAGATATTTTTTCTTTTGGATAAACAATAAAAAGTACTCCTATGATAATCAAGATGAGTACAAAAACAATAGAATTTAATCTGGAATATAGGTTCAAAAAAAAAGTTTTCATAATTAAAATCTGAAATAAATAAATGGATTGTAAGAACTCCCGACTAATAATATTACAGAACATATTAATAAAATTATATTAAGTAATATCGTAATTAAAGGAATAAAATGCTTTAATAAAGATTTAGAATTAATGTATTTATAAAACCAATTATATATCGGTACTGAAAGTAAAATAGCTAATCCAAGCCAATATATATTTTCAAAAAACATATTTTTTACTTCTAGATTATACAGATTCTGATTTGTTAAATTAAAAATTAATTTAATAAAATATATTAACTGATTAATGTCAGTAAAGTAAAAAATGGCCCATCCAACTATTATAAAAAACAAAGCGTAAATATGACTCACAATTTTAGGTAGTCGCTTCAAAATATTTAATAATACTGATTTTTCAATTAGTAATAGTATTCCAAAGTATAATCCCCAAATAATAAAATTCCAACTAGCACCATGCCATAAGCCCGTTAATCCCCAAACGATAAAAATATTTCTAAATTTATATTTTTTATTACCACCAAGTGGAATGTACACATAGTCCTTAAAAAAAGTACCTAACGATATGTGCCATCTTCTCCAAAAATCAGTAATTGAAGTAGATATGTATGGATATTTAAAATTTTCATGATAGTGAAATCCAAACATCCAACCCATTCCAATAGCCATATCAGAATATCCGGAAAAGTCGAAATAAATTTGTATACTATAGGTAATTATACCCAGCCAACCCCCTAAAACAGTTAAATTTGATAAATCATTTGTTAAATAATGAGAACAAATTTCACCTGCGATGTTTGCGATACAAACTTTTTTGAAAAGACCTATGCAAAACCGTGAAACTCCATTATTGAAATCACTCCAACTAAAAAGTCGTTCCTCAATTTCTTTTGCAATATGAGAATACCTAACAATAGGTCCAGCAACTAATTGATGATAAAGAGATACAAATAATAGGAAATTTAAAAATGATTTTTGAGCTTTTACCTCTCCTCGATAAACATCTATAGTGTATGAAATAGTTTGAAAAGAATAAAAAGAAATTCCGATTGGCAATAAAAATCCAGGTTCTTTGAAATTTAAATGCGTTACTGCATTCACATTTTGCACAATAAAATCTGAGTATTTAAATGTTACAAGAAGTCCTAAATTAAAAATTAAAGTACTGTATAGACCTAATTTCGCAATTGGTTTACCTTGATATTTACATATAAACAAGCCATTTAAATAATCTATCATTGACGAAGTAAGCAATAGGCCAACCCATATTGGCTCTCCCCAGGCATAGAAAATTAATGAAAAAATAACCAATATTAGATTTTTTATTTTCCTATTTTCTACCGAATAATAAAAAATTAAATTTAGAGGCAGAAATAAAAAAATAAAAAATAAACTTGAAAATACCATAATAAAATAATAATTTGATTATCCGTTTTTTGTCTTAATACTGTAATGCCAGCAATTACTAGCCTATCGATTAGCTATGTTAAAAATATCTGCGATTTAACCTGTAAATATACTTATTTAGGAATAATTGAAGATATTTTCCTTTTATTTTATGATAATTTCCAAAGAAATTACGCTTAATTACTAATTGCAATATGAACCCATTTTAAAGTCTCTTGTTGTTTCTCAATTGGATTTATCTGTTATGTGCTTTTCAACAAAGTCTGCAATGTCAATATAAGATGTACTTTTGTCTGAAAAAAGAATAACACTAAACTTATAACACCATTACTACATTATTTTTTTATAAACAATATGCTTCATCTTTAAGTTTTTAAGCAGAGGTGCATTGGTCAGAGCAGCTAATTGTTAAATTGGGTTTGATTTAAAGTACTTTATTCATTTATTTTTTTAGTACTCGATTATATTTTACTTTACTCCTGTCAGCCGCCTTGAAAAATTTACTTTCAACTTCACACGATTTTAAAAATTGTTCCTATTCACCTTGTTCTAAACCAGCAATATCAAAAATTTCATTAACAGGTTGAATTCCATTTTTATCATAAAACTTAAGAGTAATATCAATTCCTTTATTATATCTTTTTAGGATTTCAACACCTAACTTTTTCTTTAAATTATACTTTAAGTTAATACTAGTTTGGTAATCCATATCTGCTGAATAATCACCTTATTTTTCATATCCAATTTCATAAGGCTAGTCCACTATCCTAATAACATTCTTTAACAAAGATCTTCTACAGGTTTAGTGTTGATGATTTTTAACTACGGAATTGAGCTTGAACAACTTGTAAAAATTACAGAGTCTAATACTATCGCTCCTATAATTGGCCTTATTTTTTTCAATTTCTTTTGAATTGAAATTTTGTTACCACTCATAAAACTTTTCTGTTCTGCTCCGGTTTTTTGAACGGGTTCAAGCCACCACTTTTCAAATTTTTTTAACACTTCGAACGGTCAGCTCATTTGCTTTAGCAGCCTACTTTAGAAATATTTTCCTATTTCTTTATCACAAAATTGCTTAAATTAACAAACTAATGATTTGTAAATTTTGCCGCCATTATCACCAAATATTTATTAAACTCATTATATTCTTGATCATTTCTAAAATATATATACTTAATTATCATAGATAATTTCAAAAACCATTATTGTGTTTCCAGATGCTGGAACTGTTTCTTTACCTTGAGATGTTGCTATCAATTGTCTTCCATCTGGCGAAAGTGCAATCCCAACAGGGAACTGTGCCGCGTTAACCTCTGCGATGATTTTCATCGTTAATGCTTCAATAACGACCACCTTACTTGCGTTATTTACACAAGCAAAAATATATTTGCCATCTTCTGTGATTGCTATGGTACGAGCTCCTTGACCAACATAAACTGATTCCCATTTGAGGTAAACAAGTTTATTATTTTCATTAAAATCTTGTGTTAACACATCTTCCAACTTCGCTTTTTGTACGAATCCAAATTTATTTGAACTTAACACTAGATTTCCCTTATTGATTACCAAGTGACGTAAATTCATGTATGAACCTGTAATTGTTCCTATATATTTTTGAGTTGCGACATCTATTACTGCAATTCCATCTCCTCCCATTTTGGTAATTAGAATTTTTTTATTGTCAGGAGTAAATACTGTACCCCTTAGACAATTTCCACAATCAGAATCCCTATTAGAACTAATAGAAAAATTCATACTCAAGCGATTGTCTATAACTATATGAGAGAGATATTTAAATTCCATTGGCTCTTGACTTGAAATATCAATCAATCCAACAGTATTGTCTCCCCAATGTGTAACGGCAATATATTTATTATCTCCCGAACACGCTACCATTTTAGGTAGTGGGCCTGAAGGCATTACACGTACTATTTCGTCCTTATCTACATCAATTATTGCAATGGCAGACGGCGACTCAGCTTTTAGATCCCAATCACGGCGATAATAAGTTACCCACAAATATTTTCCATCATGAGAAAGACAACTCTCAACAGGTTTACCCAAGAAATAATTGTAGTTGGTCTTTATTTGCTTGAATTTGTAGTCAAAAACTGAATGTTCGTTATTCTTAAATAACTTGTTATTACCAGCATTGAATTCATGGCGGATTTCTTTTAACTTTTTTAAAGATTTTGAATCGAAAACGATGGTTACACAGCCTTCCAAAGAGTTAACATAAAATTTACTTCCATCTTTAGAGTAAATAACCGATTTTGGTGAATTAATTGCTGGTTCATAAACTGAAAGAGGGTCTTTCGGCGATATAACATTACTCTGTATGGTTTTTATCAATTTTAATTCCTTGAAAGTACCGTTTTCAGCGATTTTTGTGATCTTAATGGAGTCAACAACCTTTACATGTTCTGTTAAATTTAAATTTTTTATACTTCCATTTGTGCAAGCAGCGAAGGAAAGCGCTATTGAAATATTAATAAAATGAACCATGATTTTATGCATTAGGTTTTTAAAATTGTTAAATCCAATATCAATCTTTTTATGTTTTTTGACTTATTGTAAATTTGCTCTGCTATGGAGTGCTTTTCTTAAATATATATGTTGAGTTGTCACAACAGTCACCATAAAATAAATTTATCTCAAATTCATTAGTCTTAGTATTATATTTAACAACGACTGCATCTGCAGAAACTTGAGCGATATCAACGTAATTAATTTCGGATTCTTTTACTTTATCTTGTGCATATAAGTAAAGATATTCATCAATGAATGTAGACTTAGAATTAAGATTTATGGACATATTTGATTCATAATCTTTCGGTGATTTTTTAAGAAAATAACTTAATCCGTCTTCTTGAAAAGGGGTTTTAAAGTACTCTTTGTTGTTACAAGAAAGTGATAACGAAAGATCTTTTGAAACAACTATTTTCATTGATTTTAATTTATTTAAATCATCATTAGATAATTCAATATCGTAAGCTTCACGCATTCCTGCTGAAATTGAAGAGCCCGATGCAATCCATTTGCCATTCTCGATTAAGTAGTCCACCATTGCATTAGCACCCATAAATCCCGAAATTGAAGTAAGTTTATGTTCTCCGATTAAATTAGTCAAAGTACTTTTCTTCCGACTTAATTCTTCTTTAACAGAACTAGGAGAATTTTCTGCGTTTGATGTTGAATCAATGGGTTTGGGTTGACTACTTTTATTTTCGCCTCTACAACTTATCAGAATTACTGATGTAATAAACATTGCTCCGAAAATTGTCATTAATTTTTTCATTATATAATGCGTAGTCGCCACGTTTGATTAAAATTTAATTTTTTGGTTTATTTATTAGATTAATACTAAAAAAAATGAAAACGATATATACTTAAATGTTATTTACCAAAAATAGTCATTGGACAAGTAGGGTATTTTTTAACAATTAATTTAGCTATCCTTTGATTTTGTATTGGTAAATCAATTAGTTCAAAGTCATCTTGAATCTCAATTCCTTTTGACCAATCAACAATTTTCCACTTTTCTCCAACTCTATTAAGCAGATTCCAGCGAGGTTCAGCTTCTTCTGAGTTGTTTTTTAATGGACTTACCAAGACACATGCCCAACTACCACTAATTAAAAAATGGTTTACCTTAAATAATATTTCATTTTTTTCTTCTCCAAAATCTTTTCTTAAAATATCAAGGATTACTTTTCTGTCATTTGAACCTTTATCTGGGGTAAAAGTTTTTTGAGAAAATAAATTCATATTTAAAATAAGAAAAAAAATAAGTAATGAATTTTTCATTTTGTTAAGTTTAATTTTATACTACAATTGCTTTTAAATTATCTAATATAGTGTATGGTTTAGTTCCGTTTTATTTTTTCTTTTTTATAATTTTTTTGGGAGTAATCATCTTTTTAAAAACAAATTCATCTTTAAATATACCGCACATTCCGGCAATGTTAAATCCGTTTTCATCAGATTTTAATAGTACATTACCATTATTATTATTGAATGTTAAGTACAAAAACGTATCTCCAACATCTTGACCTGTTTGAAACATAAACTCATTCGCTGGAGCATTGTCATATTCACAACAATTTGCAATTTCTTTTCTGCTACCAAAACACGGATGTTCATTGACAATTAGTTCAAATGTAAGACTCCCTTTTACTTTATTATAATTTGAAATTTTCAAGGTAATTCCCGAAGAGTTTTCTTTATATGTTCCATTAAAATTTTGGCTATAAACCGATACTGTAATTAATAAAAACAACAACACTATATTTATAATTTTCATACTTCTACGTTTTTGATTTTACATTTATTTATATTGTGAGTTCTTAGAAAAAATTACTCGAAAGGTTTTGAAAATTTGCAATGGCAGCAATTTTTAACACTAGTGTTGATGCATTGAAGAAAACTTTTGGACACCACTAAACTTGACGGGTAATTCCGAAACCCCGCCTATTGGAAATGTGCTGGTTTTATTTTAATTTTATTGATGTTATTACCCATGCTTTGGTTTTATAAGTACCTCCTCCTCCTTCTAAATCATATTGTTCAACTAATTTTTTCTTAGTCTCAACAATAAAAGATTTTTTCAAATATTTAGGATTTGCTTTTAATCCAAATGCAGCATTATCATCTTCAAGAAGAATTGAAATTCCATTTAAATTGTTATCAGATAAAAACTTAAAATCATATTCTTCACCAGAAGAAATATCTTTAAAAATTAAATGAGGAAAATCTCCTTCATGATAATCTTCAAAAGTCATTGTCAATACTTTTGTATCAGAAGGTAATTTTTTAGTTTCCTGCACGGTCTCATTTTTTAAAGTATCCTGTACAACAGCTTTCAAATTAGTTGTATCCTTTTCTTTCAAAGATATTTCCTTCTCCTTTAATTCTCTTTCTTTAAGTTCTAACTCTTTTTGCTTGTTGCTATTTTGTCCACAACTAATTATAATAAATGAAGCAATTATTGTTACTCCTAAAACTGTCATTAATTTTTTCATACTCATTTAATTTAAAATTTTGTCCCTACTCATAACGCTTTTCGGAATTCGCCCCGTTTTTTTAGTGGGTTCTGGTCTCCACTTTTAAATTTCAACATTACAATTTTTCATCACATTAAATGGTCATCCTTTGGCTTTAGCAGACCGTCCTATTTTTTTTAACTTGCCCATAAAGACGGTTCGTCTATAAACCAATTCAACCTCTGGAAATTGAATCTATAAAAATTTTGACAGACCACTATCCAAATAATGGATTATCATGAAGAGGTTTTTAGACGGGTCGAGGTTTGCGTAAAGAGGCAAGGGGGTATCTTATCACTAAACTTTAAATTTAGAAATTTCCTTTATTTCAAAGCACATAAAAAACTACTTGCGCTTATTAGCTTTTATGGGCTGGTTTCTCTCAACTTTAATGTTCTTTAAAATGAATTAGTTAAAGTTGTCACGCGTTAATTTAATTATTTATTGAAGAAGTTTTATGGATGTCAATCTTTTATAGTTCTTAATTGGTTCAACTCCATCACATAGACATTTTGTCTCGCTAAATGTAATCTTAAACTTCTTGTTTACATATTTTTTATTTGGAATTACTTCAACCCATCCTCCTTCATCATTGTGTTCAATAGTTTCATATAGTTTAATTGATGTAGATTTTTCGTCTATTTCATTAATTATTAATTCCTTTCCGTCTTCACTAATAAACTTGTAATAACATTCATTACATTTACAAGCAGCATCATTACATGCCATATCTTTAAAGATATAGACATCATTTGTAGAGGATATATCTTTTTTTGTCTCTGAAACTTTTTTATTATTAGTGTTTTCGGCCATTGCTATTACCTTCTCTGATTTTGAGTCTTTTTTATTTTTTTCGTCAGCCCCGCTTCCACAGCTTGCTAATAATAAAGAAGCAAATAATATTACTCCGAAAATTGTCATTAATTTTTTCATTTTTTTTATTTTTTATTTTGATGAATACTTATGTTAATTTTTTTAAGGTTTTTTCTTTATTACCTTTTTCTCACTTTATTTTTTTACTGATTTGCTTTTTCAATTTCTTTTTGAATAAGTTTAAATCTAGAAGAATATTTTGGGTCTGATAAACATATTTTGATTTTTTCATCCCATTCAGCTACTTGATTTAGATAATTCATAAAACGTTGCTCAGACATACTATCTTGATCTAATTAATGAAAATCATACATGAACTTAACAAAATCATCTTTAAACTTTGCATAATCTTTTAATAATATTTCACAATCATTATTGCTTTTATTTTCAATTTTAACAGTTGTTTTTGGCAATTCAATTACTTCTTCACTAACAGTATCTTTATTAATGTTTGTTTTTAAAATAGAATCCTTTTCTTGCTTTTCACTATTTTTATTATTACAAGAAATTAGTAACAAAACCATTACTAAAAACAATAGGTGCTTATTTTTTTCATATCAAATTAAATTTTTTGTTATTATTTTCTAATTCTTACGTTTTAATCTTTGACACATCTAACCGACATTCCCCAGCCTTGAGGTAAAATAGAGGTATCATCCCACACTCCATCATCAAATACTTTTGAACTAATAGAATCACCATATCTTATTTCAATGTGATAAGGAACATTTCTATCATTATCAATATTTGAACACCACCAAATTCCAGTTGTTCCAATATCGTTAAACATTCCATAATCGCGTCTTTCACCTCCAGGAAGAGCATTAAATCCTGAACTATTTGTACCATTATAATTATCTGAATAACCATCATTCCAGTATTTAGTGCTTAATAGTTGTGGTACAATTTCTTTCGAAGTACCTGGATTTAGATCTCCAAAATAATTGAATAAATCATGCCATTCATCCGTTGATGGAATATGCCATCCAACAGGAGCAAGTTTTCTGCTGTCATTTACTGCATACCAATTATAAAGTACTCCGTAAAGACCTGTTGATGGATCTCCGTGTTTTTTTATCTTTGAATATTCTACTTGGTAATAGCACCAAGCTGGTTTGGCCTCCCGAGAAGCTTTTGCCCATTCGTCTTTTGATTGAGCTTGAGGAATTACATCTCCGTTTCTAAATTTTTTTTCATTTAGATTGCTTGTCATCCATTCATAATTATTTATTTTAATAGATTTATAAGCAGTTTGAGATTTAGGTTTTGCAATAATCTTATTTTTGACTTGTGCATTCATTGTAACGGATAAGAATCCAATTAAAAGTAAAAGTTTTTTCATTTGTTGCATTATAAGTTTTCTTACTCTTATGGTTTTTCGATTACACCCTATTTAGATGGTTCAGTTCCACTTTGAATTAATTAAACCCTAATATATTAACGAGGGATTGATTTTTGAACAAAATTATTTTTTGAGCAATAGCATTCGTATTTACAGTAAATAAAAATACAACAGTTAAAAAACATATTTTTTTCATTATCTAACTAAAATTAAATAATTGTTTGTAACTGGTTTTGGCCTTTTCTTTGCATATGCTACAGCAATATCTCTAGCAGCATTAATTCTTTGTTTTTCTAGCTGAATTTGATCGTTGTAAACCATCATTGCAGCTTGAAATCGTTGTCTATTAGCCGCGTCTATTTTACCTTCAATTTTTGCCATTAATGCCTTTGCCTCTGGACCGCACTTAGAAGAGGGATCTATTTGACTTAAAGAATTCAAAGAACTACTAAAGTCATTTTGCGCAGCGTCAGATTGAGCTTGTTGAAGTAAACTACCACAACGAAAGGATTGATAATTTTTATAAATTTCAATGGTCTTACTTTGAACTTTAGAAAAACAACTTACTTCTGAGGGAATAGACAAAAGTAGCGTGATTGCCTCTTCATAACTTTGTCTTTTAGCCAAACCATCTGCCTGAACAATTAAATCATTACATTTTGATTCATAGTATTGAATTATTCTAGATTTACCTTTTTCAATAAATTTTGAAAAATCTTCATCACTAGTGTTTATATTATCAATTGCATTTAAAATTGCTTCTTGATTGTCTAACCCATTGCCCTCTAGTTTTTTTGAAATAGTAGAAAAAACCATATTGTTATCTACTTGTTTGATAAACAAACTTAATTGGCAATCAATGAAATAAATATTTTGCATTCCTTTAGAAACTTTTGAATTAAGAATTGTAAATTTGGGATAAATTACAAAGTTGTTATTATAACCTGTTCCACTTAGACCAGTTTGATTAACAATATCTAAAATTTTAGTCTCAAGATTAGAAAGATTAGAATCATCTAAACCTTCAAGATTTTCTGGCATTACAATTGACAAAGATATCTTACCAACATCATTAGAGTTTTGACAGTAAGTATTCAAAACAAAAAACAAAACTATTAACTGAATTATATTTTTCATATTTTCTTATTTTAATGTAACCATTATTTGACCAGGAGGATAAGTTAATGTGGCCTCCACTTCAAGTGATTTTAAAAATTTTCGTATTAATCTTCCAAACATTTCAATATCATAATTATCTCCTGTCGTTTGATCTTTTAAAGGAAGTCTAACTTCATTATATACAACTTCTAACGGAGTAGAAGATCTTTTTTTTGCATAATTTTTATAAGCATTTTTAGACATCCAATCCATTATTGCTTCAGAAAGCAAATCCCCATCTGAACCAACCTCTTTATCAAAAGTCTTTGCTGAATTCTTAGCTAGATTAAAATAGATTTCAATTGATCTTCCATTATTAACAATATCGCTAAATTTAGTTTGAATATCGTTCAAAAAGTCTTCTTTTACTTTATCTAGGGATTTTATTGTAAGTTTAGTGATATCATTGGTATAAAACTTACCACTAGCTGATTGCTTATCTGAAAGAGCTCTGCCTGTTGCCGTTTCATAGGCTCTCAATATTAATTGCACTTCAGTGCCATTTCCACCAGAAGTCACGTCTAGATCTGTTTCTACGTAAATGTCAGCAGTACAGTTTTGAGCAATTATTTCCTTGGCACTTCTTTTAGTACCCGCATTAAAAAGGTTAGCATTTGTTGCCTTTGTTAACTCTGCTTCAAATCCATAAGTAGTAAAACCTCTTGAATTAAAAGCATCATTAACGACAGAAATTGCAGTTCTACGGTAGAAACCCTTTGTTTGGTCTTGCAACATTGTTTTAATGTCTTCATCTTCTTTAGCATAAGGAATAACTATTACTTTGGGCTGAATTTGAGCCACTTGTCCGCCACTATTCGTGCCAGAATTTTGAGAATAGCAAATACTTAAAAAAGATATGCAAAACATTATTATTAATATAAATTTATTTTTCATTGTTAGTATCCGAATTTTCTAATTATTTTATTTATTTCCAAATCTCTTCTAAGAGAATTAATGTTTATTTTAATATTAACTATTAATCTTTTAGTTTTATCATGCTTTACTAGCGGAGAAATAATATCAGAAGACATAATAAATGTATTGCTATAACCATTTTCAAAAAGATTTTTATAATAGGTAGCATTAGAATTTTTTGATTCGTATTCATTATCTACTAAAGGAACTCTAAGTTCACTTCCTGGCAAACCTTTAAATAGAATTACACTTAATGCATTTTTTTGAGCATTAGTTATAGCCTCTTTATCATTTTTCCCGTACCCAAAACATCTTACTGTGATGGTGCCATCAGTATCTTTGGATTGATACGAAACTTCAGCAGTATATTCAGCATGAATTTTTTTTGCGCATCCAGCAAACAATAATAACCCAAATACAAGGTATAATATTTTTTTCGACATTTTCTATTCTGTTAGAGTTACTACTTCTAGTTTAGCTTTTGCATCAAATTTAGTGGAAACATCGGCACCACCAGATCTAACTTCGCAAATTGAAAAGTCCTCATCTTCCACTTTTATTATTTTTACCTCGCCTATTTCTTTTTTTCTTGATTTAGTTTTATTACCAACTTTCACTTCAACTACTTCAACTATTTTTAATTTAGTGCCTTTTTTCAAACCAAAAGCTGTACCTCCTGAAATTAAAATAGTTGTTGCTGCGCCTTTACTATCTTTTTCTTGAATTTCTACTACAGAAAAAATAACTGGAAAATTATTACTTACAAATGCATCTATTTTCTCTTGAATAGATTTCATTGCTTTTTCAATTGCAACTTGAGGTGAACTAGCTCCCATTCCAATCATTCCCATTAAAGAACTCCCTGCTTTTGGCTCAATTGTTTCAGAATTAACAACTTGACTTGTTTCAATGTCAATTACTTTTAAACTAATAATCAACTTAGCTTTATACGTAACTGTTCCATCATCCGTGCGCATTCCTTCGGCCATTGCAGAAATTACATGCCCCGATATTAAAAACTTAGCACCAAGAGATTTTCCCTGTTCTATAACAGAACCATCAATAAAATCTTCACCTTTCTGTAATTCTTTTTCTTGATTTAAGGCATCCATTTTTGATCTATCTACGATATTAAATCGTTTTGTTTTTACAAATGAATTTATAACTGACTCTTGAATAGAGATAACATCAGCAGCATTTGCTGAAGATTTCACAAATGTAAATGGTAATATTCCAATTGAAAGTTTTTCATCTTGACCAAATAGATTAGTGCAAAATATTAATAAAGCAATAAATAAAATTGTTTTTTTCATTTTAATAAATTTAATTTTCTTCTACTCTTAAGGTTTTTCGATTACACCCTGTTTATATGGTTCAGGTCCATTTTTAAACAACCATTATTTTACTCTTTTATATTTTAAAGTATTTCCACGACCTGTATAACTTAACTCTAAAAAATCTTTGTTAATAGTTATTATATACCAACACATATCAGATTGATTACATGAAATATATTTATCTTTTTCAGGTTCGCCAATCATTTCTTTATCACTTTCGTTTAAGCACTTATTTGATAAATTAAATGGTTCACTATCCCAATTTTTCATCCCTTTTGCAATCTCTTTTCGAAGATTCTTATCGAATACTAAAAAGTTGGTTTTGTCATCCAAACTTTGCCATTTTCCCTGCAATAAGTCATTTGTAGAAAGTGCAGACACTTTAGAATTAGTTGTTTTTGCAATTTTACTTTGTGCATTAGATTTTGTACTAAACAAAATTCCAATCGCAATAATTAAAAACAAGACGTTTTTCTTCATTTTATTAAGTTTATATGTACTCTTATTTTTTCTGTTTACATGGCTCATCTCCATTATTTCGTAAATAAACAAAAGTTGTTTATCTATTTTGTAATCCAGCGTTAAATGTATCTGTCATATTTTTCATGTTTTTATCAATGGTAAATATTATACTACCATTTGCACCTCCTTCAACAACAAATAAGGATTTTTCATTTTTTTCATTAATTAAATATCCTTTTACTAAATTATATTGTGGCATCGCACCCCAATAATACTCATCATCTTCCTGATTTAAAGTATATAATTCTTGCTTTTTATCTAAAGTGATGGTTAAGGTTTTTTTTTCATAATCAACAATTATACTATGAGAATTTTTATTTGGAAGTTCACCAAAAACTATATATTTTCTAGAGATCGTTGCAGAATTGATTAAAAAGACTTCTTTTTTAGGTTTATAAGATTGTTCCTCCGATCCTTGAAAACTTGTTTCTTCATATTCATTATCTGTCTGTGAATAAGAACTTATTGATAAAAAAAAGACAACAAGAACTACTACTATTTTTTTCATTTTTTTTATTTATTATTTTGGGTTAATATAAATGAGTATTGAAAAATCCATTTATTCTGGTATTCCACTATATTCTATTTTCTGAGGTGTTAATTTCTTTTAACTAAAAGAAATAATATTAAAAAATAAACAATAGTCTTCTAGAAATTTATTTGTGTTTTTCATATTAATACGATTAAATTTTTCTGCTTATGAAACTTTGTTAACACGCTACTATTAATTTATTTTTAAAAATATTTACTGTATAGCAGAAAATTAATGGCCTTTATCATTCAAATTTTACATCAGATCTTAATACATATCCCGTTTTTTCTTTTCCTCTATATACAAAATATACATATAAAAAATCATCCTCTGGATTATCATCTTCTATATCAAAAAATTCAGCTTTTTGTCCTTTCACAAAATAAGATGAAGTTTTAGAATTTAAATTTGAGGTTTCATAGAAATATATTCTATCTTTAACACCAATTACAATTTCTCCAATTGGTCCGCCATTAGCAGCTTCGGCTTCTTCTTGTGCAAGTTTTTCATCAAATGATGTACCAGTTGGTTCGTCAGCCAACCCATCTTCAAACTCGTTGTTTAAGTCAGATTCCTCATCAGATTGATTCACAGTTAGACCGCTATATGTACCATCATACCCTTGAATATCTTCCCAATTCCCCCTGATGCTTATTTTTTTTGCCTTAGTCAAGTCATTTTCCTTAAAAAAGTCAGTTCCTGGTGATACATAAGAATAAAATTTAAACTTTTGAGAAGCGTTTCCAGAAATTAGAAGATTTTTTATATCTTCAACTTCTCCACATCTGAAGTTGGCGCTACCAACTTTTACTCCACTTTCGTCAAGAATATTTAATTCAATAATAATTGCATTTTTTCCAGACGGCGCATTTATATCAAATTTTTTAATTGACTTTAATCCAACCACAATAAACGGAGTTTCTGTTTCAAAATCACCTGTTCCGCTCTTCTCAGTTTGGATTTCATATACTCCATCATCAATTACTTCAACATAGGTAGCTATATCACCAGAAATAGGATTTGACTTATCTATTTCTAATTTGATTCCGCTTTTACCATTGCAACTAGTTAAAATTGTTGCTGTTAAAATTGTTGCGAAAAAAATTTTTATTATATATTTCATTTTTTTGAGTTTAAATTTTTTCTACTCTTATAGTTTTTCAATCACACCTTAATTTTTATTACATCCCTGAAGCTGCATTCGCTATTTTCATCTGTATTGAAGTGAATTTTGCAGCAAATTTTGGATCTGTTGCACAATCCTTAGTCTTTGCGCTCCATTCTGTAGCTTCAGTCATAATAGAAGTATACTCTGATAAAATTGAGGTATCTGTAGGGTCATTTTTGTATTTTTTTAAAACAGCAATATATTGGTTCATAAACTTTTCATAACCTTCTAAAAACTCATCACAATCACCTGTAGAAGAACTCGCTTCACCACTTTCAGAATTAGAGGTCCCTGTTGATGAATTTTCACTATCAAATTCTTCTTCAACTATTTCTGAATTAAAACGAATTTTTTTTCCTTTTTTGTATTTTTCTAATAACGCTACGGCATCTTCTTCTGAGTCGATAGATCCCTGACCTGAAACATACAGTGTTAACCATTCTTCTCCTGAACCTCTTTTCAAATAAGTTGCTAAATCTTTATCCGTACTAACAGAAAGTTCAAAATCTAAAGGAGCTCCTTGATTATCTAAAGCTTTTCCTATAATGCTTGGTCCAAAATTATTATATCCATTGCCGGCTTTAACATCAATAGATTTAATGAATTTAAACTTTACTTTCATTGTTTCTTTATATCCAGGATTAAATTCATCTTCATCTTTAACCATTTCAAAAAGATAAGAACCGGGCACAACTTCAATATAACCAGATAGAGGTCCATCTACCAATGCTACTCCTTCATATTTTAAATCAGTTGGTGGATCTGGAAGTGTAATTTGTTTTTCTTTTCCGCTACCACAACTTGTTAGAATAGACGAAGCCATTAACATTAATGCAAAAATTGTCGTTATTTTTTTCATTTTTTTATTTTTTTATTCTAGTGAACACCTATTCTTTTATTAATTTTTAAAGTTTTTTCTTTATTGATTTTTAACATTTTATTTTGTTACTGATTTGCTTTTTCAATTTCTTTTTGAATTTGTTTAAATCTAGAAGAATATTTTGAGTCTGATAAACATGTTTTGATTTTTTCATCCCATTCAGCTACTTGATTTAGATAATTCATTAATAGTTGCTCAGACATATTATCTTGATCTAATTCATTCATGTCATACATGAAATTAACAAAATCATCTTTAAACTTTGTATAATCTTTTAATAATATATCACAATCGTTATTGCTTTTATTTTCAATTTTTAGAGTTGTTTTTGGTAATTCAATAACTTTTTTACTTACACTATCTTTATTAATGTCTGTTTTTAAAATAGAATCCGTTTTTTGCTTTTCACTATTTTTATTATTACAAGAAATTAGTAGCAAACCCATTAATAAAAACAATAGGTATTTATTTTTTTTCATTTTATTAAAAATAATTGTTAGTCTTTGATATTTTACTTACAATTCGCCATTTCCTTTAATAAAGCCATGTTAAATTCTTTTTGATCAGATTCGGAGGTGTATTTACCTTGAATTTCTTCTTTTAAAGAAGCCGCTTCAGTAGCAAGCTTTGTACTTTCTTCCATAACAGAAGCGTCTCCAGAAGCAACTTTTTCCATTAATTGTTTTGCTTTACATTGAAGTTCAGCCATCTTTTTAGCATCACTTTCAATAGAATTTCCTCCACAGCTTGTAAAAAGAAATGAAGCGAATAAAATTGTTCCAAAAATTGTTTTAAATTTTTTCATAATTTTTAATATCTAATTTACCTACTCATAAAGCTTTTCGGTTCCGCTCCGTTTATCTGGTTTCTGGCTCCAGTTTATTCACTTACAAAACAAAGTTTACACTCCGCTTCATACAAATACGTTTCCAATTTTCGATCATAAATGATAGGTGCTTTTAACTCATTACGCATAAAAGCGATATAATAACTTACGCTACGTTCTGATATTTCTAATTTTTGCGCCAATTGTTTAAGATTTCCAGTTTGTTTGCTACTTATCAATTCATGTAATCGCATAAAAACACGTATATCCATATTTACAGTACAATTTTACAAACGCTCATCGCAACCTCCTTGCGTTCAATGTTTTTTGTTAAAATATTTATAATATTAATACGATTGAGGCTATAAATCTTCCCGAAGTTGTTTGTAAAAAACATACATTTGCTTTCCCAAATTAATACCTACAAATTTGAATCGTGCACTTGACACATCGTTTTTTTTGATAAAACAGTTTTGCTCGGGAAATAACGAAGCTTTCATTCCTGTATATAAATGTTGGCTACCAGAGTTTTATTTGGTAGCCTACAAATATGTTCAATGCCAACAGGATGCTGAAGATGTTGTAGCTGATTGTTTTGAAAAAATAGTTGCGATGCCTTTAGTCCAAAGGCAGCAAAAATTTATTGAAGAGGAAATCAACATCAAAGCCTTATTATTAGTCATGGTAAAAAATAGAAGTCTTGATGTTATTAAAACCAAAAAAAACAGAAACAGAATAGTAGATGAAATCAAAAGGTTTCTTCCTACTATAGTAACCAATACTGTTAAGCAATCCTTATGCGACGAAAATTTTAAAGCATTGCTTTGTTGTCTTCCCGAGAAAGAAAAAAAGATTATTGCTTTGAATATTAATGGCTACACAAATAAAGAGATTGCACAACAATTGGCAATTTCTGAAAAAACAGTAGCCAACATGCTTTCAATGGCTCGAAAAAAAGTAAAGAATTTATGGGAGACGTTTATGGAATAATTAGTTAAAAAAAATTACTTTTGGGAATAAATTGCACCTGAATCGTTTTATAAATACAATGAATAAAGATAAACAAAATATAGATTTAGCACTCCTGCTGGAATCATTAGAAGATGATTTCAACCCACAAGAGCGTATGCGTATTTTGGAACAATTAAAAAACAGCCACCCAACAGACGATCCACTACTAGGAGCAAAGATGCTATTAGAAGAAAACAATTGGGATTACACAGTACTAAAAAAAGCATTCACTAAAGCGGAAGATAGAATTGAAATAGTAGCTTCCAATGTTAAAAGAACAAATAATACTAATTATCTTAAATATGCTGCCGTTTTACTTCCTATAACCTTTGTTTTAGGATACTTTATCAATCAATCCTTAACCAACAAACAAGGAATAGAGCAATTCTACTCCAAAGAAGAAGGGCTACCCAACTATATGGGAACAGAAAAAACCAACTGGGATCCTTTAATGCAATTGTACCGAGATAATAACATGAAAGAGGCTTTTGCTATTTCAGAGCAAATACTAGCACAAAAACCAAAAAACGATACCGCAATCTATTTCCATGGAGTAATAAGTTACGAATTAAAAAACTACAAAATAGCCAAAACCGACTACATCAAAATCTCACAAAGCAGAGAAAGCATTTTTTATTATGATGCTACTTTTAGATTAGGATTTACCTTAAAGAACCTAAACGAAAACAAAGCAGCACAAAAACAATTTGAAACAATAATAAACGACCAAAATAATCCGTACAACGAAAAAGCAAAAGTAGTTTTAGAACATCTTAAATAAACAACCGTTATATTTAAATAACTTAGAGTATTTTCTGTTTTAAAAATGTCTGTTTTGAAATAACATCCAAAAACTATCTGGATTTTAGAAAACGACGGAAATAATAGGATTAATCAATAGACTAGAAAAACTTTTGTAAAATTTGGTGCAACATCCATAAGCATCAAATCCATCACTAAATAGTACATTATGAATTTATTTACTGTTGATAGTGGTGATAGTCGAGAATCATTAAAAAGAAAAAGTCCTAAAACTAGGTGTAAAAAAACAGTAAAAATTTTCATTGCAATATTACTTCCTAAGGATGACAAACGAAGAAATGCCTTCCATTCGAGCATGATAAAATGTTTGAACATTGTTGATTGTTTTGGAAGAAGTACTAGATGATGACTTTAAAATTTGTTACAAACATTTTCAAACTTTAAATAAAAGTAAATAATTGCTATTTCTTACCTTTGTAAAAATTACTTACCATGTCACAATTCTATAAATTACAAATCAAAGAAGTAAAACGTGAAACTCCAAGCGCGGTTTCTGTAGTCTTTAATGTTCCTTCTGAATTACAATCTGCTTATCAATTTATTGCAGGTCAATATATTAATCTAAAATTAACGCTTGATGGACAAGAAATACGTCGTGCCTATTCTATATGTTCTTCACCAGAAAGTGGCGAACTACGAATTGCGATTAAGTCAGTAAAAAACGGACATTTTTCAAAATTTGCTAATGATAATTTGAAGGTTGGTGATATTATAGAAGTCGGTCAACCTGAAGGTAAGTTTACTTTTGAACCACAATTTGACAGACAAAGAAACTACGCTGCGTTCGTTGCTGGAAGCGGAATTACACCAGTTATGTCTATTCTAAAATCGGTTTTGCATAACGAGAAAGACAGCACTTTTGTATTGGTTTACGGAAATAAAAATACTGACGAAACCATATTTCATAAAGAACTACACGATTTGCAACAAAAATATATTGGAAGACTTTTTGTGCATTATGCTTACACTCAAATTAAGGTTGAAAATGAGCTTTTTGGTCGAATTGACAAAGCGAATGTAAACTTTGTTTTGAACAATAAACACAAAGAAAAAGAATTTTCTAAATTCTATTTGTGTGGTCCAGAAGAAATGATTAATTTGGTTTCCAATGTTATAAAAGAACACAATGTTGCTGAAAAAAATATCAAATTTGAGTTGTTTTCAACTTCAACTTCAGCAGAAAAAGAAATTGCAACATCAGAAAACGGTCATACAAAAATCACGGTTTTAGTCGATGGCGACGAAGAAACATTCGAAATGAGTCAGAAGCAAACTTTATTAGAAGCAGCTTTAAAACAAGGCATCGATGCGCCTTATTCTTGTCAAGGAGGAATTTGTAGCAGTTGTTTGGCACGAATTTCAAAAGGAACTGCCGAAATGAAAAAAAACTCCATTTTGACTGATAAAGAAGTTGAAAGTGGTTTAATTTTAACTTGTCAAGCACATCCAACAAGTAGTGAAATATTTGTTGATTTTGATGATGTCTAAATTCAGTTAGCAGTTATCAGTTACGTAGATTGCGTTTAAGTTGATTTATCTACTAATCGTCATCGAAGGATTTAATTGTTTAAATAAATGAAAAATAAACTCGAAATATTTAAAAAAGCACAAGATCTTTTGGACGAACCAGAAGTTCAAGAGCTTTTAGAATATTGTGAAAAATTGGAAGATGAGTTAGTTGATTTCAAATTTGAGAAAAACAAAAACAAAGAATTAATCTTGCTCGATATGATTAAGGAAGTGGTAAAAGGTTGCAATGCTATCGAAAAAGAGCAAATGGAACACGGGCGTTTTGGCTACGAAGCACCAAACTATCACGCAACTATTTCAAATTTGAAAAGCTATATTTTAGAAATTTGTAGAATCAATAAGATTTATTTGTAAGTTTTAATCTGCCAACTGCGACTGAACACTGAAAACTACTTTTTCCACAGAAATACTTCGCATTACATCTTCATAACCAGCAACTTTTTTATTTCCATAAACCGAAGTTGGTAATAATGGATATTGATTTCTATCGGAAGTCAAGCAATTTTCTAAAGGTTGATTAAATGGTGAAAATCCAGCATAAGGATGCGTTGCGCCCCAAATCGTGATGGTTCTTATACCAAACATGGCTGCCAAATGAGCGTTTCCGCTATCCATAGATAACATTAAATCTAAATTAGAAATCAGATGTAACTCATCATCAAAAGATATTTTCCCAGCAAAATTTATTACATTTTCATTTGAAAACCCTTCTAATAGTTCCATTTCCTTTTTTCCTCCACCAAAAAGAAGGATTTTTAAGTTTGGATTTTCAGATAATTTACTAATAACTTCTCTCATCAAATCCATTGGATAGGTTTTACTTTGATAATGAGCAAAAGGCGCAATTCCTATCCATTTTTGATTTTTATTTCCAATGATTTTTTGTGCTTTCAAAGGAATATCCATTTGTCTCAAAAAAACAGGATTGCTTAAATCTATATCATAACCTAACTGTTTAAAAGTAGCAACATGTCTTTCAAACATTGATTTTAATGGCTTGAAAATTTTATTTTCTGCACGTGTTAATTCTTTTTTCTCTTTCCTTCCTTTATCAGTATAAGCTACTTTTTTTCCACTTAAAGTAAATAAAAATCTAATAACTTTTGAACGCAAAACGTTGTGCAAATCTGCAACTTGTTCAACGTTTTGGTGTTTGATTTCTTTGTATAATCTATACAATCCAAATATTCCTTTGTGTTGGTGATTGGTATGAACTGATAAAAAAGTTACATTAGGTATATTTTCAAAAATGGGTTTGAAAAATGGTCGAGAAACCATGGTTATTTTAACTTCTGGATACTGATTGACTAATGCTAAAATAACAGGAACTGTCATTGCGACATCTCCCATTGCAGAGAGTCGAATGACAGCTATATGTTTTATTTTATGTGACAAAGTTTGTCGGAAATTATTTTTTATTTTGATACAAAACCGGATTCAAATCATCATCATTGTACATTTTCATTTGTTTGTACACTTTCATGAATTTGTCCCCATTTTCAATATCAGTCAATAAATCGTCGATTGCTGTTGATAAATCGGTTCTTTGCTCTAAAAGTACGTTCAGTTTTTCTTGACATTTATCTCTATGCTCTTGTGAAGCTTCAGCACGAGTTGCTTCTTCGTTCATATGATAAATTTTAAGAGCTAAAATTGACAATCTATCAATAGTCCAAGCTGGCGATTCTGAATTGATTTTGGCTGTTGGTTTTACTTCAACATGAGCATATTTTTGAAGAAAATAACTGTCAATATATTCTACCATGTCGGTACGTTCTTGATTGGAAGCGTCGATTTTTCTTTTCAAAGTTAATGCTGCAACAGGATCGATATTTGGGTCACGAATAATGTCTTCATAATGCCATTGAACCGTGTCAATCCAGTTTTTAAAATAAAGTAAATGTTCTATTTTTTCCTTTGGATACGGATTGTTAATAGGTTGGTTTACATTATCGTAAACGTGATAATCCTTGATACTTTGTTCAAATATAGAATAGGCAAATTTTGAAAACATAATGATTAATTTTATTTGCAAAGATAGTTTTTATACTTTTACGTAAACATACAAATTATTTACTTTTATGCAAATTCATTACATCTCTGAAAACAATAGTATTCTTAATCATTTTTTGGCAGAAATTCGCGATGTCAACATTCAAAAAGACAGCATGCGTTTCAGAAAAAATATTGAACGTATTGGAGAAATTATGGCGTATGAATTGAGTAAAACTTTAGAATATAAAGCCATTGATGTTCAAACTCCACTTGGCGTAAAACATACTACAACTATTGCAGACAATGTCGTTTTGTGTTCCATACTTAGAGCAGGTTTAGCATTGCATACAGGTTTTATGAATATTTTTGATAATGCGGAAAATGGATTCGTTTCTGCTTACAGACATCATCCAAACAATGATGATTATTTTGAAATTTTAGTCGAATATCAAGCAGCACCATCCTTTGAAAATAAAAATTTAATTCTAATTGATCCTATGTTAGCAACAGGTCAATCTATTGTTGCTGTTTTAAATAAATTGCATTTGGAACAAAAACCAAAAGAAATTCACCTTGCAGTTATAATTGCTGCACCAGAAGGAATTACTTATCTTAAGGAAAATCTTCCAAATAATTGTCATCTATGGGTTGCCGCTCTTGATGAAAAACTAAACGAGAAAAATTACATTATTCCAGGACTTGGAGATGCAGGTGATTTAGCTTACGGAAGTAAATTATAACTGCGAAAAGAAACAGAAAAAACTTAAAATAATTGAAACTGCAAGAACAATTTCTTGTTGAATTTTATTTTGTGAATTCTCAATAAAATTTGTAGCCATTATTGCTAAAGGGAAAAAAGTAAAAACTAAAACATCATTGTTTTTATTTGGGGAAATAAAATAAATTACTCCGCCAATCAAAAGTGAAAATATGATTTTCTTGTAGGAAGCCTGCATGTTTAGAGGTTTGCTTGTAAAAGTAAAGACAGAAGAAAAACCAAAAAAGACAAGAAAAACCACAAAAATTGATAAAGCAATATTCTGAAAATCATTTTGAAAATAATCAATTTTTGTGTTGATTACTTGCTCACTCAAATAATAATCAATTGCTGTTTTATCTATCAATAATGAATAAAAAACAAACACGATTGCTGTAAAAAAGAAAGCAACAAAAGGAATTAACCAATTTCTATAATCCCTAGAAACATGAAAAAGTATAGAAATATATACTAATAAGATAAAAAGTATTGCCCAAAAATGAAAAAGTGAAGCAATAAATATCCAAAGTGAAGCATCAAATATTTTCTCTTTTGGTGCTTTCAATGTTTGCAGTGAAACTAATCTTCTCGAGGCAAGTAGAAGAAAAAAGTTTGAAATTATCAAATTATAATTATCCCAAACAGAAGGAAAAAGACAAAGCATCAAAAAGAGAAAAAGTAAAGTATAAGAACTATCCTTGGTCAATGCATTCTTTTTAGCAATAAAATTTGTTAGAAAAAAAGAAGCACCAATTACTGCTAACAAACCTATTTTTTGCCCAATTGTAATTAATGAAGCCGTCCAATTTGGTTGCTTAAATTGGTAAGTAAAAAAGAAGCACAACACAGCAATTACTACTAAAGTGTAATTTATTGGTGTAGATTTTTTAAAAACGCTTGTTATCATAAAGATATTTTATACTTTTGTGGTTGTAAATATAACACTTGTTTAAAAATGAAAGCATTTTTCGAAGCAATACAATCTCTTTTTGTAGATTTTTTATTTAAACCTCTTGATTGGTTACGTGCGTTAGAACTAGATAATTGGTGGTTAGCTAATAGTATAAGTTGGATTCTAATAGGAGTTTGTACTTATTACATGGTTTATTGGATTAAACAATTACGTATTTTCGACGAAGCAGGCACTGAAAATCAAGATACAACGGCTCACTCTTTCTTAAAATAAGTCGAAACCGATATCTTTTCTAAAATACATCTTATCAAAATTTAGCTTGTCTATGTTTTGATAAGATTTTTTTATGGCTTCTTGAAAGCTTTCGCCGAATGACGTAATGGCAATTACACGACCGCCATTGGTAACCACTTTTCCGTTCTCCAATTTTGTACCAGCGTGAAAAACAATTGAATCTTCGATGTTTTCTAAACCAGAAATTTCAAAACCTTTTACATAATCTTCAGGATATCCGCCAGAAACTACCATAATTGTTGTAGCACTTCTTTCGTCGATTTCTAAGAAAACTTGATTTAACGTTTGATTTCCAACTGCTTGAAAAAGTTCAACCAAATCTGATTTTAATCTCGGAATTACAACTTCTGTTTCTGGATCGCCCATTCTTACGTTGTATTCTATAACAATTGGTTCACCTTTCACATTAATTAATCCTATAAAAACGAAACCTTTATATTCAATTCCGTCACTTTGCAAACCAGCAATTGTTGGTTTTACAATTCGGGTTTCGATTTTTTCCAACAAAACTGTATCTGCAAATGGAACCGGAGAAACCGCTCCCATTCCGCCAGTATTTAAACCTGTGTCACCTTCACCAATTCTTTTATAATCTTTCGCAGTTGGAAGAATTTTATAATTTTTTCCGTCGGTTAAAACAAAACAACTTAGTTCAATTCCGTCAAGAAATTCTTCGATAACTACTTTAGAACTAGCATTTCCGAATTTTTCGTGTACTAACATATTTTTTAATTCCGATTTAGCTTCATCTAAATCTTGAATAATCAAAACACCTTTTCCAGCAGCCAAACCATCCGCTTTTAAAACATATGGCGGTTGTAATGTTTCTAAAAATTTGCAACCTTTTTCAACTGTTTCTTTTGTAAAACTATCATAAGCAGCCGTCGGAATATTGTATTTTACTAAAAATTCTTTTGCAAATTCTTTACTTCCTTCCAATTGCGCACCCACTTTTGACGGACCAATTACAGGAATATGATTTAAATCAGCATCGTTTTTGAAGAAATCATAAATTCCGTGAACTAAAGGATCTTCAGGTCCAACAACAACCATATCCACTTTTTCAGCCAAAGCAAATGTTTTTATCGCATCAAAATCTAAAATATTTAAAGAAACGTTTGTGGCAATTTGAGATGTTCCAGCATTTCCTGGAGCAACAAAAAGTTTAGAACATTTGTCAGATTGTAACATTTTCCATGCAAGTGCATGCTCTCTTCCGCCTGAACCAAGTAGTAAAATTGTCATTGTGTTGTTTATTCTGAACTTGTTTCAGAATCGCTTCTTAATTTAAACTAATTGTTTTTATTAATAGGAAATCTTTTCTAAAACTTGTTCTGTTTAGTTGTCTTGCAAAAATAGTTTGTTTGAAATAGAAAACATAATTTATTTTACTTATCTTTGACGTTAGTAACGTGAAAGATATGATAATCTCATTTGGTTCAAAAGACACTGAAAAAATTTGGAATGGTATTCTAATTAAAAAACCATCAAGAGAAATTCAGGAACTTGGAAGAAGAAAATTAAGAATGCTCAATAATTCAATTGACATAAATGATTTAAGAATTCCACCATCGAATAGATTAGAAAAACTTTCAGGAAACTTAAAAGATTTCTACAACATCAGAACTAATAATCAATGGAGAATAATTTTTATTTGGGAAAATGGAAATGCAAGTAACGTTGAAATTGTAGATTATCATTAAAAATTTGTATTATGGAAAAACTAAAAAACATACATCCAGGCGAAATTTTACAAGAAGAGTTTTTAATTCCTTTAGAAATTAGTGCCTATCGATTATCAAAAGATTTGAAAATTCCACAAACAAGAATTTCTGAAATTCTTAAAGGAAATAGAAGAATTACTGCCGATACTGCTTTGCGATTAAGCCAGTATTTTGGCAATTCCGCAAAGTTTTGGCTTGGACTTCAAGATGATTTTGATATTGAAGAAGTTAAAGAATCTAAAGAAAAAGAGTTGCAATCTATAAAAAGATTCGAAATTCAAAAAGTAGCTTAAATGTTCAACCTTTTCAATTTATCGCTCAAGGCAAATGGTTTTCCTATGAAGGAAGCAATTGCTGAATTTGAAAAAATTCAAGCCATTTCTGATGCCGATTATGAAAATTATATCAATTTAAAAAGAAAAGAAATTGTTGAATACCATTTAAAAAATAATAAATCCTATCAAGAATTTGTTGGAAAACCCGAGATTGAAAATTGGAATGAACTTCCGATAATGACTAAAAAAGAATTTCAGAAACCTTTATCTGAAAGACTTTCAAATGGATTTACTATTAAAAATGTTTACGTCAATAAAACTTCGGGTTCAAGTGGCGATCCGTTTATTTTTGCTAAAGATAAATTTTGTCACGCCTTAACTTGGGCAAACATCATCAACCGATTTGGATGGTTTAACATTGATTTTAATTCGTCTAAACAAGCTAGATTTTATGGAATCCCGCTAGATTTTGTTGGAAATAAAAAAGAACGATTAAAAGATGTTTTGAAGAATAGTTATCGATTCACCATTTTTGATTTATCAGATAAAATTCTTGAAAAAGTACTACTGAAATTTCAGAATAAAAAGTTCGATTACATTAACGGTTATACTTCTTCCATCGTTTTATTTGCAAAATTTCTTCAAAAGAAAAACATTGTTTTAACATCGGTTTGTCCAACGTTGAAATGTTGTGTTGTTACTTCCGAAATGTTATTTGAGAAAGATAAACTATTGATGGAAAAACAATTTGGAGTTCCTGTTATCAACGAATATGGTGCTTCCGAACTTGACTTGATTGCTTTTCAAAATCCAAATGATGAATGGCAAGTCAATTCAGAAACCTTATTTGTAGAAATTTTAGATGATAATAATAACGTTTTACCTAACGGAAAAGAAGGTCGAATTGTAATTACTTCATTGTATAACAAAGCGCATCCATTCATTCGATATGATATTGGAGATGTTGGAATTCTTGATGAAAAAAGTACCTTCAAAAAACCAATTTTAAAGAAACTGATTGGCCGAACCAACGATATTGCTATTCTTCCAAGCGGAAAAAAATCACCAGGATTGACGTTTTACTACGTAACCAAAAGTATTATTGAAGACGACGGAAATGTAAAAGAATTTGTGATTAAACAAACAAAAATCGATACTTTTGAGGTGGAATATGTAAGTGAAAATGCATTAACCGAAAGTCAAATTCGCGATATTGAAAAAGCAATTACTACCTATTTAGAAAGTGGTTTGAACTTTAGCTTTATTATAAAAGAAAAATTACAACGCAGCAAAGGCGGAAAATTGAAGCAGTTTGTTTCGATGATGAAATAAAATATAAACCATTAAAATAACTATATGAGCCAAAATTTAATTATTTCAGAAGAAACGATTTCAGATAAAATCTACTTTATTCGAAATCAAAAAGTAATGTTAGACAGAGATTTAGCAATGCTTTATGGGATTGAAACTCGAGTTTTAAAACAAGCAGTCAAAAGAAATATTTCTAGATTTCCTGAGGATTTTATGTTTGAATTGACAGATGTTGAAAATGATTCTTTAAGATCACAATTTGTGACCTTAAAGAAAGGACGAGGTCAACACCAAAAATATTTACCTTCAGTTTTTACAGAACATGGAGTACTAATGTTATCAAGTATTTTAAATAGTGATAAAGCTATTCAGACTAATATTCAAATTATGAGGATATTTACAAAAGTGCGTCAAATGCTTTTGGATACAACCGATTTGAAAATTGATATTATGCAAATTCAAAAGAAATTAGAAAACCACGATAAAAATATTGAGTTGGTTTTTAGTTATCTTGATGAGTTGACTGATAAAAAAGAAAATACAAAACCAAGAACAAAAATTGGTTACAAAAAATGATTAACATAACAACGGTATCTTTAAATTCAAAAGATACTGAAACCCTGAAATAAATTCAGTGTAAACAAGTTCAGTATAAATGAAAATAACCATAATCGCAGGAGCAAGACCAAATTTTATTAAAATCGCACCTATCATAAAAGCGATTGAAAAACAGCAATCTAAAGGAAAAACTATTTCTCATAGATTAGTTCATACAGGTCAACATTATGATAAAAATTTGAGTGATACTTTTTTTGAGGAGTTGAATATTCCACATCCAAATGCTAACTTGGAAGTAAAAAGTGGTTCACAGGCAGAGCAAACTGGCGCAATAATGGTTGCTTTTGAAAAAGAATTAACTCAAAATCCCTGTGATTTAGTTTTGGTTGTTGGCGATGTCAATTCGACAATGGCTTGTGCAATTGTAGCTAAGAAAATGAACATAAAAGTCGCTCATGTTGAAGCCGGAATTCGTTCTGATGACATGACAATGCCTGAAGAAATTAACCGAATAGTTACCGATAGTATTACGGATTATTTCTTTACAACTTCAAAATCTGCATCTGAAAATTTAATGAAAAATGGTGTCGATGCGAGTAATGTTCATTTTGTTGGAAATGTAATGATTGATACATTACATCAGAATTTAAATCGAATTTCTGCTCCGAGTTTTTGGAGTGAATTTGGTTTAGAAAATGGAAATTATATCATTTTAACTTTACATCGTCCATCGAATGTTAATAAAGAAAAGTCATTAATTAATTTATTGGCAGGAATTGATAGAATGGTTGGCGATAAAAAAATAATTTTTCCAATTCATCCGCGAACTAAGGCTATTTTGGGTGCAACCAATTTGAATTTTAAAAACATTTTATTCGTAGAACCACAAGGCTATTTGAATTTTATGTATTTGATAAAAAATAGTTTTGCAGTGATTACAGATTCTGGCGGAATTTCTGAAGAAACTACTGTTTTAGGAATTCCATGTTTTACTATGCGAACCACAACAGAAAGACCAGAAACGATTGAAATTGGCACTAATAATTTGGTTGGAATTGCAATAGAAAATCTAGAAAAAATTTATAAAGAAGTTACAGATGATGGCATTCGTCAGCATAAAATTCCTGAACTTTGGGATGGAAAAACATCGGAACGAATTATTGATATTTTATTAAAAGTTTAACAATTAAGATATTTAGTTTCATGAAACTAAAAGTCTTTATTTTCTTCATATCTTAATAGTTGAAAAAAGAATTCTTGGTATAAATAAGAGATACTGAAACAAGTTCAGCATAAATGAAAGAAATCCTAATCATATCCAATTATTATCCGCCAGAAAAAGGTGCTGCTGCTAATAGAATTGAGCAGTTGGCTTTACAATTGCATCAAAATAATTATAAAGTTTCTGTAATTTGTCCCTTAGGAAATTATCCAAAAGGAGAATTGTTTCCTGAGTATAAAGGCAAATTTTTGGTTACTGAAAATCAGAATAATATAATTGTAAAACGTCTTTGGATTTATCCGAGTGTGAGTAAAAATTTGATTGTTAGAATAATCTCTGTTTTATCTTTTTCAACATCGCTTTTCTTTTATTTATTATTTAAAAAAACGCCTCAAAAAGTAGTGGTTCAATCACCACCATTATTGCTTTCTTTTATCTCAGTTTTTGTGCTTTCTTTGAAAAATAAAAAGATAATTCTCAATATTTCAGATCTTTGGCCTTTGGCAGCAATTGAATTAAAAGCTTTGAAAAAAAACTCCTTTTCACATAAATTCTCCTTGTTTTTAGAACGATTCATTTATAAAAAAGCAACCTCAATTATTGGTCAATCTAATGAAATTATTACACATGTAAAATCGTTATTTCCTTATAAAAAGTGTTATTTATACCGCAATTTTTCAAATCATAAAGTTGAAGAATTTAATTTAAGATTTGAAGAAAATCAACCTATAAAAATATTTTATGCTGGCCTTTTAGGAATTGCGCAGGGTGTTTATGAATTGTGTGAAAAAATAGATTTTAAATCCTTACAGGATGACAAAGTAGAATTACACCTATTTGGTGATGGTGCTGAAAAAAATCAAATTGAAGCTTTACTAGCCTCTGAAAAAGGAAAAAACATTCACTTTCATGGTATGATGGCGCGTAATGATTTGCACGAAAAATTGAAAACTTTTGATATTGCTATTGTTCCATTAAAAGTTAGAATTTATGGCTCAGTTCCTTCTAAGATTTTCGAATATGGTTCTTTAGGATTTCCAATCTTGTATTTTGGTGGTGGCGAAGGCGAAACTATTATAGAAGAAAACAATTTGGGTTGGATTGCTCAAGTTGAAAATTATGAGGATTTAAATCATGAAATTCTAAAGATTTCTAAGATGAGTAAATCAGAATTATTCGAAATCAAAAAGAGAATCTTTGCTAAATCGAACATCAATTTCAATTTAAATAATCAAATGAATTATTTAATTGAAAAAGATGTTTTTTAGTAAGCTTTATCCTCGCCTTTAAAAATGTTTACAACAGTCTGGATAATGATTTTTATATCCATAACAATAGACCAATTTTCGATGTAGAAAACATCAAATTTTATACGGTTTATCATGTCTTCATCGGTTTCAATTTCACCGCGATATCCTTTTACTTGCGCAAGTCCGGTTATCCCTGGTTTTACATAATGACGAACCATGTATTTTTTCACTTTACTTGAATACGATTTATTCTGTGACCATAAGTGAGGCCTTGGTCCAACAACCGACATGTCTCCTAATAAAACATTAAAAAATTGTGGTAATTCATCAATGCTTGTTTTACGCATAAATCGTCCCATTCTGGTTACTCTTGGATCGTTTTTTGAGGCTTCTTTTTCAGTAGTTTCATTCACTTGCATAGAACGAAATTTATAACAAAAAAATTCTTTTTCATCCAATCCTGGTCGTCCTTGCTTAAAGAAAATTGGTCCTCTGGATTCTAATTTAATTAAAATTGCAATAAGTGGCATTAACCAAGAAAGAATGAGAACAATAACCAAAAAAGAAAAAACAAAATCAAAAATTCTTTTTATTCCTTTAATTGTTGGATTGTGAAGTTGTGTTTTTTGTAAAGATAATACAGGAAATAGTTCGTAATAATCTATTCGTAAATTTTTAGAAAATATTTCTTTAGTATCTGGAATAAACTTGATGGTTTTGTTGTTTTCGTCGGCAAATTCTACCAACTCCTTAAGTTTATCATTAGAAATTTCGTTTAAAGAACAATAAATTTCGTCTGTTTTATTTTCTAAAACAAAAGCTTTAATATCATCTACTTTCCCTTTAATTTCTATATTTTGCTTTTTATCTGAAAAATAACCTTGAAATCTGTATCCAAAATCTTTTCTTTTTTCGAACACCTCTTTAAGTCTAATTGCCTCTGGTGTATAACCAATAATTAATGCATTTCTAAAATTATTCTGAGTAACTAGTCTATATTTTTTTAAGTAATAAAAAAGTAAATATTTTAAAATTGCAATGATAAAAAAGGCAATAGTTATCATTATGGCTATGGAGGTACCACTAAAAACTACCGTTTTGGCAAAGGGAAAAAACGCAATTACCAACAATAAAAAGATACTGAACTGTTTAAATAATTTAGAAATAATTTCTACTGGTGTTGTAAATCTGTACACTTCATAAAATCTTACTATGAAGGCAATTGTTATCCACGCAACAGTTTGATAAAAAAGATAATAAACCATTGTAAACATCAATTCATTGAAGAAAATGATGCTTAAAATAGAAACAACCAAAACATCAAGTATAATGCTTATTGGTCGAATAAATTTGGAATATCTACCTGTCTGTTGTGCAACCATATTTTAACGGATATAACCTTTAAAATCTTTATGTTCTTCCTTTAAGAGCTCTTCTGAAGATAAAGATTTAAAATAATCATAAGTTAATTTCATACCTTGTTCTCTGTTAACCTTTGCTTCCCAGCCCAGAATTTCTCTAGCTTTTGTAATGTCTGGCTGACGCTGAAGAGGATCGTTTATAGGTAAAGGATGGTACACTACTTTTTGGTCTGTTCCTGTTAGTTTTATAATTTCATCTGCAAAATCTTTAATTGTGATTTCGTCTGGATTTCCGATATTTACAGGATATACATAATCGGACTGAAGTAACTTAAAAATTCCTTCTACTTGATCTGTTACATAACAAAAAGAGCGTGTCTGGCTTCCGTCACCAAAAATAGTTAAATCTTCGCCTCGTAATGCTTGACCAATAAAAGCGGGAATTACACGGCCATCATTCAATCGCATTCTTGGTCCATATGTATTAAAAATTCTAACTATTCTTGTTTCAACACCATGAAAAGTATGGTATGCCATCGTTATTGATTCTTGAAATCGTTTGGCTTCATCATAAACTCCTCTTGGACCAATGGTGTTTACATTTCCGTAATATTCTTCTGTTTGAGGATGAACTAAAGGATCGCCATAAATTTCTGAAGTTGAAGCAATCAAAATTCTTGCTTTTTTAACTCGAGCCAATCCTAGAAGATTATGTGTTCCTAATGAACCTACTTTTAACGTTTGGATAGGTATTTTTAAATAATCTATTGGCGATGCTGGTGAAGCAAAATGAAGTATATAATCTAAATCTCCAGGAATGTGAACAAATTTTGTAACATCATGATGGTAAAATTCGAAGTTTTCAAGTTTAAATAAATGCTCAATATTTTTTAAATCTCCAGTTATAAGATTATCCATCCCTATAACACTATAGCTTTCTGCAATAAATCGATCACAAAGATGAGAACCTAAAAATCCTGCTGCACCTGTTATTAATATTCTTTTCATGTATTTTTTTTGATTTTAAAAATATTTTGCACTACAAAATTTGTGTTAAAAAGACAATACAAAGTTGTAAAAAACACTATTCCACGTTGCCTCCACAAAAATGATTCTGTCAAAAATAAACTTATCATTAGAATTGTAAAAGAAAAATGCATAAAATCTTTATTATTTATTGCATTTTTTAAAGAAAGTGACAACATCGCTAGTAAAAGTAACAATCCAAATACTCCCAATTCGGCAAAATTCTGAATGTATTGATTATGAAAATTGTATTTTTCGTATCCTTTATAAAGATTATGTTGCATTCTTTTTTGTTTTATTTTTTTCCATGACGCATTAAGTCCATATCCTTTAAAAAATATATTTTCTTCGACGAGTAATTCAAAAAAAATTCTAGCTTGATAAACCCTCAAAGCCGCTCCGGGAAAATAATCATTTGGTTCAAATTTTTCTTTTTTCCACGCTTCTCTAATAGTTACATTGTAAACAACGGCGTTGTCAAATTCGGATGCGAGTGTTTTTTCTTTGCTGTTTGATTGAATTTCAATTAAAAATCTATCTTTTATTTTGTTAGGAAAAACCACTAAAACTGCAAGCAAAACTAGAGTAAATATTGCAACAAACTTAGTTTTAACAATATTTTTTGCAGAGCATAAAAAATAAAAAAGCAGTAAGAAGAAAAAAGTTATAATTACATTCTTGGATGCTAGCAAAATAATGGTTACCAGTAGTAGAACCAGTGCAAAAATATCTGTAAATGATTTGTTTTTTTTCTTTATAAAATAAATACTACTTATTGAAAAATAAATAGAAACATGCACTGCATTTACATCTAATGAAACTAAATTGTGGTAGAAAAAAACAGCAGCATTATTGGTTGTGAAAAATTTTATTGTAGCAGATATTAGATAATAAATAGAGTAAACAACCATAGCATAGCTATAAATTGTTATTATTTTTGACTTAATTTCTTCTTTAAAATTTATAAATAAAAAGCATATTGGAATTCCAAGAAGTCCTAATTCTTTTACAATTGCTTTTTGAGTAAGCTGGCTTTCTATTGTCCAAAAAAGTGATAAAACCATCAAAAAAAACAGTAAAATAGGATACAGTAAGTTGCCCTTATAGTTAATTTTCTTAGTGTAAAAAAATTCTACAATGGCAAAAAAAGCCAGTATAATTATAGCTATACTATTATAAATATACGGAAGAGGGATCGTTATTAATACCAAAGAAATTAGGACAATAAAAAGATTATTTTCTCTTTCCTTTAGCCATACATTCTTCAAATAGTTGTAAATATTGACCATTAATTTTATCCCAATTAAAATCTTTAATTATTGCTTGATAGTTGTTTTGAACTTTCTGCAAGTTATCATTTTTTTTGACTGATTCTAAAATATTTTTTACTTGTGTTGCGTCTTTAAAATAAATTCCATTTTCTTTAAGAATTCCTTTGTTAAAGTCGTTATTATGAGCCACAACAATTGCTTTAGAGGCCATTGCTTCTAGCAAAGATGGATTTGTACCTCCAACGGAATGACCATGAAAATATAATTTTGAATAGTAACGAAGATTATTAAGGTGCTCTAAGTTATAAATTCCGCCAAGGAAGCAAATGTTTTTATTGTTTTTGAATTTACATTTTAAATATTCTCCATATTTTGTGTCGTGTTTTCCTATGACCAAAATTGTAGTTTTATCATTTGACATTGCGACACCTTCAAGCACCATGTCGAGGTTGTTTTCTGGTTCGAAACGGGCCATAATCATGTTGTAGTTATCTTTTTCTACATGATATTCTTTTAAAACTGTTTCGTTTGGAGCCTCAAATGGATACGCACCATAAGCAATATAAGTAGATTCTTTCTGATAGCGTTGCTTGAGAAACTTTTCAATTCCTATGGAATCTGAAACCAAATAATCGCTACTCACAGCGGCTAGTCTTTCGGCAAACTTTAAAAATTGCTGAACGGGTTTCGAATATTTAGTTCTTTTCCACTCTAAACCGTCCATATTGGTAATAATTATAGGTTTTTTTGGAAGTAGAAAAAACCAAATGGAATTACTGGTATAGCCTAATTGTAAAATAATATCAAAATTTCTTTTACGAGAATCCATAATGCAATTATAATCATAAATAAACTGTCCAAAAGTCCCATACTTATATTCGGGATCGTGTTGATGAATGATGTTTACACCATGAAATGTTTTTTCTTGAAACTTGTGATTGTGAGAATTGTAGCAATACACTTCATGCCCTTTATCTACAAGATAAACTGAAAAAAATTCAGCAAACTGTTCAAAACCTCCGTAATAATTTGGAATTCCTCTTGTTCCGAGAATGGCTATTTTCATTTATAATTACTTTTTCAAGGCTCCAAAAATAGGGAATTTTGTATTTATTAACGAGATGCGTCTTTATTAGTTTTGGAAATTAAGCTTTTTGAGAATAATTCTTTAAGAATTTAGGAGTTTCTTATATCCTTTTATGGTTTCTTCTGCGGTTTTTTCCCAAATGTATTGACTTAAAATTTTCTCTTTTAGTTTTTGATTAAATGGTGCAATAAATGCTGCCTCAATAGCAATTTTTATTGACTGTACATCGTCTGGTTCACAATAAAAAGCAAAATCTTCGAAATAATCGTATGTATCACCTTTTTTGGTTACCACAATATTACAGCCCATTGCAGCAGCTTCTAATGACGAAAGACCTGGTGTCTCCATCCAACTAACTAAGGCATGTACCTTGGCTACTTTGTATAAATCTTTAAGTTCATCATGTGAAATTGCACCTAAAAAAATCACATTTTCACCTGCTTCTTCATGAACTTGCTCTACATACTTTCGTTGGTTTTGAGATTCTTTTCCAACCAAAACTAACGTGTAATTTGTTCCTTTTACCGCTCTTACTAAATTAAGTGTTGATTTTCTACCTTCAATTCGAGCGGCACATACAATACAATTTTGGTAAGCAGAAAACTTATTCTCTATATCGGATTCTATCTCAGTGAAAACCGATTTATCGATGGCATTAGGAATACTTACAAAATCGTATGTATTAAGTTTAAATTCATTTGCTACTCTATTCATTTCTGATACCGAATTTGGGAGATAAACACTGGTGTTGTCAACAATTTCTTTCATCAATCCGTAGTAACCTTTAAATACCATTTTAACTACGCCTTTATGAAATCGTTTTTCAAAGAAATGCTTTATAATAACTTTTACATATCCTATTTGATAAGGAGATAATATATTGGCTAATTTCTGAAAAAGACCGCCTCTTGCTTTTCTTTCAAAATCGGTGTACAAACCATAAATGGTTGAGAGCGCAATTTTTTTGTTTTGTCTTTTAGCATTTACCATTTGACGATAAATGTCTTGTGGCTCCATTAAATTGAAAAGATGAACTACATCATAATTACTCAAATCGGGTTCAAAATCTAAAGAAATATCGACATGAATTCCTTTTTTCTCAAGAAACTCTTTAGTTTTTAACATCTGCACCATATCGCCACCAGGCGCATCAAATAAATTGGTTCTTGATTGAAAAAGTACTTTCATTTTAGTAAATTAAGAATTGCAAATATAGTTTTTATTAGTAGTTTTACGTTTTGAATTTACTTTAGGAATTATTCCTTATGAAAAAAATACTATTTCTATTTGGAACACGACCAGAAGCTATAAAAATGGCTCCATTAATTGACTGCTTTTCAAACGATTCTAACTTTGAAGTGAAAGTTGGTGTAACTGCACAACACCGTGAAATGTTAGATCAAGTTTTAGCATTTTTTGCTATTAAAGTGGATTATGATTTAAATATCATGAAAGCCAACCAAACCCTTCATCAGTTAACCGCCGATTTAATTTCTAGAATTACCGATGAAATTCTACTTAAGGAACCTTTTGATTACGTGTTTGTTCAGGGAGATACTTCGACAGTTTTAGCATCTGCTTTGGCAGCTTTTTATCAGAAAATAAAAATTATTCATATTGAAGCTGGGTTAAGAAGTGGCGATATGCACTCTCCTTTTCCAGAAGAAATGAATCGTGTATTAACATCTAAATTAGCAACTTATCATTTTTGTCCTACCGAAACTAGCAGGGATAATTTAATTAAAGAAAATATAACAGAAAATGTTTTTGTAGTTGGAAATACTGTTATTGATGCGCTGTTTAAAGGATTAAATAAAATTCGTGTAACATCGGAAGCATCGTTGCTTAATCAGTTTCAAGAAATTAATTTTAGTAAGAAAGTTATTTTAGTAACCTGCCATCGTAGAGAAAACTTTGGAAAGCCTTTTGAAAACATTTGCGATGCACTGCTTGAAATTGCTGCCATACATTCTACTATGGTTGAAATTGTATATCCAGTACATCTTAATCCGAATATAAAAACTATTGCACATCAAAAACTAATTGCGACTAACATAAAACTAATTGCGCCTCTTGATTATCCCGAACTAATTTGGATGATGAACAAAAGTAGCGTTATTCTAACCGATTCGGGCGGTATTCAAGAAGAAGCACCAAGTTTAGGTAAACCTGTTTTAGTGCTGCGAGAAGTAACAGAACGAACAGAAGGGGTTGATGCAGGAACTGCAATTTTGGTTGGTTCTAATAAAGAAATGATTATTGCAGAAACTAATAAATTACTGAATGATTTAGCATATTACACGAGTATTTCGAAGGCATCGAATCCTTATGGTGACGGAAAAACAAGTGAGTTAATTAAGTCTATTCTACGCTAATTTTTTATCAAAAAAAAGTAATGCACCTAGAATAAAAACAATAATATCCCTAGAATTGTAAATTCCTGTAATTGTTAGTGTTGTAAACAAAAAGACCAGTCCTATGGCAGATATATAATAGGTTGTACTACTTTTTTGACTATAAATTTTTTTATATAAATTTATGAGAAATAAAAGATAAAGGATAAGCCCAATAAATCCTGTTTTGTAAAAAACATAGACATAACCATTGTGAAGTTCTGATATGTATTTAATTCCTTTATCATTAAAATTCTGAGTAAGTGGTGCAAAAAACTTTAGATTTACTAGAGATCCATAACCTGTTCCTACGATAAAGCTTTTAGGGTCATCTTCCATCAATGCAAATGCTCTTTTAGCTTCATATCCGCGCCAATGATCCCATAAATCTTTGTGGTTCTCTCTACTTATCTTTGTTTGAAAAATTTCAGATGGTGCATTTTTAATTTTAAATAAGAATGACTCTAATCCAGGCTGATTTCTATCTATCTTCACTGAAAATAAATAAATATAAAACAACCCTACAAATAGTGCAACAACGCCAATAATTTTAATTCCTCTTTTGGTAACAATAGTATACCCGTAAATTGATAAAATTAAAATAAGCGCCGCCACTATCATTGTTCTAGAAAAATAAAGAACGTTAGAAGAAAATAATAAAAAGACAAAAAAACGATGGTTTAATTTGTTTTGAAACAAACATTCATTTTGAAATTTTTTATAAAAGATAAGAAAAAACAAGGCAAACAATTCCAAAAAATTATCCCTTCCGAACTCTCGAATAGTGTTTACAGAGGAAAATCCGCTAATAAAAAATAATATTCCGAAGTGTATTACTGCTGAAATCAAGCCAAGTACAACAATAGTTTTTACAAAAACTCGAAAGTCGTTAATTTTTCGATAGAAAAAATAGCCAATAAATAAACCTGTTAACGGCTTTATAAAATGAAAAATGTCTTTGAGTACGTTAAAAAATGCATATTTATTCAAAAGAAACCCAATAAAACCAATACATAAAATTACTAGTATAGGAGTTATTGTTTGTAAAAATCTTTTATTAACGATAGGTTTTTCTAATAGAAAAAAAATGGCTAATACAAAAATTTGAAGAAATACATTCGTTTTAAAAGACGGTAAATACAATTGTGCAAGAACAACAATTATAAAAAGTGAAGAATAAAAACGAGTTGCGTTGATTTTCATTATAGAAGCCAATTTAAGCTTTTCAAAAATAATTGATTTAATCTAGTTTAAGGACAGTTTTTATTTTTTTTACCCATTTATTAATTTTGAGCGCGCTTTTTAAAAGCAGTTTAGCAAAACCTTTGTAATGTTTTGAGAGATAAATCTCGTAACCTTTTATTAACATCGGATTTTTTGACTTGGTAAAACCAACAAAATGTATGTAACTATATTGTGGCAAAAAAAACCTTTTTAAACCCAAATTGGCAATTTTTTTACAAAAATCTACGTCTTCAACATACATAAAATAATCTTCGTCAAAACCATTAATGCTCTTGTAAGTCTTCATTGAAAGCATAAAAAAAGAACCTCCCATCCAATCTACTTCGTAGCTGTTTTTTACAAAATTTCCAGAATCGAATTCTTTATTTATTTGAAGCAATTTTTTCAGCTGAAACATGTTCTGTAAGTTGGGAAAGTTTCCAGCTGCAGGTAAATACTCTCTGGCTCCGTTAAACATATTTATACCAACCAAGCCAATAGCTTGATCTGATTTTAAAATTTCTAAAACAGGTAAAAGGTGGTCTAAAACTATAGTATCATTATTGATTAAAAGTAGATATTCTCCGGTAGCATGTTTTACAGCCTCATTATTTCCTTTTCCAAAACCATGATTAACTTTCGATTCGATTAGCGTAACTTCGGGAAAATTTGATTTAATATAGGTGCAACTATCATCGGCTGAATTATTATCAAGAACTATTATCTCATACACAATACCTGATAACTTTTGATACAACGCATGCAAACATTCTTCAAGATATCTGACGCCGTTATAATTTACTATTATGACTGATAATTCAACATTCATATTAAAACAAAGTATAAAAACCTAATTTCTTTTTGATATAGTATAGACATAAGATATTAATTAAAATATTGGTAACTAAACTCGCTATGGCCGCACCTTCAATTCCGTAACTAGGAATAAGTAAGTAACTTAAAATCAAATTAACAAAAAAACTAAATATAGTGATATTTCTTAGAATGTTTTGATTGTTGGTCATGTTTAAAATTTGATCTACGTTGCCAGCCATTGCACTAAACAAAACCCCGATTGACACAATAATTAATGTTGTGCTTCCTGCAACAACTTCATCATCCCAAAAGGATAAAATAAATTTACTAAAAACAACCAAAACTAAAACTATTGGAATTGATAAAACTGCAATTAGTCGCGTCGCATTGTGCGTAAGTTTTTTTAATTGACTTATGTTTCCGTTTCCATATAGTTCGGCCATTTTTGGTGTGATTATGGTACTTACAGAAACAATTATTAAAAACCCTACACTACCAATTTTATAAGCAATATTGTAAATTCCTACTTGCGTTTCATTGGTCATTATTCCCAGTATTATGACATTGGTATAGTTTAACAAATACAAAAATAAACCACTAAAAAGCAAAGGCGATGCTGTTTTAATCAGTTCTATTGTTGAGATTGACAAAACTTCTTTTTGCGGTTTTAATTCAAATATAGAAAAGGCTTCAAAAACTACTGTGATGAAAATTGAAATTGCAAAAGCTAAAAAAGTATAATGATTTTCTTGACTATAATAATGAAATAAAAAGATGAAAAGAAGTAACATTACATTTGGAACAACGAACATGAAAACATTGTATTTCATGAAATTTTTTGTTGCAATAAAAAAATAGAGCATTATTTCGTGTACAATAAAGAGGGGAATTGTTAGGGATACAATTAAAAAATAATTTCTTAATTGTATATTGTTAAAAACCTTTATTGAGAAAAAATCAGCACCAAAATAAAAAAAAAGTACCGGAATAATTGAAAACGTAACCGAGGCTTTCAAACCTTTGATTAATAATTTTTTTGCTTGAAGAAAGTTGAAATTATTATTTCCTATTATCTTTATTAATGTATTGGGAATTCCTAAAGTAAATAGAAGCGCTATAATTTGCGCTATTGCGAAAACTAACGAATAGTTACCAAAAGTTTCAATTCCAAAAAAACGAGTAATCAGAATGGTTGTAATAAAGGAAGAACCTAAACCAAACATTCTAAAAACAAAATTAATTCCGGAGGAGGAAATTATTTTGTTGAAACTGTTTGATTTTAAATCCATATTTAATTGATTTCAAAAAATTATTGGTGTTTTTCTATCACAAAAAAATATTGGTATGATAAAAATTCTTCAAACCATCCTAACGTAAGCAGATTGAATATTTTAGAAAATGATTTACCTTGGTAACTTTTAATGGAACTTTGTTGTTTTACAACTCTAAATCCAGAATTTTCAATTAAATCTTTAATGTTTTTTCTGCAATAAAAGCGCATATGTGTATAGTCAAATATTCCGCTTTCTTCGTATTTGAAATCGCCTTCTATAAAGATTTTTTTCAATGCAGAGTAGTGCCTAATGTTGGGCATGCTTACCAATATTTGGCCATCTTGTTTGAGGTAGTTTTTTAATTTATTTAGAACCTTTCCTGGCTCGATCAAATGTTCTAAAACATCTGGCAAAAGAATAAGGTCAAAATAATTATTGTATTGGTTTAATTCTACTTCTTCAATATTTCCGAAGATAAAATTGTCTAGTTGCTTATAATTTTGCTTATTTTTTTGATCCTCAAATAAATCTACAGCAATGGCCTCAATTGCTATACCAATTTGTTTTAAATAAAACAAAGTTTCCCCATAGGCAGCACCGACCTCAAGGACTTTAAGGTTTTTAGCATTGGGCGCGATAAGATTTACTAGATCTTTCCTGATATTAGAGAAATAGTTTGGGTCTTTTTCGTTGTAGTTCATCATTGCTATGAATAAATTTTAAAGAAAAAAGGAAGTTTAAAACTTCCTTTCTTAATTCTTATTTCACCATTTTTTTAATTTCTTCTTTTAACAATTCTGTACCTGTAAAAATTGGATCATAGGTTTCATTAGAAATAATTTTAGGTTTTGCTATTGCTTTACCTCTATCGTATTCAACTTGTTGATTGTGACCAAAATAATAAATAAACAAGGTGTCTTTAGCTACAAAAGTTTTATCAAAATACTTCATTCTAAAATCATTGATTTTTACTGCTCCTTGCTCTTTATTGCTACCTAAATCAAACCGTAATGAAGTTGGAAGTGCGTCTTCTGGTAATTTGAAAATTATATCTTGAGCTTGAGTATTACCTTTTACCGGAACATCAATATATTTATCTGGTGTATAAATATCTGAACCGTCTTCGTTATAATAAATTTGAAAGTTATCGTCTTTTTGCACTACTAAATTCATTGTAACTCTAAAAGATTTATCTTCTACTGGTTCGGGAATTTCATTTATCTGGTTATTGTCTTTTTTACAAGAACTAAATAATATTAAAAAGGCAAATGCAATATACGTTTTAAAAAATTTATTTTTCATTTGTTAATTTTTTTTGCAAATATATGAAATATTAAATAGTAAACAATTCCTTTTTTAGTAGACAAATTTGACTTACTTTATATTAATTTCTTTATCTGTTAAATAGAAACTTTCGATATCTTTGTTTTTAACTGTTAGTCCTATTTTATATCTACCTTGTTTTAAAAATCTTTTTTTAGTTTTAAAATTAAAGCCCGATTCATTATAGTTATAGGCGTTTTTTAAATATTTCGTTACATCTTCTCTTTTAACATTATCCGTTTGACATTCATAAATAGTTTTGCCATTAATTAATACAACTTTTATTATAGAGTTCTTAGTATTAAGATTTTCAATTGCTGCCCAACCATTAATAATTATTAAATCACTTGTAACCGAAACTTTTTCTATGTTACCTATAATTTTCCGATTAGTTTTAGGTAAAATGGAGATTAATTTTGGAGGGTTTTGTTTCTTTAAGTCTATTTTTGAAAGCCCTTCTATTTTTTGAAAAATCATTTCATTGTTTTTGCTTTTAATTGCAATCGATAAATCAAACTCTCTATTTTCAATACCATCTGTAAATAATGTTGCTGAAAAACCTGAATTATCCAAATTACCTTTTTTAAATGCATCCGTCACATCTGGCCTAGGTATTAATCTAGCTTTTGAAAGATAAGTTTTTTCATTATTGGTTAAAACTACAAAAATAGAATCTGTTGTGTTATCTTTACTATTGTCTAAAAAAGCCCAACCTTGTACTTGAAGAATATTATTATTTAAAGTATTTTTCTCTAAATTTATTTTTATCCTGTCCTTTTGAAATATGGGATTAGCAATAATTGTAATCTTATTTGATGCTTGAACCAGTTTTATTATCGAATCGGTTTTATGACGTTCCACTGGGGTTTTATGAATCTTTATTTTTTCTTTATTTTTACTAGAATATAAATAGTAATAACCATCTAAGTATCTTAATTCCAGTTTTTTGCTATAAATCAAAGGTACAAATGCGTCTAGGTAATTTGGAGCGGTAATAAACAAGTCATTATCGCCTATAATACCTTCGGCAAGATTAATATTTAATGAATCTGAAAACATTTTGTTATAATCACCTGTATCTCTAGCTACATAGCCAGTTGTAATAGGTAATTTATTATTTAAGGCAACTAAACATAAATCTTGATAGTCTAAAGGTGAAATCAAATTGTTGTTGAACGGAGGATATGTAACAATTTTTTTAAAATTTGACGTTATTTCGGTCCATTTATCTTCTGATATCTTTTGCATTTTATAGGGACCAGAAGGTAAATCCCGAAAAAGAAAAAGTAATTTTGTATCATACAACTGTATTAAAACCAATATTGCTAAAACATAAATTTTTAAACTGTTTGAATATTTTATTTTTATAAAATAGATTATTGAAAAAAACAGTATTTGATAGTATACAACCCATATAAAACGACCACATGCTCTAAAGACTCCTCCTAATTTTATAATTAAATCAGGAATCCAAAATTCTAGAATAATGTTCTTATTTAATGTAATACTATTTGTCACTGCAAATAACATTGTACCAAAGCCTAGTAATAAAAATAATACATTTGATTTGCTAACAACAATTCTTTTTTTAGTAACTGCTATAAATACTGAATAAAAGATACAAATAAAGGTTAATAAAATAGCACCTATTCCTAAATATGCAAATCCTTCATATTGCTGATCTCTCGCTATTGGATACTGAGGAAGAAATGATGAAAACCCTTGCGCATTATAAAATGAATTTAAATTAAAACTATATAAACCATAGCTATTAACTACCTCCATATTAACTTTATTATTAAAGCCTATCATACCTAAAATATACCAAAAAAAAGCACTTAAAAAAATAGAAATAAATATAAAAAAAATGGCCTTCTTTAAAGTAAGTATTTTGTCAAAACAGTAATTTTTTATAGGTAAAATTATATTAAAACCAAGTGCCATAAGAAATAAATAAGGATTTATAAGGGCACTAAGAATCAAAATTATAACTTGTTTTTTATTTATATTATTGACGTTTTGGGACGTTGGCTTAATAAGATAATAGTATATTGAGGCTACTATTAACCAATGAGCGCATAGTGCTGGGTGCAAACCTCTATATATTAAAACTGGATTTAAACCGATTAAAATAACTGCAAGTAGCACCAATAATATGTTTGCCCTGTAAAGATTAAGAATTTTTATTGTAAAATAGGCCATAAACAAATGACAACTGAAAAGCCAAATCCCTAAATATTGAAATGTTTCAGGTAATAAAAACGAAAATGTTTTAAAAAAAAGCGCTAATAAAGGAATAGAGTCTGTATAACCAATATTTGTTCCTGCAGGATAGTTAAAATTTTGGATATAACCTAAAGGAAAGTGCCACGGTTCATTTCTGAAATAGGCCCAACCCAGATAATGCTGTCCCCAATCATGATAGGCAGACATTAACCAATTTATATTACTTGGCAAAATTATATCCAGTCCATAACATATATGAAAACCGAAACTGACAATAAAAAATGAAATGAAATACTTCTTTTCTTTTTTAATATAATTTATTAATTTATTCATGTTCTATATCTTCTATAAAATCCAAATACACTTTTGGGTTTGGAGCGGTTATATTTTTTCTTGAGCTTAATTGTAGTAATAAAACTATCAAAGTGACCGAGAATAATTGTAAAATGATTCCTGAAATGATTAATATTAAACTTGAAGCCCAACCAGGTATAGCGTTGCTTGTAAATAACTTTTGATAAAAAATATACATTACAGACAAAAAACATATCCCAATTCCGTATAGCGAATACCTAAGAATCCGTAATGATAAAAAATCGAAATATACTGCAATCGAGCTTAGACCATGAATAATTAAATTATTAAAATTCATTTTTGAAACTCCATGATACCTTTTTCCTCTGTCTAACAAAACTTTATCAAAAGGAATTTTTGATTGAATAATTCCTCCAGAATAGTGATTCCAAATATTATTTTGATGTACCACTTTACTTATAAGTTTTTTAGGAATTACGCTGAAATTTCCAAAATTTATTTTTTGTCCAGTTAAAAAATAAAATAAATATTTATAAAAAAAATAACCTGTTTTAAATAGTATCGATTCTTGCCTTTTTTTTCTTTGAGCAAAAATAATTTTCTTTGAGTCCTCTATAGTTGCTTTTTCTAGTAACAAAATTATGTCTTCTGGCTTATCTTCGCCATCACAATCCATTACAACAACATAATCATAATCATCTTTTTCATTATAAATATATTGTAGTCCAACTGCAATAGCTCGTTGATGACCAATATTTACTTTTAGGTTTAAAATAGTAATTGGTTCATGTGCATTAATTTCGCCCTTTTCAATAGATGAGCCATCATTAATTACAACTATTGAAAATGAAAACAACTTGTTTTGAATTTCTGCAATCTTACTAGACAGAATTTCAAAACTTTCCCAGTCATTATAAACGGGCATTAAACAATATATTTTTTTAGTTTGACTCATTTAGTTTTTTAAACTTGTTTCCCAATCTAAAATCTCAATATTGAACGCTTTTTTTATTTTAGTTTTATTTAAAACACTATAAGCTGGTCTTTTAGCTGGTGTTGGATAAACAGTAGTTGGTATGGGTTGTAAATTTATATTTATATTGTTGATTTCAAATATTTTTTTGGCAAAATCATACCACGAACATTGTCCTTCGTTGGAGAAGTTGTAGATGCCAAATTGGTTCTGGGTTGTAGGTTGTAGGTTGTAGGTTTTTTTGATAATTGAAATCAAAACTTCAGCTAAATCTATTGCGTTTGTTGGTGTTCCTATTTGGTCGTTAACCACTGATAAACTATCTCTTTCGGAAGCTAAACGAAGCATGGTTTTCATGAAATTATTTGCGAATTGCGAATAAACCCAAGAGGTTCTAATAATGAAATAATTATCAAATGTTTCTTGTATGGCTTTTTCTCCTTGTAATTTTGTTAAACCATAAACACCTGTTGGATTTGGTAGGTCTTCTTCTGTGTATCCGTTTGTCTCACTGAGCTTTGTCGAAGTGCCATCAAAAACAAAATCAGTAGAAACATGTAGTAAAACAGTATCATATTCCTTACAAGCCTCAGCCAAGTTTTTTGCTCCTACTACGTTAATTAAATGTGCTTTTTCGGGTTCGCTTTCGGCTTTATCAACAGCGGTATAGGCTGCGGCGTTTATGCAATAATGAGGTTTAAAATGTTTAAAATTTTGTTTAATATTGTTTAAATCCGTTATATCTAAACGAGTTGAATCACAAAAAACAAAATCTATCTCTGGATAGTTTCCTGAAATAGATTGAATCGCTTGTCCTAATTGACCATTGGCACCAGAAACTAATACTACCATACTTTTTTGGCTAATTTTAATGTTGGAAGTTGTTGGTCTTTATCTGATACTAAAACATTATTTAAATCAAATTGCCAATCAATATTAATTTCTGAATCATTGTAAATTACCCCGCCTTCACTTTCCTTGTTGTAAAAATTATCACATTTGTAAAAAAAAGTGGCGGTTTCACTCAACACCAAAAATCCGTGAGCAAATCCTCTTGGAACAAAAAATTGTTTCTGATTTTCTCCAGAAAGTAAAATAGTGACATGTTGACCATAGGTTTCAGATTCTGGTCTAATATCTACCGCAACATCTAAAACTTCACCTTGTAAAACTCTAACCAACTTAGCTTGAGCATGTTCACCCGCTTGATAATGCAATCCTCTTAAAACTCCTCTGGAAGAAAAAGATTGATTATCTTGAACAAATCGTACTTCTTGATTAATTCCAATTTGAAATGTTTTTTCGTTGAAACTTTCCATGAAGTAACCGCGTTCGTCCTTAATTATTTTAGGCTCGATGATGAAACATCCTTTTAACTTAGTTTCTGTAAAAATCATATCCAATGATAATTTCGATGACAATTTCAAAAATCAAATTTCTTCTATTCGATACTTGTTTTTGTCTGTTTATGTATTTTATTTTTCTTCTATTAAACTCATTAAATGAAGTCCGTAACCGCTTTTTAATAAAGGTGTTGCCAAAGTTTTTAATTGCTCAGCATTTATATAGCCCATTTTATAAGCAGCCTCTTCTATTGCACCAATTTTTAGTCCTTGACGCTCTTCAATAACTTGAACAAACTGACCCGCTTGCATCAATGATTGAAACGTTCCTGTATCTAACCAGGCAGTTCCTCTGTCTAAAATACTAACTTTTAGATTTCCTCTTTTTAGATATTCTTTATTAACATCGGTAATTTCTAACTCACCTCTATGACTTGGTTTTATGTTGGCTGCAACTTCTATAACCGAATTATCATAGAAATAAATTCCGGGAACAGCATAATTTGATTTAGGTTTTTCTGGTTTTTCTTCTATAGAAAGTACTTTACCGTCTTTATCAAAATCTACTACTCCATATCGTTCAGGATCATGAACATGGTAGGCGTAAATGATACCACCATCAGGATTATTATTGGCTTGAAGTAATTCGGCTAAACCAGTTCCGTAAAAGATATTGTCTCCTAAAATTAATGCAGCTTTATCATTACCTATAAAATCCTTTCCAATAATAAATGCTTCTGCCAATCCGTTGGGGTTTTCTTGAACTGCATATTCAAAACGACATCCAAATTTTTTACCATCGCCCAAAAGCTGCTCAAAGAGCGGTAAATCATGTGGAGTAGATATTATTAAAATCTCATTAATTCCTGCCCACATCAAAGTTGATAGTGGATAGTAAATCATAGGTTTGTCGTAAATAGGCATTAATTGCTTGCTTACTGCAAGCGTTAAAGGGTGCAATCTTGTTCCTGAGCCACCAGCTAAAATAATTCCTTTCATGGTTTTTATTTTTTATTAATCTAAAGCGACTTGTATAGTCATATCGATATAAAAATCAAGTTTTCACTACTAGATTATAATTTTAATTACTATTTTGATATTTTAATGATTGTTTAGAAAACAACATTTTTAGATAAGATAAAAAGATAAAGATAAAGATAAATAGAAAAGGGAAAATAAACTTTAATTTACCTGAAACACTATCGCTATTTGTTATGTTTAAAACATGACTTATCTCTCTTACAATTTGTTTAAAACTTACCAGCTCCAATCTATGATTTGCTTGCTCATTGATTAAAGCATCTTTGGTTTTAATAATCTCATTTAATTGCGTGTTTTCATTGTAATAAACCAAACTACTACTTTTAGATCCGTTACTTGTAGTGTTTTTAAAATTACTTAAAAAAGAATCTATCTGATTAATAATAGAATCGTTTGCCTTCATCTTTAAGTCAATGTTTTCGAGATATACTTTTTGAATGGTTTGAAAGTAATTTGAATCGTTTAAATAATTTAGGAGCGGCAAAGACAAATCTTCCGCGTCCATTTTCTTTGATGTTTTTATTAAAATTGTATGAAACGGATAATTTTTACTGGTCATATTATCTTTCACAATTTTACTTAAATCGCCATCTTCTGCTAACAATTTAATCAACTCGAAATTTTGCGGACTACCATCAATAAATTTATAAATATCTACGATTGGTTCTACTTTAATTAAACTAATTTTATTTGTATTCTTTATACCTAATTTCTTTAAAAATAAAGTATCGCGATCTTCAATTTTTGAGTTTAACAAATTAATTTTTGAATATAAATAGTCGCCCGATCCAAAATTTGGCGATATAATAATCTCATTTTCATAGGATTTCATACTTTTATCTAAAAAATAGCCTAGTGCAATTCCTAATACAAATAAGATTCCAATAATTATTATATTACGTTTTATAAATAAAATTCCTTTAAAAATACTAGTCAAAATTCCATCAAAGAAACCTCCTATTTTTTGCGAAATTTTTGACAAATCTATTTCTTGATTGTCATTGTTTTGAATTTCTTGACTCATAAAAATATGTTATTTTACGTTGAAAATTTGTTCTAATATTTTGATTGTAATCAGGTACGTTGGTTTTACTCCTGTTGTTCCAAGTCCTCCAGAGGCCAAAGTACTTCCTGTTTCTAATGGATTATCTGAAGCATAATAGGCATAACGAACTTTCACGTTTGGATTAATACTTTTTCTAATTTTAGATGCTGATTGAATGGCTTTCTGATAATAAGCACCCTCCATTTCTAGACCAATTACGCTCCAAGTTGATTCGTGAAAGAATTTCAATAAATCTTTATTTTGAAGAGAAGTTCCAAGAACTGTAATCATTGGTCCAGCAAAAACCGGAATTCCATTTCCTTCGAGCATTTCGGCAGTTAATTCATTTTCAAAGAAATAATTGTCTGCTGTTCCTTCGTTGATATGAGCATTTGGAATCATAATATCTCCTTTTCCGCCTTCTAGAATTCCTGCTTTACCCATAATGGAAACTGATTCTACATTTAATAATGTTTTCTCTTTTCCGTTTTTGTATGGTTTCAACAATTCGTCAATGGTTTCATAGGCTTGTTCTCCAAAAGCATAATCCATTACAATAATCACAGGATTTTCTTTTCCGACTTTTGCGTTTGGAAATGCTGATTTTATCCAATCGATTTTTGAGGTATCAAATATTTGAACATCAATATTAGTTCCTGATTGGTCTGGAAGAGAAATCATTCCGTGTTTTAGAGCAAATTCCTCTACTTTATCACGAACATCATGTGCGCCTTGACGACTCAATTCTTCAAAAATATCAAAATCTGATTTTCCTTTGAATTTTGAACCTAAAACATGCGTTGCAAAAATCGAATTCATCACACTGTGCATGTTTGCACTAATAATATGAATTGGTCTTCCTAGCAAATTATTTTCTTTTAAAACTTCTTTGATATTGGTTGCCCAAATTTCACCATGAATGTGGTGTCCAAGACGTTCTCTCAAAATTGGACTGAAAGTAATTGTTCTTTTGTTATTGTCAACCACTTCTTCAATGGCAAGTTTTCCTAACCAGTAAATTACGTGAAGAAATCTGTCTGGTTTTTCTTTGGTTCCAAAAGAATCATAAATATCTAAAACCTCAACAAAGGTTCTTCCTAACACATTTGCAGCGTGAGAAATGGCTTTCTCTTTTTCAATTTGAGTTAGTTTTTTGGTTTGTAAAGCGGCTTGTTCTAATTTTTGCCAATCGCGAGAAATTCTACCTTCTTCATCAATTAAAACCCTGTCTTTAATTTTGTGAGATTCGATGAAAATAAAAGTTAGATGCGTCAAAATATCATAAATATCGGAACGTCCACGAGTAATTTCTACATTCATTTGTTCTTCATCAATACGATAGCAATTTCTTCTACGCTTTGGTGGAACAATGGCTTGAAAATGTGATTTTGAATATCCTTCGTCTGAAGTTAAATTAATATAACGACATTCTTCAATTCCTGTGGGAAGTCTTTCTATAACGTAGAGCAAACCGTTAAGTTCTACTTTTTCTTCTGCAATACTTCCATAAATTTCTGGTCGAAGTTGTAGCAATGCTTCTCTCAAAGTATCGCCCGAAACGCCCATTGGTTTATAAAAACCTCTGTTAAATAAATGTCTCATAGTAATGTACAATCGTTCGATAGCTGCCGACGATTCTTGCGCTCTAGAACGCGAAATGTTTTTAATTTCCTTCATTAAATTTTGTTTTCTAACCCACAAATATACTTATTTTTACTTTAGTTGGTTAGGATAAGGTTAATTGCTGGCTCGTGAATCATCATTTTACCAACAGAGCCTTCGAGATTGAATTTTTGTTGTTTATTCCATTTTCCGCCCGTATATTCAAATTGAAAATCTCTTTCTACAAAATTATAAAGTAAGAAAGGATAATATGTTTTTTGAGTTTTAATGGTATTTGAATTCAAATCGGTGCTTATTTTTTCGATTCTATTTCTTTCGATAAGCAATTTTTCAAAACCAACAAAAATACCACTTTTAGGTATGATAAGATTTAAATCAGAAATATCAAATGCGTGCTTCACAACACCTTTTTTTACAGTTAAAATTAGATCTTTTTTTAGTAATTCTTTAGATGGAAAGCCAAAGGAATCGACAGCATAAAAATGTAATTTTATAGTTGCTTCATCAAGTTTACTATCGGTCAAAATAGTAACTTTTTTTATATATTTTGTAGCTTTGTACGATAATTTGTAAGGGAAAAACTTGGCTACAATTTTTGGGCCGCTATCAAAGGCTTGTGAAATCGAATTTTTGGTTTTCCCTATTTCTATTTGTTTGGTTTCTTTACTATTAGAAAGCACAATTTCATCTAATAAATATTCTACCGACTTTAATTTTATTTCTTTACTTTCTGATATTTTCACAATTTTTTTCTCAAAGCCAATAGCAGAAAATATCAAGTTTTTACTTTTGGCTGTAGTGTAAATTTCAAATGTTCCATTCTCTTCAGAAGTTGCGCCAATATTCTCATTCTCAACCCAAATATTTACATATGGAATTGGATTTTCTGTTAAACTATCTTTTACAACTCCTTTGATTTGAGCTGAAAGAGAAATTGAAAATAAAAAAAGGAGTAGTATTGATTTCATTAGTTGGTAAGAGTAATTAACATCGATGGTATTAAATATTTATCATGATACTTTCTCATAAGTAGATTTTCATAACTCTTTGGTTTGTCTAAAATTTGTTTAGAAGTTTTTTTCCAGCTGCCATTAATTGAAGATTGCCAAACAATATCTTTTTCTTCGGGAACAAAACAAAGTTCTGGTTCAATTGACATTGACTTATGATTTACTTTTTTTCCGTTTTTATCTTTATAATTAAATTTGAAAAAATATTTATTTTCTTCTATAAGTAACTTTTCAAATGAAACGAAAAATCCTTCAACAGGAATCTTAAATTTATAGTTACCAAAGTTGACCGTGTTTTTGTTTTTTCCTTTTTTTACTGTAATAATAATTTCATCATCGAGTAAACTTTCTCCTGGTGAATAATCAGTATTTACGCTCAAAACTTTAATTCTAATTTTAGCATTTTCAATATCTGACTTTGTTAAAAACATAATTTCCTTAATAAATGGGTGTGCTAACATCTTAGAATCTGTTTTAAAAAAAACCGCTGAATTAATATTACCTATACCAATTCTAAAACCACTAGTTTCATAATTACCAACCTCTATTTCTTCCTTAAGCTTAGGGTTTTCTATCCTTACTTCATTCAATTCAAAAATTTTTGGTTTTAAAAAAACCATTTCGTTTATGGAAGAAAGTCTTTTGGTTTCATATCCCAAAGCTGAAAAAAATAATATTGAATCACTTTTTAAATCTATCGAAAAACTACCGTCTTCTTCAGATGTAGTTCCAATATTCTTATTTTCAACCCAAATATTTACATAAGGAATAGGATTTCCTGTCAAACTATCTTTTACTACTCCTTTGATTTGAGCTGAAAGAGAACCAGAAATTAGTATAAGTAAAAGGTAAATTTTATTCATTAATTGGTTAAAATGAGGTTTATTGCAGGTACCATAACTTTATTATCCCACGGTTTTGTTTCTTTAACTTTGATTTTATTAATTTTTGATTTTATCCATCTTCCTCCCGAATATCGAAAGGAATTTTCTACTTCTGAATAATTAATAACCAAAGAAGGTGCGTAATTTACAGTACTCTGTTTTGTTTTGTTATAAGTATATTCGTAAAGATATTTATTTTCTTCTATGATAAGCCATTCTAAGCCAATGATTATTCCGTTGTTAGGTATTTTAATTTTATATTTTGAAATGTCTACAATGTTTTTTCTCATTCCTTTTTTAACAGTAACAAAGACGTCTTCGAATAACATATCTTCATCAGGTAAAGAGTCTTTTAGTTGAAATATTCTGATTTTTAATTTTGCATCTTTTTTTTCACTATCTGATAAAAATACTATGTTTTTTAAATAGGGTGTTTCAGAATATTTTGGTTCGTAAGTAAATAACTTGCCATAAATCCATGGCTTATCTCCTGATAAATGTTTGTGGTGAATTTTTTTGGAATCACCAATTTCTAATTCTTTAGTGTTTTTAAGTTTAGTTATTTCTACGTTATCTAACTGATATACAATCGGATTTAGAATAATTTCGGATGTTTCAGATAATTTACAAATCTTAGTTTCAAAACCAAGCACCGAAAAAACAAGTTTTTTTTCTTTTGAAGTTTTTAATTCAAATGTTCCGTCTTCTTCAGATGTAGTTCCAATATTTTCGTTTTCAACCCAAATATTTACATAAGGAATAGGATTTCCGGTTAAGCTATCTTTTACAACACCACGAATTTGTGAAAAAGTAAACTGTGAAATTAAAAGTAAAACCAAAACCAGTCTTTTTTCTATCATATTTTTTCTATTTACTCAAAAAAATCAGCAATTTTTCTATCGTTAGAAAGTCTTGGTAATTTATTTTGACCACCCAATTTTCCTATAGATTTCATGTATTCTTGGAATCCGTTTTTTGGAACTTTTGTTATTACTAATGTTCGCAACACTTTTCCAACAATTAAATCATCGTAATAAACGTTTTGCTTGCGCATTGCATTATCAATTTTTAACGCAAATTCTTCAAGATTATTGGGTTCTTCCGAAACTTCGGAATCAAATTCAATAAACCATTCGTGATATGGTAAACCCTCTTTTGGTGCAATTTGAGGCGCAACTGTAAACTCGTTCACGCGAATGTCTGTGTTTTCCATAGCTTCTTGTAAAGCATGTTCGACTTCTTTACCAATAACATGTTCGCCAAAAGCAGAAATATAATGTTTAATTCGACCCGAAACGATAACTCGATAAGGTTTTAAACTTGTAAATTGAATGGTGTCGCCGATATTATAAGCCCAAAGTCCGGCGTTGGTGGAAAGAATTAAAACGTAATTCACATTCAATTCCACTTCACCGATTGTATATCGTTTGGGATTTTTTGTGAAAAATTCGTCGGCTTTTACAAATTCGTAGAAAATACCTGAATTCAAAAGCAACAACATTCCTTTTTCTTTTTGAGAATCTTGGTAAGCAAAAAATCCTTCAGAAGCCGGAAACAATTCAATAGAATCTACTTTTCTTCCAATTAAATTTTCAAATTTGGCACGATAAGGTTCATAATTTACTCCACCATAAATAAATAAATTGAAGTTTTTGAAAAGTTCTCCAACTGGCTTTTGAGCTTTTTGATGCAATTTTTCGAAATACATTTGCACCCAAGAAGGAATTCCTGAAATCACCGCCATATCTTGATTGAAAGTTTCTTCTACAATAGCGTCAACTTTAGTTTCCCAATCTTCAATGCAATTGGTTTCCCAACTTGGCATTCGGTTTTTTTGTAAATATTTTGGAACAAAATGCGCAACAATTCCGGATAGACGACCTAATTTAATTCCGTTTTTTTCTTCTAAAATCGGACTTCCTTGTAGAAAAATCATTTTACCATCAACAAAATCAGCGTTTCCTGTTTCGTGAATGTAACTCAAAATGGCATTTCGCGCAGCTTGAATGTGAAAAGGCATCGATTCTTTAGTCAGTGGAATGTATTTTGCACCCGAAGTTGTACCTGATGTTTTGGCAAAATAAAGCGGTTTTCCTTTCCAAAGAATATTTTCTTCGCCTTTTACAACGCGGTCAACATAAGGTTTTAATTGTTCATAATCTCTTATTGGAACTTGTTTAGCAAAATCTTCAAAGGTTTTAATCGCTTTAAATTTATGATCTTTTCCGAACTGGGTATTTTCTGCTTGACGAATTAAATCATTAAAAACTTTTTGTTGTATTTCAACAGGGTTTGAAGCCCATTTTTGAGTTTTTTTATGAATTGATTTAGCAAAAAATTTAGCTGCAATTGATTTTATTGACATATTGTTAAGACACTATTTTGCAACAAAGACAGTAAGTCGCAAAGTTTTACTTTGATTTTTTAGATTCTTTAGCTTTCTTTAATTCACTTTCCTCGGCAACTTGTTTTCTCAGATTCATTTCGGCTTCAGTAGCTGTTAATTGTAAATCTGGTAAGGTATCAACAGAAATCGCCAAAATAGAATCTTTATTTACTTTGGCATATTCTAGATTTCCCGTTAAAACTTTTTTAATAGATTCGAGATAAGCTTCGTTTTTTTTAATGGCAAATTCTAATGAATCTGACTTTAAAGCCAACTCTGTAGCTTCTTTTTTAAGTTTTCCAGAAGGATAGCCTGGAATATATTCTCTTAAAGGAGTGAAAGCTATAATTAAAGTGGTGAAAAAAACAATTATAATAGCTCCAATTGTTGCAAAAACAAAGACATTCATTAAAGTTAATCTGAGCGAAAAAAACTCTTCAAAAGTATCATCGTTTAGGATAACTAAACGGTTTTTTGTAAAAAGATGCTTTTTGAGTTTTTGTTTTTTGAGGCGCTTTTCGTTCATTTTTCTGAATATTATACAAATATAGAAATAAGTTGTGAATGAAATAACTGTTTTTAACGTTCTTTAACTTGAAATAGTTGTAATTGTTACTATTTATTTTTTACCTTTGCTTAATATTAAATATGTGAAATTATGAATTTTCTAGCAATATTTTTAGGTGAAATTGGTCTTCCTCAAATTCTTTTGGTTCTTGCGGTTATTTTACTTCTTTTTGGTGGTAAAAAAATTCCAGAATTAATGAAAGGTCTTGGAAGTGGTGTAAAAGAATTTAAAAACGCTGCTAAAGACGATCAACCTGTAGATTCTAAAAAAGAAGAAACTAAATAATAAATATAAATTTTTAAAATATGAACTTTTTAACTATATTTATTGGAACCATTGAAATGCCACAATTATTATTAATTTTAGCAGTTGTTTTGCTACTTTTTGGTGGTAAAAAAATTCCAGAATTAATGAAAGGTCTTGGAAGTGGTGTAAAAGAATTTAAAAACGCAGCCAAAGACGATCAACCTGGAAATTCAAAAAAAGAAGAAGAAACTAAAGAGTAATCTTGTTAAGTCTAAAATAAAAAAATCCCAAATTCTAAATTGTATTAGAGTTTGGGATTTTATAATTAAAGTAGCATTGTAAGTTGTATTCGCTTCCTTTCTTCATCAACCTCAACAACTTTTACTTGCACGTGTTGGTGGAGTTTTACTACTTCATTTACATCACTAACAAATCCTGCTTTTAATTGGGAAATGTGAACCAAACCACTTTCTTTTACACCAATATCTACAAAACATCCGAAAGCGGTGATGTTGTTTACAATTCCTGGTAAAATCATTCCTGTTCGGACATCTTTTATGGTTTTAACATTTGGGTCAAATTCGAAAACTTTTGCCGCTTTTCTTGGGTCTAATCCTGGTTTTACTAATTCTTTCAGAATGTCATTTATACCAAGAATTCCGATGGTTTCGTTGGTGTAATTTTCTGGTTTTATTAAAGCGATTTTTTCTTTGTTGGCTATTAATTCGTTTACCGAAATTTTTAAATCTTTTGCCATTTTCTCCACAATTGGATAAGCTTCTGGATGCACGGCTGAATTATCTAAAGGATTTTTTCCGTTGTGAATTCTGACGAAAGCTGCAGCTTGTTGATACGCTTTTTCACCAAGTCTTGGCACCTTTTTAATTTGTTTTCTATCTTCAAATGGACCATTTTCTTGACGATAAGCAATAATATTTTCGGCCATCTTCTCTCCTATTCCACTAACATAACTCAATAAAGATTTACTTGCTGTGTTGATGTTAATTCCGACCGAATTCACACATCTAATTACGGTGTTGTCCAATTCTTCTTTCAATTTTGTTTGATCTACATCGTGCTGATATTGTCCAACTCCAATCGATTTTGCATCGATTTTTACCAATTCTGCTAATGGATCTGAAAGTCGTCTTCCAATAGAAACCGAACCTCGAACCGTTACATCATAATTTGGAAATTCGTCGCGAGCAATTTTACTTGCCGAATAAATTGATGCTCCTGCTTCAGAAACCACAAAAACTTGAACTGGTTTGTCAAATGCAATTTTCTTGATGAAAAATTCGGTTTCTCGACTTGCTGTTCCGTTTCCGATAGAAATGGCCTCGATGTTGTAAGCATTCACCATCGATTTTATCTTTTTCATCGCCATTGCTGTTTCATTTTGCGGCTGATGTGGATAAATGGTCTCGTTATATAACAAATCGCCTTTTTCATCTAAACAAACAATTTTACAACCACTTCTGTAACCTGGATCGATAGCTAAAATTCGTTTTTCTCCTAATGGTGGCGCAAGTAACAACTGACTCAAATTTCCGGCAAAAACATCAATGGCTTTGATATCAGCTTTGGCTTTGGCTTCTTGCAAAGTTTCGTTAGAAATTGCTGGATGAAGTAATCTTTTGTAACTGTCTTCAATAGCCAACTGAACGTGATTAATCGATGGACTATTACCATTTTTGATTATAATCTCATCTATCAAATCGTAAGTTTCATCAATATCGATTTCAATTTTTAGTTTTATAAAACCTTCATTTTCGGCACGAAGCATTGCTAATAATCTGTGTGATGGTGCTTTTGACAAAGGTTCTGCCCAATCAAAATATTGTTTGAATTTTTGAGCGTCTTCTTCATCGGCTTTCTTTTTTACAACTTTAGTTTCGATAACTGCTTTTCGATTATACAAACGGCGTAAACTTTGACGCACGGCAATATTTTCGTTTATCCATTCGGCAACGATATCTCTTGCGCCTTGCAACGCTTCTTCTTCATTGGCAACATTTTTATTAAGATATTGTGTCGAAAGAAAATCTACATCGTCATTTTTTTGAGCTAAAATCAATGTTGCTAATGGTTCTAATCCGTTTTCACGAGCAACATCAGCACGCGTTTTTTTCTTCTTCTTATAAGGCAAATACAAATCTTCTATTTCTTGTAAATCAAAAGATTTTTCAATTTTTGATTTTAATTCTAGTGAAAGTTGACCTTGCTCTTCAATAGTTTTTAAAATGCTTTCTTTTCGCTTTACAATTTCGTCGTATTGCTTAGAAAGTTTGGCAATATTTTCCACTTGAACCTCATCAAGATTTCCGGTTTGGTCTTTTCGATAACGAGAAATAAACGGAATGGTACAATCTTCTGAAAGCAATTTTAAAGTTGCTTCAATGTTTTTGGGCGTTGTGTTTACTTGGCTTTGAATGAAATTTATGTTGGTCATTTTTATTAATAATTTTATATTTCTTTAATGATTTATTATTTAACAAACTTTATTGGATTTGGGTAAAATAATTTGATTTTTCTTTTTAATACTGAAATTGCACAAAATAAAGCAAAGATTACATTTAATATAATTAATGAGAAATAAATAATAAATAAAATTTCTGGTTTGTGAGAAGTAAAAGCGTAATACATTGAAATACCAAAAATAAAAGTATTAACAAAAGAAAATACTATTTGAAAATTAAGAATATTCTTTCCTTGTTTGTTAACATCATAAATACTATCTTTTTTATTAATCCATAGAATTAATGGAAAAATGATATTTCCGAGAGGGATAATTATCACAGAAAGTACTGAAAAATGTAAAAAAAATAAATAGAAAGAATCTTCAATTTTTCCATAATCAACAAGCTCTTCAATTGGGATTTTTAGTGCCTCACAAATTTGCTTTAATGTATTTCCTCTTGGTTCATTTTCGTCTTTTTCAATTCGTTGTAATGTTCTTAAATTGATTTTTGATAAATCCGAAAGTTCTTCTTGAGTCATTCCTTTTTGCTTTCTGATTTTTGAAATTTTTGATCCAATAGTTTCCATAATATAGTTTTTAAAATTTCTTCAAAATTAGACAGCATTGAATATTTTGTGTTACGGTTTTATTACGACATGTTTACGACATTTGTGTCAAAACATTTGTTTCTAATGGGTTTACATTATAAATTCTAAATAATTTTGTTTGTTTATTACTTCAAAAGTAGCTTCTGGATAGGCTTTTGCAAATGCTGTTGGAATTTTACCTTTTCTGTTTTCACTCCATTTGAACTCAAATCCGCTTAGTTTTCCATTTTCTTCTTCAAGCCAATCTAATTCCTGCTGATCGTAGGTGCGCCAAAAAAAATTGGATCCCGACCTCTGACTATAATTTTGAAACTTTATTCTTTCGGTTACTAAATAATTTTCCCATAATTCACCAACATCATTTCTTGCTTCTAATCGATTGAAATTGTTGATTATGCCATTGCGAATACCGTTGTCGTAAAAATACCATCGGTTAGATTTTGTAATTTCTTTTCGCAAATTTCTACTAAATCCTTCTACTTTATGCAAAATAAAAACCTTTGTTAATAAGTCTAAATAATTTGCGACCGTATTTTTTGAAATTTGTAAATTATTGGCTAATTCTTGAACAGAAACCTCTTTTCCTAACTGAAAAGCAATCAATCGCAACAAATCATAAATTTTATCAGAATGTTTTATGCCGTCAAAAACCAAGATGTCTTTTAATAAATAGGAATTAATAATTTCTTTTATATAATCGATTTTATCAGTCCAATCTGGATATTGTTCCAATTCTGGATAACTTCCAAAAAGCATTCGCTCTTCTAATTTACTGGTTGTTGTTTTATAGTTTTCTTGTTTAGAAAATTCCATTTGCGCAAACGGAAATAAATAAATAGTGTTTTTTCTACCTACTAACGGTTCGCCAAGTTTGTTAGATAAATCAAATACTGATGAACCTGTCACAATAACCTTAATTCCATCGATAGAATCAACGATTAATTTCAAAATTAAACCAATTTCTGGAATGTTTTGAGCTTCATCAATTACTAATAATTTTGTGTTGTCTAAAAGTCTTTTATAATTGGCGACAGATCGTTCTTTTAATAAAGTAGCGTCTTGAATATCTTCACCATTCAACTGTAAATAATCTTCTTTTGGAATTGTAGTAAGATAATTTTTTATGAACGCAGTTTTTCCGACGCGTCTTGCACCCAATAAAATCAATACTTTATTAGGTATAACTCTCTTATTAAAAAGTTCTGTAATACCGCGATTTAAAAAATTCATAGCACAGAATTTAAAAAATTAAGATACAAATGTAATAAAAAAATGTAAATTCAGTCAGTATGTTGACTGAATTTACATTAATTCAGTCAGTAGGTTGACGCAATTAATGCAAAATTACTAATTTGACATAATAGAATTGTATATTTTAAATCCAATATCTAAATACAATAATCCGAGTGGAATATTAAGTAACATAAGTACTAAAGAAAGTAAAATTTGATTTCTTTTGATGTTGTCTTTAAAAAATAAAAGTAATTTCAAAAAATAATAAGTATTTATAAAAAATGCTAAAATTGTAAATAACATGCTAAAATAAATCATGCCGTTAAATTCCGTATAATAAAAGACCAGCAACAACACAGAAGCTATTAAAAAAGTTAAAAATGCAACCTTTTTAGAAGTAGAAATAGTTAAACCAATAAGACTATTTTGATCCGTCATAATTATCTACAATGAATTTTATTAACTCTTGTTGCGTGTCTTCCTACTTCAAAATCGGTAGTTAAAAAAGTATCTACAATTTCAATTGCTTGTTGAATCGAAGTAAATCGCGCTGGAATACTTACCACATTTGCATTGTTATGTTGGCGCGCTAGCGCCGAAATTTCTTTGGTCCAACAAAGTGCTGCTCTGATTCCTTGATGTTTATTGGCAGTCATTGCGATTCCGTTGCCGCTTCCGCAAATTACAATTCCTAAATCGGCTTTTCCTGATTCAACATCTGTAGCTACAGGATGACCAAAATCAGGATAATCAACACTATCAAAAGTATCGGTTCCGTGGTTTAAAATTTCGTGTCCTTTTGAAACTAAATAATGAACAATTGCTTTTTTATAATCTGGTCCTGCGTGATCGTTTCCGATTGAGATTTTCATAATAATTTGTGTTGTAGTTGTGGAAACAAATTTAGTTAATCTTATTTGTATTTCTATTTGATTTTTATAAAAATATAACTCCCTGATTTGCTTACGTTAAGGAAATATTGTTAATAAGATATATTTATAAGTAGCTGTAAATCATTACATTTTATTTAATTAAAATGTTAAAATTTTTACATTGTTAATAGTGATTTGTAATTCGTTGATAATCAGTTAACGTTAAGTTAACATTAATTGTTAACAACTTTGAATAGAAATTTAAAAGTTTTTCTTGGTCGTATGTAAATTAATTGTAATCAAAAATTGGTATTAAAAATCCAAATTTAGTTTCGTGAATTTTTATAAAAGTTATCAATGTAAAAAAGTACTTTTTCAACAGAAATTAACAATCAAAGTTATCTACAAAATGTTTGCTTTTTTACTTGTTAACAACTGTTAATGAAATCTAAAAATTACTTCAAAATGAATGATTTACTTTCTTAAAACTATGTTGATAAATCGGTATAAAAAAGTATAACTTGAAAATCAACTTTTAAAAATTAAAGTTATTGTACAAATTAACACGCTATAATAACCATCATAAATTAATTTAAATTTAAATTTTCTTTTTGTTGTTTTTAATAGATGTTGAAAACTTTCAAATTTTTAGAGAAAAGAAAATAGAATATGGAGAATAGACTATACTATTTCTAAATTGGTATTTAAGTTATTTAAAATTTCTTTTACTTTTTCAACATCGTTTGGATGTACTTTTAAATCAATTCCGCCGTAAGCATAACTTGCTAATGGATCAACAGCTATTAAATTTTCATTTTGAAATAAATACGGAATTTCTTCATGGTCTAAAATAGATTTTAAAACCATGATTTCGTGAGCAAAATTAAATGTAGCAACTGTTATAAATTCAGACATTTCTATTTTTTTATAAAGATACAAAAGTTATATTTTCGATAAATCTCTCTACTAATTACTATTTACTAATTACTATTCACTAATTTTAAACCTTATTAAGAAAAAGATTATGAGTAAATTCCCAAAAAAGTTTGGAAAAAAAGAGAAAACTTTCTCTGAAAAGATTTTAAAAATACTATCACAAAACGCAAATAAACCATTCAATTACAAACAAATATGTGCTGTTCTTGAATTGAACGATACAAAAAGTAGAAATGAAATTATTAAAGATTTAAAAATTCTTGCTGCTCAAAAAGTTATTATTGAAAGTGAGCCAGGAAAATATTTAGTAAAAGCTGTTTCACAAGATTATTACGAAGGAACTATTGATATGACTTCTCGACGAACCGCTTATTTTATTTGCGACGAGTTTGAAGATGATGTTTTTATACCTACAAATAACTTGAATCATGCTTTAGATAAAGACAAAGTTAAGGTTTATGTTTATAACCGTCGTCGTGGTAAAAAACCAGAAGGCGAAGTAATTGAAGTTTTAGAAAGAGCTAAAACAGAATTCGTTGGAGTTATTGATATTCAAAAGAATTTTGCTTTTGTAACTACTGCCAATGCTAAAATGTACACCGATATTTTTATTCCAAAAGATAAATATAATGGAGCTGAACAAGGCGATGTTGTTGTGGTAAAAATTGAAGATTGGCCAAAGAAAGCCGATTCACCTTTTGGTTCGGTAATTAATGTTTTAGGAAAACCAGGAGAACACGATACTGAAATTCATGCGATTCTTGCAGAGTATGGTTTACCTTATGATTTTCCAGTAGAGGTGGAGGTTTTTGCACAAAAATTAGATACTGCGATTCATCCAGAAGAAATTGCAAAGCGTCGTGATATGCGCGACACGTTGACTTATACAATTGATCCAAAAGATGCTAAAGATTTTGATGATGCTTTATCATTCAAAAAATTAGAAAACGGAAATTACGAAATTGGAATACATATTGCCGATGTTTCGCATTATTTGCAAGAAGGAACTATTCTTGATGATGAAGCTTATAACAGAGCGACTTCGGTTTATTTGGTTGATAGAGTGGTGCCGATGTTACCAGAAGTTTTATCCAATTTTGCTTGTTCACTTCGTCCGAATGAAGAAAAATATACGTTTTCAGCCATTTTCGAAATTGATAATAAAGCAACTGTTTTAAATCAATGGTTTGGTAGAACAGTTATCAATTCTGATCAACGTTTTGCTTATGAAGAAGCGCAAGTTATTATTGAAACCAAATCTTCTACAATTCCAGCTGAAATTTCATTAACTGGAAAAGAATATAAAGCATCCGATGAAATTACAGAAGCAACTTTAAAATTAGATGAATTAGCAAAAATTCTTCGTAGAAAAAGAATGAATGAAGGTGCTATTTCATTTGATAAAGTGGAAGTAAAATTCAACTTAGATGAAAATGGTGAACCAGAAGGTGTTTATTTCAAAGTTTCAAAAGATGCTAATCATTTGATAGAAGAATTCATGCTTTTAGCGAATAGAAAAGTAGCAGAATTTATTGGAAAACAAAAGAAAACTTTTGTGTACAGAATTCACGATGAACCTAATGAAGATAAACTTTTTGCAATGCAAGCTTTGATTTCAAAATTTGGTTACAAAATGGATTTACGTGATAAAAAAGATATTTCAAAATCATTGAATAAATTGATGGAAGATGTCAATGGTAAGAAAGAACAAAATCTAATTGATACGTTAGCTATTAGAACAATGAGTAAAGCTAAATATTCAACAGAAAATATTGGTCACTACGGATTAGCTTTTGATTATTACAGTCATTTTACGTCACCAATTAGACGTTATCCAGATGTTATGGTACATCGTTTACTTCAATATTATTTAGATGGCGGAAAATCAGTTTCTACAGAAGAATTTGAAGAAAAATGCGAACATTCAAGTAATATGGAAAGTTTAGCAACTAATGCTGAGCGAGATTCCATTAAATACATGCAAATTAAATACATGCAAGATCATAAAGATGAAGAGTTTTTAGGTGTAATTTCTGGTGTAACCGAATGGGGAATTTATGTAGAAATTATTTCTAATAAATGTGAAGGAATGTGTAGAATTCGTGAAATTAAAGACGATTATTACACGTTTGATGAAAAACAATATGCTTTAGTTGGCGAAATTTCTAAGAGTTTACTACAATTAGGCGACGAAGTTTACGTTAAAGTAAAGAATGCTGATTTGGTTAAAAAACAATTAGATTTTACTTTTTTAAGAAAGAATGAATAACTAACTGTAACAATTCAGATTTCTTATTGTCTTTAATAAAAAAAAATATTATGAAAAAAATAATTTGTAGTTTCTTATTGATAAGTTCTATTGCCTTTTCACAAACAGAAAAAAGTGTTGGTGATTTTAACAAAGTAACTTCTTTTGACCAAATTGAAGTTTTACTAATTCCTTCTGATGAAAATAAAGTAGTTCTTAATGGTTTTGGTTCGGAAGATGTTGAAATTGTTAATAAAAATGGAGAGTTAAAAATTAGAATGCGTTTAACCAAAATGCTTTCTGGTGAAAATATTTCAGCTACGGTTTATTACAAAAATATAGATGCAGTAGAAGCTAATGAAGGTTCAAGAATATCTTCTGAAGCTACTTTTGAAGCTACAGCATTTGATATAAAAGCTAAAGAAGGAGCGCAAATTAAAATCAAAATTAACGTAGATAGATTAACTGCAAGAATAGGAAATGGTTCTACTGTAACTGTGTCGGGAACTACTAAAAATCAAGATGTTTTAATCAATTCTGGCGGAATTTATGAAGCTAAAAAATTACAGACAAATCAAACAATAATTACTGCAAATGCTGGTGGCGATGCCGATGTTTATGCAACAGATTTAGTTGATGCAAAAGTTCGTGCCGGTGGTGATATTAGAATCTTTGGAAAACCAAAACAAATCAATCAAAAAATTGTTGCAGGCGGAACGATTAAAGAAGGAAATGATTAGTACTTTTTGTTTTTCAGAATAAAAGTTAGATATTTGATGAAGCAAAGTTTATTCTTTTAAACTTCAAATCCATAAACTTTTTAAATGATAAACGATATATTATCTGCCATACCTTGGGGAATTTTACTTGCATTTACTGTTGGTCCAGTTTTTTTTGTACTTCTTGAAACTAGTATTACAAAAGGATTTAAAGCTGCAATGGTTTTTGATTTTGGAGTAGTTTTTGCCGATTTTATATTCATTCTTATAGCTTATTTTTCTACCAATCAAATACTTGAAAAACTTAAAGACGATCCAGGATTATTTATCTTTGGTGGAGCTATAATGTTTGCTTACGGAGTCATCTCTTATGTGAAACAAAAAAAAAGTTACAAAAAGCAACTAGATGAAGAATTAGAAGAAGATAATATCCAAAAAAACAACTATTTAGGTTTATTTTTCAAAGGATTTTTATTGAATTTCATCAACATTGGTGTCTTAGCTTTTTGGATGGGAATTATCATTGTTTTTGGTCCGAAATTAAATATGGAAACCAACAGAATTATACTTTTCATCACTTGTATAATCTTAACATATTTTGCTGTTGATATCATAAAAATTATGGTTGCCAAACAACTAAAATCAAGAATGACACCACACAATATTTACAAGATAAAAAGAGTTATCAGTATTATTCTAATGATTTTTGGAGGTTTCTTAATGGCACAAGGTTTCTTTCCAAAAGAAAAAGAAATGATAAAAGAGAAGTTGGAGCAGTTGAAGGATTGATTTTAAATGAAAAATCTAATTAGAATATTTTTCCTTTTTATTTCGATGTCGTTTTATGGACAGAATGATACTATTTCAGTTCTGAAAACATCAAATAGTAGTGTTGTTTCAGCTGATAAAATGAATGTAGTTTATAGAGGTTTACCTAATCCAATCTCAATTGCAGTTCCAAATTGTAAATCTTTTACAGCCAAAGCTTTAGGTTTATCAAAAGTTTCTGATGGGAAATATATTTTAATTCCAGGTGTTGGAATTGAGTCTATTGTAACTTTAGATATTATATTAAATGATGGTTCTTTTAAAAAAGAAGAACATATATTTAGAATAAAAAATCCTCCAAAAGTATCAGGGGCAATTAATGCATTAATCTGCAATCAATCAGTAATTTTAATGTGCAAAGAAGAACTTAAAAATGCTACTATTTCCATTGATTACCCTAAAGATTTTCATTATGAATTGAAATTCAATTTAGAACAATTTGTTGTTAAAATTGGTAACCAAAATATAGTAATTAACGGAACTAAATTTAATAAGGAAGCAATTGATATATTTGAAAAACTTCCATTAAATTCAATATTCGAAATTCAATATTTAAAATCAGATATAAACTGTGATAATTGTTTTTTTCCTATTATTAATCCAATTAAAATAATGATTATTGAAGATAAAAATTATGTGGAATATAAAGATGATAAATAACTTTTTGTCATGTTGACGATAGGAAACACCTCACTAGTAACTCTCTTTTTATTTTATGTGATTCTTCGTTCCTAAGAATGAGAAAATTGTGTTGAAAATCTGGTTTTTAATTCAAATTTAATCAATTTTTTCTAAAAATTTAAAATAAAAAAACCTCTCACTAAGAGAGGTTTAATTTCAGAGGCATCGTCCGGATTCGAACCGGAGTAGGAGCTTTTGCAGAGCCCAGCCTAGCCGCTCGGCCACGACGCCAATTATTTATTGGATTGCAAATATATAAAAAAGTTTAAAGTTTGAAAGTTTAAACTTTAAAAAGTTTCATTTTCTTACTTAGTACTTCTAATCTTGTACTTCGTACTTAATTCCTGTATTCTTCCATTTCAATAGTAACAGCTTCAACATCACCACCAATAGGCGGATTTAGTTTAGAAACTGCCAACACAATTCTAGAAACAGAAGGGATTTCTTTAAAGATTCTTGTGATGATTCTGTGCGCTACATGTTCTAAAAGTTTGGCTCTAATATCCATTTCTTCTACCACAATTTGATTTAAAAGTACATAATCAACCGTATCTTTCAATTCATCTGTGAGTGAAGACTTTCTTAAGTCGGTTTTAACTTCTAAATCAACTCTATAATCTGAACCAATTTTTCCTTCTTCTTCAAGACATCCATGAAAGGAAAAAGTTCTAATATTTTGTAATTTAATAGTTCCCATATTTTTAAAATTTGTTTAATTAGTTTTTAAGTTTAAAGTTGTTTAAAGCGATTCAACAACTTTAAGCTCTTAAACCTAGAACGATTTTAAACTTAATTATTATCTTTGCTAAAATTACGAAATAATTATGTCAACAGAAGAAAAGTCTTTGAATTTTATTGAACAAATCATAGAAGAAGATTTAAAAAACGGATTATCACAAGATAAACTTCGTTTTCGTTTTCCGCCTGAGCCAAACGGTTATTTACACGTTGGTCATGCGAGTGCTATTTGTTTAAATTTTGGTTTAGGAATTGATTATCAAGCACCAGTTAATTTGCGTTTTGATGATACCAATCCTGCTAAAGAAGAACAGGAATTTGTTGATGCAATTAAAAAAGATGTTGAATGGCTTGGTTTTAAATGGGATAAAGAATGTTATGCTTCCGATTATTTTCAAGAAATGTACGATTGGGCAGTTCAGTTTATTAAAGACGGAAAAGCTTATGTAGATAGCCAAACTTCAGAAGAAATGGCAATTCAAAAAGGAACGCCAACAACTCCAGGAACCGATTCTCCATACAGAAATCGTTCAGTTGAAGAAAATTTAGATTTATTCGAACGAATGAAAAATGGAGAATTTCCAAACGGAACACACATTCTTCGTGCTAAGATAAGTATGGGTGCAAATAATATGCTAATGCGTGATCCTATTATGTATCGAATTTTGCATGCACATCATCACAGAACAGGAAATGATTGGTGTATTTATCCAATGTACGATTGGGCTCATGGTGAAAGTGACTATTTAGAACAAATTTCACATTCGTTTTGTACACTTGAATTTTTACCTCATAGAGAATTGTACGATTGGTTTTTGAATCAAATTTATGATAGTAATAAAGTTCGACCAAAGCAACGTGAATTCGCTCGTAGAAATCTTTCGCATACTGTAGTTTCTAAAAGAAAATTATTGCAATTAGTTCAAGAAAAGCATGTTACAGCTTGGGATGATCCAAGAATGAGTACTATTTCTGGAATGAGAAGACGTGGTTATACACCAGCATCAATTAGAAATTTTGCTAAAACAATAGGAATTGCAAAACGAACAAATTTAATTGATGTTTCACTTTTAGAATTCTGCGTTCGCGAAGATTTAAATAAAACGGCACCAAGGGTTATGGCGGTTTTGAATCCTGTGAAATTGGTTATAACAAATTATCCAGAAGGAAAAGAAGAAAGTTTAGAAGCTGAAAACAGTCAAGAAGACGCAAGTTTAGGATTTCGACAAGTACCATTTTCTAGAGAATTATATATTGAAAGAGAAGATTTTCAGGAAGAAGCTAATAAGAAGTTTTTCCGTTTGACTTTAGGTACTGAAGTTCGTTTAAAAAACGCTTATATCATTAAAGGAGAATCAGTTGTAAAAGATTCGGAAGGAAATATTACTGAAATTCATTGTACCTATGATGAAGATTCTAGAAGCGGAAGTGGTACAGAAGCGAGTCAACGAAAAGTAAAAGGAACGATTCATTGGGTTTCAATTAATCACGCAATTGAAGCCGAAGTTCGTTTGTATGACCGACTTTTTACTCATGAAAATCCTGATGGCGATAAAGAAGTAGATTTCAAAGAATACATCAATCCAAATTCATTAGAAGTAATTACAGGATATCTTGAACCAAGTTTAGCTTCTGCAAAAGATGGAGACAGATTTCAATTTCAACGATTAGGATATTATTGTGTTGATAAAGATTCTTCTACAGAAAAATTAGTTTTTAACAAAACAGTTGGCTTAAGAGATACTTGGGCAAAAGTTGAAAGTAAAGAATAATTTATAAATAGATTTTATATATGAAACCCAATAGAAATGTTGGGTTTTTCTATTATTGAAAAAACTTATCATAAAACAAAAAGTATATTTTTTTACTATTAAAATCGACCTTTATATTTTAATTTTAATCAATTTTTAAAAATTCACCAACATAATTCACCAAACCATCAATAAACGTTGGTTATTTGGCTTTAAAATGGTTTTTACTTCTTTAACGACGATTTAACACTACGACACGATAAAATTTCGTAACTTTAGTATAATCAAAATTTAAAAGTTATGTCAAGTAAAAATGGAAATAGCATTTTAGCAATTTTAGCAGGTGCTGCAATCGGAGTTGGATTAGGAATTTTATTTGCACCAGACAAAGGTTCAAAAACTAGAGAAAAAATAAAAGAAGGTTTTGATGACTTAAAAGGAGAGGCCAAAACAAAATGGGATGCATTAGAAGAAGACACCAAAGAAAAATTTTCTAAAACCAAAGATGAGTTAAAAGAAACGGTTGAAGATTTACTTTCTAGTTCAAGTTACAAAGCAGAAGAAGCAATTACTTTTCTTGAAGAAAAATTGGCGGAGTTAAAAAAGCAAAACGCAAAACTTCAGAAATAATGGCTTTTGAAGAATTAAAAGAAAATACTGAAGCAATTCAAGAAAATGCCAAAGCTTATGTAGAAAGCAGTTTAGCTTACTATAAACTTTGGGGTTTCAAAGTGGCCATGAAATCAACAACTCTAATGCTCAAGTTTTTCTTGATAGCATTGTGTTTAATGATTGTTTTACTTTTTGTTTCTATAGCTGGAGCAATGGCCTTAGGACAATTATTTCAAAGTTATCCACTAGGATTTCTTGCTGTTGCAGGAATCTATTTGATTTTGGCTTTGTTATTATTTTTAGTAAAAGATAAAATTGTAGAAGGACCAATTTTAGAGAAATTTTCAGAAATATTTTTTAACGACTAAATTATGGAAAATAAGAAATATTCGTCCTATGCAGCAATAGAGCAGGATTTAGAAATTCTAAAATTAGAAAAAGAACTCTATTATCAAAAGATGCTTTTAAGCGTTGAAAAAACTAAAGAAAGTATTCTTCCTTCAAAATCAGTTTCTTTTATTGGAAATCTGTATCAAAAGGTATTTTCAGGAACTTATGGAACGCTTTTAAAAATAGCAATTCCGTATATTATCAATTGGTATATAAACAGAAAAAGAGGCGATTAAGCCTCTTTTTTTTATCTGAATAACTTCATTAAACTTCGTCAGTTGGATTTGAAGTATCACTTGGATTAAAATCTGTTGAAGTGTGATCATTTTTTGTTTTCACACGCTTTGGTTGGTTTTTCATCGTTTCACCAATTTGGTTACTTGCCGAAAAACTTGCTACCATATTATTCAACATGTCGCTTCCAGCTTGAGGTGAATTTGGTAATAAAATCAAATTAGAGTTAGTATCAGCACCAATAGCTTGTAAAGTATCATAATGTTGCGTAACTACAATCAATGCTGAAGCTTCTTGCGAGTTAATACCAACAGAATTTAACACTTCAACACTTTCTACCAATCCACGAGCAATTTCTCTTCTTTGGTCAGCAATACCTTGACCTTGAAGTTTTTTACTTTCTGCCTCAGCTTTAGCTTTAGCCACAATTCTAATTCTTTGTGCTTCAGATTCAAATTCTGCAGCAGTTTTTTCTCTATCAGCAGCGTTGATTCTGTTCATCGCATTTTTAACTTGAATATCCGGATCAATATCGGTTACCAATGTGTTGATAATGTCATATCCATAAGTAGTCATTGCTTCGTTCAATTCACGTTTTACAGCAATAGCAATATCATCTTTTCTAACGAAAACGTCATCCAAAATTAATTTAGGAACTTCAGCACGAACTACGTCAAAAACATACGCAGTAATCTGATCGTGAGGATATTCTAATTTATAAAATGCTTCATAAACTTTATCTTGAATTACTTTAAACTGAACCGAAACTTTCATTTTGATAAACACGTTATCTTTAGTTTTGGTTTCAATTAATACATCAAGTTGTTGAATTCTTAAGTTTACTCTTCCGGCAATTCTGTCAATAATTGGAATTTTAATTTGTAAACCTGAGTTTCTAATACTTGTAAATTTTCCAAAACGTTCAATAACTACTGCCGTTTGTTGCTTTACAGTAAAAAATGAAGAGAATAAAATAATCAATCCGAAGACCACTAAGACAATTAGAAATACATCCATGTATATAATATTTAGTTTGTTAATACAGTTATTATACGAGAATAACCTATGTTTGTTACAAATTATTTTTAGATAATGAACAAATCTTTTTTTACAATTTTATTTTTTCTAGTCTTTACCTCAATGTTTTCTCAATATGGATATAAAGATGGCAATAGAATCGGAATAACAGGAGGTATTTTACAATCAACTCTTTTCACTTCAAATTTTAATACAAAACCAGGAATTGGCTTTAATGGCGGACTTTCTGTACGAGGAAATTATTATAATAACTGGAGTATGATCTTTGGAATGCAATTCTTCGTTAACAATTTTACGTTAGATACAACTACTGAATCATCATTACAAAAGGAAACTCCGTTTAGTGTTTCTGGAGCTCAAGTTAGATTACTATTGAGTTATAATGTCGTAAAAGATCATGTATCAATAGATTTTGGACCCGTTTTACAAGTAAATGGTAAAATGAGTGTCAAGCAAATTGATGAATTAAATACTATTAACGGAACCTTACTTAGAGCTAAACAAATAGAAGAAATTAATAAAATTATCGGAAATATTTATTTTGGAGTTTCTGCTGGAAATAGGAGAGTAAGAGCTATTTTGCATTATCAATATGGAGTAACTAATATTTTGAATAAATTAAATGATAGTCCCGAATTGAAAACAGCTAATTTAAACAGAGATTTTAAAGGAAATTTTGGCACAGTTAGCGGTCAAATATTATTTAATCTGTAATATAAAAAAGCCCTGAAATTCAGGGCTTTTCTCTTTCTATAAACTAGCAATTGCTTTTTCTAATCGCTTGATGGTTTCTTCTTTTCCAATCAATTCTACAATATCAAAAAGATGCGGACCTTTTAAAGCACCAACCAAACTTAATCTAAAAGGTTGCATTACTTTACCCATACCAATTTCGTTTTTCGTCAGCCAGTCTTTTACAATCGTTTCTATATTTATCGAAGTGAAATCGCCAATATTTTCTAAAACAGAAATTAATTGTTGCATTAAATTTGGCGTTTCTTCTTTCCAGTTTTTAGCTGCTTTTTCATCGTAAGATGTTGGAGCAACAAAAAAGAAAGCACTCATTTCCCAAAATTCAGAAACAAAATTTGCTCGTTCTTTTATTAACGAAACTATCTTTATTAATTTATTATTATCTACAACAATTTCTTTCTCAGATAGAATAGGAGCGAAGGCTTTTGCCAAACTTTCATCATTTTGCTTTTGTAAATATTGATGATTAAACCATTTATTTTTCTCAGGATCAAACTTAGCTCCAGCTTTATGTACTCTATTTAAATCAAATTTTTCAGCCAATTCTTCTAATGTAAATAATTCTTGGTCTGTTCCGTCATTCCAACCTAAAAGTGCTAAAAAGTTAATCACAGCTTCAGGAAAGAAACCTTTTTCTCTGTAGCCAGATGAAATTCCTTCTTCACTTTTCCATTCTAATGGAAATACAGGAAATCCCATTTTATCGCCATCACGTTTAGATAATTTTCCGTTTCCAATTGGTTTTAAAATCAATGGTAAATGTGCAAATTCTGGAGCTTCCCAACCAAATGCTTTATATAATAAAACATGTAAAGGCACAGAGGGTAACCATTCTTCACCACGAATAACGTGAGAAGTTTCCATCAAATGATCATCAACAATATTGGCTAAATGATAAGTAGGCATTCCGTCTGATTTGTACAAAACTTTATCGTCTAATAAATTGGTTTCAAATTTAATATCGCCACGAATAATGTCATGCAAACGCAAAGTTTCATTTACAGGAGTTTTAAATCGGATGACATAGTTTTCACCAGCTGCAATTCTTTTATCCGTTTCTTCTTTAGAAATCACTAACGAAGTATCTAGTTTTTCACGATTATGCCAGTTATAAATAAAAGTTTTTCCTTCTGTTTCGTGCAGTTTTCTATGTGCATCTAAAGCTTCTGCTGTGTCAAATGCATAATAAGCCCAACCCGAATTAATCAATTCATCAGCATATTGTCTGTATAAATCCTTGCGTTCCGATTGTCTATAAGGTCCAAATTTTTCGTTCTTTCCAACCGTTTCAGTTGGCGCAATTCCCAACCATTCCAAAGCTTCCATGATATATTCTTCAGCTCTAGGAACAAATCGGTTTTGGTCGGTATCTTCAATTCTTAGATAGAAAACACCACCATGTTTTTTAGCAAATAAATAATTAAATAAAGCGGTTCGAACTCCGCCAATATGCAATGGTCCAGTTGGACTTGGTGCAAAACGCACACGAACTTGTTTAGACATTTTTTGTAATTATAATTAATTCATTTTAACACTGAGCTTGTCGAAGTGTGTGCAAAGATAATCAGAAGTTGGAAGTTAGAAGTATTAACTTTTCATTTCAACAGGAATTCTTTTATTCATTATTGAAAACCAAATTGGTGGGAATAATGATAATACTAATGATGTTGGATATCCAAATGGTAATTGCGGTGAAGCATCATAATATTCTAAAATTTGATATTTTTTTTGAGATTTATAATGATGATCACTATGTCTAGTTAATTCATATAGAACTATTCTTCCTAACACATGATTGGAATTCCAAGAATGTTTTTCAGAAACACGTTCATATCTTCCAGATGTAGACATGTTTCTTATTAACCCATAATGTTCAATATAATTAATAGTTTCTAGAAGTAAAAAACCAATAATTCCTGCAACAAAAACCACAACAAAAGCATTTGTTCCAAAATATGCATAAATAGAAAATAAATACCCTATTTGAATTAAAGTAAACCAAAGCATATCATTTTTTAAAGAATAAATGGAACGATTTTCTAATTGATTTAGTTTCTTTTGAATTTCCCAAGCTTTTTTATAAGTTCCAAAAACCGTTTGAATCCAAAAAGCATAAATATTCTGATTGTATTTTGCTGTAGATGGATCTTCGGGTGTTGAAACATGTAAATGATGTCCGTAATTATGTTCAATAAAAAAATGCATATAATGTGAAGGAATAAGAAGTACTTTTCCTAAAATTCTTTCGATTAATTTTTCACGATGACCAAGTTCATGAGCAACATTAATTCCATTAGTACCTAAAATAATCCCCAAACTTATTGTAGTCCCAATAAGTTCATAATTTTGTAAATGATGAGTTGTAATTTTCATCAAAGTATAAACTAAACAGCCATAAACAATAGGAACATTGAAATAAAGAATTACATCAAAAAATTTGTTTTTTAATCGACTAGTAACTTCTTCTTCACTATAATTTTTTTCATTAGTTGGAAGAAATAGTTCTAAAATAGGAATTATTATAAATGCATAAATTATAACAGAATAACTCCAAAAACCTTGAAAATAAATTCCTAAAAAACCAATAATTGGAATAGTATAAGCTAATAAATATTTCATTTTGCACAAAATTTTATCGAATTTACAAAATAATAGTTTGTTTTTCAAACCATTCTATCTTAATATTCTTTAGTTTAACTTTAACTTTTGTTATTCATATAAATTTGTATTTTTATCGGTTATAAACAAAGTATCAACAATTTTGGAACATCAAAATATAATATTCAATAAACTCGAACAGTTTATTAAGAAGTTTTACACAAACGAATTACTGCGTGGAACCATTTTCTTTGTTGGAATAGGTTTGCTTTATTTTCTTTTTACGCTTTTTGTAGAATATTTCCTTTGGCTAAAACCTACAGCGAGAACCATTTTATTTTGGACATTCATTGCAGTAGAACTATTTCTGCTGTTGCGATTTATTTTATTTCCTCTTTTTAAATTGTTCAAACTTCAAAAAGGAATTAACTATGATGATGCTTCAAAAATCATTGGAAATCATTTTAATGAAGTAGGCGACAAGCTTACCAATTTTTTACAATTATCTCAAGATATAAATAAATCGGAATTATTGGTTGCTTCTATTGAACAAAAAGCAAATACATTACAACCAATTCCTTTCGGAAACGCCATTAACTTTGGAACTAATAAAAAGTATTTGCCATTGGCGATTATACCAATTTTGTTCTTTTTATTTTTTATGATTTCAGGACAAAGCGATATTATTTCTCAAAGTTTTAATCGTGTGGTAAATTATAAACAACAGTTTTTACCGCCAGCACCATTTGAATTTCAAATTTTGAATAAAAATTTACAAACAGAACAAAACAAAGATTTCGTTTTGAAGGTTAAAACAAACGGTAAAATTGTTCCTGAAAACGCTATGATTTTTATAGATGACGAAAGTTATTTTATGGAAAGTAACAAACCAGGTGAATTTCAATTTGTGATTCCAAAACCAAAAGAAAACATAGATTTTCATATCGAGGCAAATAATGTTTCTTCTAATGATTATGAACTTAAAGTAGTTACCGTTCCATCGATCGCTAATTTTGAAATGGTTTTAAACTTCCCAAGTTATTTGAATAAAAAATCAGAATTGATAAAAGGAACAGGAAATGCAGTTATTCCCGAAGGAACAAGAATAACTTGGCGAATGAATACTTTGGCAACACAAAAAGTGGATTGGATAGATGCTGCTTCAAAATATTCATTTGTTAAGAATGAAAATCAATTTTTATTATCTAAAAGTATTGTTCAAAATACAGACTATCAAATTATTACTTCAAATAGTAAAGTTAAGAATTACGAGAAATTAAACTATCAAATTGCGGTTATCAAAGATCAATATCCAACAATTGCCGTTGGAAATGCTCCTGATAGTTTAAAAATTGCAAAAAACTATGTTTTAGGACAAGTTTCAGATGATTACGGACTTTCTAAGCTTCAAATTGTTTATTATCCAAAAGACAATCCTGCTTCTGCTAAACGTGGAACAATTAATGTGAAACGTGATGTTTATGACCAATTTGTATTTGCTTTCCCAAGCAACTTACCGATTCAACAAGGCGTATCTTACGATTTTTATTTCGAAGTTTTTGATAATGATGCTATTCACAATTATAAAAGCACCAAATCTTCTGTTTTTTCTCATAGAGAAGCAACAGATGTTGAAAAAGAAGACCAACTGCTTGAACAACAAAACGATAACATCAATTCATTAGAAAAATCCCTTAAAACTCAAGAAAAGCAATTCAATGAAATGGATAAGCTTCAAAAAATGGGTAAAGAGAAAGACAATCTTGAATTTAAAGAGCAACAAAAAGTAAATGATTTTATCAAACGTCAAAAACAACAAGACGAAATGATGAAAGAGTTTGCTGAAAAAATGAAAGACAATCTTGACAAAGTTAAGACGGACAAGAAAGACGAAATGAAAGAATTACTCAAGGAACGTCTCGAAAAAGTTGATAAGGATTTCGAAAAAAACAAAAAACTTCTTGATGAATTAAAAGAGTTGAATGATAAAATTCAAAAGGAAGAGTTGTTTGAAAAAATGGATAAGCTTAAACAACAAAGTAAAAATCAAACTAAAAGTTTAGAGCAATTAGTAGAACTTACCAAGAAATATTATGTAGAAAAGAAAGCGGAACAAATTGCTGATAAATTAGAAAAACTTGCTGAGAAGCAAGATAAATTATCTGAAAACGAAAAAGAAAATTCTGCTGAAAAACAAGAAGAAATCAATAAAGAATTTGACGAAATTCAAAAAGAATTACAGGATTTAAAGAAAGACAATGAAGAGTTAAAATCTCCTGTTGATTTACCTGAAACAGCTCCAAAAGAGAAAAGCATCGACGAAGATTTAAACAAAGCTTCTGATGAACTAAAGAAGCAATCTAAAGTTGGAGCAAAGCCAAAACAAAAAAGTGCTTCTAAGAAAATGAAGCAAATGAGCCAAGATATGCAAGAAAGCATGGAAGCAGGCGAACAAGACCAAATGGAAGAAGATGTTGCCATGTTACGTCAAATACTTGACAATCTTTTGGCTTATTCTTTTTCTCAAGAAGATGTTATGAAAGATTTCAAAGGTTTAAAAAGAGGTTCGCCATCTTTTAATAAAAATCTTAAAATTCAGCAAAACCTTAAACAACAATTTAAACATGTTGATGATAGTCTTTTTGCCATGTCATTGCGTAATCCAAAAATTGCAGAAGATGTTACTAGAGAAGTTGGGAATGTTCAATATAATGTAGATAAAGCACTCGAGACACTTGCAGAAGCCAATGTTTCTAAAGGTGTGTCGCACCAGCAATTTTCAGTGTCGTCTGCAAATAAGCTTGCAGATATGTTGGCCTCAATCATGAATTCTATGCAAATGTCAATGTCTATGTCAGGTTCGGGAAAAGGAAAACCATCTCCAGGTCAAGGTTCAGGAATGCAACTACCAGATATTATTAAAAAACAAGAAGGTCTTGGCGAAAAAATGAAGAAGGGCATGAAACCAGGTCAGAAACCAGGTGAAGGCCAAAGTGGAAAAGACGGTGAAAAAGAAGGTGGAAAAGACGGTCAACGAAAAGAAGGGAAAGAAGGAAAAAGTGGACAAGGTTCAGGTGGAAACGGAAACTCTCAGGGAAATAAAAATGGTGAGAATGGGGAAGATGGTGAAGGTGATGCTGAAAAAATAATGGAAATTTACAAGGAGCAACATCAACTTCGTGAAGCTTTGCAAAATGAATTAAATAAAAAAGGACTCGGTGGCGCAGGTCAAAACGCACTAGACCAAATGAAGCAAATAGAAAAGCAATTATTAAACAAAGGTTTTAATAATGAAGTCTTACAAAAGATGCTAAATTTAAAATATGAAATGCTTAAGCTAGAAAAAGCAACGCAAGAACAAGGTCAAGAACAGAAGCGTCAAGCGGAAACAAATAAGAAAGATTTTATTAACACGTCTAATACACTTCCTGCTCGTTTGCAAGAATATTTGAATAGTGTTGAGATTTTAAATAGACAAACCTTACCTTTGCGCTCAAATTTTAATCAAAAGGTTCAAGAATATTTTAAAAAGAATGATTAGTTTTAATTACGAAGTAGAGTTTGATTTGTCTAATGAAGAACATTTTTCTAAGTGGATTTCTGAGGTAATACTATCAGAAAGCAAAAAGGAAGGTGATATTAATTACATCTTTTGCGGCGATGATTACATATTAGAAATAAACAAGCAATATCTCAATCACAACTATTATACAGACATAATCAGCTTTGATTATTCCGTAGGAAATGAATTACACGGCGATATTTTTGTTTCGATCGATAGGGTTAAGGAAAACGCATCCGATTTTAATGTCACATTTGATGAAGAATTAAAAAGAGTTATCATTCACGGTATTTTACATTACTGCGGATACAAAGATAAATCCGATGATGACGAAGTATTAATGCGTCAAAAGGAGGATGAAAAAATCAAGATGTTTCACGTGGAACATTAAAGATCTTTTTTTAAACCCAAAACTAAAGTTCCACGTGGAACATAATCATAAATCAACAGTTGATTTTAATATTGTAAGAAATGTTTTTAGATAAATATGATGTTATAGTTGTTGGCGCAGGTCATGCTGGTTGTGAAGCTGCTGCTTCTGCTGCAAATTTAGGTTGCTCCACATTGTTGGTCACCATGAGTTTGCAGAATATAGCACAAATGTCTTGCAATCCTGCTATGGGTGGTATTGCAAAAGGTCAAATTGTTCGAGAAATTGATGCGCTTGGTGGTTATTCGGGAATTGTTTCTGACAAAACCGCTATTCAATTTAAGATGCTTAATAAATCGAAAGGTCCAGCAATGTGGTCACCACGAGTTCAATCAGACAGAATGCGATTCGCAGAAGAATGGCGTTTAATGTTAGAACGAACTCCTAATGTTGATTTTTATCAAGAAATGGTTTCGGGATTAGTGATTAATAATGGTAAAATAGAAGGAATTAAAACTTCTTTAGGTATTGAAATAAATGCTAAAACCGTTGTACTAACTAACGGAACTTTTTTAAATGGATTAATTCATATTGGTGATAAACAATTTGGCGGAGGAAGGGCAGGTGAAAGTGCTGCATACGGAATTACAGAAGATTTATTAAAAGTAGGTTTTGAATCAGGAAGAATGAAAACTGGAACGCCGCCAAGAGTAGATGGTCGTTCTTTAGATTATTCTAAAATGAGAGAAGAAGCAGGTGACGAAAGACCTGATAAATTTTCTTATTCTAACGAAACCAAACCTTTAATTCGTCAACGTTCTTGTCACATGACTTACACATCTTTGAATGTACATGATATTCTTCGTGAAGGTTTTGATCGTTCTCCAATGTTTAATGGTAGAATTAAATCACTCGGACCAAGATATTGTCCCTCAATTGAAGATAAAATTAATCGTTTTGCTGATAAAGAAAGACATCAATTGTTTATCGAGCCAGAAGGTTGGGATACAGTTGAAGTATATGTAAATGGATTTTCTACGTCTTTGCCAGAGGACATTCAATTTAAAGCATTGCGTTCTGTAGAAGGATTTGAAAAAGTTAAATTTTTCCGTCCAGGTTATGCTATAGAATATGATTATTTTCCGCCGACACAATTGAAACATACTTTAGAAACAAAATTAGTTGATGGTTTATACTTTGCCGGACAAATAAACGGAACCACAGGTTATGAAGAAGCGGCTTCCCAAGGATTAATGGCAGGTATTAATGCAGCATTAAAAGTTCAAGAAAAAGAACCACTAATTTTAAAAAGAGATGAAGCTTATATTGGTGTTTTAATCGATGATTTAATTACAAAAGGAACAGAAGAGCCTTATAGAATGTTTACATCGCGTGCTGAGTTCAGAACCTTATTGCGTCAAGACAATGCCGATTTTAGATTAACACCTAAAGGATATGAAATTGGTTTAGCTTCAGAAAAACGCCTTCACAGAATGGAAGAAAAATTCGAAGCTTCAGATAAAATGGTTAATTTCTTTAAAGAAACAAGTTTGACCATGGCAGAAGCGAATCCTGTTCTTGAAGAAAAAGGAAGTTCTCCAATTGTTCAATCCGATAAAATGTTTAAGATTTTTACGCGTCCTCAATTGGAATTGGAAGACTTTTTAAAATTTGATAAAGTAAAAGAGTACGCCGAATTAAACAATCTTGATAGAGAGATTTTAGAACAAGCGGAAATTCATGTAAAATATTCGGGATATATTGACAAGGAAAGAAGCAATGCAGAAAAAATGACAAGATTAGAAAATTTTAAAATCCCTACCGATTTTGATTACAATCAAATTAAGTCGATGTCTATAGAAGCAAAGCAAAAATTATCAAAAATTAAACCGGTTACCATTTCACAAGCATCAAGAATAAGTGGTGTTTCACCAAGTGATATTTCGGTATTGCTAATTCATTTAGGAAGATAAAATTGCGAATAGTAATTTTGTTCCACGTGAAACTTACTTTGCTAACACCAATAAATAAAGAGAATTTTAATGAATATTGAAAAAACAAAGCATTTTTTAAAAGTAATAGATTATTCTGTTTCAAAAGAAACATTTGATTTACTTCACAACGAAGAACTAGATATGTTGATTACACATCCGCAACCTTCGTTAGAAAAACTTCCTAGTTATTATGAAAGTGTAGATTATATTTCTCATACTGATGGTAACAAATCGTTGTTTGAAAGAATGTATCAATTTGTAAAAGGAATTGCTTTAAAAAACAAATTGAAATTAATTAACTCACAATCTACTAAAGGAAGAATTTTAGACATTGGAGCAGGAGTTGGTGATTTTTTATCTGTTTGTAAAAATGATGGTTGGCAAACTATCGGAATTGAACCAAGTGATAAAGCCAAAACTATTGCAAAAAGTAAAGGAGTTTCTTTTGTTGAGCATCTTTCAGAACTTGAAGATCATTCGTTTGATATAATTACAATGTGGCATGTTTTGGAACATGTTCCAGATTTAGAAAATCAAATCAAAGAATTAAAACGTTTAATCAAACCAAATGGAACAATTTTAATTGCAGTGCCAAATTTCAATTCGTTTGATGCTAATTATTATGGAAAATATTGGGCAGCTTTTGATGTTCCGATTCATTTATGGCATTTCTCAAAAACAGCGATAAAAAAATTGTTTTGGATAGAAGATTTAGAATTAGTAAATGTGCTTCCCATGAAATTTGATAGTTTTTATGTAAGCTTACTTTCTGAAAAATATAAAACAGGAAAAATGAATTATATAAAAGCTTTTTTCATCGGATGGAAGTCTAATAGCTACGGAAGTAAAAATTCTGAGTATTCTTCACACATTTACGTTCTAAAAAACGCTAAAAACTAAAATAAAAGCCAAATTTCAATTAAAATTACTATAAACACAAATAATATTACAAAAAACAGAACGTTTCTTAAATCGAATTTATGAAGGTTGGTTTTAATAGAGATTACTTATATTTAATTCTAATCCAATAACAAACATTTATATAATAGAAAAACATCAATTTTATAACTTTTTATCGAATCCCATTAAAATTTTATACTTTTGACAAATATTAAAAATTTCAATTAAAATATAATGAAGAAAATAATCGCAATTCTTGCACTTTCAGTAACACTTTTTTCGTGTAATCAAAACAATACTCCTTCAAAAGAGTTTAAAACAGCTTATATAGATACTTCTAAACTTATGGAGGAGAGCACAGAAGCTAAAGATATTGAAGAAAAGTACAAATCAAAAGCGGAAGTGATGGGTGCGCAATTAAAAAATGAAGCAGCTAAATTTGAAAAAGAAGCCGCAAGTTTTAAACAAAATGCAATGGCTAACGGTCAAGCTTGGGCACAACAAAAAGGTTCAGAGCTACAACAAAGAGAACAACAATTGCAATACGCTCAACAAGGAATGCTTCAACAATTGCAAGGCGAAAGCGGTGTAGAAATGGATAGTTTGGTTACTAAATATAAAAAAATATTTAAAGATTTTGGTAAAGAAAAAGGATACGATTACATTTACGGAACGGGAGAATCAGCAACCGTTTTGTATGCTAAAGACAGTTATGATATCACTAAAGATTTAATAAAATTAGTAAACGATAAATATAAATCTGAAGCTAAAAAAGAAGAAAAACCAGCGGATAAAAAATAATTGTTTTTTATAATTTCTAAAGTCTCAAATTCCAATGTCAATTGGAGTTTGGGACTTTTTTATTTACTCCAAACTTTATTTACCTCATTTATCAACTCAGAACTATTTTTTGCTATTTAAAATCAAATGGTTACCTTTGTTTTTCTAAAATATACGCCAATGGAATTTATATCAGCTGAAGCAAAATATCTTTTGCAATTTATCAACCAAACCAATCGTTCCGTTTTCTTAACCGGAAAAGCAGGAACAGGTAAAACCACACTTCTTAAAGAAATTATTCAAACTACTCACAAAAATTGTGTAGTTGTTGCGCCAACAGGTATAGCTGCTTTAAATGCTGGTGGAGTTACTATTCATTCCATGTTTCAATTGCCTTTTGGCGGATTTATTCCCGATAATTCAGTAGCTCAATTTAACGATAATTCTAAGTTTGAAACACGCGCAACTTTGCGTAGGCATTTCAGAATGAGTGGTTTAAAAAAGGCAGTTATAAATAACATGGAATTGCTCATCATTGATGAAGTCAGTATGTTGCGATCTGATTTACTTGACGCCATGGATTTTATGTTGCAATCTGTTAGAAAAAAAAACGTTCCTTTTGGTGGTGTTCAGGTACTTTTTATTGGTGATTTGTTGCAACTTCCACCGGTAGTTCGTGATGAAGAATGGCGAACTTTAAGAAATTATTACAGAGGAAAATTCTTTTTTCACTCGCATGTGATCGAGCAAAATCCACCATTGTATATTGAGTTGTCTAAAATCTTTCGTCAATCCGATGAGCAATTTATTGCTGTTCTTAACAATTTGAGAAACAACAAAATAACACAAAACGATGTTCAAGTTTTAAATCAATTTGTACAACCTAATTTTGATTTGAAAGCGAATAAAGGATACATTACTTTGACCACCCACAATAATAAAGCTGACAGCATTAACCAACAATCGCTAGAAGATTTAGAAGGAACAAAAAGAATTTACAAAGCCGAAGTAACAGGAGAATTTCCAGATAAAATTTATCCATTAGAAGAGAATTTGGAATTAAAAATAGGTGCTCAAATTATGTTTATCAAAAACGATTTAGCATTTGAAAAGCGATTCTTCAATGGAAAGATGGGAATAATAAAATCATTTTCTGACAAAGAAATTTTAGTGCATTTTCCAGATGAAAACACGACTATTGAAGTTGAAAAATATGAATGGCAAAACATTAGATATTCAGTAAACGAAAATACCAAGGAAATAGAAGAAGAAGTTTTAGGAACTTTCGTTCATTATCCAATAAAATTAGCTTGGGCAATAACCGTTCATAAAAGTCAAGGTTTAACTTTTGATAAAGCAGCGCTTGATGTATCGCAAGTTTTTCTTCCAGGACAAGCATATGTTGCACTTTCACGTTTACGTTCGTTAAATGGCTTAATTTTGCTTTCTCCATTACAAATGAATGGTATTTCTAACGATCAAGATGTGATGGATTATTCTTTGAACAAAGCAACAGAAGATCTTCTTGAAACCACTTTACAAAAAGAAACTAAAAATTTTATTCATAACTATTTGATTAACAGTTTCGATTGGACTGAATTGTCTCAACAATGGCGCAATCATAAGTTCAGTTATCTTGATAGCGATAAATCGGCAAAAGCAAAACATGCTCATTGGGCAGCCAAGCAACTGGAACTTTGCGATTCGTTAATTGAGCCAGCAACAAAATTTATTTCGCAGTTAAATAAATTATTTAATCAACAAACTACAGATTATCAATTTATTAGTGATAGAATTTTAGCAGCTTACAATTATTTTTTTGAGAAATTAGACAAATTAGAGTTTGAAATTTTATATAAAATTGAAGAAGTTAAAAGAATCAAACAAGTAAAACAATTTTATGATGAGTTAATCGAATTAGAAGATATACAAACCAAAGCCGTAATGCAACTAATGAAGGCAAAGCTGTTAATGGAAACTATCATAAATAGAAAAACCATTACAAAATCTAACCTAAATTCTTTAGAGATAAAGAATTATAAATTAAATAAAATTGAAAGTGTAGTTGAGGATTTTAAACGAAATAGCATCAATTTAATAGAAGATAAACAAGAACTAAGTTACTACGAACCCAAGAAAAAGAAGTCGGAAAAAACTCCAAAAAAGGCCACTACACAAATTACATACGAACTTTGGATAGAAAAGAATTCTATAGAAGAAATTGCTAATTTGAGAAAATTAACAGTGAATACTATTTTATCCCATTTTACAAAACTAATTCAAGATGAAGCAGTTAGAATAAATGACATCATGCCTGAAGATAAAATAGAGATTTTAACAAAAGCATTTTATGGATACAAGGAAGAATCGCTAACCGCCATGAAAGAGCAACTAGGTGATGATTTTTCTTGGGAAGAATTAAGAATGTTCAAAGCAAGTTTGAATGTTTAAACTTTAACTTAACCAATAAACGCCCAAAATTGCAGGAATAAAATAGATTGCAATTGTTCGAGCACCATCATATTCTTTAGCTAATCGTTGACCAAAGAGCATCATTAAAAGAGAAATACAAGAAAAAACGCAGCCATAAAAACCAAACATTCTGCCACCATTGACATAGAGCTCAACAATTCCTATAACACTTGAAATTCCTGCAATTAATTCAAAAAAAAGTAATATTCCTGTGGCTTGCGGAACAAAATTATTCAAAATAGTTTTTTCAAAATGTGGTTTCATCCAGGCCATATTATTTTTCCAGTGAAAAATTTTGTCGTGTGCCGACATAATAAAAGTTATTGCTAGAAAAACCAAAACCAAAACCGAAGCAGTATTGTTCATATTTTTTATTTTTTATGAATTAAACGGGTTAATTTTATAGATAAATCGGTAAGAATAATTTTTGCATTTCCGTTGCGTTCGATATGATAAGACGCATCAGAAAGTTCTTTGAATATGTCAGAAATATTGTTGCCATTTACAAAAGGAGCAAAATTTTCAAGCTTAAATTTTTCAACTGTAGGTTCTAGGTAAACCAATTTATTTGCTTGATAATTAAGCAGTAAAGCCTGACGAAACATATCAATACAATAATTCAGAAATTTCTTTTGCGCTTCACGACCTAAACTAGCAATTTGATCACTCCAAGCGATTAAATCCTGAATTGCAGCGGCGTTTCCTTTAGCTCTAAAAGCCGCTCGAACCCAATCTACAAACCATTTTTCAAATGGCAAATCGTCATTATCTTCTTTTAAAATATGCAATGCTTTATTGTAATTTCCTTGTGATTGATGAGCAATTTTGTAAGCCAATTTTTCTTCAGTATTTTCACGTGATATTAATGCTTGGGTAATTACGCTTTCGGGCAAAGCATTAAAATGAAGTACTTGACATCTAGAACGGATGGTTTGGATAATATCTTCTTCATTTTCTGAAATTAAAATAAAAACAGTTTTTTCAGTTGGTTCTTCTAGTAATTTTAAGAGTTTGTTGGAAGCTGCAATATTCATTTTATCAGCCATCCAAATAATCATAATTTTATAACTTCCTTCTAACGACTTTAAAGACAACGATTTTAAGATTTCTTGAGCATCATCTACACGAATTTCGCCTTGCTTATTGTTTACACCAAGCATTTTATACCAGTCAGACAATTCACCATAAGGATTTTGAGTTACAAACTGTCTCCAATCCTGAATAAAATCAATACTTTTTGGTTTAGACTTCACATCTTCGGTGGTAACCGTTGGATATACAAAATGTAAATCTGGATGCGCCAAATTTTCGAATTTTAAATTACAAGCGTCGTTGGAACCACAGTTTTCATTTGCAGAATTTTGACATACAATGTATTGGGCATAAGCGATAGCCATAGATAAAGTACCACAACCTTCGGGACCAATAAACAACTGCGCATGAGGAATTCGTCCTTTGCTTGCACTTTCAATCAAATGATTTTTTATGTGTTCGTGACCTACTATTTTTGAGAATTGCATAAGACAAAGATACTTTAAAAAAGAATCTGACAGTACGTTTTAAAATCAATTTTATTTTGTAAGGTTATTAACACGATTTTTCAAGTTTAATAGGAAAAAATCCTTTTTTTTATAGTTAATCAGCATTTTATCGTTTAAAAACACATTTAATCGATATAAAATTTATATTTTTGAAAAGTTATTAACAATTCACAGGTTTTAAAAATTGTCAATTTAAAAAACTTATGCTTTATGAATTTTTTTAAATTTAAGATAGTATTTTTTATTATCGTTTCCGTTTTTGGAAATTTTGTTTCTTATGCACAATTATCGGTACCATTTAAAATGCGTTATCAAGGTTTTGTTAAAGGTGATATGAGTGTTATTGCTAACAACAATACCAATAGAATCGACTACAATAATGCTGCAAATATTCCGTATTACAATCATACAAGTTCTGCCAAATTAAATGATGAATTTGAAATCCAGTACATAGATATTGATGAAGACGAATCTACATTTTCGTCAAGTAGCGCCGAATTAGTTTTTGACAACAATACTACCAAAAAAATCGTTTATGCCGGTTTATATTGGTCTGCAACCTACAAATACAACAGTGGTTATCAGAAAAAAATTGGCAAATTTGTTTCTGATGATGAAATTAGAAGCTTCTTTAATACTATTAAAATAAAACTTCCAAACGCCGAAAATTATACTTCAATTACGGGACAAACTATTTATGATGGCATAAATGATAAAGAACTTAAAGATTTTGCGCCTTATGTTGTTTATGCTGATGTAACATCCCTTATTCAAGAATTAAATAATCCGGCAGGAGTTTATACCGTTGCCAATATTAGAGCAACACAAGGACAATTGAGTGGCGGCGTTGCCTCTGGCTGGACTTTGTTTTTAGTATATGAAGACGATCAAATGTCTGAAAAATTTATTACCTCATATGACGGTTTTGCAGGTGTCGCCGATAAATTAACTGATATTTCTTTCACAGGTTTTCAAACGCCATCACAAGGTATCGTAAAAGCTAAAATTGCTTGCGCTGCTTTAGAAGGAGATAATAATATGATTGGTGATCAACTAATGTTTAATGCTACAGCAAATGTTAAAGACTATTTAGCGCTTACAAATCCTATTAGAAAAGCAAGTAATTTTTTTAATAGTAGCATCACTGTAGAAAATAAATATTTTACTAATAGATTTCCCGATAGTAAAAACACTTTAGGTTACGATACTTGTTTAATGACAATTCCCAATCCGAATAATACTATTATAGGGAATAATGTAAAAGAAGCTTCTTTACGTTTAAAATCTGCTGGCGATCGTTACTTTATGTTTTTTACTGCATTTAATGTTGAGGTTACCGTTCCAAAAACCAATCCGGTTGTTCAAAATAATCAGTTAATTAAGGCAACCTCTGGGGCTAGTAAAAATAAAACCAATAGTTCTAACGCCTTGGTAAAGGAACTTCCTGCAGGAATTGAGATGGTTGCCGATGCAAGTAAAACTTATTCTTCCAGTTCTTCTAAAAATTTAGCATTAAAAAAGCAAGTACTTTCGGCAGATAAAAAGATCAAATACAGCGAGCAGGTAGAAATTAGGACACTTTCGGTTTCTAATCAAGAAAGTGGTTATTATATTGTGGCAAACGTTTTTTCTAATCCAGAGAACGCTAAAAACTTTATCGCTTTTTTAGATTTAAAAGGAATAAAAGCATTCTATTTTGTAAATAAAGTTAATAATTATCGATACGTTTATTTAGCAAAAACTACTGATGAAGATGAAGCTATTGCACTTTATTTAAACAAGCTAGACAATACCTATGAAGATAGAATATGGATTTTATCAGTAAATAATATAAATAAAGCAATTACAAGTTATGATGATTAGTGTTATAGTTCATGGAGTCATAAACTCAATACGTCAAAAAAAATATATTTCCACATCTTTTTGACGGAATTGAAATAGTTGGAATTATTACAAGTAAAAAGGGTTTTAGAACGGTTTTAAAAGAAGATAAATCTAAAAAAAAACAATCAAACAACTCCTTTATATTTGTAATTTTTGATAAAAAACAAATAGTTATATTTGCAGATTAATAGTAATTAATTCTGTAAATCCATTTCAATGAAAACGCTCAACAATTTCAATTTCAATACTAAAAAGGCCTTAATTAGAGTAGATTTTAATGTTCCGCTAGACGAAAATTTTAATGTTACTGATACTAATAGAATTGAAGCTGCAAAACCTACCATTGATAAAATATTAGCAGATGGCGGTAGTGTGATATTGATGTCGCATTTAGGAAGACCAAAAGGCAAAGAAGATAAATATTCTCTCAAACATATTGTTACAACAGTTGCAGAAGTGCTACGAAACGAAGTTCTGTTTGCCTCCGATTGTCGTGGAGAAGTTGCTCAAAATGCCGCTGCCAATTTAAAACCTGGACAAATTTTACTTTTAGAAAACTTACGTTTTTATGACGAAGAAGAAGCAGGAGACTTTGCATTTGCTAAAGAATTAGCTTCTTTAGGAACTATTTATGTAAATGATGCATTTGGAACAGCACATAGAGCGCACGCATCAACAACAATTATTGCGCAATTTTTTCCGAACGAAAAATGTTTCGGATTGCTTTTGGCCAAAGAGATAGATAGTTTGAATAGAGTTTTAAAAAATTCGGTAAAACCAGTAACCGCTGTGCTTGGCGGTTCTAAAGTTTCTTCAAAAATAACGGTAATCGAAAACATTTTAGACAAAGTAGACCATATGATTATTGGCGGGGGAATGACTTTTACGTTTATAAAAGCACTCGGAGGAAAAATAGGAGATTCTATTTGTGAAGTTGATAAACTAGATTTGGCTATCGAAATTTTACAGAAGGCAAAAGAAAAAGGTGTTTATATACACATTCCAGTTGATGTTATCGCTGCAAACGCTTTTTCTAACGATGCAGCTACTCAAATTGTTGATGTTAGAGAAATTCCAGACGGTTGGCAAGGACTTGATGCCGGACCAAAATCACTAGAAAATTTTAAAAAGATTATAATGGATTCTAAAACCATCCTTTGGAACGGTCCGCTAGGTGTTTTTGAAATGGAAAAATTCGCAAACGGAACAATAAAGCTGGGTGAATACATTGCAGAATCTACAGAAAAAGGAGCTTTTTCTTTAGTTGGTGGCGGCGATTCAGTTGCGGCAGTAAAACAGTTCGGACTAGAAGATCGAATGAGTTATGTTTCTACAGGCGGAGGTGCCATGTTAGAAATGCTAGAAGGCAGAATTCTTCCGGGAATTCAGGCTATTTTAGACTAAAATATGAATTTAACAATAATTAAACAGATTTTAACGTTATTAGAATGTAAGTTTGCATTTCTACTTAAAATGCTGATTAATAAATTATTGACACAATATTAATATGAATATAAAAAATAAAATCACAACGTTTTTTGTGGTGACTTCGATTACAATTTTTAGTTTAAAGGCAACCGCTCAACAAGATTCTATTGTGAAATCTGAAACACAACCTGTAGTTAAAAAATCCTATTTAGATTCTATAAAAGCTACTTTCGTTAATGACGACATGGCAACTTGTATTGACAGTTTGTGGATGAAAGAATTGGTTTCTTTAGATGTTTATAATAATTTAATTGAAGATATTAAAACTGTTGATGTTGACAAAACTATTGATTATGAATTACCTACAGAATTATTAAAAGAACGATTAAAGAAATTAGATGAAAAATCGCCGTTTAATATTGAATATAACATCGGACTTGAAAATGTTATTAAATCATTTTTAAAAAATAGAAAAAGAGGATTTGAAAGATTAATGGGAATGTCTCAGTTTTATTTTCCAATATTTGAAGAAGAATTAGCAAAAAATAATATTCCGTTAGAAATAAAATATCTTGCTGTTGTAGAATCGGCATTAAATCCGCTTGCTGTTTCAAAGATGGGCGCAACTGGTTTGTGGCAGTTTATGTACCAAACAGGAAAACAATACGGACTTAATATTACTTCTTATGTAGACGAAAGAAGTGATCCATTAAAAGCTAGTCAAGCCGCTTCGCAGTACATGAAAAATATGTATAAAATTTTTGGCGATTGGGATTTAGTTTTGGCTTCATATAATTCTGGCCCAGGAAATGTGGCTAAAGCCATTCGTCGGTCGGGCGGACAGCAAAATTATTGGAACATTAGAAAAAACCTTCCAAAAGAAACGCAGGGCTATTTGCCTGCTTTTTTGGCAACAATGTATATTTTCGAATATCATAAAGAACACGGAATTATACCTAACAAAGCAATTGCAAATCATTTTGCAACCGATACTGTGATGGTAAAAAAACACATGACTTTTAAGCAAATTTCTAATCTTATAGATGTTCCTATGGCGGAATTGCAGTTTTTTAATCCTTCCTACAAAAGAAATGAAATTCCGGCGATTTCTAGTGAGAGAAATTTTTTACGATTACCAAAAGATAAAATAGCAATTTTTACTTCAAATGAAGAGAAGATTTATGCTTTTATAGAACATGAAGCTAGTAAAAGAGAAAAACCATACGAAAGACTTGCAGTAACCAAAAGCAAAGACACCTCTAGTTCTAGCGCTATAATTGGCGACATGGTAACAAGAACGAAATATCATAAAGTAAGAAAAGGCGAAAATTTAGGCGAAATTGCAGATAAATATAATGTTGCGATTTTTGATATAAAAAATTGGAATGGATTAAGAAATAATTCGGCTCCATTGGGCAGAAATCTTAAAATTCTTACTACTGAAAAAGTAGCTTATAAAGACGTGCAATCAAAAGTAGCTTCTCTAGAAAAAACTAATGTAGATGCAAATAATATAGTAGATAATCAAGTAATCGAAACAAAAAGTTCCGAATCGAAAATTGAGAAAACCTATAAAATCGAAACTGTTGTTACTTACAAAGATGTAGTAAAATATCATAAAGTAAAAAAAGGTGATGTTTTGGGCGAAATTGCTACAAAATATGGTGTTTCTGTTGCCGATTTAAGAAAATGGAACAAAGTAACAGGAAGTACTATTGGTCTTGGCGATAATTTAAAAATCGTTAAAAACGAAAAAATTATCAAAACAATTAAGAAAGAAATTAAACAACCATTATCAGATAAACAGGAGGCAATTTCTTCAGTAGAACCTAAAAAAGATAAAGTTGAAAAAGCAGATAAAATTAAAAAAGAGGTTAAAGAAGATTTTGACAAACTTAGCGATAAACAATATACAGTTATGGCTGGCGACAATTTGTTTGTTATTGCTAAAAAATACAAGATATCGATCGATGATTTAAAAGAATGGAATAATTTATCAGATTATAACGTAAAAATAGGAACTAGATTGTTTGTCGTTAACCAAGAACTACATGATGTTAAGATACAAGAAGTTGCGCATCAAAGCGATGAAAACTCGCTGATACATATTGTGGCAAAAGGAGAATACCTTGGTACTATTGCAAGGAGATACAATACAACAGTCAATGAATTATTAGAATTAAACTCTTTATCAGACACCAATATTAAGCTTGGAGATAAATTAATTGTTGGAAAAGAACAAGTTGTTCTCAAAAAAGAAAATGATTCTTATGCCGCATCAGTAAAAAAAGCAAATGCCAAATTGTATCAAGTAAAAAGAGGCGATACATTATCGAGTATTTCCCAAAAATTCCCGGGTGTTAGTATCGCTGATTTGAAAAAGTGGAATGGCATAAAAGGTGAAAATATACAACCAGGAATGAAATTAAAAATAGGTGGATAATTCGAAAATCTTCTATAAATTTGGGTTTTATTTTAAAATGAATAAAACCCTTTTTTTATTTTTAACACTTGCGCTTGTTCTTACTTCATGCAATCAAAAGAAATCTAACAATTTTAATGATAATGAAGCTAAGGTTAATAATGTATCGGTAATTATTGACGAAGAATTATGGAACGGTGAAATTGGCGATTCTATAAGAAATAAATTCGCATCGCCTGTAATAGGGCTTCAAGAAGAGGAACCAATTTTTACATTAAATCAGTATCCAGTAAAGTTGTTTGAAGGTTTTATGACTAACAGTAGAAATATTTTAGTGATTAAAAAAGAAGCAAAATCTAAATTCTACGTAAAGCAAAATGAATACACTACACCGCAAATTGCTGTTCACATTTCAGGTAAAAACGTTCAAGAAATCTTAGATACAATCGAGGCTAATGCGCCAAAAATAATCAAAGATATCAAAGATTCTGAAGTAGCCATTTTTCAGAAAAGAATTATTAGAAATTCACTCGAGAAAGACAAAATCAAGTCGCGATTTAATATTCTTATCAATATTCCGAGTAAATATGCTATTGTGCTACAAGGGAAAAAGTTTCTCTGGTTAAAAAAAGAAATCGTAACCGGAAATATAAGTTTGTTAATTTATCAGGCTCCATTAAACCGATTAAAAGATACTACTATTCTTGTAAATAGCATTGTAAAAATACGCGATTCTATTGGTAAAAAGTATATTCACGGCAATAAACCGCGAACAAAAATGATGACCGAATCTGCTTTTGCGCCCTATTTAACAAAAATACAGGTTTATGGAAAACTCGCCTACGAAACTAAAGGGAATTGGGAATTGAGTAACGATTTTATGAGCGGACCATTTGTAAATTATGCTATTGTAGATAAAACATATAATAGGGTTTTGTTTTTAGAAGGTTTTTGTTATGCGCCCTCAAAAGATAAAAGAGATTTAATGCTCGAACTAGAAGCAATTATAAAATCGGTTAGATTTTTAAAAAAACAAGAATAATGCAAACAATTCGATGGCAAATAAAGCGATTTAAAGAACTTTCTACAATAGAGTTGTATTCTTTATTGCAATTAAGAAGTGTAGTCTTTGTAGTAGAGCAGAACTGCGTTTATCAGGATATTGATGGTAAAGACGAAAAGGCACTCCATTTACTAGGTATTTTTGAAGATAAAATTGTAGCATACGCAAGATTATTCAAAGCTGGTGACTATTTTGAAAATGCTTCCATTGGCAGAGTTGTTATTCAGCCAAATTATCGAGACAAAAAATGGGGACATGAGTTGATGCAAAATGCTATTGTAGGAATTAAAACAGAGTTTAACGAGACAAAAATTACAATTTCGGCACAATTATATCTTAAGAAGTTTTATGAAAGCAATGGTTTTATGCAAACCAGTGAAATGTACCTTGAGGACGATATTCCTCATATTGAGATGAAACGTTGTTAAATCTTTGTAATTAAAATTTCCACTCTTTTATTTTCAGATTCCATGCCACCTGGTATTGGTTGTTTTCTTCCATAACCTTTATGTGACATTCTTTGTGCTGAAATATCTTTAGAAATTAAATAATCAAATATTTTCTTGGCGCGTGTTTGTGATAGATTGGCCATTTTTGTTTCTCTATCATAAGCATCACCATGAGAATTAGTAATGCAGCAAACATGTCCTTGAATTTCTATAAAAGTATCAGGATTTTCTTTTAAATAGGCTACAACTTTTGCCAGTTCTATTTCGGCTTGCTCTTCGTCGTCATAATTCGTTAAACTGCCTTTAAAAAGCAATTTTTTCATAATGATCTTGTCGCCAACTAGTAATTTATCATTAAAAGTTTTATAAACTGATGATAACTCTTTTTCTTGTAAGGTTTTTTGCCTATTTACTGGTGGAGTAGATATACAATTTATTTCGATGATAACTTTTCTGTTGTTGGCCCTTTGTTCTGTAATATTTTTCTGGTTTAAAGCAATAACAATTTTACCTTTTCCTACTATTTCGTCAGCCTTTAACTCATGTTTGATTTTTAAATATTGGGCTACGCTACTGGCTCTTTCATTTGATAAAATGAAGTTTTTTTCATCACTTCCAACATCATCACAAAACCCAAAAACTTTTATTCCTTTCGCGCAACTAGAATTATATAAACAAAAATTATCTAACTTATTTTTATCAGATACTGAAATTTCGGACGAATTTGTTTCAAAGTAAAGCACTAGTGAAAAGTTGTTTGTTTGTCCAAAAACGATTGATGTAAAAAGCAATACAAGAAAGAGCTTTTTTTGCATAACTAGATTTTAGTAATTACAAGTTCAACGCGTCTGTCATATTCGGCATCTTTTCCTAACGGAACGGTATTTCCATAACCTTTAAAAGTCATTCTCGCTTTAGAAACTCTTCTAAATGCCAGATATCTATAAACCGAGTGGGCACGGTTAACAGACAGTTGGCGTTTTTTAGTATCTTTATCAATGGCTTCTTTTTGATAGGGTGGCGTGCAGCAAACATGTCCTTGAATTTCAAATTGAATGTTTTTGTAGCGAACCAATAGTAAGGCAACTTTATCCAACTCTATTTTAGCTTTAGCAGTTAGTTTGCTGCTCCCTTTTTCAAATAAAATATTATCCAAATAGATGTGGTCACCAACAACATGATTTTTTTGAATTGAATTATAAAAACCCGGAAGTACTAATTTTGGTAATTCTTTTAGATTTAATACTATATCTACTCGACGATTTTTAGAACGTTTTTCAGGAAGATTTTCTACTATGTCATCATCTATCAAGATGCGCCCTTTTCCTTCGATAGTTACAATAATTTTATTTTTTACGCCGCCTTCAAGCAATTTGTTTTGAATGGTTGTAGCTCTATTGGTCGATAATTTAAAATTGTAATCATCTTTACCAATATCATCAGTATAACCAAATATTTGAATGGCTTCTATTCTTGTTGAGTCTGATTTTTTTATAAAATCAACAACCTCTTTTGCTTGTTTTTCGTCCAAATTAAATTTGTCAAATTCAAAGTAAACCGAATGTACCGATTCCTCTTGCGCGCTTACAAATCCAAAGAAAAACAGTAATAAATAGCTAAATTTTTTAAACATTTTATTTTAATATTTTGTTGTATTCTACTGTATTGGCTAATAATGCGGCAGCTTTACTAATTTCGGCATTATTTTTTGTATAGTATTGATACAAGCCGTCTTTATACTGATAACGTTTTATAATCTCATCTAGTATCAATTTCTTAATTTCCTTCTGATTTTTATCTAGCAAAATCTCTTCACTTTTTTGAACCGCAGCCATTAATTGATCATATTGAACCGCAATCGATTCGTTTAACTTTTCTTTTTTGGCTTTCTCTAGCGTATTTTTTAAAGCAGCTTCTGTTTCGGTATCAAATGATATTTTTTCTCGTTTCAAAAAAGATTTAAAATCAGTATAATCAGCATCTGTAAGTGTTGGAATTTTACTACCTAAGTTCGGATTTTTATAATAGTAATAAGTCACATAATCAAAAATTCCATCATTTTTTTGAAGTGCTTCTGCAATCGTACTAAGCTTGGTCTCGTCGAGCTCAACGTCCGGTAAAATTCCACCACCATCATACACTGTTCGTCCTTTCTTTGTTTTGAAGGCATTAAATTTGGATGCATCTGTTTTTATCGCTTTTCCATCTTTATCTTTCTTAGAATAATCTAATGCTTGAATGCATCTTCCAGATGGTGTATAATATCTAGAAATAGTAACTTTTACTTGTGTTCCGTAGGTCATATCGATAGGTCTTTGCACTAATCCTTTACCAAAACTGCGACTTCCAATAACAACTGCTCGATCCAAATCTTGCAAAGCTCCCGAAACAATTTCTGAAGCCGATGCACTTTTACCATCAACAATAATAGCCAAAGGAATTTCTAAATCTAAAGGTTCTTTGGTAGTTTTGTAGATATTGTTGTATTTTTCGTTTTTAGATTTTGTGGTTACAATAACTTCGTTTTTTGGCACAAAAAGGTTACAAACGTTAACAGCTTCGTTCAATAAACCACCGGGGTTGCCTCGTAAATCTAGTATAATTCGCTCGGCGCCATCTGTTTTTAATTTTACTAGTGCCTCTTTGGTTTCTTGTGTTGTTTTTCTATTAAACGCAGAAAGAACGATGTAACCTGTTTTGTCGTCAATTTTTGCAAAATAGGGCACAGCTTTTATTTCTACTTCGTCCAAAATTATTTGAGTAGTAAGTGTTTTTCCTTGTCGGATGTATTTTATTTCAACTTTAGTGTTTTTTGCGCCTTTAAGTAGTTGCGAAGCGTCTTCTTTATAGTCAGCAAGTGAAATATCTCCAATTTGAATAATTGCATCTCCAGCTTTCAATCCGGCTTTGTCTGCAGGAAATCCTTTGTAAGGTTCTTTGATAATGAGCTGGTCGTCTTTGCGAGTAATCATGGCACCAATTCCCGTATATTCACCCGTATTGTTGATTTTAAATTTTACTACATCATATTCATTGAAATAATTAGTGTAAGGATCTAAATCAGCCAGCATACTCTTTATGGCTTTGTCCATTAATTGAGCCGGATTTACCTCATCAACATAATCTTTATTTACGGTTTTAAATAAGGTTGTAAAAATTTCTATTTGCTTTGCAATTTCAAAAAAATCGCTCTTAAAACTAACGCCAACAAACAAAAAAGCACTAGCCATAAAGGTTATTATGTATCTTTTTTTAAAGTATTTAAACATGGTGATAAACTTCTTTTTTTAATGATTGTAACCAACGAATATAATAATCTATTTCAAATATATTGCATAAAGTAAATAAAACTATTTTTTTTATGTATTTGTTAAGATTAAATTTTAGTGCGAGGATTTTTTTTCTAATTGAATTGCAGCAATAAATTTTTCAAAAAGCACAATAGTTTTCTCGTTAATTTCTTGATAACTCAGTCGTTCTTTGGTTTGGTAAAAAAACATTACAGCAACAGGTTGTTCAATTTTATCTATGATGATGTTTTTATTTAAACGATAACATTCCCTCAATAATCGCTTTAAATAGTTTCTATCAACCGCTTTTTTAAAATGCTTTTTAGATACCGAAACGCCAAATTTTAGCTTTTCATCGCTTTCTTTCAATGGAGTGTAAACCAATCGCAAAGGATATTTGGATAACGATTTACCTTCTGTAAAAAGTAAATCAATGGTTTTTCTACTTTTTAACTTTTCGTTTTTATGATAGGAAAAGTCCATAAACACTTTTAATTGTATATGTTATAAACGAATTTTACCTCAGAATAATTGATGTAAAACTGCATTCTATTGTTTTCTTTTTTTCTTGTAATTACCAATATATTACAATTAGAACCATTATGATCGACACATTCAAAAGGAACAATTTTATCGTTTTTATTTTCTACTTTCTCACCATAGGCTTTTATTGTAAAAACTTGTAATTCTGGTGAGTTTACCACAATTCTATTCTTTTTACCGTCAATGGTAATTAGAATTTCTGCTTTAACAAATTCTGACCAATTAGACCATTTTCCTATTTTGCTCTTTTCAGTAAAGCTTACACTACTCGTTTTCATTTTAATGGTTTGACCAAATGAACTCGAACCAATACCTAAAAAAAACACAAGTAAGATTAATCGAAGAAGTTTCATATTGTGTAACATATTAATAATTGGTAAAACTACAAATTCTATTCCAAAAAAAAAGCGTTCTCTTATTGTTGAGAACGCTTTTTTCTTTACTTTAGTTCATAAACATTATTATCTCTTTTCACATCGGCCATTAATCCGCTTTGGTCAATGGTTATTTTCTTGATAGTGGTTTTACTTTTATCTATTTCAAAAAAGTATTTAGGATTTCCCCAAGCCCAATCTTTTAAAACTGTTCTTTTGATATTTGGCGTAGGGTTTTCTTTTTCAAAATTCATCATTCGCAACGGAATGTAAAAGTTTTCTTTGGTACCATTAGTATATTCAACCTCAACCTCAATAGGCATTGGCATACGACCCATTCTTTCAAGATAAATTCCAGTTTTTTGAACACTATCGGTTCCATTTTCTACATTTGTAATGGCGTAATCAATCGTGTTTGTAGTTTGCGTCCAATCTACCAAATACCAATCTAAAAGCGCACCCGAAACGCGTTCAGCTGTTCTTTTGATATCGTTTGGCGTTGGATGTTTAAACTTGAATTCTTTATAAAAGCGTTTAATTGTTTTTTCAAGATTTTTTCTTCCAATTAAATATTCCAATTGTGATAAAAACAATTCCCCTTTTATGTAAGAAGCAGTGCTATAACTTCTATTTTCATCATATCGGTCGGCGTGGGTTGTAAGTGGTTGTTCTTTTCCCGATTCTACTAATTTTGTATATGCTTTGTAAGAACCAAAAATTGGATTTTCTCCTTTTTTATCAGACAATTCATAAAGAGCTGTGTCTTCTATAAAAGTTGTAAATCCTTCGTCAATCCAACCGTGTTTACTTTCGTTGCTTGCAAGAATGTGTTGGAACCAAGAATGTCCCATTTCGTGAGCAATAACACCAACTAAACCGTCTAATTGTCCTTCACCGAGAATAAGTGTACACATGGCATATTCCATTCCGCCATCGCCACCTTGAATTATAGAATATTGCTTATACGGATAGTTGCCTACAAACAAATTGTAGAACTTCAATAAATCTATTGTTTTTAGCTGTGCAGCCTTCCAATTTTCTATAATATCAGGATTGTTTTTGTATAGAAAATGGAGTGTTGTTCCAGATTCGGTTGCAACAACGTCGTGAATATAATCTTGGTCTGCAGCCCATGTAAAATCATGAACCATGGGTGCTTTAAAATGCCAAGTAAGTGTTTGTTGTTTTTTTGGAATTACAACGTTTACTTCTTTGTCTTGATAATTATATCCAATTTCGTTCGGATTTTGAAGATAACCTGTTCCGCCAAGAATGTAGTTTTTATCGATGGTTATTTTTACATCAAAATTTCCCCAAACGCCATGAAATTCTCTAGAAATGTAAGCATCTGCGTGCCACCCTTCAAAGTCGAATTCAGCAATTTTTGGATACCATTGGCTCATAGACAAAGCAACACCTTCTTTATTATTTCTTCCAGAACGGCGAATTTGAACCGGAACTTGTCCTTCAAAATCTAAAGTCAGTAAAGTAGATTTTCCAGGTAAAAGTGGTTGATTCAAAACCACTTCAAGAACAGTTTCAATTTCTTTTGAAGATGCAGAAACGCCATCTTGCTTAAAATTAGAAACATGTAAATACCCAATTTCATCTGGTTTTAAATTAGCAATTCGGCTTCTTTTTTCTTTATCGTCTTTGTTTATTTTGGTAAACATTCTTCCATCTGGATCTTTTATAGATTGCAATCGCATGTCCATTTCACTTCCCGGTTGAAAGGCGTTATTGAACAAGTGATAATATACTTTTTTTAAAGTATCGTTAGAATTGTTGGTATAAACAAGTTCTTGTTTTCCTTTATAAATGTAGGTTTTCACATCCATTGAAACCTCTATTTTATAGTCAACATGTTGTTGCCAATAGGAAGAATTTTGCCCAAAAACAGCTGTAAATGACACAACTGAAAATGATAGTAAAAGTAATTTTTTCATAGAATTTAATTAAAATAAAAATGGAAGGAACTAACGAACCTTCCATTAATATAAAATCATGTTTTTTATTTTTTTGACATTTTTTCTGCCATCAATATTGCGTTGTAAGCATTTACAATTTTACCTGATTTAGAAGCGCTTGAAAAAGCTCTTTTCTCTTTTTCCTCGCCTAGAAGAACTTCTAATGTTAAATGCAATCCAGAGTCTAGTAGTATTTTCTTTACTTGAGCAGCGGTTAAATTTGGATAATAAGAACGAATCATTGCAGCAACACCTGCTGCGTTTGGCGAAGCCATCGAAGTTCCTTGTTGGTATTTATATTTGTTATTAGGAACGGTTGCATAAATTTCTTCTCCTGGAGCATAAATATCTACATTTTTAGTTCCAAAATTTGAAAATTCAGCAACAATTGAAGCGCCATATTCTTTTCCTAAGGCACCAATTGAAAGGAAATTATCTGCAAATTCTATCGCATTAACTTCATCTGTTGGATAATTTGGCTCAATATCGATATCCTTTCCATCGTTTCCTGCAGCATGAACAATAAGCACGTCTTTGCTTGCAGCATATTTTATAGCATCAAAAACCCATTCTTTCTTTGGTGAATAATCTTTTCCGAAGCTTCCGTTGATAACTTTTGCGCCATTATCAACCGCATAGCGAATTGCCAAAGCAATGTCTTTGTCATATTCATCACCATTAGGAACGGCACGGATTGCCATAATTTCGACATTTTTAGCCATAACGCCGTCGCCACCTTTACCATTGGAGCGAATTTGTGCAATGATTCCAGAAACATGTGTTCCGTGTTCAGCTTCGTTAACATCTGGCCCTTTTACATTGCCGTTTCCGTATTTTTTATCATTGATGTCTTCTGGATTATCACCAACAATTTTTCTACCATCAAAATTTACATTTAAATTATAATTTAATTGTTCGTAAATATAATCTATGTACGATTTAATTTCTTCTTGAAACCCCGGACCAGCCTGCATAGCAACACTACTCATAACCATTTTACTTTGGTTCAAACTTGTATCAGTTGTTTTTATTGCTTTTAAATCCTCGATAGTATAAACGTCTTTTTTCAAGTGTGTTTTAATATCTTTATCAGCCTTAGCAATCATGTCTACTTGTGGTTTTTGCTGATTTATTTCAGCTAATTTTTTATCAAGTTCGGCTTTTGCTATATTATAATTTGGTTCTGACGGTCCTTTTTTAACAATTCTTGTAAGTTCTAAGTTTTCATGAACAGAAGCGCCCAAGAAATTCCAACCATGAATATCATCAACGTAGCCATTATTATCGTCGTCTTTATTATTGTTTGCAATTTCTTTAATATTTTTCCAAATTTTACCTTTAAGGTCTTCATGGTCAATATCAACTCCAGAATCAATAACCCCAACAACAACTTTTACACCTTTTTTTCCTTTGAGCAGTTCTGTATGTACACGGTCTACACTCATTCCAGGAATAGTATCTTTATAAATATCTAAATGACTCCATCTTTTCAAATCTTCTTCTTTAAGAGGTGTTGTTTTTATAGGGAATTTATCAATGTTAGCCGGGTTGGTACTTATCATTGGCGCCAAAGTAGGACTACAACTTGATAAAACAAGAGAGGCTAACGCTGTGCCAAAAACGGGTTTTATTAGTTTCATTATTTTGAATTTTTAAAATTGGTTTAAAAGTATTTAGTTTTATTAGAATTTAAAAATGATTAACATTAGATTAAGATATCTTCACATTTAAAAACTTCTTTCAACCGAATGCCTTTTTCTGTTTTTTCTACTGTGATGATTTCGTTGTGTGCATCGTGTTCTAACAATAAATAGAAGTTATTCTCAGCACAATTTTCTAAAAACTTCGATTTTTCTGGCATTGTTAAAAGTGGTCGCGTGTCATAACCCATAACATAAGGTAAAGGCAAATGTCCTGCAGTTGGAATCAAATCGGCACAAAAAACAATAGTTTTATCTTGAAATTGAATATGCGGAATCATCATTTTTTCGGTGTGTCCATCAACATAAAAAATATCAAATCCCAAATCACAAATTCCAAAATCTGAATCAGGTCTTTTAATGAAATTAAGTTGACCACTTTCTTGCATTGGCAAAATGTTTTCTGAAAGAAAAGAAGCTTTTTCGCGTTGATTTGGTTTTGTTGCCCATTCCCAATGGTTTTCATTGGTCCAAAATTTGGCATTCTTGAAAGCAACTTCATAACCTGTTTTGTCTTTATTCCAATTTACGCTTCCGCCACAATGATCAAAATGTAGATGCGACATAAAAACATCGGTTACATCATCACGATGAAAACCATATTTTGCTAATGATTTATCTAAGGAATGATTTCCCCAAAGTGAATAATAACTAAAAAACTTCTCCGATTGTTTGTTTCCCATTCCAGTGTCTATAAGAATTAAACGATTTCCATCCTCAATTAAAAGACAACGAGCCGCGATGTCAATAAGATTATTTTCGTCAGCCGGATTGGTTTTATTCCAAATGGTTTTTGGCACTACACCAAACATAGCACCGCCATCTAGTTTAAAATTTCCAGCTTCAATAGGGTAAAGTTTCATGATAAATTTTATTAAAAACGTTGCAATTTACTAAATAGGTTGGTTTGATAAACGATAAAATCGATTTTTTCTATGGAAAAATTAGTTATAAAAATGTTAGCGTTTGTTGATAAAATCGATAATTGTAGTAACTTTGCCATTAATTTAGACAAAATCAAAATAAGCAATGATTAAAGTTTCTGACACAGCAAGCAAAAAAATCATCGATATGATGAAAGATGACGGTTTTGACGCTGCCAAAGATTACGTTAGAGTAGGCGTAAAAAGTGGTGGTTGTTCGGGTTTGTCTTATGAATTAAAATTTGACAAAGAACTTGGAGAGAACGATAAAGTTTTTGAAGATAACCATGTAAAAATAGCCGTTGAAAAGAAATCGTTTTTGTATTTAGCAGGAACTATTTTAGAATTTTCAGGCGGATTGAACGGAAAAGGATTTGTATTTAATAATCCAAACGCGAGTAGAACTTGTGGATGCGGAGAATCATTTTCACTATAAATAAATCTAAACAAGCAAAAAAATTGAAATAATCTAAACAAGCAAAAAAACGAAAATAATTAAAAATTAACATACATTTTTTTTAGATGTTTTCGCTTTTTTAAATTTAAAATAATATGGCAAAATACAATTCGTTTGAAGAAATGGAAGTTTATCAAAAAGCTCTTCAATTTGGAGTTAAAGTATATAAATTGACATTGACAAATCAACAAATTGCTAAAGATTATGGTTTATAAGATCAATTACAAAGAGCTGCATTGTCAATTTCAAATAATATTGCTGAAGGATTTGAAAGAGAAACTAAAAAAGAGTTAATAAGGTTTTTATATTTTTCAAAAGGATCTGCAGGTGAATGTAGAAATATGTTTAATTTTTTGAAATTATTAGAATATATAAATGAAGAAAATTTTTACAATCATAGAAATGATGTTTTAGAAATTTCAAAACAACTTGGAAATTATATTAAGTATTTGAAGAATTTAGAAAAACAGAATAAAATTAATCAAAAAGATTAAAAAAATTATAAGAGCAATTTTATTTTAGATTTTTTAGATTTTTCAATTTTTTAAATAAAAATGGCAAAATATACTGAAGACGACTTAAAAGTCGAATTAGAAAATAAAGAATACGAATACGGATTCTACACTGAATTAGATTCGGAAACGTTTCCTATTGGGTTAAACGAAGATATTGTTCGTGCGATTTCTAAAAAGAAAGATGAACCGCAATGGATGACCGATTGGCGTATCGAAGCGTTTCGTGCATGGCAAGAAATGGTTGAACCAGAATGGGCAAATGTTCATTATGATAAACCCGATTTTCAAGCAATTTCATACTATTCAGCACCTAAAAAAGCTGATCCAAACAAAACACTTGACGATGTTGATCCAGACCTTTTAGAAATGTATAAAAAGTTAGGAATATCTATTGATGAGCAAAAGAAATTGAACAATGTTGCAATGGATATTGTTGTCGATTCAGTTTCGGTAGCAACCACTTTCAAGAAAACATTGGCTGAAAAAGGTATCATTTTCATGAGTATTTCAGAAGCTATTCGCGAATATCCAGAATTAGTTCAGAAGTATTTAGGAACGGTTGTACCACAAAGAGATAATTTTTATGCAGCGCTAAATTCAGCTGTTTTCTCAGACGGAAGTTTCTGTTATATTCCAAAAGGCGTTCGTTGTCCAATGGAATTATCAACCTATTTCAGAATTAATCAAGCAGGAACAGGACAATTTGAAAGAACACTTCTTATTGCCGACGAAGGCAGTTATGTTTCTTACTTAGAAGGTTGTACAGCGCCGAGTCGTGATGAAAATCAATTGCACGCAGCTGTTGTAGAACTTATTGCTTTAGATAATGCCGAAATCAAATATTCAACTGTTCAAAACTGGTATCCTGGAAATAAAGAAGGAAAAGGTGGTGTTTTTAACTTCGTTACCAAAAGAGGAATTTGCGAAAAAAACGCAAAAATATCTTGGACACAAGTAGAAACAGGTTCGGCAGTAACTTGGAAATATCCATCGGTGGTTTTAAAAGGAGATAATTCTATTGGAGAATTTTATTCCATTGCAGTTACTAATAATTTTCAACAAGCCGATACTGGAACTAAAATGGTTCATTTAGGAAAGAACACTAAATCGACTATCATTTCTAAAGGAATTTCGGCAGGAAAATCACAAAACAGTTACAGAGGTTTAGTTAGAATTAGTGCTAATGCAGATAATGCTAGAAACTTCTCACAATGTGATTCTCTTTTAATGGGAAATAATTGTGGTGCGCATACTTTTCCCTATATCGAAAGTAAAAACTCAAGTGCAAAAATCGAACACGAAGCAACGACTTCAAAAATCGGTGAAGACCAAGTATTCTATTGTAATCAAAGAGGAATTCCAACCGAAAAAGCTATTGCGTTAATCGTAAATGGTTTCAGTAAAGAAGTTTTAAATAAATTACCAATGGAATTTGCAGTTGAAGCACAAAAATTATTAGAAATTTCGTTGGAAGGATCAGTTGGATAATCAATATTAAATCAGAATAAAAAACACATTCAAAAAATGTTATCAATAAAAAATTTACACGCTTCAGTTGAAGACAAAGAAATATTAAAAGGAATTAATCTTGAGATTAAATCAGGAGAAGTTCATGCTATTATGGGACCAAATGGTTCTGGTAAAAGTACACTTTCAGCAGTAATTGCTGGGAATGAAAATTATGAGGTAACCGATGGGACAGTTGAATTAAATGGTGAAGATTTAGCAGAATTAGCACCTGAAGAAAGAGCACACAAAGGTGTTTTCTTGTCGTTTCAATATCCAGTTGAAATTCCTGGAGTTTCTGTAACGAATTTTATCAAAACAGCGATTAACGAAAAGAGAAAAGCTAACGCACAGGATGAAATGCCAGCCAATGAAATGCTGAAATTAATTCGTGAAAAATCAGAATTATTGGAAATGGATAGAAAATTCTTGTCACGTTCATTAAACGAAGGTTTTTCTGGTGGTGAGAAGAAACGTAATGAAATCTTCCAAATGGCGATGTTAGAACCAAAAATCGCAATTCTAGATGAAACCGATTCAGGTCTTGATATTGACGCACTTCGTATTGTTGCTAATGGTGTTAACAAATTGAAAAATGAAAACAACGCAGTGTTAGTAATCACGCACTACCAACGTTTGTTAGATTATATTATTCCAGATTTCGTTCACGTTTTAATGGACGGAAAAATCGTAAAATCAGGCGGAAAAGAATTGGCTTACGAATTAGAAGAAAAGGGATACGATTGGATAAAAAGTGAATTAGTTTAAAAAGTTATCAGTTGTCTGTTATCGGTTTAAAACGGACAACAAAAACAACTGACAACCGACAACAAAATTATGGATTTAAAAGAAAAATTAGTATCGTCTTTCATGGCATTTGAAGAGCAAATCGATGTGACTTCACAGTTGCATGATGTGCGTACTTCGGCTATAAAAAACTTTGAAAATAAAGGTTTCCCAACCAAAAAAGAGGAAGCATGGAAATATACTTCGTTGAACGCCATCTTAAAAAATGACTTCACCGTTTTTCCAAAACACGAAAATGCAATTGAATTTGCTGAGGTTAAGAAGTATTTCCTTCATGAAATTGACACCTACAAAGTGATTTTTGTGGACGGAAAATTCTCTTCGTTTTTATCATCAACTACACATGATGGATTGGATGTTTGCTTAATGTCATCGGCATTGACCAAACCAAAATACAAAATGGTTATTGACGAGTATTTCAACAAAATTGCGAGTAAGGATGAGACTTTAACGACATTAAATACCGCTTTCGCAAATGAAGGTGCATACATTAATGTTCCGAAAAGTAAAGTGGTTGAAAAACCAATTGAAATCATTTATTTCTCTACTGGAGTTGAAAATGCTTTGATGGTGCAACCTCGAAATTTGGTAATTGTTGGCGAAAATGCTCATGTTCAAATCATTGAAAGACACCAATCGTTAAATGAAAATCCAGTGTTGACAAATGCAGTTACTGAGATTTTTGCTCAAAAACGTGCTATAGTAGATTATTATAAAATTCAAAATGATTTACTAACGGCAAACCTAATTGATAACACCTATATTTCTCAAAAACAAGAAAGTAGAGTTTCGGTTCATACGTTTTCTTTTGGTGGAAACATCACTAGAAACAACTTAAATTTCTATCATTTTGGAGAAAGAATCGATTCGACTTTAAAAGGAATTACGATTATTGGTGACAAGCAACATGTTGATCATTACACACTTGTAAATCATGCAACGCCTAATTGCGAAAGCCATCAAAATTATAAAACGATTTTAGCAGACAGTTCAACAGGAGTTTTCAACGGAAAAATTTACGTAGAAAAAGAAGCTCAAAAAACCGATGCTTTTCAGCAAAATAACAATATTTTAATTGGTGATAAAGCTACAATCAACGCTAAACCACAATTGGAAATTTTCGCCGATGATGTAAAATGTTCTCACGGTTGCACCATTGGTCAATTAGACGAAAGCGCTATGTTTTACATGCAAAGCCGTGGAATTCCAAAGAAAGAAGCTAAAGCTTTGTTGATGTATGCGTTTTCAAATAGTGTAATCGAAAGCATAAAAATACCTGAATTAAAACAACGAATTACCAAGATTATCGCCAACAAATTAGGTGTTAATTTGGGGTTTGATTTGTAAGGTTTAAACACGAAGACACAAAGCATTCACAAAGAGCGCAAAGATTAAAAAACTTTGCGCTCTTTGCGATTTTTTACTTTGCGCTCTTTACGGTTAGAGAAGAAACAACACCACTCAACAAACCATTAAAATCAAATTCTGGATCTTCTTTTAAACCCATTCGCACAATGACTAAATCGTGGCTTGGGAAAATTGCTACCATTTGTCCTTGATAACCACTTGCATAAAACATATCTTTTGGAGCATTTGGAAATCTTCCTCCAGCGTTTAACCAAAATTGTGCACCATATTGTTCATCGGAAGTATTGGTTGGTGTTGCTACGTATTTTGCCCAATTTTCGTCAAAGATTTGTTCGCCGTTCCAATTGCCTTTGTGTAAGTACAATAAGCCAAATTTTGCCCAATCACGTGTGGTTGCCCAACCATAAGACGAACCAACAAAATTTCCAGCCATATCGGTTTCAACGATAGCTGAATTCATGCCGATTTTGTCTAATAAATTGGTGTACCAAAAATCTAAATACTCTTGATGCGTTTTGAATTGTTTTCGCAAAATTCCACTCAATAAATTTGTTGTTCCCGAAGAGTAATTCCAAGTATTATTGGGTTTTCCAATTAGTGGTTTATTGATTTGCGATTTAGCCATATCTTCCTCAATGAAAAGCATTTTGGTCACATCCGAAATTTTACCATAATCTTCTTCCCATTCTAATCCTGAATTCATATGAAGTAAATCGTTTGTTGTGATTTTAGAACGTTCATCATTCTTCCATTCCGCAATTGGAGCAGCTTTCATGATGTCGAATTTGCCTTGTTTTTGCAAAACTCCAAATAAAGTTCCTGTGATACTTTTCGTCATCGACCAACCTAAAATTCTTGAGTTTTTATTGAAACCATCAGCGTATTTTTCAGCTATAATTCTGTTTTTATAAATTACAATTACCGAGCGTGTTCGCTTTTCTTTTTGACCTTTTTTATCGAAAGCATTTTCAACAACAGCGTTTAATTTGACATAATCAATATTTGAAAAAACAGTGTCTTTTGGTTCTAAATTTCCATAAGGAAAAGGTAAATTATTATTGATTTTGTTTCTTTTTGGAACATTATAAGGTTTGGAAATATCGAAATCATCATTGATTAAAGTTGCGCCCAAACCTTCACGATAAATAGCTTTTCGTTCTTTTAATCCATAGACTTTAGAAGTAACAAATCGTTCCGCATCATTAATTTCATTGGTTGCCCAATCTATTTTATCAATATCATTATCGCCTTGTTCAATGGTTTCCAACGAACGATTATCTAAAAAATGTCCTGACGTAACGCTTTTAGATGAAAAACCAGTTATCATATCAAGTTGCGGATAAATTTCTATTCGAAGATAAACTAAAACTAATACTAGTAAAACCAAGAATATTTTGAAGAATTTTTTCATTGTAAATAGATTTTCATGCAATTTATAAATTAAAAATGAAATCAGTAATCATTATAAAATTTTACATTTATAAAACTATGATTTTATTAACATCTGTTTGGTAAAAATCAGTTTCAATTTTATTACTTTTGTATTTAGAAAAATTCTAAATAAAGAAATGTTAGATATAAATAAAATACGAGCTGACTTCCCAATATTATCGCAACAGATTTATTGTAAACCGTTGATTTATTTTGATAATGGTGCTACTTCACAAAAACCTAAAGTAGTTATTGACGCTATTACAAAATATTATGAACAATTGAATGCAAATATTCATAGAGGTGTGCACAAATTAAGTCAAGACGCTACCGATGCGTATGAGGTTTCTCGTGGTAAAATTCAAAATCATATAAACGCTAAATTTCCATATGAAGTGATTTTTACATCGGGAACAACGCATTCTATAAATGCTGTGGCGAATGGTTTTGCTTCTATTTTGAAAACAGGCGATGAGGTTTTAGTATCTGCTTTAGAACATCATAGTAATATTGTGCCTTGGCAAATGTTGTGCGAAAAAACTGGAGCTGTTTTGAAAGTAATTCCAATGAACGATGCAGGTGAATTAATACTATCAGAATACGACAATTTACTTTCAAATAAAACCAAAATTGTAACAGTAAATCATATTTCAAATGCCTTAGGAACGATTAATCCTATTGATTATATGATTAAAAAAGCGCATGAAGTTGGCGCGGCTATTTTGATTGATGGCGCACAAGCAACACCGCATTTAAAACCTGATGTTCAAGCTTTAGATTGTGATTTTTATGTGTTTTCAGGACATAAAATTTGTGGACCTACAGGCGTTGGAATTTTATATGGAAAAGAAGAATGGCTTCGAAAATTACCTCCTTATCAAGGTGGTGGTGAAATGATTGCAACGGTTTCATTTGAAAAAACCACTTATGCTGATTTGCCACACAAATTTGAAGCAGGAACACCCAACATTGAAGGCGGAATTGTACTTGGAACAGCAATAGATTACATGAATGAAATTGGTTTTGACAATATTGCTATTTACGAACAAGAATTGTTAGAATACGGGACAAAAAAACTTCTTGAAATAGAAGGTTTGAAAATCTATGGAACGGCTAAAGAAAAAGCTTCTGTAATTTCGTTTAATATTGATGACATTCATCCTTATGACATTGGCACGATAATAGATAAATTAGGAATAGCTGTGAGAACCGGACATCATTGCGCACAGCCGATTATGAATTTTTTCAATATTCCAGGAACAATAAGAGCAAGTTTTGCTTTTTATAATACTAAAGAAGAAATCGATATATTTGTTGAAGCTATAAAAAAAGCAAAAATGATGTTAATTTAAAGTTATTAGTACATGAAAAATTCATCGTTTATACTTTTTGTTTTACTTAGTTATTTTGGATGTAAAAGTCAGAAAAAAGACATTATAGATTCAAAAAAAGAGACAACACCCGTAGTTATTGTAAAGCAGTATAATATACCAAAATTTGTGTATGAGGCTAATACAAGAGGTTTTTATGAAAAAATTATTATTGAAGATAAAATAGTGCTAGTTTATAATGATAGAAGTGGCAAGACCAGCGAAAAGCCAATACAACTTTCTGATGATGAAAACAAAGAGTTAAGTAGTTTCATGAAAGCAATAAGGTTGGATGCATTAGCAACTTATAAAGATCCAACACAAAAAAGATTTTATGATGGAGCAGCCATCGCTAATTTGACCATAAGTACTAACGGAATTGAATATAAAACTGTTGATTTTGATCATGGTAATCCGCCAATAGAAATTGAAAAAATCGTCAACAAAATAACATCATTCGGAACAAAAAAGTAATTTTTTTTAGGTAATGCACTAATTTTGTTTAATATTATGACAATAAAAGAAATACAAGAAGATATCGTAAGTGATTTTTCAATGTTTGAGGATTGGGTGCAACGATACGAATATATTATAGACTTGGGTAAGTCACTTCCTTTAATTGATGAGAAACATAAAACGGACGCTAATGTAATTAAAGGATGCCAATCAAAAGTATGGGTTCACGCAGAACAACACGACGATAGGGTCCTGTATACCGCCGACAGCGATGCTATCTTAACGAAGGGAATAATCGCAATTTTAATTCGGGCATTTTCCAATCAAAAAGCAGTAGATATTTTAAATGCAAACACCGATTTTATAGATGACATTGGTCTAAAAGAACATTTATCGCCAACTCGAGCTAACGGGCTGGTTTCAATGATAAAACAAATAAAAATGTATGCTTTAGCGTTTAGTGCAAAGAATTAAATAAAGTGATAATATTCAGCAGAGATGCTGAAATAAATTCAACATAAATGGAAGAATTTAAAGACGAAATTAATTTAGGTGAGAATGTAGTTAAGGTTTTAAAAGGAATTTACGACCCAGAAATTCCTGTTGATATATATGAGTTGGGATTGATATACGACGTGATGATTAATGAGGATAATGAAGTAAAAGTATTAATGACTTTAACATCACCAAATTGTCCAGTTGCAGAGACTTTACCTCGTGAAGTAGAGGAAAAAGTAACTAATATTGACATGATAAAATCTTGCGAAGTAGAAATTACATTTGATCCGCCATGGAGTAAAGATCTAATGAGTGAAGAAGCTAAACTAGAATTAGGTATGCTATAGGATACTGCAATAAATTCAGCATAAATGGATGAAATAATTAATAAAGTAAGCAACTCTGTTCTTAAAGTTTTCGATTTAGAAGATTATTATCCTAAAGGAGTTCGAACGCAAATAGATGTTTCGCAATGGCTCTATGATGGATTTTTGCTTAAAGAAAAAGATTTTCGCGAGGCATTAAAAAATCATGATTGGAGCCAGTATCAAGATGATTTGGTCGCTATACAGTGTACAACCGATGCCATAATTCCTGCGTGGGCAATTATTTTAGTAACAGTTCATGTTGCACCCTTTGCTAAAAGGGTAGTTACGGGTAATTTATTTACTTTGGATTCTTTGCTGTATCAAGAAATTTTGTCTGCAATTGATTTTTCTATCTATAAAGACAAACCAGTTATTTTAAAAGGTTGTTCTAAAAAACCGGTGCCAGAGAGTGCTTATGTATTTGCGACTCAACAACTTCAAAAGGTCGCTAAAAGTATAATGTACGGCGAAGCTTGTTCAGCCGTGCCTTTATTCAAGAAAAAGTAGTTTAAATTCTACAAAATCAATCGTTTACATTTTGTTTAAAATTTGTTAAAGTGAAATGTATTTATACCTTTGCACTCGAAAATTTTAAAACAAAACAAAATGAAAAAAATTTTACTTTCAATAGTTTTTTTAATGACTGTGAGTTTATTAACAGCTCAAACTACAGAAAAAGAAAACTTAAAAAAAACTGAAGAAGCTGCAAAAGTTGCCGCAGACAAACCAAACGGATGGATCAAAAAAGGGATGTTTACTTTTTTAGCAAACCAAGCTACATTTAGTAATTGGTTACCGGGAGGTCAAAGTAATATTTCTGGAAACGTTGGCGTAAATTACGATTTTAACTATAAAAAAGGTGATTGGAACTGGGACAACAAAATTATTGCTGCTTATGGTTTAACTAAGATTAAAGATCAAGAAATGCAAAAGTCTGATGATAGATTAGATTTTAATTCATTATTGGGTAAAAAAGCATCAGGATATTGGTTTTATTCAGTATTTTTCAATTTTAGAACGCAATTTGATGCCGGATTTGATTTAGCCTCAGGCATTAAAACTTCGCATTTCTTTTCTCCAGCATTTTTCCAATTCGGACCAGGGATGATGTGGAAAAAAAGTGATAATTTAAAATTTAATATTGCACCAGCAACATCAAAACTTATTGTTGTTAATCCAGATTTTACTGTTGCAGGTTCATCTTTTGGTGTTGAGCAAGGCGATAACAGCCGCTTTGAATTCGGAGCTGCTTTAAATGGATACTATAAATTTAATGTTATGGAGAACGTTACTGTAGAGAATATTGTAAACTTGTATTCTAATTATTTAGAAGACCCGCAAAATGTTGATATGGATTACACTCTAAACGTTGTACTGAAAATTAATAAAGTTTTATCTACTAATTTAGCTTTTCAAACTATTTATGATGATAATGCGTTTACAGGATTTCAAACTAGACAAGTTATCGGTTTAGGTGTTAATTTCGGTTTTTAAACAGTAAACTTATTTCAAAAAAATGCCTCTAGATTTTTTCTAAAGGCATTTTTTTATTGTTCTTTTTCGATTGCATCTTTATAATCAGGATAAAGAAATTTATTGTACGGAAACCTAGTAACATGAATTTCTCTTACCGCTTCATAGACAATTTCTCGAAATTGTTCAAAATTTTCCTTTTCTGTCGCCGAAATAAACAAAGCATTTTTTTCACCTACATTGTTCATCCAGGTTTGTTTCCATTCTTCTAAGGTATAGTGTTTTGTGGTTTTTTCGGTCATTAAATCATCGTCCTCTATTGTTAAATGCTTATAAGCATCAATTTTATTAAAAACCATAATAGTTTCTTTATCATTACTTTTAATGTCTGATAAAATCTGATTTACAGATGCGATATGATCTTCGAAATCAGGGTGAGAAATATCTACGACATGAAGTAATAAATCCGCTTCACGAACTTCATCGAGAGTACTCTTAAACGATTCAACCAATTGAGTTGGGAGTTTTCTAATAAAACCTACAGTATCAGATAATAAAAAGGGTAAATTCTTAATAACTACTTTTCTTACCGTGGTGTCCAATGTGGCAAATAATTTGTTTTCTACAAAAACATCACTTTTGCCAATAGCGTTCATTAAAGTTGATTTTCCAACGTTGGTATAGCCTACCAAAGCAACTCTAACCATTGCACCACGATTACCTCTTTGCACGGACATTTGCCGGTCTATAGTTTTTATTTTATCCTTCAATAAGGCAATTCTATCTCTAACTATTCTTCTGTCGGTTTCTATTTCTGTTTCTCCAGGACCACGGAGTCCAATACCCCCTTTTTGCCGTTCAAGATGGGTCCACATTCCTGAAAGTCGAGGCAATAAGTATTGACATTGAGCAAGTTCTACTTGAGTTCTAGCATAGGATGTTTCTGCTCTTTGTGCGAAAATATCTAAAATTAAATTAGTTCTATCTAACACCTTACAATCTAAAATTTTTGATATGTTTTTCTGCTGTGACGGTGATAGTTCATCATCAAAAATTACCGTAGAAATTTTATTTTCTTTCACATAAAGATGAATTTCATCTATTTTTCCTGTCCCGAGGAAAGTTTTCGGATTTGGTTTGTCCATTTTTTGCCAAAATCTTTTTACAACCTCACCACCTGCTGTAAAAGTTAAAAATTCTAATTCGTCAAGATATTCAACAAGTTTTTCTTCATTTTGATTTTGGGTTACTATGCCAACAACAACAGTTTTCTCAAAATCTATTTTTTCTTTTTCTAACATATTTAAGTTTATAAGATACAAAAATAGATAAAATGCACATATAATCGACTATCTACAAGCTTAAAAAACAAACACAATTTTATTTAGTTAAAAACTTCAATTTTATCGCTTTATTTATAAAATTTGTTAAATTTGGAGATTAAAACCAAACAAACATAAATAAATTAATTAACTAAAATTTCCTTTTGATGAAGAAAATTACTTTACTAATCCTTACTTTATTTCTATCGTATTCGGGGTTTTCGCAATTCCCAACCCCCGGATTAGAGGGATTTGAAGGAACAACAGGAGCCGATTTACCGGCGCCAACTACACCCACTCCTTGGACATTAAATACAGGAGTAGTTGGTAATCAATGGGCTGTTTTTGATAACAGTGTTGGAATCAACCAACGCTGGACTATCAACAATGGAACCGTAACACCACCAACACCGCCTTTAGTTTACTCGGGTACTAATGCTGCTTTCATTACTAGAGAAAACATCGGTATTAATAATACATCGGAAGACTATTTAGCCACGCCATTAATCACTGTTCCAGCAAATGGACAATTACGATTTTTCAGTAGGACTTTTTCTTTGGGAAACCAAGGTACAATTTATCAGGTAAAGATAAATACTGTTGCCGGTACACAAACTAATGTAGCTAATTACACTACTACATTGGCAGAATATACAGAAGATCAACTTACGGTAAATCCGTTGGGCGTGCAACAAGATTTCAATATTTACACAGAAAAAATTATTGATTTTCCTGCTGCTTTGATAGGTCAGCAAGTGTATATTGCCTTTGTAATGCGATTTACTCAAACTACAACAACTATTGGCGGTGACCGATGGTTATTAGATGACGTAAGAATTGATGAAAAATGTTTAAATCCTACTGCTTTAACAGCTTCTGGGCTACTATTCAATCAGGCGTCCTTATCTTGGGGAAATCCAAGTGGAGCAACATCATGGGAAATAGAAGTTATACCAACTACAGCCACACCAACTGGAGTAGGGGTTGTTTATAATGGATCACTACCATATATCGCTACTGGATTAACAGCTAATACTTGTTATAGGTATTATGTTAAAGCATCATGTGCTTCGGGATTAAGTAGTGAATGGGTAGGTCCATTTAATTTTTGTACTACCACCGCTCCGCCAATATGTGGAGGAAACTTTACAGATCCTGGTGGATCAACAGGCAATTACGCTAGTAATGCTAACGTTACAACAGTAATTTGCCCAACAAATGCTACAGACCTTGTAACGATAACATTTACTTCATTTGCCTTAGAAAATAATTTTGACTTTTTAAGAATATATGACGGTAGCGATATAACTGCTCCTCAAATTGCAAATTTAACAGGAGCAACTCTACCACCATCATTTTCATCTTCAACACCCGGTGGCTGTTTAACTTTTGTATTTACATCAGACGGAAGTGTTAATCAAGCAGGATGGGTTGCAAATGTAACATGTGCTCCTGCGCCATCTTGTACAAGACCAATTGCCTTAACTGCTACTACTACTTCTACAACAGCAACCCTTACATGGAATCAATTGGCTAATCCTGATGCAAGTGTGCCAAATAATTGGCAGGTAATTGCGTTACCATGTGGTTCGCCTGCTCCTACTGCAGCTGCAACTGGTTGGACAGCCGCTCCATCATCTCCCTTTTTATTAACAGGATTAAATCCAATTACATGTTATAATTTTTATGTAAGAGCCGTGTGTTCAGATACAAATTCAAGTACTTGGTCTACGGTCGCAACAGCTACTACGCAAGTGGTACCTCCTGTTTGTGGTGGAACCTATACGGATCCTGGCGGAGCAACAGTTAATTATGCTAATAATACCGACTCAATTGTAACTATTTGTCCGACAAATACTGGGGATACTGTAACTGTAACATTTACTGCATTCAACACACAAGCTACAGCAGATGGTTTATATGTTTTTAATGGAAATTCGATTGCTGCAACTCAGATAGCAAGTGCAAACCCCGCAGGTACTGTTCCTGGAGGATTGGCTGGCTCATTTTGGGGAACCACTATTCCAGGTCCATTCACATCATCTAGTGCAGATGGTTGCTTAACTTTTAGATTTAGAAGTGGAGCAGCGACAGTTGCTGCAGGATGGGTTGCAAACGTAACTTGTGCACCGGCTCCAACATGTGCTGCACCAATAAACCTAACTTCATCATCATTGTTATCTACCTCTGTGAATTTGGCATGGAATGCTAATAGTACAGCAACTACATGGAATGTTTTAGCTTTACCTTGTAGCTCACCAGCTCCGACCGCTGCAACTACAGGATGGATAAGTACCACAAATAATCCCTTTATTTTATCAGGGTTAAATCCTGATACTTGTTATGCTATATATGTTCGAGGAGAATGTTCACCAACAGATTTAAGTCCTTGGTCGACTTCAATTAATATAACAACACTTGTAGCCCCTCCAATATGTGGAGGTACTTTTACCGATCCGGGTGGTGCTTCGGCTAATTACGCTAATAATGCTAATGTAACAACGGTAATTTGTCCAGTTAATTCAACAGATTTAGTGACTGTAACTTTTACAGCTTTTGCATTAGAAAATAATTTTGATTTTTTAAGAATTTATGATGGTAATAGTGCAGCTGCACCTTTATTAGCAACGCTAACTGGAGCGGCCTTACCTCCATCATTTACTTCAACTACACCTGGAGGTTGTTTAACTTTCGTATTTACATCAGACGGTAGTGTTGTGCAAGCAGGGTGGGTTGCAAGTGTAACATGTGCGCCTGCACCTACTTGTGTAAGGCCAACAAATGTGGTGGCATCTGCAATTCTATCCACTACGGCAATTATTACATGGACCCAACCTCAAAATCCAGACGGGACAACAGCTTCCGCTTGGGAAATTATTGCTCTTCCATGTGGTTCACCAATACCAACGGCAGCAACTCCAGGATGGATAGCAGCTCCAACAAATCCATTTTCTTTAACAGGATTAAATCCGGATACATGTTATAGAATATTTGTAAGAGCAATTTGTTCTACAACCGACGCAAGTATACCATCAAATGGTATAAATATTACTACGCAACAAGTGCCTCCTGTTTGTGGTGGAATTTTCTCTGATCCAGGAGGAGTTTCTGCAAACTATACAAATAATTTAAATGTAACAACAACGATTTGTCCATCTATTCCAGGAGAACAAGTAACTGTAACATTTACTTCGTTTGCTACAGAAAATAATTTAGATATTTTAAGAATATATGATGGGAATAGTGCTGCTGGAGTTTTATTAGGTACTTATTCGGGTGCGGCGCTACCGCCACAATGGACAGGTTCTACTGCAAACGGATGTTTAACTTTTGTATTTACAACTGACGGAAGTGTTGTTGGTGCAGGTTGGGTTGCCAATATCACTTGTGCACCAGCTCCAACATGTCCGAAACCAACGAATCTAGTTGCAACTGCAATAAATTCAACTTCTTCAACTTTGACATGGACAGAAAACGGAACAGCCACAAGTTGGGAAGTTATAATTCAGCCAGCAGGTACGGGAGTTCCCGCAGCAACGGCGACTGGTATAATAGTTTCTGCTACAACCTACATAGCTAGCGGTCTTACTGCTGGTGTTAATTATGAATTTTGGGTTAGAGCAATATGCTCTGAATCTGATATTAGTACATGGGGAGGACCAAGAACCTTCTTTGTAACTACAACTTGTAATGACTCTCAACCATTTTGCGGAGAGACGGGCACTATATATAGTAATACTATTGGTAATCCTAGTTTAGGTCAAATAGGGTGTTTATTTACAACACCAAACCCTGCTTGGTTTTATTTTGAAGTGTTAAATACGGGACCTTTGAATTTTCAAATAGCACAGACTACAGCTGCAGGAGCTGGAATTGATGTAGATTTTATTGCGTATGGTCCTTTTGCAAATCTTGAGGCGGCTTGTGGTGTTTTAACGCCAACAGTTGCATGTAGTTATTCTATTGCGCCAATTGAAAACTTTACAATTCCTAATGCAATCGCTGGACAAATTTATGTTGTTATGATTACCAATTTTAGTAATCAGCCTGGAACAGTTACCTTTAATCAAACAAATAACGGAGCAGCTGGTGCAGGTAGTACCGATTGTGAAATTGTTTGTAGCGTTAATTTAGGTGATGACCAAGTGATTTGTAATGCTACAACTCATACTATAACAGCTACAGTTCAAGGAGCAACAAGTTATACATGGTTTTTAAATAATGCCATTGTACCGGGTGCAACTGCTCAAACATTGACTGTCACTGAATCTGGGGATTATAAATGTGTTATCATTTGTGGATTAAATACATCTGAGGATACTGTTACAATTACTTTTAATACGCCAGTAACTCCTTCATTTGATTCTATTGCGTCAATATGTCAAAATGGAACGGCAACAACATTGCCTTTAACATCTACAAATGGTATTACAGGAACATGGAATCCAGCATTTATAGATACAACAACTGTCGGAACTTCAACTTATACATTTACACCTGCTATTGGCGCATGTGCAACACAGGCGACAATTAATATTACAATTGATGCTCCTATATTGCCATTATTTGATTCGATATCACCAATTTGTCAAGGTACTGTAGCAACAAATTTACCAATAACTTCAACGAATGGTATTACAGGGACATGGAATCCAGCCATCATTGATACAGCTACCGCTGGTATTTTTACGTTTACTTTCAGTCCTGATGTTGTTCCAACGCAAACATGTGTATCATCGACTACATTAACTGTTGAAATTTCGGGACAAATAACACCAAGTTTTGATGCAATAGCAAATGTGTGTCAAAATACAGCAGGTCCAGCACTGCCTCTGATTTCAACAAATGGAGTTACTGGTACGTGGAGTCCTGAGGTTATTAACTCATCAGTAGTGGGAACATCTACTTATACCTTTACACCTGATGCGATTCCTAGTCAAGCGTGCGCTGTTTCTACAACCATTGATGTCACTATTAATCAACCGGTAACACCTACATTTGATCCGATTGCAAATATCTGTATTGGTGGCGCTACTGTTGTTTTACCAACAACTTCTACGAATGGAATTAATGGTACTTGGAACGTAACATCTGTTGACACTTCGGTTGCAGGAACTGGTACTTATATCTTTACACCAGAGGTTGGTATTTGTGCTATTTCTGTTAGTTTGAATGTTACAATAGATGCTCTTACGGTTCCTACTTTTAATAGTATTCCTAATATTTGTAAAGATTTACCAGCGGTAGCTTTACCTTTAACATCTACAAATGGTATTACAGGAACATGGAATCCAGCATTTATAGATACAACAACTGTCGGAACTTCAACTTATACATTTACACCTGCTATTGGCGCATGTGCAACACAGGCGACAATTAATATTACAATTGATGCTCCTATATTGCCATTATTTGATTCGATATCACCAATTTGTCAAGGTACTGTAGCAACAAATTTACCAATAACTTCAACGAATGGTATTACAGGGACATGGAATCCAGCCATCATTGATACAGCTACCGCTGGTATTTTTACGTTTACTTTCAGTCCTGATGTTGTTCCAACGCAAACATGTGTATCATCGACTACATTAACTGTTGAAATTTCGGGACAAATAACACCAAGTTTTGATGCAATAGCAAATGTGTGTCAAAATACAGCAGGTCCAGCACTGCCTCTGATTTCAACAAATGGAGTTACTGGTACGTGGAGTCCTGAGGTTATTAACTCATCAGTAGTGGGAACATCTACTTATACCTTTACACCTGATGCGATTCCTAGTCAAGCGTGCGCTGTTTCTACAACCATTGATGTCACTATTAATCAACCGGTAACACCTACATTTGATCCGATTGCAAATATCTGTATTGGTGGCGCTACTGTTGTTTTACCAACAACTTCTACGAATGGAATTAATGGTACTTGGAACGTAACATCTGTTGACACTTCGGTTGCAGGAACTGGTACTTATATCTTTACACCAGAGGTTGGTATTTGTGCTATTTCTGTTAGTTTGAATGTTACAATAGATGCTCTTACGGTTCCTACTTTTAATAGTATTCCTAATATTTGTAAAGATTTACCAGCGGTAACTTTACCCTTAACATCTATAAATGGTATTACAGGAACATGGAATCCTGCAACGATTGATACTTCGGTTGTAGGCACGGTAGTTTATACATTTACGCCAAACGCAGGTCAATGTTCTGATACTGCTACTTTGAGTGTTACTATTAACGCACCGTCTGTAGTACCAACGTTTAATGCTATTCCTACAATTTGTTTAAATGGTGTAGCACCAGTTT
>JBIKJF010000014.1:0-74664 GCA_044361155.1 Flavobacterium sp.
TACATACTCTCATTTATTAGGAAATGTTAGATTTGATAACGGTGGATTTCATCAAATAACACTTGGAATAAACCTGTTTTGCAATCCTGATAAATATCACTGTAATTGTCCGGCGGTGAATTAAGTGAAGAAATAAATTATAAAGTCCCGATTTGAAAGTATCGGGATTCTTTTTTAAAATTGCTTATGATAATTAAAATAATAAACGGAAAATCGCCCGTAATTCCAACGGATTGTTATGTAGCAGATAATGCTACAATTATAGGTGATGTTGAATTTGGTTCACAATGTAGCGTTTGGTTTAATGCTGTTATTCGGGGCGATGTCCATTTTATTAAAATTGGTAATAAAGTTAATATTCAAGATGGTGCAGTTATTCATGCAACATATTTGAAGCATCCAACTACTATTGGTAATAATGTTTCAATAGGTCATAATGCTATAGTTCATGGATGCACTTTGCATGATAATGTATTGATTGGTATGGGAGCCATTGTAATGGATAATTGTGTTGTGGAACGTAATGCTATTGTTGCTGCGGGTGCTGTAGTTACACAAAATACAATTGTAGAATCTGGGACGATTTATGCTGGTGTGCCAGCGAAGAAAGTTAAGGATGTTGATGAGTCAGATTTTTCAGGTGAAATTGAGCGTATTTCTAATAATTATGTCATGTATGCTAGTTGGTACAAAGATGAATAGTGATATACAAAATGTATTAAAAAATTGACAACTTTGTAGCGCTGATTAAAAGGAAAAACCTTTGCGTCGTTTCTTAGATCAAGGCATCTTTTTTTGGGAAATAGGATCATGGATTGCAAGAATTACTGCTGATTTGCTCTAAATTTTGAGTATTGTTTTTCCATGAATTATTACTTGTGGATCAATAAGTACAATGCAAAATACGCCAGAGACAACTAAAAATTTTAGGATATTGTGTAATTGTAAATAGTGTATTTTACTGTTTGATTTCCAAAGTAATAGCAAGAAAAAAAGAAGCACTATTAAACTTGTGTAGAAATAAATATCCATATAGCCTACATCGTATATTTCAATTAGAAAATAAACAGGAATTATTGTTATAATTGTTAATGCAGTAATTGTTTTTTTTGCAAATTTTTCACCAAATTTTACAGGAATCGTTAAATAATCATTAGCGACATCACCTTTTATATTTTCCAAATCTTTTATTATCTCCCTTATCAAAATAAGAAGAAACAGAAATGTTGCATGCGCAAATATTTGTGGATATAAGTTTTTATAGTAAAGAAGTATAGCAAAAAAAGGCAAAACTGCAAGTAATGAGGCAGTTAAATTACCAACTATTGGGTATCTTTTTAATTTATGTGAATATAACCATATAAAAAATATGTAGGCTGAGAAAAAAAGTATAGCGCGAAAAGAAACAAATAAAGCTAATAATGCTACAATAAAATTAATTGTAAAATATACTTGAAGTTTTGTTTTTTGGCTAACCAATCGATCAATCATTGATTTGTTTGGACGATTGATTAAGTCTTTTTTGCTGTCGTAAAAGTTGTTTATTATGTATCCAGAAGCAATTGTTAAACTTGATGCGATTACAATAAAAAAGAGATTAAAATCTAAAAGTACATCTAAAGCTCTCTTTTCTGGAGCCAAAATAAAAATAGCTGAAAGATATTGCGCTAAAGCAATTATTGGAATATTATAACCACGAACCACAGAAAACATACTGATAATTTTCATTATAGTAAGTTTGGATTGTCGGCTTAGCATGGTTGTTAAATTAGAATTGATAAACGACTTCCAATTTATAATCTTTAAGAGATTTTTTAGCTTTTTCTAAATCTTCAGTAAAACCTAGAATATAACCGCCACCGCCAGAACCACAAAGTTTTAGGTAATAGTCATTAGTGTCAATTCCTTTTTGCCAAATTCCGTGAAATTGTTCAGGAATCATTGGTTTAAAATTATTTAAAACTACTTTAGAAAGCTTTTTAGTATTGGAAAACAATGATTTTAAATCACCTCCAAGAAAGTTTTCCACGCAGGCATCAGTATATTTTACGAATTGATTTTTAAGCATAGTTCGGAAACCTTGATCTTTTAAGTTTTCCATGAAAATATTAACCATTGGAGCAGTTTCTCCAACAATTCCAGAATCTAAAAGAAATACAGCACCTTTTCCATTTGTACTTTGAGTTGGAATTCCAGTTGCTTCAATATTATCTTTTGAATTTATTAAAATTGGAATACTCAAATAACTGTTTAATGGGTCAAGACCAGAACTTTTGCCGTGAAAGAATGATTCCATTTGAGAAAAAATCGTTTTCAATTGAAGTAGTTTTTCTCTAGTTAAATTTTCTAAAACAGTAATTTTATTGTCGGCGTATTTATCATAAATTGCAGCTACTAATGCACCGCTACTTCCAACTCCATATCCTTGTGGAATACTAGAATCAAAGTACATGCCTCGTTCTACATCAAATTTTAAAAGTTCTAAATTGAAAGTTACTAATTCAGGTTGGTCATTTTGTAGTTGCCCTAAATAAACAACATATTTCCTTAAGCTTTCATTAGATTTTATGGCTTCTGCAGATGGTTTTTCATCTACTTTTAACGCACCATTATAAAAATTATAAGGAATAGATAAACCTTTAGAATCTTTGATAATTCCGTATTCTCCGAAGAGAAGTATTTTTGAGTAAAATAATGGTCCTTTCATATTCGAATTTGAGCTAATGATAAATTATAATTTTTGTGAACCTAATCCAATTTCATCACAAATATACTGACCATTTTGACAATAGCCAACTAATTCGTCTTGAATAAATTGCAATGTTTCAACTCTAACGTTTTCGGGATACAAAACATGAACATTTGCTCCAGCATCAAGTGTGAAACAAACTGGAATTTTTGTTCTGTTTCTAAAACTCCAAATTTTATCTATTATTTCTAATGTGTTTGGTTTCATTAAAATAAAATATGGCATAGAAGTCATCATCATTGCATGAAGTGTCAAAGCCTCACTTTCGACAATTTTGATAAATTCTTCTAAATTTCCATTTTCTAAAACGGATTTAATAGCCGATAAATTGTTATGAGCTTGCGAAAATCTTTGTTCAGCAAATGGGTGATTGTGCATTAAATCATGCCCAACTGTACTAGAAACTTGTTTTTCACCTTTATCTACTAACAAAATTGTATCTTGATAATTCTTAAAATTTGAATGAACTTCTGATGAAAATGCTACTCCAAATAAATCAGTACTATCTTTAATTTCTTTATGTTTTCCCCAAACAACAATTCTTCCTTTTACACTTCTACAAGCGCTTCCAGAACCTAATCTTGCAAGAAAAGAGCCTTTTTGGTAGAAATAATAATCTGTTATTGTAGGATTTAACGCTTTTTCTAAACTCATTATATTCATCGCCAAAGCTGCCATTCCAGAAGCTGATGAAGCAATTCCTGAACTGTGTGGGAAAGTATTTTTTGTATCAATCGTAAAATGATACTCTTTTAAATAGGGACAATAAACTTCAATTCGCTCAAAAAACTTTTGAATCTTAGGTTTGAATTCTTCTTTAGGTTTTCCCTCAAATAATAAATCAAATGAGAAATTTTTCTCTGTATGATTGATTTCAGCTGATGGTTTTTTTTTCTCAAACGATAATTTTGTAATTGTTTTGCAATGGTTTAACGTAAAACTTATTGACGGATTTGCCGGAATTTGATGTTCTTTTTTACCCCAATATTTCACTAAAGCAATGTTACTTGGAGAAGTCCATTCAAAAATTCCGTTGGAAATAAAGTTTTCACTTGAGGTGTAAATAAAATCCTTTTCGGATAACATAGGTTCTAATTTTAAACAAAGATACTTATTTTAGAAAAACGAAACCATTTTGTTTACTATATTTGTGAAAATTTTAAACAAATGCAAAAAGCACTCAGAATCAGTTTAGTAGTAATGACTTGTTTAGTAATAGGTTATTTATCAGGAATGGTAACACGTGAAAGCATTACAACATGGTATCCAACTTTGGTGAAACCAATATTCAATCCGCCAAATTGGGTTTTTGCTCCTGTTTGGACAATTTTATACATAATGATGGGTGTTGCAGGAGGAATTGTTTGGACAAAAGTCGAAACTGACGAAAATAATGTTAAAAAGGCATTTAAGTTTTTCATGATTCAATTGGGACTTAATGCATTGTGGTCTTTTCTGTTTTTCTATTTGCATAATCCTCTTTTAGCATTAATTGAAATTGTAATCTTGCAATTATTTATTTTTGAAACCTATACACAGTTTAAAAAAATTAATAAAATTGCTGGAAATCTTTTTATACCCTATTTAGCTTGGGTAAGCTTTGCCATGATTTTGAATTTTAGTATTTGGTGGTTAAACAAATAAAAAAAAATGCTTATCAATCGATAAGCATTTTTTTTGTTATTTAATGATATAAACCCAGCCTGTTTTTGTAGTTCCATCGGCTATTTCAGCTACATAGAAATACGTTCCATCCGGTAACTCATTTCCATTTGAAGCGATTCCTGTCCATTGGTCATTGTAGTTTAAAAAACTATTGACCTTTGTTCCATATCGATTGAAAATCTCTAATTTTTTTACGTTACAACCACTTAAATTGAAGGTGTCGTTCATTCCATCGCCATTGGCAGAAATTCCTTTTGGAAATAAACAATTTGAAGAAATTGTAACCATTTTTTCAAATGTACAACCATTAGAATCTTTAACTATTATGGTATAATCCCCTTGTGATAAGTTGTTATAAATGGTAGAACTTGAAAAAGTGCTTCCGTTTAAACTATAACTAAATGGTCCGTTACCATTCGTTACTCCATTAATAGTAATTGAACCTTGAGGAGTTTCATTAAATACATTTGAAATTGATAAATCAATATCAGTTGGTGAAGCATTTACTGTTACAGACAAAGTAGCGGTTGTTGCACATTGTCCATCATTTGGGGTAAATGTGTAGGTTCCAGATGATGTGTTACTAACTGTAGAATTCCAAACTCCAATAATTCCATTGTTAGAAGTTGTAGGAAGTATTGGTGCAGTAGTATTGTAACAAATTGGCGCAATTGAACTAAAAGTTGGAATTGTATTAGGTGTTACAGCTACAGATAATGTGGTTGATGTTGCACATTGTCCAGCATTTGGTGTAAATGTATACGTTCCTGATGCTGTATTGCTTATTGTTGCTGGATTCCAAGTTCCAGAAATTCCATTTGTTGAAGTTAGAGGCAACGTTGGAACAGAAGAATTTTGACAAATAGGTGTAATGGCATTAAACGTCGGAACACTATTAGGATTAACTACAATATTTAAAGTTGTTAACGTAGCACATTGTCCAGCATTTGGTGTAAAAGTATAAGTTCCTGATGAAGTATTACTTACGATTGAAGGATTCCAAGTTCCAGAAATTCCATTAGTTGAAGTCAAAGGCAATGTTGGCACAATTCCATTTTCACATAGCGGTGCTATTGGTACAAATGTTGGTGTGATTGAATTTACTGTAACTGAAATAGAAGTTGTTGTAGCACATTGTCCAGCATTTGGTGTAAATGTATAATTGCCAGAAATAGTATTACTTACAATCGTAGGATTCCAAGTTCCAACAATTCCATTAGTTGATGTTGTAGGAAGAATAGGTGCAGCCGAACCATAACAAACATTAGCAATTGGATCAAATATTGGTGAAATACTATTTACATTTATTGTGATTGAAGTTGATGTTGCACATTGGTCTGGATTTGGTGTAAATGTATAAGTTCCAGAAGTTGAATTGTCGACTAATGATGGATTCCAAGTTCCAGCTATTCCATTATTTGATGTTGTTGGAAGTGTTGGAGCTGCTGAACCAAAACATACAGCTGGTATCGCATCAAATATTGATGTTATTGAATTGATAGTAGTTGTTATTGAAGTCGTTGTAGCACATTGTCCAGAATCTGGAGTAAAAGTATAAGTTCCTGAAATAGTATTACTAATAGTTGCAGGATTCCAAGTTCCAGTAATTCCATTATTAGAAAGTAATGGTAATATTGGTGCTGTACCGTTAAAACAAACAGTAGTATTAACATTAAAAATTGGCGTTACATTCGGATTCACAACAACATTTAAAGAAGTTGAAATTGCACATTGTCCAGCATCAGGTGTAAATATATAAGTTCCTGAAGTAGTATTACTAATTGTAGAAGGATTCCAAGTTCCAATAATTCCATTAGTAGAAGTTAATGGTAGAATTGGTGTTGTTCCATTTTCACAAATTGCAGCTATGGTATCAAATACTGGTGTTATGGAGTTCACATTTATTGTAAGTAAAGCAGTTGTAGCACATTGACCAGCATCAGGTGTAAAAGTATAAGTTCCTGAAGCGATATTATTCACCGTTGAAGGATTCCAAGTTCCAACAATTCCGTTATTAGAAGTTAAAGGTAAAGTCGGAGCCGTTAAACCATAACAAATATCAGCAAAAGTATCAAAAACAGGTGTAATGTTAGAATTTACAACAACACTTAATGAAGTTGAAATCGCACATTGACCATCATTTGGAGTAAAGATATACGTTCCAGATGCTGTATTACTTACTGTTGATGGATTCCAAGTTCCAGAAATTCCATTGTTAGAAATTAAAGGTAAAATAAGAGCAATTCCATTTTCACATAATGGTGAAACGACATCAAATGTTGGAGTTATTGTAGTAACATTAATCGCAATTGATACTTCAATTGCGCATTGACCACTATTAGGAATAAAAGTATAAGTTCCAGAAGTTGTATTACTTATAGTAGAAGGATTCCAAGTTCCTGTAATTCCGTTAATTGAAGTTAAAGGCAAAGTTGGAGATGTTGCGCCATAACAAACATCAGCAAAAGCATCAAATGTTGGCGTTATTGAATTTATAGTGATTGTAATTGATGTTGTCGTTGCACATTGATTTGCATCAGGTGTAAATATATAGGTTCCTGAATTAGTGTTACTTACTGTTGCAGGATTCCAAGTTCCAGTAATACCATTGTTAGAAGTTAGAGGTAATGTAGGAGCATTTGCACCATAACAAACATCAGGAATTGGGCTAAATGTTGGAGTTACATTAGAATTTACAACAATACTTACAGAAGTTGTTGTAGCACATTGTTCAATATTTGGTGTAAAGGTGTATGTTCCAGAAGCGGTGTTACTTACTGATGATGGATTCCAAGTTCCAGTAATTCCGTTGTTAGAAGTTAATGGTAAAACAGGAGCAATTCCATTTTCACAGATAGCTGCAAAAGAGTCAAAAATTGGTGATTGAGAATTTACGGTAATAGATATTGAAACTTCAACAGCACATTGTCCAGCATTTGGTGTGAAAATATAAGTTCCAGAAGTTGTATTACTTATTGTAGAAGGATTCCAAGTTCCTGTAATTCCATTATTAGATGTCAATGGTAATGTTGGAGCTGTTGATCCGAAACAAACATCAGCAATAGCAGTAAATGTAGGAGTTATTCTATTTACAACGATATTTAGAGCTGTCGTTGTAGCACATTGACCTGCATCAGGTGTAAAAATATAAGTTCCGGAGGTTGTGTTGCTAATGGTTGATGGATTCCAAGTTCCAGCAATTCCATTATTAGAATTAGTTGGAAGTGTTGGTGCATCCGATCCAAAACATAAAGAAGCTATTGCATCAAAACTTGGAGTAATGGTATTTACTACAATTGTAATGTTAGCTGTATTAGCGCATTGTCCCGAATCAGGTGTAAAAGTATAAGTTCCGGAGATTGTGTTGCTAACGGTTGAAGGATTCCAAGTTCCCGTAATTCCGTTATTTGAAATTAAAGGTAAAATAGGTGAATTAGTACCAAAACAAATTGGTGTAAAAGCATTGAATGTTGGAGTACTATCCGGATTTATTGTTACGTTTATTGTAGTTGATGTTGCACATTGACCGTCGTTTGGTGTAAAAGTATAGACTCCAGAAGTGGTATTACTCACTGTAGAAGGATTCCAAGTTCCAAAAATGCCGTTGGTAGAAATTAAAGGTAAAATTGGCGCTGTATCACCAGAACAAATCGAGGCAACCGGATCAAATGTTGGTATTAAATTGAAATTTACTATTACATCAACAGTTGTCTGTAAAGCGCATAAACCTGAGTTTGGCGTAAAAGTATACGTCCCAGAATTTATATTACTTATAGTTGAAGGACTCCACGTTCCTGCAATGCCATTATTAGAAATTGTTTGTAATATCGGAGCAACTGCACCTTCACAAATTGGATTTATAGTATCAAAAGTTGGAGTTATATTAGGATTAACAGTTATAGTAAAGGTAAAATTAGTTGCACACTGATTACTTGACGGTGTAAAAATATAATTTGTTGTTGCAGTTGTGTTTACAATTGCTGGTTCCCATGTTCCTGTAATTCCGTTTGTTGATGTTGCTGGTAAAATTGGCGCAAGAGCATTTTCACAAATTGGGGCGATAGTTACAAATGTTGGGGTTCTATTTGGTGTAATTGTAATACTTAAAGTGATATTCATTGCACATTGGCCAGCATCTGGCGTGAATGTATAATCTCCCGAAGCAGTATTACTTATTGTCGCTGGACTCCAAGTTCCTGTAATTCCATTTGTTGATGCACTAGGTAAAACGGGAGTAGTATCGCCTTCGCAAATAGGCGCAATTGCATCAAATAAAGGACTAATGACATCTACAGTTACAGTAATAGTTGTAGGTAGCGCACATAATCCTGCACTTGGCGTAAATGTATAAGAACCTGATACTATATTGCTAATTGTTGCAGGATTCCATGTTCCTGCTATCCCATTTGTTGATGTTAACGGTAATTGAGGGGCGGTTGTTTGATAACAAATATTCGAAATGGGGTCAAATGTTGGGGTGACATTTTGATTTACAATTATATCCAAAGTTGTTTGTAAAGCACATTGTTCTGAATTTGGAGTAAAAGTATAGGTGGCAGAAGTTGTATTGCTAACAATTAAGGGGTTCCAAGTTCCTGTAATTCCATTAGTTGATATTGTTGGTAAATTGGGTGCAGTTGCACCTTCGCAAATGGCATTAATAGGGGCAAAAGTTGGAATAATATTTGGATTGACAGTAACGGTGATTGAAATAGTCGTCGCACATTGACTACTCGAAGGAGTAAAGATGTAAGTACCAGTTGTTGTATTATTTACAGATATAGGATTCCAAGAACCTGAAATGCCATTGGTTGATATTGTCGGTAAATTTGGAGCTACAGCATTTTCGCAAATTGATGAAGGTAATGTAAAGGTCGGAACAGTATTTGGAGTTACATTAATTGTTATTGTTCTTATAGAAGCACATTGTCCGGCATTTGGTGTAAAAGTATAACTTCCTGAAGCGGTGTTGCTTACAGTAGATGGATTCCATGTTCCAATTATTCCGTTATTAGAACTTGTATTTAAAGTAGGAGGTGTTGCACCTTGACAAATTGTAGTTGGTAAGGTAAAACTTGGTGTAACATTGTTTACTACAAAAATTGTTTGAATAAAATTATTAGCACATTGGCCAGTATCTGGCGTAAATGTATATTGAAAAATACCAGCTACAGAATTATCAACAGTTGCCGGATTCCAAGTCCCCGATATTCCATTTGATGAGATAGTAGGTAATAAAGGAGCTGTTCCAAACCTACATAAACCAGGATTTAACCCCTCAAATTCTGGATCAGTTCTGGGCGCAATGCTTAACGATACTGTATTTTGCATAACGGAAGTTGCTCCACAAGAATCGGTTACTGATAAGGAATAAATACCACCACTAGATAGAGTTGCAATTACAGAAGGATTTTCTAAAGTAGAGGTAAAGCCGTTTGGACCAGTCCAACTGTAAGTATAAGGACCAACGCCGTTCGACGGATTTGCAGTTAACTGGAATGCTGCTCCTTCACAAAGGGTTGTTGGCGCAATTGCGGGATTGCAAGTAGGATTAGATATTACAAAACTACCTTTAAAATTAGCATTAGAATTATTTATAAATTTAGTAGTTTCACAGGAAGATGAACTTACATCAGATCCTGAAAAGTCATAATAAACTTCTAATATGTAATCACCTGGTGTTAATCCAGATATAAAATCAACATTAATACTATAATCTTTCCATTTTTGGTCGTTACTAGAGCATGGACCAAGTCCGTCAAAAAAAATGCTACTACTAGTATCACAATTAGAGACGGTTCCCAATGTAATGGTATTAAAAGTTCCTGCTGGCAAACCCATAGATGGATAAACTCTCCAATAAATTCTTGCACTACAGACATTTCCAGATTCTGTTTTCCATATTTTCACTTCACTTCCTGTTATTCTTGCACAAGCTGAGTTTTGTCCAAAAATACCCAAATTTGCTCCTTCAAAAGAGGGAGCTCCAGGATTTGGATTTATAAGATTTATGCCACTTCCTGTGGTATTATATATGGTTGTATTTATTCTTAAAGCACTAGCGAATGAGTCAAAATTTTGGCTAAAGATCGAACAACTTAATAACAAACATATTATAAGTACTAATTTTTTCATTTGATTCAATTTGAATTTATAATCTAATATATTTATGATATAAATTGCAGTAATACCTGCAATTAACGCCCTAATGTATATACTTATAAAGAAATTAAAAAGTAAACAACTGTTATTATTTGAAATAGTCGATGTAAAGCAAAAATAATAGTTGAAATGCTATTTTAAGTAAAAAATCCCAATCAACTTGATTGGGATTTAAATGTATAAATGTACTTTTTTAATTGATTATTAACTTTTTAACTTGTTTCGATCCAGTATCGGTAGTAACCTCAATCATATAAATTCCTTTTGAAAGATTTGAGGTATTAACTTGCACCTCGTTCGAATCATAATCAGATATTGTATTGATTATTTTACCTAAAACATCAAAAATTTGAATTGAATTTATATTTTGGGAATTGCTTTGTAACTTAATCTGAATATGTGAAGAAGCCGGATTTGGGTAAATCATAAAAGCATCATGATCAAAACTTAAAGTATTTAATGCAGTTACAAACTCCGTAGTAAATGTATTAGTAATAATTGCTGGATTGGTGTCAAAGTAAATTTCCGCAGTGTTGGGAATGATGTCTCCTATTGCAAAACCTGGTTTTAACTTAATTTTAAAAAAGACGTAACCGATACTGAGTTCTTCATTAGAAAGTGCTGAAGGTAAATTTATGTAATCAAACTTCCATATAATTTGATTTGCAATGCGTTCCATTACGTAATTATGGCTTGCACTAATCATTCTAAGACTTGTTTCGTCAATTCTTGCATCTAATAAATCTTCAATTCTTACATTTATTGCATTGGCTGTTCCCTCATTTTGAAAACGTATGGTATAATACAAGTAATCATTTACTGAAAATTGATTAAATTGAATTTCACTTCCATGTGATTCCATTTTATCATTTGGATCATACGCAGCTACCACGATTTGAGTATTTGAAAAAGAATTATTTGTGGTTTCGATGTCGCCATTTGATACAGAAGCATTTACAAGATTGGTTAAAGGATCATTAATGTTTACAATAGGGATTACCGGAACACTCATAGTAACATTTATAAAACGTGTTTCATATGGTGCTAAATTGGCAAAATCAAAAGTAAAGCCACCTGTATTATTTATTATTCCCGATTGCGAAACAGAAGTTATCGTAACGTTGGAATCTTTGGTAAAAGAAATGGTGCCAGAAGCTGGTGCTATTCCTAAATTTTTGTAAACTATTTTGTTTACATACGTAAATCCGCTTCTTGGTGCAGAAACTGGAACTATAGAAACAGAAACGTCATTGTAAGCATTTACCAAAGTTATAGGAAAATATAGGGTTTGCGTGCCACTTCCTAAAGCTATATTTACATCATTAAAACTTGTAGTTCCAGCAGAATAATAAGGCGTATACTCTGAATTTAATGAATAACTGAAATCATATGTGTTTGTCGAATTTGCATCATAGATAGTATAACTACCAAAAGGCGAGTTAATGTTACTAATTGGTCCAGCATTGTTCTGTTGAATTACAAATGAACCATAAGAAAAATTGGCTTCACCAGAATCTTGTGTTCCATTATTATTTGAATCAACAAATGCTGCTAAATTTATTTTATCAGCACATTCTGCTGGTCCAGAGGTAAAACTTCCAGCTTTTATAAATACGGCAGAATCGTATGCATTATCACTTCTATCGGCTACTACCAATTTAATGTGGTATGGATGATTAGGAGTAATAACAGACGAAGCAGTCATTTCAAATGTTTGTCCATTAAAGTTTGTTGCTGATGAGAAATTACTTGCTCCAGAAAAATATGTATCAAAAAAATCTGGGTTTACTGATGCACAACTTGTATTGTTCGCAGTATCTCTAATTGTTACCACAGAAATAGGAGTTGTAGTTCCTGGCACAACAGCTAAGTTTGTTGTAACACCAGTTTCTAAATCAGTTAATAAAAAGGCAAAGGCATCCGCAAAAGTACATTGAAAAGCGCCGTATTCTTCAGAAGCGAACAAGAAATTAAAACTCATAAATTCATTTAAACTTGTAAAATCAAATTCAAGTTTAGTAGCATTTTTTGAAATCATTGCAGTTCCGGTTGCAGTAGAAATGATGTTCTCCAGTTGTGCGTCACCTGCCCATGCAGAAATTCCATCATTTAAAGTAGATGTATTTGGTCCTGGAATGTTGTTTACATTTCCAGTTGATAAAACGATTCCCGACGCTAATGGGAATGTTGCATTAGTATTTGTAAAATATCCAATGCCATTGGTTGAACCAAAATTTGTTCCTGTACTAGAGGTAACATTTGAAATAGTAATGCAAGGATTGTTTACAAGCACATTATTAATTAATTGTTCTGGAGTATAGGTTGTTGTATTTGTAAATAGTGGTGCTTGAGATGCATAGGGAGTGAAAGAATAACCTACCGACCAATTACTTATAAAATTTACTCCACAAATAGCTCTTATGTAAAATTTATAATTGTCACCAGTTGTTAATCCAGTTGCTGTATAACTATTCTCATTAACGATTGTTCCTGATGTGTTTGCCGTTGGAGCAGGATCAGTTGCTAATGAAACTATTACTTCCCATTGTAAAGCAGCACCAGCAGCCCAGGTTATAATAGCACCAGTTGCATTAACTCCATTAGTCAATATTGAAGTTGGGACTGTACATGTTGGTGTGGTAAAAGTTGATGAAAAAGCCCAATTACTTTTGCTATTTGTAGAACAAATACTTCTAATATAGGCTTTATAAGTAGTTCCAGAAACTAAACCTGTTGCTGAATATGGATTTGAGCTAGTTGTAACTCCAGTAGACGCAGCTGTTGGAGCTGGCAATGAAGCTAATTGAACAATAATTTCCCATTGTGACATATTATTGTTTTCTGTCCACGCTATTGTTGCACTATTAAATAACACATCTGATGTACTTATAGTCGTTGGTTTTTGGCAATAAGTGAATGGACCGCAAATAACACTTGCATCCCAACCAGGTTTATTTACTGATGAGTCACTTCTAAATCTAAAAGTTAAGCAACCATCAATACTAGAAGAAGTAATTACTTCCGGGATAGTTGTGCCCCAAAAAGCGCCTGGTAATCCACCTGGTACATTGCCTCCTGAATTTGAACTAGCAATTTGTTGAGATGTTATTGAATTACCATTGTAAATATACAATCCATCCCAATTTGTTTCTGTATCAAAAGTATTGAAAATTACGGTTACCATTTCACCAGCAGTAGTCGGGCAAATCGTATAAGTGTTATCAGAACCATTGGCATAGTTTGCATCTAAACCTCCATTGTCAGTGAAACTTCCTCCACAAACAGGAAGAATTACTGATGCAGTAAGTGTTGTAACAGTCAATGCAGACGACCATAGGCTAGTACTTGTTGCTGAACAAATAGATTTGATATAAATATTGTAGCAAGTGTTTGATGTTAGATTGGATATTATAAACGGATTGGTATTAGCGATCATACCAACATTGTTGGGTGTAGGTACTGTTCCGCAAGGTAAAACTAATACTTCCCATGTGTTGGCAGTTCCTGTTTCTAACCAACCTAAAGTGATTGAATCTGTGGTAGAAGAACTAGAAAAAATGGATATTGGAGCTGGACAATCACCAATAGGCTCGCATAATACATTAGCAATCCAACCTGGTTTATTTACAGAAGAGTCACTTCTAAATCTAAAGGTCAAACATCCATCGAGACTTGTTGAAGTAATTGTGCCAGGGCTTACTGTTCCCCAAAATGCACCAGACAAACCTCCTGGTATGTTGTTAGCAGGGTTATTACTTGCAATTTGTGGAGCAGCGGTCGAATTTCCATTGTAGATATATAATCCATCATAATTTGCCTCTATATCAAAAGAGGTAAAAATTACAGTAACAACTTCTCCAGGATTAGTTGGACAAATTGTTATAGTATAATCGCTATTATTAGCATAATTTAAATTTGGTCCAGCCGGATCGGTAAACATACCGCCACAAACTGGAGTTGTTTGTGCTGCAGTTAAAAAAGTCCCGATAAGTAAGGTAAAGAAACTTAAAAGTAATTGTTTTTTCATATTTGCTTGATTATTAGTAACCAAATATACATTGCTTTTTAATTAATTAAGTGTAAATCTTAAGTTTTTTTATTGAAAATGAGCAAACCAAATAAAATCAATATATAATTGAAGAAAAAAATTCCCGATTATCATTTAGATAATCGGGAATTAAAATTACAATAAGATTATAAAATTATTTTATAACAAGTTTTTTAATTTGTTTCCATCCATTATCTGTAATTATTTCAATCATATAGATTCCTGATGAAAGATTTGAAGTGTTTAATTGAACTTCACTAGAGTCGATATTAGAAATTGATTTAGCTTCTTTTCCTAAAACATCATAGATTACAACAGAATTGATATTTTGAGTGTTATTTTGCAAATTAATTTGAACAAAGGTAGACGCAGGATTTGGGAAAACTACAAAGTTACTTGATTCAAAATTCAAAGTATTTAATGCGCTAACAAATTCAGTGTCAAATGTATTAGTGATAATAGCAGGATTGTAGTCAAAAAATATATTGGCTGTATTTGGAACTATATCACCTACTTCAATACCAGGTTTTAGTTTTACTTTAAATAGAACATATCCCATACTCGCTGCTTCATTTACAATTTTTGGAACTAAATTAATATTCCTAAAATTCCAAGTAATTACATTGTTTTCACGAATCATATCATAATTGTGACTTGAAGAAACCATCTGAATCGATGTTTCATCTATTTGTGAATCTAAAACATCATCAATTATAACAAATTCTGCGTTGGCTGTACCTTCATTTTGAAAGCGAATTGTATAATATAAATAATCATTTTGGTCATAATTTGCCAAAACAATCCTTCCTCCATGTGATTCAGCTTTATCATTTGGATCCCATGAACCTACTATGATTTGGGAATTAAAAAATGTGTTGTTGGTTAAATCAATATCATCTGATGGAGCCGAAATTGAAGCTACATTGGTCAACATATTTCCCAAAGTTACAGTTGGTATTGTAGGGACCGACATGGTAACATAAAAAAATCTTGTTTCACTAGGAGCTAAATTTGTAAAAGATAAGTTAAAACCATTAGCATTAGGTGTAGTTCCACCTTGAGATACATTGGTTATTGTAACAAGTGGATCTTTAGTAAATGTTAGTGTGCCAGATGTTGGTGTGAGTCCTAGGTTTTTGTAAATTATTTTATTCGTATAGGTAAAACCGGGTCTTGGTTGAGTTTGTGGCACTACAGATACAGTAACATCATTATATTCTTGTATGATCGTAATTGGAAAATAAAATATTTGATAAATACTACCAACTGGAATTGTTACATTGTTGTAATTGGTTGAACCAGCACTAAAATAATTTGAATAATTAGATTGAATTTGATAGCTTAAATCATAAGAATTTACAGGATTTGAATCATATATTGTATACTGACCTGTAGGAGAATAACCTGTTGTTGGAGTACTTGAATCATTCAAATCATATACAAATGAACCATTAGTAAAATAGTTTTCACCAGTATCTTTAATGCCATTATTATTTTGGTCATTAAATGCAACTAGAATGATTTTATCCAAATCTGTTGCACAAGTAATATTTGCAGACCATCCAGATCTTACTACAGAAGAATCACTTCTAAATCTGAAGGTAAGACAACCAGTAGGATCTGATGATGTAAATGGTCCTGGAATAGTTGTACCCCAGAAAGAACCAGCTAAACCTCCAGGAACTTGTCCTGCCCCATTTGTACTTGGAATTTGCGGAGAAGTAATTGAGTTACCATCAAAAACATATAATCCATCCCAATTTGTTTCAGTATCAAATTGTGTAAATGTTACTGTTACAACCTCTCCAGGATTTGTAGGGCATATAATGTAAGTATTGTCAGCATTATTGTTATAATTAGCGTTTGAACCACCATTGTCAACAAATACACCTCCGCACGCAGGTGGAGCTGAAGTTGTATTAATACTAATTCCGTTTGACCAATCACTTGAATCACTTGATGAGCATATTGCTCTAACAAAAATACTATAGCAAGTGTTTGATGTTAGTCCATTTAAAATAAATGGATTAGTTGTTGTAATTGTACCTGTTGTTGTGCTGTTAAGCGCTGCGTTACATGGAAGAGCAACAACCTCCCATGAAGAGGCAGTACTATTATTTGTCCAAGCTATCGAAGCAGATTGTGATGTAATTGCAGATGTAACCAATGCAGTTGGTTTTGGACATGTTGCAGGTGTATTAAGAGTTGCGCCAATAGACCAATCGCTCATATCTGATGGAGAACAAATTGCTCTAACATACAATTGGTAACAACTATTTGGAGTTAAGTTTGTAAATGTATAAGGATTAACAGTTGTTACTATACCTACTGATGTTAAAGTCGGAGCAGATCCGCATGGTGAAGCAATTACTTCCCAACTTGTTGCTGAGCTATTGTTAACCCATCCTAAAGTTGCTGAAGTTGTTGTAATTCCAGTAACAACTAAGTTTGTTGGCTTTGGACAAGTTGGCGCTACACCGCATGTAATATTTGCTATCCAACCAGATTGTACAACTGAGCCATCACTTCTAAATACAAAAGTTAAACATCCACTAGAATGTGTTGAAGTAAATGGACCAGGTAATGTTGTTCCCCAATAAGCTCCAGCTAGTCCTCCAGGAACGTTTGCCGCTCCATTTGCACTTGCTATTTGAGGTGATGTAATTGAATCTCCATTATAAACATACAACCCATCAAAATTTGATTCAAGAGAGAATGAAGTGAAAGTAACTGTAACTTGATCGCCTGTATTGGTTGGACAAATTGTAACAGTTGAATTAGTATTATTTGAGTAATTTGCATTAGCACCTGCAGGATCTGTAAAAATACCTCCACATGTAAATGGGCTTGATGTATTTGCTAATGTAGTGAATGTATAGGCTTGCGACCAAGAGCTAATCATTGTAGAAGAGCACATTGATCTAATAAAAATAGAATAGCAAGTATTTGGATTCAATCCAACGGCGTGATAGGTATTTGTAGTAACCAATACTCCGGTATTATTTGGTGTTGGATTTGGTGTTCCACATGGTACAATATAAACTTGCCATTGAGAATTGTTAGAAGAAATTGCCCAATTTAAATTAGCTGTAGTTGTTGTTACACTTGAAATAGCTATGTTAGTTGGTTCTGTGCATATTGTTGTAGTTCCTGTTGTAAAAGTTATCGGAGATGACCAATTGCTTTGAGTATTTCCACAAATCGATCTTACAGAAGCAGTATAAATTATACCAGGTGTCAATCCAGTTAAGTTAAATGGATTTGATTGTGCTATTATTGTTTGCGAAAATGTAGTGCCATTTGCAGTTAACAAGATTTCCCACGGACCAGTTCCTTGATTAGGATCTATCCAATTCAATACTGTAGAAGTATTGTTTGATTGAGTTACATTTACTGAAGTAGGTGGTAAACATATTGGAGTTGATCCACAAGTAATGTTTGCAACCCAACCTGCCTGATTTATAGAAGAATCAGATGTGAAAACGAAAGTCAAACATCCGCTTATATCACTTGATGTGTGTGCAGGTGGAATAGTACTCCCTGTTAAATCTGCAAGTAAAGGTGCACTTGCAGAAGTACCGTTATAGATTTTTAACCTATCAAAATTATTTTCTAACGCAAATGATGTAAAAGTTACAGTAACAAATTCTCCAGGATTAGACGGACAAATAGTTGTTGTTACATTAGAATTATTTGCATAATTTGTTGTTGCACCGGCAGGATCAGTAAATGTTCCTCCACAAACAGGAGTAGTTTGTGCATGGGTTAAAAATGCTCCTAAAATGAGTGCAAAAAAACTTAAAAGTAATTGTTTTTTCATGTTTGTTTGTTTTTTGGTAAATCAAATATAGTTTGATTTTTAATTACTTACAAATTATAAGTAGCTTTATTTTGAAGGAACTCACTCGGTTTCAATGATATCAAGGGATAAGAAATTTTAAATTAATTAACAATTGTTTGAGCTATAATAAAACCACCAGTCCAAGCATTTTGAAAATTAAATCCACCAGTAATTGCATCAATGTTTAAAATCTCTCCTGCAAAATATAAATTTGGATGTAATTTACTTTCCATGGTTTTGAAGTTTATTTCTTTTAAATCAATACCTCCAGCTGTTACAAATTCTTCTTTAAAAGTACTTTTTCCGTTTACTTGAAATTCGCCATTAGTTAATTGATTGGCTAAATTGGATAGTTGATTTTTAGATAAATCTGCCCATTTTGTATCTTCTGAAATATCAGATGCTAAAACCAAACTTTCCCAAAGTCTGTTCGGAAATTCAAACGGAGATTTTTTTGAAACTGCTTTTTTAGAATGTTCTAATTTTAGTTCCTTAAGTTTTTCAAGTGTTTCTTCAAATGTTAAGTCGTTTAACCAATTGACTTGTAAAACAAAGTGATAATTTTTATCTGCCAAAATTCGTGCGCCCCAAGCGGAAAGGCGCAAAATTCCTGGTCCAGACATTCCCCAATGGGTTATCAATAATGGTCCAGAAGATTCCAACTTTGTGTTTTTAACTTTTACATTTGCAAAAGCCGACAAACCCATCAAATCTTTAATTCGTTTGTCTTTTATATTAAATGTAAACAATGATGGAACAGCCGAAATAATAGAATGACCAAGTTCAGTAAGCATTTCCCAAACTTTTGGATTGCTTCCTGTGGTCATCACTAATTTTTGACAAGAAAATGTTTCGACATTGGTTTCAACTTTCCAATAATCTTCTCCTTTGAAAAGTGATTGCACACTTTGATTGGTTAAAATGTCAATTTTTAATTTTTGAGTAGTATTAAAAAAACAATCAATGATAGTTTGAGAAGAATCGGAAGTTGGAAACATTCTACCATCGTCTTCGATTTTTAATTCAACGCCATGTTTTTCAAACCACTCAATCGTATCGCCAGAACAAAATTGATGAAAAGGTCCGCGAAGTTCTTTTTCGCCACGAGGATAAAATTTGACTAAATCATTCGGAACAAAACACGCGTGTGTAACATTGCAACGTCCTCCACCAGAAATTCTAACTTTAGATAAAACTTCTTTTCCGCGTTCTAAAATAGCGACTTTTAATTTTGGATTTTTCTCCACAATGTTAATTGCTGTAAAAAAACCTGCTGCACCACCACCAACAATTAGTATGTCGTATTTTGAATTCATTTTTTGTAAATCTTTGTTAGAGTTTTAATCTTTGACAAAGATAAACTTTTATAACACTAAACTTTAATGCAATCTTTCAGGATAATTGCAAAAAATTCCGTCAACACCTAAACGAATCATTTTTTTAATGGTATCAGGTTCGTTGACTGTGTAAGTATAAATTTTGAAACCTTTTTTATGGATTAGGTCAATATTTTCTGATGTTAAAGTCTTATACCAAGGATTAATGCTTTGAGCTTTTAATTTTTCACCAATGTTTATGGCATCAATTGGATTTTCTTCTGTTAAAATTCCAATGGAAATAGCATTGTCAAGTTGTCTATAATTTTCTAATTCATCCCAAAGAAAACTTGAAATATTAAAATTATCTTTTGTCCATCCTTTTTCATAAAACGTTTGAACTATATCAAAAACAGGTTTGGCAGTTTTGCTTCCTTTTAGTTCAATATTTAAAGGAGTTTTTTTATTTATTGTTGAGATTACTTCTTCTAAAAGTGGAATTTTGTGGTTTCCTTTTACAGTTACTTTTTGAAGTTCTTCCCAATTATAGTCTTCTATTTTCCCTTTAGCATTTGTCAAACTATCTAAAATGTCATCGTGAAAAACTACTACTTCTCCTGATTTGATTACAAAGACGTCAATTTCAATCATACCAACATTAAGCTCCAAAGCTTTTTTGATAGAAGAAATAGTGTTTTCAGTTTCGTGTCCCATTGCTCCACGATGTCCAATATTGAGTGGTTTTTTCATCACGTTGCATTGTATAAATAGAAATGAAATTAAAAATAAATAACAGATTTTCATTGTAGCATATTAAATTGAAATTATTATTTCAAAACTAATTTGTTGAAAATTATTACTTTAAATTATCACGTTATGATATTGTTATTAATTTTTCTCCAATAATACAATCCCAAATTCACTATCAATCGCAACTTTTCCATCAATAACTTCAGAAGTTTTTCCAGAATAAGCATCTTTTACTTTTGTTCCATTTTCAAAAATAGTTCCAACAGATATTTCTTTTTTTCCGATAGGTAAATCCAATGCGACAACAACTTTATCAGAATAATTTCCGTTAGAATAATCACGACTAAATACATAAGGAGAACTTGTAATTTGCTTGTGAATTCCTGCTCCAACCGATGGATGATTTTTTCTAAATTGTCCTAATTTTTGCCAATGATTTAATAGTTTGAAAGTCATTTTATTGGTTTTCAAATCATCCCAATTCATCATTGAACGTAATGTTGCATCACCATTTGTTCCTTCAATATCTAAAGAACGAGCAGTTTCATCTCCATAATACACTTGAGAAATTCCAGGAGTAAGCAATAATTTGGTTCCAGATTCAAATGTTTTTTCACGTTTTTTGTCAAACGGCCAACCATCATCATGAGACGAAACATAGTTCATAACCGTTTTTCCTTTCAAATCATTTTGAAGAATATTGGAATATTTAGAAAACAACTCTTCATAATTCATTTTGGCTTCATTTCTAAAATCAAAATTGATTAAACTAGTAAATCCGTTCGCATAATAATCTACTTTTTTATCTCCATAATCGTATAATCTTTTGCTTCCTATGTTGTAACCATAAACTTCTCCAACAGTAAAAAATGCATTATTGTCTAAAATTTTTGAAGGATTTTTAGCTTTAAATTCTGCAAATGACATTTCACAAACTTTTCCAAAATCATACCAAACATCTTCCATAGTATGCTTTACAGTATCCACACGATAAGCGTCAATTCCGAAATCCAAAATATAATCGGCTAACCATTTCATGATGTAATATCTTGGTGCTCTTGGATAACCTGTTTTTTTGAAAAAAGCATCCAATTCGGCTACTTCTTCTTCATAACGACCTTCTTTTTTCCATTTTGCAATTAAAAAAGGAGGTAATTCAACATTTTCTTTGCTTTCTGTTTTGATATCAAAAAGTCCTGTAACTAAAGTACAATTGATATTGGTATCATACGAATTGTATTTGCAATTTGGAGTAGAACGAACCCAATCATCAGGATATTTTTCGTCTAATTCTGTGGCGTGACCAGTGTGATTTATAACCGCATCAAGCATAATTCTAATTCCTTTTGCGTGCGCTTTATCAACCAATTCTTTCAAATCTTCGCGAGTTCCATAACTTGGATCTAATGCGGTCCAATCTTTGGTCCAATAACCGTGAAAACCATAGGTATTTCCTGTTCCTTCATCTACCGATCCGTGAATTTGTTCTACAACAGGCGTCATCCAAATGGCGTTGATTCCTAAATCGGTGAAATATCCTTCGTCTAGTTTTTGAATCACACCACGAATATCGCCACCTTCAAAACCACGCAATTTTGCTGTTGGTTTATCTCTTTTAATTATAGCATTGTTGTTTGGATTTCCATCCAAAAATCTATCAGTTAATAGAAAATAAACATTAGCACTTTCCCAAACGAAAGGTGCTTTGGTTTTTTGAGTATAAGTTACCTCTTTGGTTGAGTTACAACTTGAAAAAGTAATTGCAAGTAGTAGGAGTAAGGCTGTTTTTTTCATCTATAGTTTTATTTCAATTTTTTGATTTTTATCTAATTCACATTGTAAAGAAATGTAGATTAGATTATTTTCAAATTTGTATTGGTTATTATTTAAAATCTTATTATTCAGAAGAATTGTTGTTGGATTTTTGTCAAATCCGTGAATAATTATATTTATTGTTTTGGAGGTTGTGGTAGAATAGGTTTTGTCAAATTCAACATCTAAAAAAAGTGAGTTATTATCAATAGCACTTTCAAAATCAAATTCTTCATAAACCGATTTTTCAATGGAAGTAGTTGATAATCCATCATCATTAAACAATTCTAGTTCCGATTTTTTTGTTTCTTTATCAAAATAAAAATGCACATCAAAATCATTTAAAATATAATTCTGTGTGTTTTGTTGCACTTTGCTCATCGGAATAAAACTTCCGCCACGAACAAATGTTGGAATATTATTTTTATTTAATTCAACTTTTTGAGTTGTTCCAGCATCGTATTTTTTTCCAGTGTAGAAATCGTACCAATTTGAATTTTTTGGAAAATAAACTTCTTTTTGAGTTTGACCTTTTTCTATAATTGGATAAACTAAAAAATCATTTCCCCAAAGGTAACCATCCGATTTTGAAAGTAATTCTTTGTTGTTTGGTTCATTAAAAAACAATGGTCGCATTAAAGGTGTTCCTTCTGTAGCATTCTCAAAAGCCAATTGATAATTATAAGGCAATAATTGATAGCGTAATTCAACAGCTTTTTTAGCAATTTCTTTCGTGTCAACGTCTTTATAAGCCACTTCTGAAGCTACATCTTCTTGAGCGTGCGGACGAAAAATTGGGTTGAAAACACCATATTGCAACCAACGTAAATACAATTCATTATCGTAATAATCTCCAGCAAAACCACCTAAATCACTGTGCATATAAGCCATTCCTTGCATTCCCATTTGAAGCGCAATTTCCATCTGACTTTGCAATCCGCCCCAGCTTCTTGAGACATCTCCACTCCACGGAATCATACCAAAACGTTGACTTCCAGAATATCCAGAACGCATTAATATAAATGGACGTTGATTAGAAAAATCTTTTTTGTAACCATCAGCAATTAATTTTGCCCAATTGTGACCGTAAACATTATGAACTTCATCGGCTGTTCCTGCAAATGTATTGGCATAAGATGGGAAAACTTCAGGTTCGCCCAAATCACCCCAAAGTCCAGCAACTCCTTGATTGATTAATCGTTTGTACACATTCCAAAACCATTCTTTTCCTTCGGGTTTGAATACGTCAACAATTCCTGTGTTTCCAAAATAGAAATCCCAAGTGGCAGGTCTTCCGTCTTTTAAGGTTGCTAAAACTTTTTTATCAACGGTTTCTTGCCATTTAGATGAGGTTGTAAGGATAAAAGGTTCTGTTATCAAAACCGTTTTTACCCCTTTTGCATTCAAATCGGAAATCATTTTATCTGGATTTGGGAAGTTATCTTTATCCCATTCTAGATTTCCCATTGTTCCTTGAACTGTTTTTCCGAACCAATATAAATCCAGAATTATAGCATCGACAGGAATTTTACTTTCTTCAAATTTGCGTATGGTTTTTTCCACTTCATCCTGAGTATGATAACCAAAACGAGAAGAGAAATTTCCGAATGCCCAACGTGGAGGCAAAGGTTGTTTTCCTGTTAAATCGGTGTAGTTTTTCACTAAATCCTCCCAAGAATTCCCAACAATTACTTGATAGGTTTTTCTACCAGAAATAGTTTCATACTCTAAAGTATTATCTTTTTTAGAATCTAAATCTAAATATCCAATGGCTTCGTTATCAAAATGAACTGCATATAATTTGGATGATAATACCAACGGAATACAAAAATTCATCAATTCTGCTCGTGTTTCATAACCATATTGTGCTCTGTTGTAAAGTGCTAATTTGTTGCCGCGACGATTCATTCCTAATGCACGTGCGCCACCACCATAAAGAACTTCATCTGAAGAAATATTGAATTGTAAAACTTCGGTAGAATCGGCAGTAATATTTCCTTTTACATTGTCGAGTGGAATATGTTTGCGTTTTAAATAACCTGATTTTTCAGAAATAATTTCTTGGTTATTATTTAAATAAGATATTTTGAATGGAGATTTTTGTATTACTATTTTTAAAGTACTTGATTTGGAACTACATTCAACTGAGTTTTTATTCTCTTTGAAAGAAATGTTTTTCAATTTATTTTTTAATACAACTGCATCTGATGGATTGCTATTTTTTTCTCCTTTTGGTGTAAATGAAGTTTCAATAATTTTATCGTTTAGAAAATTTATTAAATAATTTCCATCTGAAACTCTAACCGAAAATCCACTAGAAAGTTTTTCAATTTTAATGAATTTTCTATCTGCATTTTGAGCAAATGAAATTGTTGATATAAATAGTAGTGCAAATATTTTTTTCATTTTCATTGTTTATTTTTCAAACATAAATTCTACAGGAATATTAATTCGTTTTTGCCAAGAAGCTTCCGAATGGTTTTCTCCTTCAAATTTAAGACTTTTATAATTTTCTGTTGTATATCCTTTGGATTGTAACACTTCATCAACACGATATTCATACTTTAAATAACTAGCGTCAAGTGTTTCAGTTCCGTAATCGAAATAGATTTTATGATTTTTTGGATCAGGTAAATTTTGCTGCATATAAGTAAAAAAACTTTCCGGAATAGGATTGTTTTCAAAATCACGAAATCCAACCCAATGCGTTGATAAACAACTCGCTTTTCCAAATACATTTGGATATTCACAAATAGCATACATCGAAATCAATCCACCCATACTTGAACCCATAATTCCGGTATGTTCAGCATCAGTGTAGACAGAATAATTTTGATCTATATAAGGTTTTAATTCCGTGACAATAAATTGAAGATAGTTATCAGAATTTATCTTTTTGTCATCAAATGGGAATTTTGCCTTTTTTACTTCTGTTTGAATTTGTTCTTGAATTTCTTTTGATAGTAATTGATAAGGTTTGTTTGGATATAAATCCATATGACGCAAGTTTGGAATGTTCCAAATGGCAACAACAATAATATCTTGAATTTTATTTTCAGAATTCAATTTTGAAACTACTTCATCAACCATCCATTCTTGTTTGTTCCAAGTTGATGAGGCATCAAATAGCATTTGTCCATCGTGCATATACAATACGCTATATTTTTTTTCTTTAGAATAATTGGATGGCAACCAAACATCAACGGTTCTCGGAACAATAAATTTTGTTGGAAAACTATCAATTCGATTGATAATTCCTTCAATTTTTTCTTTGTCAATGATTTGATGGCTTTCAATTTTGCTTTGAGCAAATGAAAATGTAGCGGTTAATAAGATTAAAAGTAGTTTTTTCATTTTACTTCAATTCTAAAATTAAAACTGATTTTCCTTCAATTTCAATATCATTTTTTAAATCAAATGATTTATCAGTAAGGACATCTTTTCCTGAAGTATTATTCTTGATACTTTCTTTAAAGTGATTAATGTTCATTTTTTGTTTTTCAACACTATTATTCATTATGACCATTACACTTTCCTTTTCATTATATCTAAAATAAACATAAACATTGTTTTCTGGAATATAGTGAGTTGTTTTTCCAGAATGAATTACTTCTTTGTTTTTCCTCCAATTAAAAAGTTTCTTAGTTATTGCATGATATTTTTCTTGTTCAGCAGTTCTTCCTTCTTTTGTAAATGCACTTTGTTTATGGTCAGACCATCCGCCAGGAAATTCTCTACGAATATCACCATCGCCTACGTTTTTACTTCCAGTCATTCCAATTTCTGAGCCATAATACAATTGTGGAATACCTCGAATAGTAGCAATTAAAGCCATTGTAATTTTGTAATCTTCAAATTTTGGATAGACAAAATTGATACGTTGTGTGTCGTGATTTTCTGCAAAAACAAACATATTGTTGATGTTTGTATATAAGAAATCATTTGAAAAGGTATCATAAAATTTGGTTACACCTTCATTCCAATTTTGCTTTTCTTCTTTCAAAACACCTTTTTCTAAAATGGTTTGCAACATAAAATCCATTACAGTTGGGCAATAAGAATTATAGCTTTGAATAGCTGCAATTTTACTGTCTTTTTGCCAATAAGAAATTTGTGCATGAGAATATAACCATGCTTCAGCAGCAATATTGAAATTTGGATATTCGTCAGTTACTGCTTTTGTCCAAAGTGCAATTGATTCTTTATCAGTATAAGGATAAGTATCTACTCTAAAACCATCAAGATTTGCATATTCAATCCACCAAATGGCATTTTGAATTAAATAGTTAAGCACTAAAGGATTTTTCTGATTTAAATCGGGCATTGATTTAACAAACCAACCACTTGTTGCTAAGTTTTTATCAGTTTCAGAGGCATTTGTATCAGAATGTGTTGTGGTTTTAAAATTGGTCTGCTTGAATCCTGGAAATTGATGAAACCAATCGTATGTTGGCATGTCTTTCATCATCCAATGGTTATAACTCCAGTGATTAGTTACATAATCCATGATTAATTTCATGTCGCGATTATGAAGTTCATTACTTAATTTTACATAGTCTTCATTTGTACCAAATCGTGGATCAATTTTATAAACATCTGATTGACCATAAGTGTGATATGAGCCTCTTTCGTCATTGTCTTCACAAAGTGGTGTTGGCCAAAGAGTTGTTGCTCCCAAGTCTTTTATGTAATCTAAATTTTTAATCATCCCATCAATATCGCCACCATAACGTCCATCAATTTTTGTTCTATCAGCTTTTTCAATTACCGATGGATGGCTGTCATTGTTTGGGTTTCCATTTGCAAATCTATCAGGCATTAATAGATAAATCATATCAGAACTATCGAAGCTCTTTCTGAATTTAGAATTTTCCTTTCTCGATTTTAAAGAATAGTTTTGAGTAAAAGACTTGTTTTTGTTTTTGAAAGTGAAAACCAAATCTTGAGCCGTTGTATTTTTTGTGTCGATGGTTACGAAAACGTAGTTAGGATTTTCGGTTTTTTGAATGCCTTTAATGATAATTCCATTGGAAACGGAAACTTGATTTTCTGCGATATTTTTTCCGTAGAACATTATTTGAACGTCAGAAAGAATCATATCACTCCACCAAAAAGGAGGTTCAACTCGGTCAACTTGAGCGAATGATAAAGAAGTTATTAGTAAAAGAAAGAAGATTTTTTTCATATTTTTTTATTTAAAAACCCTTTCAGAATCCAAAACTCTGAAAGGGTTAAATTAATCTTTTTATTCTAAACTGTTACTAAACTATTCGGCTCAACTAATACTTCTTTTCCATTCACGAAAACAGATATCTCTTTGCTTCCTTCTAATGAAAATTTCGTTTCATTTTGTTGCACTTCAACTTTTAAAATTTGATTTCTGAAGTTTATTTTAAACGAATAACCTTGCCATTGTGAAGGAATTTTTGGTTCAAAATGTAAGGTATCATTTTTAACTCTCATTCCACCAAAACCTTCTACAATACTCATCCAAGTTCCAGCCATTGAGGTGATGTGACAACCTTCTTCTACTTCTTTGTTGTAATCATCTAAATCTAAACGAGAAGTTCTTAAGTAGAAAGTGTATGCTTGTTCCATTCTATCAAGAGTTGCTGCTTGAATAGAGTGAACGCAAGGTGAAAGCGAACTTTCATGAACAGTAAATGGTTCGTAAAAATCGAAATGTTTTTCTAATTGCTCTTTGGTAAAATGATCTTCAAAGAAATAGAAACCTTGTAATGTATCTGCTTGTTTTATGTATGGCGAACGCAAGATTCTATCCCAAGACCATTTTTGGTTAATTGGACGTTGGCTTTTATCTAAATCGTGCACTTTTACCAATTCTTTATCTAAGAAACCATCTTGTTGTAAGTAAACATCATGTTCTTTTGAATATGGAAAATACATATTATCAGCAACAGCTTTCCAATGTGCGATTTCTGCATTATCCAAATTCACTTTACTCATTATTCGAGAATAATCTGAAGTATATTCTTTTTCTACTTTATTGATTTGTTCAATAGCATAATCGATACACCATTTTGCTAAATAATTAGTATAGAAATTATTATTCACATTATTTTCATACTCATTCGGACCTGTAACTCCAAGAATCACATATTGATTTCTGTAAGTAGAATAGGTTGCTCTTTGGTGCCAAAAACGTGCAATTCCAATCAAAACTTCTAATCCTTTTTCAGGAATGTATGAGTAATCTCCTGTAAATCTGTGATAATTAAATATCGCAAAAGCAATCGCACCGTTTCTATGAATTTCTTCAAAAGTGATTTCCCATTCGTTATGACATTCTTCGCCATTCATTGTAACCATTGGATACAAAGCAGCTCCGTTTTTGAAACCTAATTTACCTGCATTTTCAATCGCTTTATCCAATTGATTATATCGGTAAGTTAATAAATTTCTTGCTACTTGTTGGTCTTTGGTTGCCATATAGAAAGGAATGCAATAAGCTTCGGTATCCCAATAAGTTGAACCGCCGTATTTTTCACCTGTAAATCCTTTTGGACCAATATTTAAACGAGAATCTTTTCCTAAATAGGTTTGGTTTAATTGGAAAATGTTGAAACGAATTCCTTGTTGTGCTTTTACATCACCATCAATAGTAATGTCGCTCATTTCCCAAATTTTTGACCAATCTTGAATCTGACTTTCAACTAAATTTGTATAACCAATTTTCAAACCTTCAGCAATAACATTTTGAGCAGCAACTTGTGTGTTTTCATGATTTAATGAAACCGTATAACCACCTAATTTTTGAATTGTAGCAGTTTGTTCTTTAGCTACATTTATTTCATAAGAAAATTGAACTTTTTCGTTATTTTTTTCAATATTGATAGGTGAGGCATTTACGTTTGAACCGTTCAACAGAATGGTATTCTGCATAAAAGTTGTTGCTGTAAAATGCGTTTTGAAAGTCCTCGCTGTAACAAATGCTTCATTATTTGAATGTTGAACGTTCAATGGTTCCCAGAATTTCTCTTCCCAGTTAGCATCTTCGTTGTGAACGCCGGCATCAATATAAGGTTTGTAAACAATTTTGGCATCACCATTTAATGGAGTAATCTCAAAATTAATCACACCTAGTTCATCAATATCTAATGATAGAAAACGCGTTACTTTAACCGAAATTTCCAGTCCGTTTTGCAATGTAGCAGAGAAAGAACGATAATAAATACCTTCTTTCATATTCAACTCACGTTTAAAATTGGCAACAGTTTTGCATTTAGCCAAATCAAAAACTTCATTGTTTATTTCAATGTCAATTCCAATCCAATTTGGAGCATTTAATACTTTTGCAAAATATTCAGGGTATCCATTTTTCCACCAACCCACTTTTGTTTTGTCAGGATAATAAATTCCTGCAATATAGCTTCCTTGAAATGTTTTGCCTGAATAGTATTCTTCAAAATTGGCACGTTGTCCCATAGCACCGTTTCCGATACTGAATAAACTTTCAGACGATTTTACTCTTTCTGCATCAAATCCTTCTTCAATGATGGACCAATTGTCTGCTTTGATATAATCTTGGTTCATTTTATTTTAAGTTTAAAAGTTTAGAGGTTTAAAGTTTAAAAGTTCATTGTTAAACTTTTAAAACATCTATGCTCTATGTTCTATTCTCTTTTTTCTAATTTATTAACGATTCAATAAAAGAAACATCAATAAATGTAAAATCTTTAAATATATATTTTGCTTCGTGTAATGTTGCTGCTTCTCCAATTCCAATGCTGGTCATATTTGCAATATTAGCGGCTTGAATTCCTGCAACTGAATCTTCAAAAACAATTGAATTCTCGTTGGTTGCGCCTAATTTTTTTGCAGCTTGAAGAAATACTTCTGGATCAGGTTTTGCATTAGAAACGTCATTTCCATCAACGATTGCATCAAATAAATTTAGAATTCCTGTTTTTTCTAAAATTGGTCTTGCGTTTTTACTTGCAGAACCTAATGCAATTAGTTGATTTTTATCTTTTAAATAGTGCAATACAGGAAGTACACCAGGTAAAATTTCACTTTCATCAATAGCTACCAAATAGGATAGATAATCTTCGTTTTTTTGAATAAGCCATTTGTTTTTGTCTTCTTGAGAAGCTTGAATTCCTCCAAGTTCTAAAATAATATCAAGAGAACGAACACGGCTAACTCCTTTTAATTCTTCGTTGTGTTCGGGTGTAAATTCGATGCCTAGTTCTTGAGATAATTTTTGCCACGCCAAAAAATGATATTTTGCTGTGTCAACAATTACTCCGTCAAGGTCGAATATGAATGCTTTTTTGTTATTCATTATAGTTTTTTTAACCTGAAATTGCGTTTTTATCCGTTATAAAGAAATTACACAATCCAGCAATAATTAGTGATAATCCTGCTAAAAGCATAGCATTAATGTGAGCTTCTCCAATTAACTTGTATAAATAATTGATTCCACCAAGAGCTGCAATAATTTGAGGAATTACAATAAACATATTGAATAATCCCATCATCATACCCATTTTATTTGGGTTCACTGAACTTGATAACATTGCGTAAGGCATAGATAGAATACTTCCCCAGGCAAAACCTATCAATATAAAACTATACATTAACGTTGATGGCGTAGCATAAAACATATAAACAAAACCTAATCCACCAAGAATCAATGAAGTCATGTGGATGTATTTTCTATTTATTTTGTTTTTCATGGTGTAAAATGTAAGCAATAAAGCAAAAGCCATGGAAGATAATCCATAAACTCCAGTTGCAGAACCTACTAAATCGGCTGCATTATTATAAACTTTATCTTTTGCTTTGTATTCTTGTTCTTTGACATCGTTTAAAAAGAGCACTTTTTTATTAGAATCTTTTAATTCTTTGCCTTCATTATCGAGTTGAGCATATTCTTTCACATCAGGTTTTGGCGAATTGAAAACATGCTCTGTCAAAGCTGGAGTTGAAAGACTCCACATTGTAAAAAATGCAAACCAACTAAAAAATTGAATTAATCCAAGTTTTTTCATTGTTGATGGCATTTCTTTTAAACTTTGAAATAAATCTGGAATAAAACGAGATTCCTTTTTTTCAGACTTAAATTTCTCTAAATCTTCAGGCGGATCTTCTTTTGTTGTAAATATGGTGTATAGAATACTTGTAAAAAATACAAATGCACCTATTGAAAACGCTACTACAACCGATTGCGGAATTACTCCAGCATCAGCTTCGTTAGAAACTCCTAATTTATTAACTAACCAAGGTAAATTACTAGCAATCCAAGTTCCAATTCCGATAATTAGCGTTTGAATAACAAAACCATTAGAACGTTGTGATTCAGGTAATTTGTCAGCAACAAGAGCACGAAAAGGTTCCATACTAATGTTTATTGAAGAATCTAAAACCCATAACAAACCAGCTGCAATCCAAAGAGCAGGTGAATGAGGCATGAAAAATAAAGTAATAGATGCTAAAACTGCTCCGATAAGGAAAAATGGTTTTCTTCTACCAAATTTTGGACTCCAAGTATTATCTGATAAGTATCCTATTATTGGTTGAACTAAAAGACCAGTTAAAGGTGCTGCAATCCATAAACCTGGAATGTCATCTACTTCTGCGCCAAGAGTTTGAAAAATTCTAGACATGAATCCACCTTGAAGGGCAAATCCAAATTGTATCCCTAGAAATCCGAAACTCATGTTCCAAATTTGCCAGAAACTTAACTTACGCTTTTCCATTATCGTAATTTATTGGTTAGAAATACGATAAGCGTTATGCTTATCAAAACTTATTTTTTGTTTTCGAAGTAAAAAGTATAAGTTTTGATGGGGTAAAGATATTAAAAGATTTCAGATTTCAAATTTCAGATTTCAAAATTTTGAATAAATGAGCTACGAAAACGTTTTTTTGTTGATAAAATTTTACGTTTAATTTGTAGATTCTCTTTCAACAAGCTCTGTTTCAATCACTTCTGTTTTGTATTGTTCTTCGTAATCTTCTTCTTCTATTTCAAGTTTTTCGAGTAACATTTTGGCTGCTTTTTCACCCATTTTTACACCATTTTGACTGACAGTAGTGATGGATGGCGAAGAGTATTTAGAGATGATTCCATCAGTAAAACCAATTACAGAAACATCATTTGGAACTGATTTACCAATTCTGGTTGCAACCTTGATAGCTGTTACTGCAAAAATTTCATTCACTGCGAAAATTGCATCTAAATTATTGTTTAATAATAAGTCTTGAATATGATCTTCAAAATTGTCAGTATCTTCAATTTTAACTATTAAATTTTCATCAACTATAATGTCATTAGTTTGCAGCGCTTTGACATAACCTTCAGTTCTTAATTTTCCTACGCTAACATAATCTACGGTTGTTAGTAATGCAATTTTTTTGAATCCTTTGTCAATGAGAAATTGAGTGGCGTTGAATGCGGCTAAATTATCGTCAATAATTACTTTATCACAAAGAATATCGTTGGTAATCCTATCAAACATTACTACAGGCATCCCTTGATTTATAACTTCTGTAATATGATGAAAATCTTTTTTTTGTTGCGTTTCTTTGGACAATGAGATAATGAATCCGTCAATACTCCCGTTAGCTAACATTTCCATGTTAATCACTTCTTTATCAAATGATTCATCAGATAAACAAACGATTACATTATAACCTTTTTCATTTGCTACATGCTCAACACCACTGATAACAGTCGCAAAAAAATGATGTATAACTTCAGGAATGATTATGCAAATAGTTTTAGATTTTCTATTCTTTAAACTTAGTGCAATATTGTTGGGCTTGTAATTGTATAATTTGGCAAAAGCCTGCACCTTTTGGCGCGTATCCTCGCTGATTTCTGTGCTATCTCTTAGTGATTTTGAAACGGTAGAAATAGAAATATCCAATTCTTTTGCGATTTGTTTTAAAGTAACTTTTCTTCTCATTGTTTGTTTTGTAAAATTTGTTTTTGGGACTTGATTTCTTTAATGATAAAAATTAATTAAAAACTGTTTAATCAATTGCATAAAACTAAATTCTGAATAAAGGTAGGTTTTATTTTTTTAATTGTCAATTTCATCCTTATTTTTCTGTAAATAAGAGAAAGTTTTCAACACGAAAACGTTTTCGATAGCCTTATATTTCACTGATGTTTTTTTTTGCAGATTATTATTATAAATTTAACATTCGAAGTTAAAGTATAAGCAAGAAAAAACAAATTATTAACCTAAACAAAATGTATGAAAACAATTTATCAAAAGTTGTTATTTTTAGTACTGCTACTGCCTTTTAGTGTGTTTGCACAAGGAAATCTAGAAGGAGTTGTTTTGGATTCAAAAACCAAACAATCACTACCAGGCGTTAATGTAGTAGCTCAGGGCACCACAAACGGTGTTTCAACAGATTTCGATGGTAAGTTTAAACTTTCTAAATTGAAAAAAGGCGATAAAGTAGTCTTTAGTTCAATTGGTTACAAAAGCGAAACTATCGAATTCAATAATCAATCTTCTATAAACGTTTCTTTGGAGGAGGAGTCTAATTTATTGCAAGAAATTGTAGTTCAAGTTGGATATGGTTCTGTAAAGAAAAAAGACGCAACAGGTTCTGTAGATTTAATTACATCCAAAGATTTTAACAAAGGCGCTATTACTAGTGTTGATGGTTTATTAAACGGTAGAGCATCTGGAGTTGTTGTTACTTCTTCTGGTACACCAGGTAACGATGCTGTCATTAGAATCCGAGGAGGCTCTTCACTTTTAGCAAGTAATGACCCTCTTATTGTTGTTGATGGTTTACCTATTGATGGAGGTCTTTCTTCTGTAAACCCAAACGATATTGATACTTTCTCTATTTTGAAAGATGCTTCGGCAACCGCTATCTATGGTAATAGAGGTTCTAACGGGGTAATTATCATTACGACAAAAAAGGGTTCCAAAAAAGGGCTTCAAGTATCTTTAAACACGTTTACAACGTTCAATACTTTGGCTAAAAAGGTAGATGTGTTTTCTGCTGATGAATACCGATGGTTAATTGCTAGGGTGGCTCCAGATAAAGCTGGACTGTTAGGTACTGCAAATACTGACTGGCAAGACGAAATTTTTAATAGTTCTTTTACATCTGATACGCATTTGTCTGCAGCAGGCAATTTGTTTAATAAAGTTCCAGCAAGAGTTTCTTTAGGAAATACAGATAATAATGGTTTGTTAATGACATCTAATTTTAAAAGGTCTACAATTTCAACCTCACTAAATCCATCTTTTTTTGATGACCATTTAAAAATTAACTTAACAGCGAACTATTCTTATACATTTAGAAGAAATGCTGATGAAGGAGCTATTGGTGCTGCCATTTCTTACGATCCAACACAATCAGTTTTTGATGACAGTTCAATTTTTGCTGGATATACAGAATGGACTGCAGGTGGAAATCCTAGAGGAACAGCTAACCCAGTGAGTTTATTAAATGAAGTAAGAAACATTGGTAATCAGAAGCGATTCTTTGGTAACTTTAATGTAGATTATAAATTTCATTTTTTACCAGCTTTAAGAGCAATTATAAACGTAGGTATGGATAGAACATACGGAACGGGTTCTGTAACGGTAAATCCTCTTTCAAGAGTAGGTTACAACGTAAATTTACCTGTACCACAGAGACAAATAGGTTCGTTTTCTGAAAACTGGTTTGAAAACCAAAACCAAAACATGAACGCGCAATTAAATTATACCAAAACTTTCGGAAAATTTAATGTAGATGCTATTGCTGGTTACGATTATCAACAGTTTGATAATCAAAATTATTTTTCAGGAAATAGAAATCTTTTTGGCTTAGGTCAGGCCGAAGAATTAAGAGAAGATGTTTTCACTAGTCCAGGAAATAAATTAGGAGCCTATCTAGGTCGTTTAAATTTAGGTTTTGCAGACAAGTATTTGTTAACCATAAACTATAGAAGAGATGGTTCTTCTAGAATTTCTCCTGTTAATAAATGGGATGATTTTATGGGATTTGCTTTTGCATGGAAAATTAAAGAAGAAAGTTTCTTAAAAAACTCTAATTTTATATCTGATTTAAAATTAAGATTAAGTTACGGTGAAGTAGGTCAACAAAATGTACCTTTCGCTTATGACTGGTTGAAACGTTATAATGCTTCTAATAATATTTCTTATCAGTTTGGTAACACTTTTGTACCAATTGCAAGACCAGAAGGCTACAATGAAAATCTACAGTGGGAAAAAAGCCAAAAATATAATGCTGGTTTAGATTTTGGATTTTTTAATAATAAATTGAAAGGTTCTATTGATGCTTACTTTGCAAGAACCAACGATTTGTTTTCAGAAGTTTCTGAGGGCGCATTACAAAATTTAAGAATTATCGGAGTAAGAAATGTTGGTTCTCTAGAATCGAAAGGTCTTGACTTCTCTTTAAATTACCAAGCAATTAAAAATGAAAACTTTGATTTAAATATGAATTATAATATTACGTATAATCATTTAGAAATCACCGATTTATTTACAGATAATATCTTGCAGGGAAATGTTGGTTTAAACGGATTTGTACAAACCCATAAAATTGGGTTAGCACCTTTTTCATATTGGGTTTACCAACAAGTTTATGATGCTGCAGGAAAGCCTATTGAAGGTGCTTACGTGGATAGAAATGCCGATGGAATAGTTGACTCTAAAGATAAATACAATTACAAAAAGCCAAATGCTGACATAACAATGGGTTACATGGTCAATGCAACTTTGTATAAAAATTGGGATTTCACAATGGCCTGGAGAGCAAGCTTTGGTGGCTATGTTTACGACAGAGTAACAGCAGACAGAACTTTTATTTCGTCTATTAATAATTTAGTTGATGGTACTTTAAATAATTCACCTGCAAATTTCTACGACACCGAATTCCAATTTGCACAAAAAGAATCTGATCATTACATTAAAGATGGTTCCTTTATAAAATTAGATAACGTAACCATTGGTTATAAAATAAATAATTCTTTTGGAGGAAAAACTAATTTAAGAATTTATACAGGTGTTCAAAATGCACTTATTTTTACAAAATATAGAGGTATTGATCCTGAGGTTTTTAACAATGGTATTGACGGAACCATTTTTCCAAGAGCAAGAATGTTTCTACTAGGAATGAATGTTAATTTTTAAAAAAAAATGAATATGAAAAAAGTAAAAGAGTTTATTAATGTAAAGTGGTTGGTACTGCTTTCGGCATTTTTTATGCTGGGGTCGTGCAGCTTAGACATCGAGCCAAAAGATGATGATGAGTTCACCAACCAACAATTTTTTGCAAATCCAAATTCTTACAAGCAATTTCTTGCTAAGATTTATGGAGGTTTGGCAGTGACAGGTCAACAAGGTCCTGCCGGAAATTCCGATTTAGGGTCACTTGTAGATGAAGGTTTTTCGCAATACTTAAGAGGATATTGGCAATTACAAGAACTTACAACTGATGAAGCTATTATTGCTTGGGGTGAGAGCGATAATCCAACGATCAGAAATCTAAATTTCAACACATGGAATGCTGATAACGTGTTCTCAGAAGCCTTTTTTGCTAGAGTATTTTATCAAATAGGGTTGTGTAACGAATTCTTGAGAGAAACTACCGATGCTAAATTAGATGAAAGAAATGTCTCTGGTGCTTTAAGAAACGATATTGCACGTTTTAGAGCTGAGGTTCGTTTTTTAAGAGCTTTATCTTACTATCATGGTATCGATATTTTTGGAAAAATTCCTCATGCAACGGAAGCAGATCCTTTAGGAACACCTCCTCAAATGAAAACCCGTGAATTTGTGTTCAATTATATTTTATCAGAATTAGCTGCAATCGATTCGCAATTGGCTGCGCCAAGAACCAACGAATACGGTAGAGTAGATCAAGTAGCAGGATGGTTTTTAAGAGCTAAATTGTTATTAAATGCTAATGTTTACACTGGAGTTGATAGAAGTGCAGATGCGCTAATTGCTGTAAACCAAGTTATTGCGTCTCCTTATGCAATCGCTCAAATTCCTTATGCTAATTTATTTAAAGCAGATAACAATACCAACGGAGCTCAAAATGAATTTATATTCCCAATTAATTTTGATGGATTGAACACTAAAACTTTTGGTGGTATGACTTACTTAATTCATGCAGGATGTACTAATGAAGTAGGTGTAACTTTAGGAATAGATTTTGGATGGCAAGGTTATAGAGTTAGAAAAGAATTTACAGAGCGAGTTGGAAATTCAGATTCGAGAGTTTTTTATGTACCAGGAGATACAAGTCCGGCGTCAATTTCAGATTATACTCAATTTGCACAAGGTAAAAAATTAACCAAGTTTTCTAACATGAAATCGGATGGTACCACTGGAGCAGATTTAACATTTCCTGATACTGATTACCCAATGTTTAGATTGGCAGATGCTTACTTAATGTATGCAGAGTTAGCTTTTGTAAACAATCAAGGAAGTACAGCAACCGCTTTAGGTTATTTAAACCAATTACGCACTAGAGCCGGAATGTCAACTGTTTCTACTCTAAATGATTTGGCAAGTCCAGGTTATACTTCGGCTACCGATATTATTCTTGCTGAAAGAGGTAGAGAGTTGTATTGGGAAGGACACAGAAGACAAGATTTAATTAGACTTGGAAAATATCTTTCTGAGTACAATTGGCAATGGAAAGGCGGAAGCGCCGCAGGAACTTCTTTGTCTCCAACTAGATTATTGTTTGCAATTCCTAATAAAGAAATTAATACAAACTCAAATTTAACACAAAACCCAGGTTATTAATAAAAATTAAAGAAAATGAAAAAAATATTTAAACTAACATCTGTTGCACTTTTATTATTTTTAAGTGTTTCATGTACAGAAGATGATCAAATGATTGCTTCACCGTCGGGTGGACCAGAGTTATTAAACCCAGAATCGGGAGCAGCCTATGTTCTAGCTCCAGAAAATGCATCTAGTGATTTAGTTACTTTGGTATGGGATCATGCCGATTATAGCGTTCAAACTGTTGTAAATTATGAACTTCAAGTAGCATTAGCTGGTTCAAGTTTTGAAACTCCAGTGTCTGCAGGAACAACCACAAACAGATACTATACATGGAAAGTAGAAGATTTGAATAATGTAGCGATAGCAGCTGGTTTATCGCCGTTTACAGCTGGAGATGTAGAAGTTCGTATCAAGTCTACCTTGGGCTCTAACCAAGGGATGTCTGCTTTTTCTAATCCAATCACTTTAACAATTACACCATATTCTACTGATTTACCTAAGTTAGTTGTTCCAGGAAATCACCAAGGTTGGTCTGATGCAAATAATTTTGAGTCAGCTCCAAGAATCGCAGCTTCAGGATTTGGACAAACAGATTATGAAGGATATATGTGGTTAGACGGTGAATTTAAGTTTTTAGCACCGAATGCTGCCGGAAATTTTGCTTGGGGAAATACAGATTGGGGTGATGATGGTTCTTTTGCTGAAACACTAGTAGTATCAGATGAGCAAAATTGTTCAGCTCCAGCAGGATATTACAGAGTTAGAGCCAATACAAGTACTTTAACTTACTCTGCATCATCAGTTAATTGGGGGATTATCGGCGCGGCTACGCCAACAGGTTGGGATTCAGATACGGATTTAACGTATAATCCTACAACTAAAAAATTAGAAATTGCTAGTATTGCACTTGTACCAGGACCTTTCAAGTTCAGAGGTAATAATGCTTGGTCAAATGGTTTTGATTTAGGTACTGTTAACGCTGATGGTTATTTAGTTGATGGAGGAGATTTAAATTTCTCAGGCCCAGCTGGTAATTATAAAGTAATTTTAGATTTATCTAATCCTAGAAAATATACTTATACTTTAATAGCGTTATAATAATTGCAATTTATGAAAGGGCTTTCTTTTTGCAAAAGAGAGTCCTTTTATGTAAAAATTAAACTATGAAAAAAATTTTAGTATCCCTTTTGTGTTTGTTTACTGTTAGTGTTTTTGCACAACAACAAACAGTCACATTTTCTGTTTCGCCAGCAACATTTGAAGAAAATCAATCCATAACACTTACGTTTAATGGTTCAAGTATTAATGAAGCTACTTGGGGTGTAACAGGAAATGCCTTATATTTATGGGCATGGTCTTTTGATATCAATGATCAAAATATTGTAGATTGTTCAACCAATGGAACTTGGACCAATTCTAGCGAAACGAACCGTCTTACTTACAATGCCGGTAACGATACTTACAGTATAACATTTGTTCCTCAAGTCTTTTATCAAAGAACAGGAATAGGACGTATCGGTTTTTTAGTAAAAGCCAAAAATGCAACTGGTGACAAAAAATCACAAGATATTCTATTGGAAGTTGGTCTTTTTCAATCGAGTTTAACTTCTCCCGCTTTAAATAGTTCTACTGTAATTAACTCTGCTGGTAGTTTAGCGATAGCCGCAACAAATACCAACGGAAATGCAAGTTATAATTTGAAAGCAAATGGCATAAGTATAAATACTAATCCAAGTACTTCAAGTTATTCTTTTAATCATACAGGTATTATGTCTAATCAGTCTTATGAGTTAGAGATAACTCAAGGTGCAATTACACAAACTAGAAGATTTAATGTAATTGTAAACCCTGGTGTTTTAACTCAGGCACTTCCAGCAGGTGTAGAAGACGGAATTAATTATAATGCATCAGATGCTACGCGAGCTACATTAGTATTATCGGCTCCCGGTAAAGATTTTGTTTATGTTGCTGGTAACTTCAATAACTGGCAACCTGGAAGCAATTTTGCCATGAGAAAAGACGCAACTAGTGGTAAATTTTGGCTTGAACTAACTGGGTTAACTCCTGGAATGATGTATGCTTATCAATATTGGATTGTAGATCAAACACCAACTACAAATTCACCTGTATTGGTAAAAACAGCCGATATGTATTCAACTTTAGTGTTGTCCCCATTTGATGATGGTGAAATTATAACAAGAGGTTTTTATCCTGGTCTACCTCAATATCAAACTATAGCGCCAGGGCAAGAACGCGAAGTTACTGTTTTACAAACAGGTCAAACTCCCTATAATTGGAGTTCAGCTACCACAAATTTTGTTAAACCTAATAAGGACAATTTAATTGTTTATGAAGTACTAATAAGAGATTTTGATACTAATAGAAATTACCAAGATTTAATAAATAAGATAGATTATTTTAAAAATCTAAAAGTAAATGCCATTCAATTAATGCCTGTAATGGAGTATGAAGGTAACGAATCTTGGGGTTATAATACTTCTTTTCACATGGCTTTAGATAAATATTATGGAACTGCCAATAAGTTTAAAGAGTTTGTAGATTTATGTCATCAAAACGGGATTGCTGTTATTCTTGATCTAGCACTTAATCATGCTTTTGGGAGAAATCCCGGTGTTAGAATGTGGATGAATGATGCAGACGGCGACGGCTGGGGGTTACCTGCAACTGATAATCCTTATTTTAATACAACTGCTAGACATAGTTATAGTGTAGGGGAAGACTTTAATCACGCATCCGAATTGACAAGGTATTATACAAGACGTGTAGTAAAGCAATGGATTGAAGAATTCAAAATCGATGGATTCCGTTGGGATTTAACAAAAGGTTTTACTCAAAATTGTACCGGCGGTGATGATACTTGTACCAATGCATTTCAAGCAGATAGAGTAGCTGTATTAAGACAATATGCAGACTATTCTTGGTCATTAGATAATAATCATTATGTTATTTTCGAACATTTAGGAGCAGATAATGAAGAACAACAATGGGCAAACTACCGATTGAATGAAGGAAAAGGGATCATGATGTGGGGAGAAATGTGGGCGCAGTATGGCGAGTTGATGAAAGGTACTTCAGGAAATAAAGACATAACAAGAGCAGGTCACGTCTCTAGAGGATTTAATGGAAAAAGATTAATGTCTTATCCAGAAAGTCATGATAAAGATAGAATGGTATATGAAGGAGTTACTTTTGGTAACGGTTCGGGTACTTTTCCTGTTGGCGGAAACTTAAACAATGCTATAAGAAGAATGTCTGCAATTGGCGCTGTGAGTTTATTGATTCCTGGACCAAAAATGATATGGCATTTTGGTGCTTTAGGTATGGATGATTCTATCTGGACTTGTACCAACGGTTCAGTAAATTCTGATTACGATAGCGGAAATCCAGCAGGAGATTGTAAATTAGATACCAAACCACAACCTCAATGGAGCGAAAATTGGTTGGCTAATCCGGTGAGAAGTTTGGTATATAACAATTGGTCTAGAATGATTGATCTTAAACTAAATAATTCTGTTTTTAACGCCAATTATGCTATCAGTTCACCTGGCGGGAATAATAATAATGTTAGACAAAGAATTTATTTATTTGGTGGCACAGGAGCGCTAACCAACGTTGTGATTTTAGCTAATTTTTCGGTGGCAAACCTTGACATTGTTGCTGATTTTCCGTTCGCTGGAACTTGGTACAATTTAATGGATAATTCAACTTTTAACGTTACAAATACAGCAATGAATGTTAATGTAGAATCGGGTGGGTTTAGAATTTTCGGAAACGGACAAGCTTTAAGCTCAAAGGATTTCAATGCTTTATCAGGATTGTTTTTAGCGCCAAATCCTACATCTAACTATTTTACGCTAAGTGATGCAGTTAGCAAAGTAGAAATTTATTCAATTGCAGGTCAACTAGTAAAAAGTTTTAGCAATCAACCAATCGATTATCAGTATGCTATTGACGATTTAAATCGTGGATTGTACTTGGTTAAAGTTATGAATAGCGAAAACCACGAAAAAACAATGAAGTTGATGAAACAATAATTTTTGAGTTAGTTATAATAGATTTTTTAAAACCTTTCGCTTTACGGTGAAAGGTTTTTTATTTGCGTTTTTTTGAGTTTAGCTTTGTTAAGTAAAATATTCTTACAAATACGTTCCAACATAAAACGCTTTTCTTGCTTTTAGGTTATTAGATATATTCTTTATTTTTGGAAGTAATACGTTTGAGTATAAATTATAAATTTAATAATAGTATTTAGACCCGAAGATTATAGATATAGCAGTACAACACATTTTATTCAAGAAAAATTAAGTTTTTTTTTTTATAGAAAACGACGTTAAGGGATTAGCTTATGAGCAGCGATGAGTTCCTGAAGAAAGCTTTGTAACCTACATTTGTTTTACTTGCCGAAGTTACTTTTACGTTTTTACTGCATTATTCCAAAAATTTTCTTAAAAGAAAACTAATAAAAGTTTCTACTTTAAGTTCATACTGCTACCTTTGTAGGTCTGAATAAAAAGAGAATAAAATGCACAAAGACAATAAACGCAGAGAAGCACTTTTATATCACGCAAAGCCAAAACCAGGCAAAATCGAAGTAGTTCCAACAAAAAAATACGCCACACAAAGGGATTTATCTCTAGCCTATTCGCCGGGGGTGGCCGAACCTTGTTTAGAAATTGCCAAAGACGTAAACAATGTTTATAAATATACTGCCAAAGGCAATCTTGTAGCTGTTATTTCTAACGGAACAGCCGTCTTAGGATTGGGTGATATTGGTCCGGAAGCATCAAAACCCGTGATGGAAGGAAAAGGATTACTATTCAAAATCTTTGCTGGAATTGATGTTTTTGATATTGAAGTAGATACCAAAGATATCGATGCGTTTATTGAAACAGTAAAAAATATCGCACCTACTTTTGGAGGTATAAATCTAGAAGATATTAAAGCTCCAGAATCTTTCGAAATTGAAAGACGTTTGGTAGAAGAGTTAAATATTCCCGTAATGCACGACGATCAGCACGGAACAGCAATTATCTCATCGGCAGCACTGCTAAATGCTGTAGAATTAGCAGGGAAACAAATGGGTGAGATAAAAATGGTGATTTCTGGAGCAGGTTCGGCCGCTTTAGCGTGTGCAAATTTGTATGTTCTTCTGGGTTTAAAACAAGAAAATGTTATAATGTTTGATCGCGATGGAGTCTTATCTGCTGACCGTTCTGATTTGTCAGACTTGCAAAGACGATATAGTAAAGCCGAAAAAGGAATTGGATTAGGAGATGCGCTTAAAGGTGCAGATGTTTTTTTAGGACTTTCTGCAGGAAACATTTTAACACCAGAAATGCTTTTAGAAATGGCAAACGACCCCATTGTTTTTGCTATGGCCAATCCAACTCCCGAGATAGATTATAACCTAGCAATCGCCACAAGAAAAGATATCATTATGGCAACAGGTCGTTCAGACCATCCCAATCAGGTAAACAATGTTTTAGGTTTTCCTTATATATTTAGAGGAGCTCTAGATGTCAGAGCGACCAAGATAAATGAAGCCATGAAGATGGCTGCTGTGAGAGCACTAGCAGCATTGGCAAAAGAGTTGGTTCCAGAGCAAGTAAATATTGCTTATGGTGAAACAAAACTAAATTTTGGTAGAGATTATATTATTCCAAAACCATTCGATCCAAGATTAATTACTAGGGTAGCTCCTGCGGTTGCGGGAGCTGCTATGGAAAGTGGGGTAGCTTTAAATCCAATTACCGACTGGGAAAAATATGAAGAAGAATTATTAGAACGAATGGGTTCTGATAATAAAATGGTTCGGTTATTAACCAATCGCGCAAAAACAGATCCAAAGCGAATTGTTTTTGCAGAAGCAGATCAATTAGATGTTTTAAAAGCGGCTCAAATTGTTCACGAAGAAGGTATTGGTTTTCCTATTTTATTAGGAAGAAAAGAAGATATTTTAGAACTAAAAGAAGAAATTGGTTTTGATGCCGATGTACCTATTTTCGATCCTAAAACTACCGAAGAAGATAAACGAAGATTAGAGTATGCAGATATTTTCTGGGCGGAAAGAAGAAGAAAAGGAATTTCACTTTTAGATGCTCAAAAATGGATGCGCGAAAGAAATTATTTTGCAGCGATGATGATCAATCAAGGTGATGCCGATGCTATGGTTTCTGGATATTCTCGAAGTTATCCATCGGTTGTAAAACCATTAATTCAATTAATAGGTAAAGCACCGGGTATTTCGTTAATTGCTACAACCAATATGATGATGACCAATCGAGGACCGATGTTTTTATCTGATACGGCCATCAATCCAAATCCATCTGCAGACAATTTGGCAAAAATTGCTTTAATGACAGCCAAAACAGTAAAAATGTTCGGAATGGAACCTGTAATTGCAATGGTTTCATTTTCAAATTTTGGTTCATCCAGTTATGAAAGCGCTAATAAAGTAAGAGAAGCAGTCGCGTATCTGCATCATTATTATCCCGATTTAGTAGTTGACGGTGAAATTCAAACCGATTTTGCACTAAATCCAGAAATGTTACAAAAGAAATTTCCGTTTTCAAAATTAGCCGGAAAGAAAGTGAATACGTTAATTTTTCCTAATCTTGAAGCCGCAAATATTACATATAAATTACTAAAAGAATTATATAATGTAGATTCTATAGGACCTATTATGATGGGAATGGACAAACCTGCTCATATTTTTCAGTTAGGTGCAAGTGTTGAAGAAATGGTAAATATGGCTGCTGTTGCCGTAGTAGATGCGCAAGAAAAGCAAAAGAAATCTAAGAATATTAAGTAGTAAATTGTTTAAAAATTAGTAAGCAAAAAAGCATAAAATTTTGAAATTCAACTTTTTTGCTATATTTGAAAAGTTTAATTGATACAAATGATAGCACATATACAAGGTAAATTAGTAGAGAAAACACCAACAGATATTGTAATTGACTGTAATGGTGTAGGTTATCATATAAATATATCATTACATACCTATTCATTATTAACAACTTCAGATTTTGTAAAGCTATTTACACATCTTATAATTAAAGAAGATGCACATTCGTTATACGGTTTTGCCGAAAAATCGGAAAAAGAGATATTTAAAATGCTCCTAACAGTTTCAGGAATTGGCGCTGGTATTGCAAGGACCATGTTGTCTTCTATAGAACCAAGACAAATTATTCAAGCGCTTGCCTCGGGAGATGTAGCTACCATTCAGTCTATAAAAGGAATTGGAAGTAAAACTGCACAAAGGGCTATATTAGATTTGAAGGACAAAGTGTTAAAAATTTATGATTTAGATGAAATTTCTGTAACTCAAAACAATACTAATCGAGATGAAGCGTTATCTGCTTTGGAGGTTTTAGGTTTTGTTAGAAAAGCTTCCGAGAAAACTGTTGATAGAGTAATTAATGAAAATCCAGATGCCTCTGTAGAGACTATAATAAAGAAAGCATTAAAAAATTTATAATTTTTGAAAACACATTATATTAAATTGAACAGATTCTTGTTTAAAATTGCATTCATTTCTGCAACTTTATTTTTAAATATAGGTTCATTTGCACAAGAAACAGAGAACGATACCATAAAAGGATACAATACGGGTCAAATTGCTATTAGTAATCCAGTAAGTGTTGTTGAGGCTTATTCTTATGATCCCGGTACAGACAGGTATATTCTTACTAAAACATTTGAAGGGTTTAATATTAACTATCCTATTATACTCACCCCAAAAGAATACGAACGACTAGTTTTAAGAGAGTCGATGCGCGATTATTTTCAACAAAAAACAGATGCTATCGACGGTAAAAAAGAAGGTAGTGAAGCTGCAAGAAAAGATTTGTTGCCAAAATTTTATGTAAATTCAGGATTTTTTCAAACCGTTTTTGGCGGAAATACTATTGATGTAAAACCAACGGGTTCTGTAGAAATGGATTTGGGAATTCGCTATACTAAACAAGATAATCCGGCATTTTCGCCTAGAAATAGAGCTGTAACAACATTCGATTTTGATCAAAGAATTAGCATGAGTCTCACAGGTAAAGTAGGAACTCGTTTAAATGTTAATGCCAATTATGACACCGAATCAACTTTTGCATTTCAAAATTTAATTAAACTTGATTTTGCTCCAACAGAAGATGATATCATTCAAAAAATTGAAGTAGGAAACGTAAATATGCCACTAAGTAGTTCTTTAATCCGTGGAGCTCAAAGTTTGTTTGGTGTAAAAGCACAATTACAGTTTGGTAAAACTACCGTAACTGGAGTTTTTTCTGAACAAAAATCGCAAACAAGAACCGTAACTTCGCAAGGTGGTGGCACAATTCAGGATTTCGATTTGTTCGCACAAGAATACGATGCCGACCGACATTTTTTTCTAACACAGTATTTTAGAAGTAGGTACGATAGATCACTTAGAAATTACCCTGTGATCGACAGTAGAGTTCAAATTACAAGAATTGAGGTTTGGGTTACAAACAGACAAAACAGAATAACTTCGAACAACAATAACTTAAGAAATATTATTGCACTTCAAGATTTAGGCGAATCTAGATTGACAGGATTAACAGACAGTCAGGTTGTAGCCATATCATCACCACCAGCCAATTTTTTTACCGGCGTTGGTTTAGATATTCCATCAGAAAACAGAAACAATTTATATAACCCATTATTAATAAATAGTGGCGGTTTATTAAATTCCAATATTAGAGAAATCGTCACTTCTAATTCTGGATTTAATACAACAGTTAGCGAAGGAACCGATTATGCAAAGTTAGAAAATGCTAGAAAGTTAATGCCAAATGAATTTACCTTTCATCCACAATTGGGATATATTTCCTTACAACAACGTTTGGCAAACGATGAGGTTTTAGCCGTAGCGTTTGAATATACAATTGGTGGAGAAGTATATAGGGTTGGTGAATTTGGAACTGATGGAGCCTCGCCAACAAATGTAAATGATGCTGGTATCCCAGAAACGCAAACACTAATCTTAAAATTATTAAAAAGTAATTTAACAACCGTTCAAAAACCAATTTGGAATTTGATGATGAAAAACATTTATCAAATACCAGGCGCTTTTCAATTGCAACAAGAAGATTTTAAATTCAATATTCTTTATTCCGATCCTTCGCCATTGAATTATATTACGCAATCGGGAGCTACTCCTTTGCCACAAGGTGTTCTAGATACACCACTTCTGAAAGTCTTTAATGTAGATAAATTAAATTTCAATAACGACCCACAAGAGGGTGGAGATGGTTTTTTCGATTTTATTCCTGGTCTAACCGTAGATCAGCAAAATGGTAGATTAATATTTACTTCAGTAGAACCTTTTGGTAAACATTTGTTTGATAGATTAAAGTCATCACCTTCATCATTAGAAAATTATTTTGATCCGCTAACCTACAATTCCAATCAATCAAAGTACGTTTTTGGTTCCTTATATTCTTCTACACAAGCCAATGCACTGCAGGATAGTGAGAAAAATAAATTTCAATTACGAGGAAGATTTAAATCGGCTGGTGGTGATGGAATTCCGATTGGAGCATTCAATGTTCCACAGGGCTCGGTTGTAGTCACAGCAGGCGGAAGAGTACTTGTAGAAGGTGTAGATTATACGGTAAATTATCAAGCTGGTAGAGTACAAATATTAGATCCCTCATTACAAGCATCTAACACACCCATTGAAGTTTCTGTAGAAAATAATTCCGTTTTTGGTCAGCAAACAAGACGATTCTTTGGGGTTAATGTAGAACATAAATTTAATGAAAACTTTTTAATTGGAGGAACGTTTCTTAAAATGACCGAGCGTCCGTTTACTCAAAAATCAAACTATGGTCAAGAATCGGTAAACAATGCTATTTATGGTTTTAATACAAATTATTCTACAGAAGTTCCTTTTTTAACACGATTGGTTAACAAACTTCCAAATATGGATACAGATGTTCCGTCGAATGTTTCTGTTAGAGGTGAAATTGCTTTTCTAAAACCTGACACACCACGAGCCGATCAATTTAATGGCGAATCCACAATTTACGTAGACGATTTTGAAGGTTCTCAAACCAATATTGATATGCGAGCTCCGCAATCATGGTTTTTGTCAGCAACACCAGTATGGACACCAACGAGTGATTTTCCAATATCATTTGGAGAAAGCGAAAATCCAGCGCCGTACAATTTAAATTATGGTTATAAAAGAGCAAAATTAAGTTGGTATACTATTGATCCTGTTTTTTATGCACAACAACCTGCCGGAATTACAGACGAAGATATCGCTTACAATAGTACAAGAAGAATTTTTAGTCAAGAATTGTATCCAATTACCGATATTGTACAAGGGCAATCGCAAGTTATAAATACTTTAGATTTAACTTATTATCCTACAGAAAGAGGGCCTTATAACTTTAATCCAACTGCTGCAAATACAGGTATATTGCCAAATCCGGAAGAGAATTTTGGAGGAATTACAAGAGCTATAAATTCAACAAATTTTGAACAGAGTAATGTAGAATATATACAGTTTTGGATGTTAGATCCTTACTATGACGAAGAGTTTCCTGATCAGGCAACGAATCCAACTAATATTGGAAAATTGTTTTTTAATTTAGGTGAAATTTCTGAGGATGTTCTTAAAGATGGAAGAAAATTATATGAAAACGGATTGCCAGCAGCATTGTCTACGCAACCAACAATTCCGACACTGTGGGGAAAAGTTCCTGCGGCACAATCACTTATTTATGCTTTCGATACCGATATTACTAGTAGAGCAACTCAAGACGTTGGTTTCGATGGTTTGACGGATAGCGAAGAACAAAGTTTGCCCGGTATAAATCCAGGATTTTATGCACAACCAGATCCTGCAGCAGATAACTATCAGTTTTTCTTACAAGCTAGTGGTAATATTTTTGATCGTTATAAAAATTATAATGGTCTACAAGGAAATTCGCCAATTGATGTAGCAGATACCAGCAGAGGTTCAACCACTCTGCCTGATACAGAAGACATAAATAGAGATAACACAATGAACACCAGTAACGCCTATTTTGAATACAAAATAGATATAAACTCCACTAGTTTATCCACTCCCGGTGAAAATTATATTACTGATGTAGTGTTGCGAGATTATGTATCGGTAATTGATGGAGGTGTTAAAAAAGCACGTTGGGTACAATTTAAAATTCCTATTGCACAGCCAGATAAAGTAGTTGGCGGAATTTCAGATTTTCGTGCTATTCGTTTCATGAGGATGTTCATGACTGGTTTTAATGATAAAGTGACTATAAGATTTGGTTCTTTAGATTTGGTAAGAGGCGAATGGCGTCGTTATGTCAATTCTCTAGAGGTTCCTGCTGATGATCCGGATGACGATAATACAAATTTTGATGTTCAAACAGTAAATATTCAAGAAAACAGCAATCGATCGCCAATTCCTTATGTTACACCTCCAGGTGTTTTGCGTGAGCAATTGTTTGATAATAATACTTTAATAAATCAAAATGAACAATCGTTATCGCTTAGAGCGTCTGGACAAGGTATAGCGCCTGGCGATGCTAGAGCCGTGTTCAAAAACGTTAGCGTTGACATGCGACAATTTAAGAAATTAAAAATGTTTTTACATGCTGAGGCGCTACAAACAGAACCAAACTCTATAGAAGACAACGAAATGGTTGGTTTTATTCGTTTTGGAAATGACTTTACAAATAATTATTATCAGGTAGAAATTCCGTTAAAAAGAACGGCGCAATCTGCAAGAATTCCCGAAGAAATTTGGCCAGAAAGTAATCAGATAGATTTGTCTTTAGAATTACTTACACAATTAAAAATTCTGGCAATGCGTGTTGCAAACCCACCTGAGGATGGAGTTTTTTTTGATGAAAACGAATTAAATCCGGGAGCATCGGGTAAAATCAATAAGTTAAGATTAGGAATAAAGGGAAATCCTAACTTCGGATTGGTTCGAACGTTAATGATAGGAATAAAAAATCAAACCAATACATTAATTAGATCTAATAACACCATAAATCCACGAAATATTAGTGGTGAAGTTTGGTTCAACGAATTGCGTTTGGCAGAAATGGATAACAAAGGTGGTATGGCCGCTGTAATGACTGTTGACTCTAATTTAGCAGATTTTGCTACGATTTCTGCAACAGGAAGAAAAAGCACACAAGGTTTTGGCTCGTTAGAACAAGGTCCGAATGAGAGAAGCAGAGAAGATATTTTACAATATAATATAGTAACAAATTTAAATTTAGGAAAATTGCTTCCAAAGAAATGGGCAATCAATTTACCTTTTAATTATTCGGTTGGCGAAGAGGTTATTACGCCAGAGTATGATCCGTTTAACTTAGATATTCGTTTAGATCAATTATTAGAAAATACTCCAAATGCTGCAGAAAATAGCAATATTAGAAACAGAGCTATAGATTATACCAAAAGAAAAAGTATTAATTTTATTGGTGTAAAAAAAGAACGTGGCGAAAAGCAAAATCAACATTTTTACGACCCTGAAAATTTTACATTATCTTATTCTTATAATGAAGTAGAACGGCATAATTTTGAAATAGAAAGTTTTACAGATCAATTGGTAAATACTGCTGTAGACTATACTTATGGTTTTCAATCGAAACCTATTGAACCTTTCAAAAAAAGCAAGTTTTTCAAAAAAAGTTCGTATTGGAAGTTATTAAGTGATTTTAATTTTAATTATTTGCCAACAAATATTTCATTTAGCACCAACATTAACCGTCAGTTCAATAAGCAACAATTTAGATTAGTTGATGTTGAAGGAATTGGTTTAGAATCGCTCTATAGAAGAAATTTCTTATTCAACTATAATTACGGATTTAATTATAACTTAACTAAGAATTTAAAATTAAATTTTAACGCAACTTCAAATAATATAGTTAGAAATTATTTAGATGAGAATAATGTTCCCGATAATTCTTTTGACGTTTGGACCGATTATTGGAATGTAGGAACTCCTAATTTGCACAACCAGCAGTTAACTGTAAATTATGATTTGCCTTTTAGTAAAATTCCGTTTTTGAATTTTGTTAAATCTTCCTATACTTATGTAGGGGACTTTAGCTGGCAAAGAGCTTCTTTGGCTGCTGCTTCATTTGAAACCGAAGATGGTGCAATTTTTGATTTAGGAAATACTGTTCAAAATGCGGGTTCGCATAGGTTAAATACAACATTAAATATGGATTCTTTTTATAAATATATTGGATTAACTAAACAAAAGAAAGCACCAAAAGCTGCCGACACCAAAACACCAAAACCAGGTGAAAAAATCACACCTACAAAAGGTCAAGTAGCAAAAGATAGAGGAGTTTTTGTAGAAACCATGATTGGATTTCTAACTTCTGTCAAAAGTATTCAATTAGATTACACAGAGAATAAAGGGACAGTACTTCCAGGATACCTTCCAAGTATAGGTTTTTTCGGAACTGCGAGACCAAGTTTGGGTTTTGCATTTGGTAGTCAGGACGAGGTAAGGTATGAAGCCGCTAAAAATGGATGGCTAACATCGTTTCCAGATTTTAACCAAAATTTTACTCAAGTAGTTAATAAAACATTGAACTTTAGAGCTACAATGGATATTTTACCCGATTTTAGAATAGAATTAAACGGGAATAGAACCTTTGCAGATAATTTCTCGGAGCAATATGATGTTTCTAGCGATGGTCAATATAACTCAAGATCACCCTATAATTTTGGTAATTTCGCAGTGTCAACAGTAATGCTAAAAACCGCATTCAAAACTAGTGATGAGTTTTCATCATCGTCATTTGATGATTTTAGACATAATAGAATAGTAATTGCGAATAGGTTGGCAATAGAAAGAGGCATTGATATTACAAATCCCTCTAATTTAGACTTAGAAGGCTATCCGCTAGGTTTTGGGAAAAATAGTCAAGCGGTGCTGGTGCCAGCATTTTTGGCAGCATATACAGGATTTACAAGCGGCGGAATTGGTGTCGATGCAGAAAAAATCTCTTTCAATCCTTTTAGAAATATTCCCATACCAAACTGGGATATTAAATATACAGGTTTAATGAAATTAGGTTTCTTTAAAGAACGTTTTAAAAGATTTTCTATACAACATAATTACAAAGCTTCATACACTATAAATGCGTTTAGGTCTAATTTTGAATACAATTTAAACCCTAACGGATTGGATACAGGGGGTAATTTTAACAACGAACTTATCATTGGAAACATCAATCTGGTTGAACAATTTAATCCGTTAGTGCGATTAGATTTTGAAATGAAAAATTCAGTAAGAATTAATGCTGAAATGAAAAAAGACAGAGCGTTATCTATGAGTTTTGACAATAATTTATTAACCGAAGTGCAAGGTTTAGAGTATGTAATTGCCTTTGGATATCGTATTAAAGATGTTGTCTTTACATCTAAATTAGCCGATACCCCTACTGGAGTTATTAAAAGTGACATCAATTTTAAAGTAGACTTTTCATATAGAAATAATAAAACTATTGTTCGTTATCTAGATTACAACAACAACCAACTCGGAGGAGGTCAAAATATTTGGTCTGCTAGATTATCTGCGGATTATTCATTTAGTAAGAATTTGACAGCAATATTTTATTATGATCATATGTTCTCGCAAGCGGTTATCTCAACATCATTTCCTATGACCAATATTAGGTCTGGATTTACTATTAGATATAATTTTGGAAACTAATTTAAATTCTATTAAAAATCATTTTTAATATTTAAGAAGAAGCTTTATATTTGAACATAATTTAAAAGACAATACAAACTAACAATCTAAATTAATGATACCAGCTAATTTAAAATACACAAAAGATCACGAATGGGTTTCAATTGAAGGCGATATTGCAACTGTTGGGATAACTCATTTTGCGCAAAGTGAGCTAGGAGACATCGTATATGTTGAAGTAGAAACCCTGGATCAAACACTCGAAAAAGACGCGGTTTTTGGTACAGTAGAAGCTGTAAAAACAGTTTCAGATTTGTTTTTACCTTTGGCAGGAGAGATTATCGAATTTAACGAAGAATTAGAAAAGTATCCTGAAAATGTAAATTCAGATCCCTACGGAAAAGGATGGATGATAAAAGTAAAAGTAGCCGATGTTTCTCATTTTAACGAATTGTTGGACAGCGAAGCTTACTCAAGTTTGATCGGTGCTTAACAAAAAAATACTTTTAGTACTTGCTGTTTTTTGGACGTCATTAGTTACTTACTTGAGTTTAGCAACTGTTGACACTTCAATTGGTAGTTCTATACATATTAATAATAAAGACAAGATAGTACATTTTGTCTTTTATTTTTTGCTTTCGGTTCTTTGGATTTTTTATTTAAGTAGAAATCAACTTCACTATAAAATATCGCTGATAATAATGCTTGCAGCTATTGTGTACGGATTAATAATGGAGGTTTTTCAAGGTGTTTTTACAGCAACAAGAACAACTGATTTATTTGATGTTTTTGCAAATTCATTTGGAGCTATTTCAGGTTGGTTACTAACAAGAATATATTTACAAAATAAAAGACTTTAAGAATCTCACTTTGTTGAGATTTTTTTATTTTTACCATAATTATTTTATAATGATGAATATAAAACATTACTTAGATTCAACTTATCTAAAAACTGCTGAGCAAGCAGGTGTATCCCAAGACGAAAATGTAATAATTGCAAAAAGTTTTATCAAAGAAGCTATTGATGAAAACTTTAAACTAATTATGATTCGTCCAGATATGATAGCGATAGCTAGAAAAATGATCTCCGATGCTAATTCAAAGGTAACTATCGGTACAGTAATAGGATTTCCTGAAGGTATAAATACTCTTGAAGAAAAATTAGTAGAAGCAAATAAAGCTATTGTTGATGGAGCAGATGATTTAGATTTTGTTTGTAATTATGAAGCCTTCAAAAGAGGCGATATCGATTTGATAAAAAATGAAATTCTAGAAGGAACTAAATTAGGACTTAGCCACCATAAAATAGTAAAATGGATTATTGAAGTTGCCGCTTTAAACGATACACAAATTATCCAACTATCAACTTTAATTAAAAATGTTGTTATTGCAAATTTTAAAGAGGAATGTTATCACTCCGTTTATGTGAAGTCCTCAACAGGTTTTTATAAAACTGAAAATAATTTACCTAATGGAGCAACAGTTCCAACCATAATTATGATGTTAGAAAACAGTTCGCCTTTGTTAGTTAAAGCTGCTGGAGGTGTGAGAACTTACCAAGAAGCTGTTGAAATGATTAACCTTGGAGTAAAAAGAATAGGAACTTCATCTGCTAAAGCGATTGCCAATGGTGAAAATTCTACAAATAATTACTAATATTTATTTCGTAAAAAATGTATAAAAAATTTGCCGCAGTATTTTTGTTTTTCGCGTCTTTAATGGCAACAGCGCAAGCAAAATTTAGTGAACAATTTCCAATGTTTCCATCGTGTGAAGGAAAACAATCTGTTGAACTTGAATCTTGTTTTTATTATCAAGTTCAGGAATTTGTATTTCAAAATTTTCAAGTTCCAGAGAGTTTTAAAGACAGCAAGACTACCGTAATTGTGCTCTTTGAGGTTGATGAAAAAGGCAGTTTCAAAGTGCAATATGTTGATGCTATTGGCGAACTTTTAATCGCCGAAAGCAAGCGAGTTTTTTCCAAATTACCTAAAATTAAATCTGCTACTTTTAACGGCGTTCCAACGTATTCTAAATATACTATTAGAATAGCTATTCCTTTACAAAATCCTAGTGAGGTTGCTACAATAAAAGAGGAAGTAAAAGTAGTAGACAGTAGAGTTATATCAACAACGAAGTTTGACGCAAAGAAAGAACTTAGCGAGATTGATAGTTTAGTTTATACTAAATTCCAAAATCCGCAGTTTAATTCACATCTTAATATTCCATTTTCGCATAGTTATTATGCTCAATTTGATGCAGCAATGAATCAGGTTGGCGCTAATAATCATACGGTGTCAAAACCTTATACCTATACTGAGGTTTCTAAATATTACAATTTAGAGGAGGTTAATGCCAGTTTAATGAAAAGCAAAACCACGTGGTGGGGGCGAAAAATTTGGAACGAAAACATGGTTGCTATTCAAGGTGATGGATATTGGTTTACTATGAATCCGATTTTTGATTTGCAATTTGGAAAGAGCAATCCTAATGTAGCTAATTTTACTTACATCAATACGAGAGGATTACAAATAAGAGGAGGCATTGGTAAAGGTTTAAATTTTACCACAACTATTTTTGAAAGTCAGGGCAGATTTGCAGATTATTTTAATAGGTATGCGTCGTCACTTGCACCAGCTGGCGGCAATCCTGCTATTATTCCGGGCGTAGGAATTGCCAAACAATTTAAAACCGATGCATTCGATTTTCCTTTAGCCGAAGCCAATATTACTTTTGCACCCAATCAGTTTTTCGATCTTCAATTAGGTTACGGAAGAAATTTTCTAGGAGATGGTTATCGTTCTTTATTGCAAAGTGATGGCGCGAGTCCGAATCCTTTCTTCAAAATAAACACTACTTTTTGGAAAATAAAATACACCAATACATATATGTGGATGAAAGATGTTCGTCCCGAAGTTACTTTGGATAGAACCTACGCAACTAAATTTGTAGCAAATCATTATTTGAGTTGGAATGTTACTAAAAAATTTAATTTAGGATTTTTTGAATCAGTAGTTTGGAGTAATCAAAATGATAGAGGATTTGACATGAGTTTTGTAAACCCAATTATTTTCTATCGTGCGGTAGAGTTTTCTTCATCCTCACGAAGCGGAAATGCGCTTTTAGGATTGACAGGAAAATATAAATGGAATAATCAAGTCAATTTTTATGGTCAATTTCTTTTAGATGAATTTTCACTTGCAGATGTAAGAGCTGGCGAAAAATCGTGGAAAAATAAATTTGGCTATCAACTTGGAGCTAAATATTATAATGCTTTTAATATAAAAAATTTATTGCTACAAGCTGAATACAATCACGTGCGACCCCATGTGTATGCACACAGCAACGTTTTAACAAATTACGGACACAATAATCAAAGTATCGGACACCAATGGGGCGGAAATTTTAGAGAATTCATTGTTATTGCGAGATATAATAAAGGAAGGTATTTTGCAGATGCTAAATTTACTTTAGGACAACGAGGTTTAGATTTTTCTGATGCAGGTCCAAATTCTAATTTTGGAGGTAATATCTATCGAAATTACAATGAAGAGCGTTTCCAAGATAACGGAGTGACAATAGGTCAAGGAAACAAAACTAATGTTTTTATAGCCGATTTGCAAGCAGGTTATTTAGTAAACCCAGCGACAAATCTTAAGTTTTTCGGAAGTCTGATTTATAGAAACTTTAATCCAACGACCAATACTCTCGCTGATTTTAAAGAAAATACAACCTGGTTTTCAATTGGATTACGTTGCGATATATTTAATTGGTATTTGGATTATTAACCAATATTAATGATTAATTTTCTATTTTTATTTATTACTAATAATTTTAGCAAACAATTCATTTTGTTTGTCAAGTAATCTTGCAATTTGTTTTTGAGTTTCAATAAAGCATTGAACTAGGTCGGGTGAATTGGAATGGTTTATTGCAGAATTATTTGGGTTTATTACATAAGAGTTTCCTTTAAATTTAGCATTTGAAAAATTAACATTGTTAACATCTTTCAGCAAACAGTAAACATCAGTTGCAAAATAGTTACAGATTTTTAGCAAATTATCAATACTAGGTTTGTTTTTCCCTTTTTCTCATTTTATAATTGCAGTTTTCGAAATATTTAGTTCAAAGCTCATCTTTTCTCTTTATTCTCAATTGATAAAGCTTTTCTCCTACTGTCATAACTTAAAATGTTTATTAAAGTAAAAAATAAACTTTAGCTACCCAAAAATAAACTTTTCGTTACTAGTTTTCTTGTTTTTAAAAATAAATTTACAAAACAAAAAACAAAACAATAACTTTGAAAGAATGAAATTTAAAATAAGATGAAAAAAACTATAGTGTTATTGTTTTTAGTATTAGCATTTCTGATTTCATGTAAATCTAAAGTAATAAGTAAAGGTAATTCATTTGTTGAAAACAAAGAGGTAAATTATATCCATTATTATTTGAAAGTTATTGAGGCTGATAGTTTACATATTGTAGGAAATTACAAACAATCACAACAAATTTTAGATAGTTTATTTCAAAAATTTGAACCTTTAAATCAAGAATCTTATGGTGAATACATTACCTATTTAAAAAATAAAATACTATTGAAAGATTTTAAAAATTTAAACATTGTTTTGAAAAAAGCAATACAAGATTTCGGATTTAAAGTAGAGTATTGTCTTAAAGACACTTTAATAAGTATAGCTGTTAAAAAATCAAAATATAAAGAATTAGAATTAAATAGTTTTTATGATACCTACTCAAAAAGTTTAAATCTCGAATACCGTTATGCTATTGAAAAAATGATTGAGAATGACCAAAGAGTCCGAAATGCTGTTCCTAGAGATAAAGAAGATTGGCAAAAAGTAGATTCTGCAAATGCTCATAGTATTAAGTTGTTAATTGCAAAGCACGGTTATCCTAGCGTTAATAAAATAGGTCGATATGATTTTAATAATAAAAGTGCAAACGCTCATATATTATTTAATCATTCTACCACCGAGGTAAAAGAAGGTTATCTTTTAGATTTAATGTTTGAGTCTTTAAAAAAAGGACATTGTTTATCAGAACATTATGGCACAGTTTACGATAAATATTTAAGAGTAACTGGTAAGTATGGCGATAAAGTTTTATACGGTGAATTGAGAAATTCAAATAAGAGTATTGTAGACCACGTGGTAAATCCAATAAAAATTGATTCTATTAGGAAATCAATCGGATTAGAACACATAGAATACAAAAGATGGAAGTTGAAAAAACTTACGGGAAAAGATATTGATGATTTATAAGCAATAAAAAGATTTGGATGATGTTATTTATTAGAATACTGAAATAAGCATATTTTTCAGGATCTATTATAATTGTTTAGCATCTTTTAATTTTTAATTAATTTTATCATTTGTTTTTTGTCAAATCCTTTTTGATGAACTACTTTTGTGCTAGTTTTAAAAAACAAGGCACACCATTGAATTCAACAGTAAATACTCTTTCCCTTAAGTCAGTCTACATCGATTTTAAAGAAATTACCAAAGCAGGTCTAGCTGTTAGTGTGGTATTTTCTTCAATTGCTGGCTATTTATTAGGGTTTGATGCCTTTCATCCCTTTAGTTGGAAAACGTTACTAATGCTAGGTATTGGTGGGTATTGTATGGTGGGCGCATCCAATGCGTTTAATCAGGTTATAGAAAAAGACCTTGATGCCTTAATGGATAGAACTAAAAATCGTCCCGTGTCATCAGGAAGAATGTCTTCTGCAACTGCCTTAGTTATTGCAAGTTTACTAACAGTTATAGGTTTGATATTGTTGTATTTCATCAATCCTAAAACAGCAATGTTTGGCGCTATTTCAATTTTCTTGTACGTAAGTCTGTATACGCCTTTAAAAACTAAAACACCATTATCCGTTTTTGTCGGAGCTTTTCCAGGCGCTATTCCATTTATGTTAGGTTGGGTAGCAGCAACCGGAAATTTTGGTATAGAAGCGGGAACCTTGTTTCTTATTCAGTTTTTTTGGCAATTTCCACACTTTTGGGCTATTGGTTGGTTTTTGTTCGAAGACTACGAAAAAGCAGGATTTTTTATGCTTCCAACGGGTGAAAAAGATGATAAAACAGCACTTCAAACGATTTTATACACAGTTTGGTTAATAGTTGCTTCTTTATTGCCAGTTTTAGGATATACTGGGCAATTAAAAATTTCAATTATTGCTGCAGTTTTAGTACTTTTGCTTGGCTTATGGATGTTATACTATGCTCTGCAATTGAGAAAATTAGGAACAGCTAAAGCTGCTAAACAATTGATGTTGGCAAGTGTTTTTTATATTACAATGTTACAAATGATATATATAATCGATAAATTTTTACGATAATTATGGCAATGACAGTTGAGGAACACAAAGCAAGAACAGGAAGATCATACAAACTCTTACTAATATTTGCAATGGCAAGCATGACGATGATGTTTGCCGGAATCACGAGCGCTTATATAATAGGTAAATCGAGACCAGATTGGATTAAAGATTTTGAATTGCCTTCATCGTTTCTTTATTCAACAGTAACTATATTGGTATGTAGTTTAACTATACACTTGGCTAAAGTGTCTATCAAAAACAATGATAGACAAAAAACAACTTTGTTCTTATTCGCTACTTTGGCTCTAGGATTGCTGTTTGCTTATTTTCAGAGGTTGGGTTTTTATGAACTGTCACTAAAAAACTTGTATCCAACAGGAGGTTCAATTACAATTTCATTCCTATTTGTAATTGTTTTAGCTCATATTTTGCACCTTGCAGGCGGAATAATTTCATTATTAATCACAATTTATAATCATTTTAAACAAAAATATAATTCAACTCAATTTGTTGGTATTGAGCTATGTGCAATGTATTGGCATTTTTTAGATTTGATTTGGGTTTTATTATTTCTATTATTATATTTCTTTAAATAAGAAAAAAACGTAAATTTGAAAACTTTTTAACTAATAACTTTTTATGGGAGCGACAGTTACTACTAATACTGTAGGAAAAACTTGGGATGGCGGAAACGAGCCATTAGGAGCAAGTTATGGAAAATTAATGATGTGGTTTTTCATCGTATCGGATGCATTAACCTTCTCAGGATTCCTAGCAGCTTACGGTTTTTCTAGATTTAAATTTATTGAAACTTGGCCAATTGCCGATGAAGTGTTTACACACTTTCCGTTCGCACACGGAGTACACGCACCGATGTACTATGTTGCATTAATGACATTTATTCTAATCTTTTCGTCTGTAACAATGGTATTAGCTGTTGATGCTGGACACAACATGAATAAAGGTAAAGTTGCTTTTTACATGTTTCTAACTATTATTGGAGGTTTAATTTTCGTTGGTTCTCAAGCATGGGAATGGAAAAATTTCATCAAAGGTGAGTATGGTGCAATTGAAACTAAAGGAGGAAGTATCTTACAGTTTGTTAATTCAAAGGGGGAGCGAGTAAAATTAGGACAGTTTGCAGACCAAAGTGTTTTATCTGAACGTTCACAATTAACAAGAGGTAAAGCAACTTGGTTTTCGGAAGAGGGTTCGTTGCCAACCTATACTGTAGCGCAGGTTCAGGCAGGTTTTAAATCAAATCCAGATTTGCTAATTAGAACCGAAGTTATATATGATGCAGAAACTGCGAAAACTTCTATCGGCGCACATCCAACATTAAATGATAAAGAATTCAATTCAAAAAAGAAAACAGTTCTTACAAGGGAACAATCTGAAAAGATGCTTGCTGATGCCGCTTTAGTTGTTGAGGGCGCAAATCTTCAAAGAAATGAATACGGTAGCAAGTTGTTTGCAGATTTCTTCTTCTTTATTACGGGCTTTCACGGTTTTCACGTATTCTCTGGAGTAATTATAAATATTATTATCTTTTTAAATGTTCTTCTTGGAACTTATGAAAAAAGAAAATCTTATGAAATGGTAGAAAAAGTGGGTCTTTATTGGCACTTTGTCGATTTAGTTTGGGTTTTTGTATTCACATTCTTCTATTTAGTTTAATATTTTAGAAAATATATATTATGGCACACGAACACGTTTCTAATACAAAAAGAATTTGGAATGTATTTTTTCTACTTTCTGCGGTAACAATAGTTGAAGTAATTTTAGGTATCTTAAAACCCGAGTCACTTCACATGACCAATTTTTTGGGAACCAATTTGTTAAATTGGATTTTCATAATTTTAACATTATATAAAGCATATTACATCGTTTGGGCCTTTATGCATATGGAAGGCGAGACTGCAGCTTTGAGAAGATCTGTTGTTTGGACAGTAATATTCTTAGTAATTTATTTAGTTTTTATACTTTTAGTAGAAGCAAATTATATTTATGGTGTTTTTAAAAATTCAACAATAAAATGGAATTTTTAACATTATATTAATTTAAAAAAAGGGGTACGCTTTGCGTACCTTTTTTTATTTTTGTAAAACTAAATCTACCTCAATCTAATGAAAAAGAATATAGTTCTTATCGTTCTCTTTATTCTACCCATAGTAGCCTATTTGTTTTTTGCCTCGGGTGTAAACAGTTTCAATAAATTGCCAATCATTACTAATAATGTTTCCGAATTTGGAAACTGGAAGTCCTATCACAACAGCAAAGTGCAACTCACTGGAAAAATCACGATTTTGGGTTTTTCTGGAGAGGATGTTTACGGAAAGAGAGGAAATTATTTTAACTTGAGTCAAAAAATTTATAAACGTTACAGTGAATTTAAGGATTTTCAAATGGTGATGATTGCGCCAATTGGTTCAGAATCTCAGGCCAATGAGGTGATGACTAAATTGAAAACAGTTTCTGAAATGCATAATTTTCATTTTGTATTCGCAACACCAAACGAAATCGACACTTTTTATAAAAATTTGAAGCTTCAGGAAAGTATCAATGTGAACAAAGGAACGCCCAATGTTTTTATTATCGATAAAGAACGAAATGTAAGAGGTAGAAAAGGTTTAAACGATAGAAATAAAGAAGAATACAAAGAAGGATATAATACTTCTCAAGTTTCACAATTGCATAACGAAATGACTGATGATGTCCGAATTGTTTTAGCAGAATATCGATTGGCATTGAAAAAAAATAATGCAGATAGAAAAAAATACGGTTTATAAAATTAAACACTATGAAGAATAAATCATACATCGGAATTTCATTTGTAATCCTTGTTTTTGGAATTTATGTAATGTTCAATATCAATAAATTTTTTGGAAATGACTTAGTCGAAATGGGGCCTGCGCCAAAATTTGAATTAGTTAATCAAGATAACAAGAAAATTACAAATAAAGATTACGAAGGTAAAGTATATGTTTTAGAATTTTTCTTTTCTACGTGTCCGACTATTTGCCCCATCATGAATAAGAATATGATTACGATCCAAAATGATTTTTTTGGAAATCCAAATTTCGGAATTGCTTCAATTACTATTAATCCAGAGAACGATACTCCGGAAGTTTTAAAAGCGCATGCCAAACAACTCGGAGTGACTTCTGCCAATTGGCATTTCTTAACAGGAGATAAAGCTTATATCATAAATTTATCTAACAAAGGTTTTAATATTTATGCCGGAAAAAACGAAAAGGTGGCAGGAGGTTTTGAACATTCAGGACTTTTTGCCTTGGTTGACAAGAAAGGTGTAATTAGATGCAGAAAAGATGAGCATGGTAACCCAATTATGTATTACGACGGATTAGAAAAACTAGGAATAAACGCAATTAAACAAGATATTAAACTATTATTAGAAGAATAACAATGGAAAATTCAATAGAAAAAAAGTTCAACAGACCAATTATTGCAGTATCAATTTTAATTCCGATAGTTGTTGCAATTTTATTTACTATAAAACTGAAAGATTTCGGTATTAATGTGGAGCCATTATCGTTTTTACCTCCAATATATGCTACTATAAACGGGATTACCGCAGTGCTTTTAATTGCAGCTGTAGTGGCCATAAAAAATGGAAAAAGAAAACTTCACGAAAAACTAATGACGACGGCGATAGCTTGTTCCTTTGTTTTTCTAGTAATGTATGTTGCCTATCACATGACGGCTGATTCAACAAAGTTTGGCGGCGAAGGCTGGATAAAAGGCGTGTATTTTTTTATCTTAATTTCGCATATTTTACTTTCTATTATTATAATTCCGATGGTGCTTTTTACATACGTAAGAGCCTTAGCAGGACAGTTTGATAGACATAAAAAATTATCGAAAATTACTTTTCCAATTTGGTTGTATGTTGCAATTACAGGAGTTATTGTATATTTAATGATAGCACCTTACTATGCAAACTAAAGTTAGAATTTGGAGGTGGGAATCCCAAAGATATTATGTTGTCTTTTTTGGAATTTTATTTTTCTTTTTAGGAATTTCCGCAAATGCACAATGTGCTATGTGTCGTGCTGCATTAGAAAGTGGAGGTGACACCGCTCAAGTAGAAGCAGTAAATGATGGTATTGTTTATCTTATGGCAATTCCATATATTCTCGTAGCTGTTGTTGGCCTTCTTGTTTACAGGGTTTTTAGAACTAAAAAAGTAGCATAAGTTTAGTTTTGTATTTTTGATCGATCCATTTATATTATTCCATTCCGTCTATTTTTACGTTCATTTTACCTGTTGTTGTAATAAATGCTATTATTGCGCTGTTAGTTAGTTCGACTTTTTCAAATTCAAAATCGTTCATCTTTCCGTTAACAAAAACACCTTTCATAGGTGAGTAGTTCGAAAGGTAAGGAAGTAAACTTTTCTTGCCCTCATCGAGATTCTCTTTGATAGAATAACGACAATTCTCTTGTATTTTTTTCAGAATCATTCCCTGCAATAACCAGTTGGCAGTTTTAATTAAGATTCCTTTAGTATTTAAAACATAATCCATTTCATCAAAATAAATTTCTTTTGTAATGGCATTGTAATTTGGTATTCCGCTTAAGTAAATTGTTCCGTTTATACTTCCGGTCATGTCTAAGGCAATGATCATTTTTCCATCTTTAGACCATAAATCAACTTTTTGAACTACAATTTTTCTTGTTCCAGAGATAAACTCTTTCCCTTGGAAGTTTTTTGTAATAATTCGTGATGCACTTTCATACGTAGAAATGGCTGCAACAGTTGCAGTGGTTTTATCTGGAACTTTAGAAACAGGTTTAAATGCTATTGCATCTTTACTAAAGTTGTTTTTTGGTTCTTGTCCAACCATTGTTTGCATAGTACATTTCAAACCTAAATTCATAGAAATATTGCTTTTTTGCAAAATAGCATCGGTTACATAAACTTCAATAGGCATCATTTTAAACCAAGTTTCATATTCTTCGCTTGTTTTAAATGGGGTGCTTATTTTTTCTAATACTTGTAGTACGTATGGTTTAAAATCGCAAGACTTTTCTATTGCATCATCAATCTTTTTAGATAGTGTAGATTTAAACAGCGATAAAGTTGGATTAATAATGTAAGTTATCGGGACCTTTTTTCCAGCTACTAGAATTGTCGGAGTTTCAGTCCACTCAAAGTCTTCAATTTTTGAATTGGTATTCATTTTCCAGTTAGATAATTTTACATCACTCACTAAGGTAATGGTTCCGTTTAAATCGAGTTCCCGTGTGTCGTTCAATCCCATAAATTGGGTTCCGTACTTAAAACGAGCCCAGATTTTTAAAGGTAAAACCGACTGTATTTTGCCGTTTTTTTCGATTAATTTAATCGTTCCCGTTTTCCAAATTTTCATCTCCGTTTTGTCATCCTCAAGATTATTGTTTTCATAAATCAATCCATTTAGAGATTTGTTTAGTTGATTTTCAATTTCTTTTAAACTAATTTCCATCGGCATGCTTACAAAAGATGTAGAGGTGTTAAAAATCATAGGGACATTTTTGGAAGGTTCAGGTTTTAATGTCGCAATTTTATTGGTAGTTGAACAACCTGCAAGTGTCGTTAGCAAAATTATAGATAGAATTTTATTCATTTTAAAAAAGGTTTCTAATTAAATTTTTAGATTGTGAATGTAACAAAAAAACAAAATCTAAGTCTAATAAGAATATGTTAATTTAATCCACTGTAATTAATTAACGTAAATTTGCATAGCTTTATTTCACAATCTGAAATTTAAAAAGAATGAAAAACACTTGTTTACTGGCTTTACTGTTTGCAATACTATTAGGAAATTCTACGTTTTCACAAACTAAAAAATGGACGTTAGAAGAATGTGTAAATTATGCATTAAAAAATAACATTTCAATTAAGCAATCCGAGTTAGACATTCAAGTGGCTGCGGTTGCGAAGAAGGATGCACTTGCAAGTTTTTTGCCTAATGTAAATGCCAGCACAACACACTCTTGGAATATTGGACTAAACCAAAACATTACTACAGGTTTGCTAGAAAATCAAACTACTCAATTTACTCAAGTTGGATTAAATTCTGGTGTTGCAATTTATAATGGTTTACAAAATCAAAACCGATTTAGAAGAGCAAATTTGTCTAAAGTAGCTTCCGAATTTCAACTTTCTAAAATGAAAGATGATGTTTCACTGAATGTAGCCAACGCTTTTTTACAAATTTTATTCAATAAAGAAAATTTAAAAGTTCAAAAAGAGCAACTTTCTAATGATGAAATACAACAAAAGAGGAGCGAAGAATTGGTTGCAGCAGGTGTGATACCACGAGGTGATTTGCTCGATATGAAAGCTACCGTTGCCAATGACCAACAAAATGTTATTAATGCAGAGAACAATTTATTTTTGTCTAAACTTAGTTTAGCTCAGCTATTACAGTTAGATGATATTCAAAATTTTGATATTGCAGACAATGATTATGAGGTAAAAGCAAGCGCCACAATGTTAGAAAAACCCCAAGTTATTGTAGATAAAGCAAAACAGGAACGTATAGAGCTTAAAATTGCCAAATCTAATTTAGATATTGCCGAAAGTGATTTAAAAATTGCCAAAGGTGCTTATCAGCCTTCACTTAATGGCTTTTATAGTTTTAGTACCAGAGCAAGTAATTCGGATAGAATTATTAGAGATGAGGCCGGAAATTTATTAGTTCAATCGGCTTTACCAATATTCGATCAGTTTAGTGAATTTAAAGGGCATAATTTTGGTTTCAATTTACAAATCCCAATATTCAATGGGTTTACCGTGAAAAATAATGTTGAGCGTTCTAGAATAGCTCTTGAGCGAAACAAAACAATTTTAAAACAAACAGAGCAAGATTTAGAACGAAATGTTTACACGGCAATTACCAATGCCAAAGGTGCTATAAATTCTTATGAAGCAGCAGCTGCATCGTTAGAAGCAAGAAAAGAAGCTTTTAATTATGCCAAAGAGCGATTTGCAGTTGGAATGATGAATAGTTTTGATTTTAATCAATCGCAAACCCTTTATGCTAATGCGCAGTCGGAAGTTTTACGAACCAAATATGATTCCATTTTTAAAGTAAAAATAGTAGAGTTTTATTTTGGTATTCCGATCACGAATAGAAATTAATATGAAGAAATCTGTTTTTTCAGAAAGTCTAAAAGCGCTTGTAGCTGGAGTAATAATTGGTTTATTGGTAATGTGCTTTGGTAAATTAGATTCATTTAAAGTACCAGTAGTTTTGGGAATTATTGCAATTAGTATTTATGCCAGAAATAATGTTTATCAAAAAAAAGAATAATTAAGTTATAATAATAATAGTATGTCAAAGTCAAGAGTGTATTGGTTTATCGGAATTTTATTAGGAATAGTAATCTTACTAGTTGTGCTAAAAAAGAGCGGTTTTTTGGGTGAAAGTGAGTTAATCACAGAAGTTGAAACCTTAAAAGCTAATGAAATTACAATAATTGAAACGGTTTCTGCTACGGGGAAAATTCAGCCAGAAATTGAAGTAAAAATATCGTCAGAAGTATCGGGTGAAATTATTGCTTTGCCAGTAAAAGAAGGGCAAACTGTTAAAAAAGGTCAGCTTTTGGTTCGAATAAACCCCGATTTATATACTTCTGGTTACAATAGGACAGTTTCTAATTTGTCTGTTTCAAAATCGGGTTTAAACCAAGCAGATGCTTCCTTTAAAGAGGCAAAAGCTAATTATGAAAGAAACAAAACATTGTTTGAAAAAGGAATTATTTCTAAATCAGAATGGGATAAAGCCATAGCATCTTTTGAAGTAGCCAAAGCAAACAAAGAGTCGTCTTATTATAATGTTCAAAGTGCCAACGCAACTGTAAAGGAAGCGAAAGATAATTTAGGAAGAACTACCATTTATGCGCCAGCTGATGGCACAATTTCTATGCTAAATGTAGAGCTTGGCGAACGTGTTTTGGGAACGCAACAAATGACTGGAACAGAAATTCTTAGAGTTGCAAATCTTGACAATATGGAAGTTGAAGTTGATGTAAACGAAAATGATATCGTTAAAATAAATGTAGGCGACTCTGCAAACGTTGAAGTTGATGCCTATCTAAAAAAAGAGTTTAAAGGTATCGTTACAAGTATTTCTAATTCAGCAAGTTCGGCAACCACGGCCGATCAGGTAACCAACTTTAAAGTAAAAGTTAGAATTTTGAAAGAATCATATATGGATTTACTTGAGGGCAAGCCTGCAACTTTTTCACCATTTAGACCTGGAATGACAGCAACTGTTGATATTATTACTCAAAGAAAAGAGAAAGTTGTTGGAGTGCCCATAAGCGCTGTTGTAATTAAGTCGGATACAACTGCTGTAAAAAGCTACTTAGTCGAGGATGAAAATGAAAAAAAGGTTAAGTCTAAAAGTGATAAAAAATACGAGTGTGTTTTTGTAAAAGTTGGTGACAAAGCCAAAATAAAAATTGTAAAAACCGGAATTCAAGACGATTCAAATATCGAGATCATCTCTGGATTAAATAAAGGTGACGTCATTATTACAGGTCCTTATGTTACCGTTTCTAAAAATTTAAATTCAGGGGATAAGGTGAAATTAGCTTCAACATCTACTATAAACGGAGATAAAGATAAATAAATCATGTATGTATTAAATATTGAAACTGCAACTAAAAACTGTTCGGTTGCTATTGCAAAAAATGGTGAAACGGTTATATGTAAAGAGGTTGCGACTGAAGGTTATTCTCATGCAGAAAAATTACATGTTTTTATCGAAGAACTTCTTAAAAATGTGTCAATAACTTTTCAAGATATAAAGGCTATTGCAGTGAGCAAAGGTCCAGGGTCGTATACCGGTCTAAGAATTGGAGTATCTGCCGCAAAAGGTTTATGCTACGCATTAGGCATTCCGTTAATTTCTATTGATACTTTATCCCTATTGGCAGCACAAGTTGTCGAAAATGACGGATTAATCGTTCCTATGATAGACGCAAGAAGAATGGAAGTTTATAGTGCAATTTTTAACGCTAACAAAGAAATAATTCGCGAGGTAAAATCAGAAGTTCTTAGTGAACATAGTTTTGTGAATTATACACAAAAAATATATTTTGTGGGTGATAGTAATGCAAAAGCAAAATTGGTTTTAACAAATTCAAATTTTGTGTTTAAAGATGATATTATTTATCCATCATCTAGATTTATGAGCGACCTATCGTATAGAAAATTTTTAATTTCTGAATTTGAGGATGTTGCCTACTTTGAGCCCTGCTATTTAAAAGATTTTATGATAGTAAAGTAAATTTTAATTTATGTGGAACTTTCATTTTTTAGGGCTTAATTTCAATTTTGGCCTCGTCAAATTTAAATTTTATATCTTCTAAAACATCAGAGGCAACTTCACCGAAATCTTCATTCTTCATCCACGGACGAATTGCCAAATGAATTGCATTATCAGTCATGTCTTTTACCACAACTATTGCTTGCGGATTTTTTAGTATTTTAGGATGTGAATTCAATACGTTAGTAACGATATCTTTGGCCATTTTAATATTGGTTTCATAAGAAAGTGAAAATACCAAGTCTGCTCTTCTTATTCCATCAACAGAATAATTTGTTATAACTCCATTCGATAGTGCGCCATTAGGCACAAATATCGTTTGATTATTTGCCGTGATTAATTTGGTGACAAAAATCTGAATTTCTTTTACAGTTCCAATAACTCCTTGTGCTTCTATTGTATCACCAACTTTAAAAGGTTTAAATAAAATAATCAACATGCCGCCAGCAAAGTTTGACAGAGAACCTTGCAAAGACAAGCCAACAGCCAAGCCAGCGGCACCGAGAATGGCAACAAATGATGATGTTTCAATGCCTAGTTTAGATATAAAAGTTACAAAGAGTAAAATTTTTAAAACCCAATTTAATATATCCGCCAAAAATTTAGATAGCGTAGGGTCAAGGTCACGCCTTATCATTATTTTTTTAACTAATCCATTGATAAATTTTATAGCATAAATGCCAACAAAAAGAATTATAAATGCTGATATTAATTTTGGTGAATAGTCTAAAATAATTTTCATAAATTGTTTAGAATAATTACCTATAATGTTTAATTCAGATGTTTTTTCCATGGTATAATATAAAAAAAAATCACGCTTCATGCGTGATTTTAACTTTCCAAAGATAAAAAATATCTTACTAATCTGCGTCTTCTTCCACACGATTTTTTGCATCGTCAGTTTTTGTAGCTAAATCATCAGAAGCATCTTCAGTGAAAGAATTTACTTTCTCTTTAATTGTTTCAACAGTATTTTCGGCAAAAGTTTCTGCTTTGTCAGCCCACTCAGATGCTTTTTCCTTTACTGTTTCCAATGCATTATCGATGGCTTCTGAAGCTTGTGGTGCGCATTCGCTTACTTTTTCTTTTGCTTGTTCAGCAAAATTCTCTACTTTTTCAATTAAAGGAGCCGCTACCTCTTTCGCATTAGCAATAGCTTCCATAGCTAAATCTTCTGTACTATTAGCAACTTCGCTTACTTTCTCTTTAGCAGAACCAAATAAGTTCTTAAAAAATCCACCTAATCCCATGATTTTAATTGTTTATGTTAGTGTTGCAATTATACAAAAAAAGTGTAATTATTTGATATTTAATAGATAAAAACTGATGTTACACTATTCAATTTCAAATGTCAATTTCAAATTTACTCTAAATTCTGTAACTTTATTATCTTTTATAGAGGCACTTTGTTCCTGAATATATACGGAGCGAATATTTTTTAATGATTTTGCAGCTTGATCTACTGCTTTCTGAGTTGCGTCTTCCCAACTTTTCTCTGAGCTTGAAAGCACTTCAATAACTTTTAATACTGCCATAACGATTTGATTTAAAATAAAAAATAAAGATACAAAATTTCATCTACAATTAATTTATATGTTGTAGAAATAAAATTACAATTAAATTTTTTTTCTGACGATATTTTATCAAATAGTAGTAAATTGGTGCCGTTAAAATTTTAGTATTATGATAGTAACAATGTCCCTCAATCGATATTTTACAACAGTTTTGTTTACCATCTTGTCTTTATATTGTTATTCACAAAATCTACTTGTGAATGGAACTTTTCAAAGTGGTGGCAACGGAGTAGGTTTCAGTATCAATGGAGCAGGTTATAACCTTATATCGCCGCCCTTTACTGGAACAACAAATCCGGGTAATTATGCCTTTGTTACAAATCCGCAACCTTTAAATACTGCTAATTTTATAGCTACTGGTGATCACACCACTGGAACAGGGAATATGATGGTAATTGATGGAAATACAACTGGTGGTCAACAAAGGTTTTGGCGTGCAGGAAATACTGGAGGAGGAGTTTGTGGTTTAACAGTTGGCACAACCTATACTTTTCGGTACTGGATTCGATCGGTTTCTACAACTGTTGTTGGCTTGTCAACTCGCGCTGATATTGGAGTTCAATTTAATAATGTAAGCTCTTTTTCTTTGGTTTCGGGATCTGCTCTAGCACCCTTACCAACAGCTGGATGGCAGCAAGTAGTGTACAATTTTGTTCCTAGTAATACTTGCGTTAATATTGAATTATGGAATAATAATACAAACCCTGTCGGAAATGACTTTGCTGTAGATGATTTTGCAGTTTTACCTCCTCCACTACCTCTTTCCATAACTTCATCAGTGGTAAATAGCACTTGTTTTGGTGCAAATAATGGTTCTATAGTTGTTTATGGTTTAGAAGGAGTAAGTCCTTATACTTCATTTAGTATATCAGGTCCAAGTAATTTAACAAACACAAGCGGTGTTTTTACTAATTTAACTCCAGGATTATATTCTGTATTTGTTACAGATAGTAATGGTGTTACGGTAAGTCAATCAGGTGTTTTATTGTCTGAACCTAATGGCTTAACTACAAGTGGTAATCCCAGTATTTGCAGTGGAGCTTCAGCTAATTTTTCTGTAAGCGGTAGCTCAACAGGTTACAGTTGGACAGCGTCTCCTCCTGATTCAACATTAACAAATCCAAGTAATATATCACCAACAGTAAGTCCCAGTCAAACTACTACTTATACAGTAACTTCATCGACCAATAATAATACAAATCTTATTTTTAATGGAAACTTTTCTTTAGGTAATAATGGTTTCTCAACAGATTATCAATATTTGGTTACTACAAGTCCATTTGGATCGCAAGGAACCTACGGTATTGTAACTAATTCTAATGTATGGTTTCCTGGTTTTTCATCTTGTACTGATCAAACCACTGGAACAGGGAATATGATGGTTATTGACGGGTCTACGTTAAACTCTGGAAATGACGCATTTTGGTGTCAAAAAGTACCTGTTGTATCAGGTCAAAATTATACGTTTAGTTATTGGGTACAAACAGTTGCCACGCCTAATCCAGCTAATATACAAGTTTTAATAAATGGAGTTTCGGTAGGTATCGCACTAGCCCCTGCAACTACTTGCGGATGGGTGCAACGTACTTATACCTGGAATTCTGGATCCAACACTATCGCAGATATTTGTATGTATAACAGAGTTATTACATCGGGGGGTAATGATTTTGCAGTTGACGGCATCTCATTTAGTGCGCCTATAACTTGTAATTTATCAGCAAATGTTATTGTAACGGTCAGTCCATCCTTATCACCTTCGATTTCTTGCGGAGCTGGTACTTCTAGTTCAGTTTCATTTACATGGCCAGCTGTTTCGGGTGCACTTAGCTATACAATTACCTATAGCATTAACGGCGGTATTGCAAATACAGTTGTAATTGCTGCTACAAATTATACTGTAAATTCTTTAAGCGCGAATGATTCTGTGTTTATTACAGTTACACCAATCGGTGCACCAGGAACTTGTTTCACATCTTCAAGTCAAACCTGTGTTGTGATTTCATCTTGTCCGACTCCAACAGGTATAGTAACACAACAACCTACCTGCGCAGTGCCGACTGGTAACATTCAAGTAACTAGTCCGTTAAATTTATCACCATTGCCTATACCTACAAATTTGTTTATTTCAGAAGTTACTGATGAAGATGTGGGTGCTTTAACTTATGTTGAGATTTATAATGGTACAGGCGCACCAAGAGATTTAGCCAACTATAAATTAAAGATTTACAATAATGGAAATTCATTTGCTTCATGCGAGTTTCCGTTGTCCGGAGTATTAAATAATAATGATGTCTATGTAATATCGGTAGGAAGTGTTGCAAACCAAGGTGGCGTAACACCTGATTTGGTAGTTGCAACATGTGCAGGTGTCAATAATAATGATAACATTAGATTAACGTCTAGTACCGATGTTGAAATTGATTTATGGGGAAGAACCGATGGTGTTGTATTTACTCCAGTCAATTTACCAGGCTATACTTATAGAAGATTAACAACGGCAGCTCTTCCCTCACTAATTTGGAATCCAGTAGATTGGACTGCCATAGACCCACAAGATTATTCCAATATAGGTCAATATACTTATCAAACAGCGATTTATGAATATAGTATCAATGGAACTACTTTTCAATCTAGTCCTATATTTAGTGGCTTAGCCCCCGGAATATATAGCGTTATCATAAGAGATTTAGTTTCTGGATGTATATCAAATCCTATTGCATTAACAATTAATCCTATTCCAACAGTTCCTTCACCATTGGTAACTTCGCCAGTAAATTACTGTTTGAATGCGACTCCATCAATATTGAATGCCACAGCTTTACCAGGAGGAACTTTAAATTGGTATAGTACAAATGCTACCGGAGGAACAGCTACGTCAACACCACCACCAACTCCAACAAATGCAATAGGTTCTATAACATATTATGTAAGTCAAACAGTTAATGGTTGCGAGGGTCCTAGAGTAGGAATTGTGGTTACTGTAGCTCCAGCGGGTCCATCTTTAAATTTATTTTGTGACACTGCAAATTCGACACCAACTTCTTTATTTTTTGATTTTAGCAATGTAGGACAAACAAGTTTTTCATATAGTTACACTATAAATAATGGAACACCTATTACCGGTACATGGACTTCGCCATCTAATTTTGTAGTTACAGGTCTTTCTCCTGGTCAGACAGTGATTTTTTCTATCTCTGCAAATGGTACTTCAACGTGCGTTACTCCTATGTCTGTTGCGTGTAACACAGCTTGTACTTCTGCTATTGCTCCTAATTTTACTCCTATTGCTCCAATATGTTCTGGAGGAGCTGTGCCTGTTTTAGCAACAACATCACCTAATGGTATTGTAGGAACATGGAGTCCTGCGGTAATTAATAACGCAGTAAGTGGAAGTTATTTATTTACTCCAAATAGTACTTTAAATCCCTGCGCTACGGTGCAAACATTAAATGTTATTATAAATTCGCAAGTATCACCAGCATTTGCTTCGGTAGCGCCAATATGCTCAGGTACAAATCTTGCAACGCTTCCGACAACGTCTACGAACGGAATTATAGGTACATGGGCGCCTGCGCTAAATAACACAACTACTACTACGTATACTTTTACCCCGAATGTTGGTCAATGTGCTACCACAGCTATCTTAACAATTACTGTTAATCCAAATACGACGCCAACATTTGCTGCTATAGCCCCAGTATGTTTAGGAGCTAATTTAACAGCGCTACCAACAACTTCTACAAACGGAGTTCTTGGTACATGGACGCCTGCGCTAAATAATACTGCAACAACAACCTATACATTTACGCCGAATATAGGACAATGTGCAACTACTAGCACTTTAACAGTTATAGTTCTGGCACCAACAATTATACCAACTTTTACAACTGTTGCGCCAATTTGCACAGGAGCCTCATTAGCATCGTTACCAACAAATTCGACAAATGGAATTACTGGAACTTGGTCACCAATTTTAAATAACACAACTACTACTACTTACACTTTTACTCCAAATGCTGGACAGTGTGCTTTAACCACAACTTTAGAAATAATTGTACTTCCAAATGATATCCCTTCGTTCACAAATATTGCTCCAATTTGTTTAGGAGATTCACTACCTAGTTTGCCAACCATTTCTAACAACGGATTTACCGGAGTATGGTCACCTGCCCTAAATAATTTATTAACAACTACTTATACTTTTACGCCGGTTGCTGGACAATGTGCTACAACTACAACATTAACAATAACTGTAATTCCTCCTATTATTCCTTCTTTTACTGCTGTTAATCCTGCTTGTTTTGGAGCACCGATAGTAGCTTTACCAACAATATCCAATAATGGAATTTCAGGGACATGGGTGCCGATACCGAATAATACTTTAACAACGACTTATACTTTTACGCCAACTGCTGGTCAATGTGCAGTAAGTACTACTCTGACAATTGCAGTAGTTCCACCAATTACACCTTCAGTTTCAATTGTTTCTAGTTGCAATTCTAATTCAGTTACAGTTACAAATCCGATAGGAATTGATTATCAATATTCGTTAGATGGTTTACCATTTCAATCTAGCCCAATTTTCA
>JBIKJF010000015.1:0-74215 GCA_044361155.1 Flavobacterium sp.
GCATCAACAAAATAAATTGAAAATAAAAACCTATAAAACAAAAAACACTTGCAAGAACGTTCTTGCAAGTGTTTAATTAATTATTTTTGTCTAATAAATCTGTATCGATTTTTTAGGACTAGTCAAATTATCGGCTATTATTTTGTAAAATTGCTCTGGATCAAATGGTTTGGTAATTACATCATTCATTCCATACGAAAGAAGCATTTCTCTATTTTCATTTAGTGAAATTGCTGTAAGTGCAATAATTGGAATTTCAGTATTGAATTCTCTAATTTGTTGTGTTGCTATTGTACCATTTATTCCAGGTAAGTGAACGTCCATTAAAACTAAATCATAATCATTTTTTTGTTTCAAATAGGTTACACTATCCTCACCATTATCTAATATTTTACAGAACATACCTTTGTTTTCAATCATTTTTTTGGTAATCATTTGATTGATTTTATTATCTTCTACCAATAGAATTTTCTTGTTTTCAATTGCGGCATTATCTATGGCTTGCTCTTTTATTTCTACGATTTCATTATTACCAACTTCGAATGGAAGTGAAAATGAAAAAGTGGTTCCCAATGCAACTTTACTATTAATTTGAATTGTGCCTCCCAATAATTCGATTAGTCGTTTTACAATGGCAAGTCCAAGTCCAGTGCCACCATATTTTCTATTAATTTCTATTGAACCTTGAGAAAAGCTTTCAAAAATTTCATTTTGCTTATCTTCAGGTATTCCAATTCCATTATCAGAAACTTTAAATTGGATTTGTATTTTTTTGTCTTCAACTTTTTCAAGTTTAGCAATTAGTTTTACATAACCATTTTTAGTGAATTTTAATGAATTGCTAATTAGATTAATGAAAATTTGAGACAGCTTTGTAGGATCACAAATTAAATTATCGGGAATAGTATTTTCAATTTCTAAGATAAACGTATTATTGTTTTCTTGAGCAATTTCTTTAAAAGATTTTTGAATATTAGATAATTGAAGTTTTAAATCGCAATTAATTTGTTCAATTGGTAGTCTTTCTGATTCAATTCTGTTAATCTCTAAAATGTCATTTATAAAAGCCATTAAATAATTTCCTGAGAATTTCAATGAATTAAGATAATTCAATTGGCTATCTTTTGGGTTCTCTTCTAATAATAAATGAGTTATGCCATTAATAGCATTTAAAGGAGTTCGCAATTCATGACTTACAGTAGAAAGAAATTCAGAACGTGCTTTAGTTGCCTTTTCAGCATTTTCTTTAGCTATTTCAAGTTCTTTGTTTTTCTCTTTTAATAAAGTATTAGATTGCGTTCTTAAGACATTGTTTTTGTATAGTGACAAACTTAAAAGAGACAAAATAGAAATTAATGCAGTTGCTAAAATACTTATAAGTTTAGCAAATGTATTGGCTTTCTGTTGACTTTTATTATCCTTATCAATTTGCTCAATTAGTTTAAGTTTTTCTGATTCTTTAAAGGAAGCAAAATCTTCAACACCAATTTTTTTATTGTTTAATGAAGTAATACTGTCTTTTAATTGTAAATATTGCTTTAGCAAATAATGAGCTTTATCAACGTTCATAGATTTCTCATATACTTCACTTAATGCTAGTATTATTTTAGATTTTTGTTCTAAATCGTTTTTATTGCTATTTAAAGCTCTATGCAAATAATTAGATGCAAGATTATATCTTTTTTTGGTAAATTCAATTGTTCCAATATGATATAGTGCTTCTGCTTTAGTTTTGTAGGAATCACTTGTATCTCTTTTGGTGATAATAGATTCTAGTATAGGCAATGCTAAATCAATACGTCCTTTCTCTTTAAAAATAATTCCTTTTTGAAGGTTAAGCATTTCATTCGCATTTGAAATATTTAACTTTTTATAAATGACATCTGCAGTTTCAAAGCTACTTTCGGCTTTTACAAAATCATTTTTTTCTAAATAGCAAACACCAAGATTGTAGTGCGTTAATGCTTGTTGAGATGATAATCTTAAGGTAGAATATATAGCAACACTTTTTACAAAAACATCAATGGCATCATTATACTTTTTTAAGTCTAAATATACAGAACCAAGATTAGAGTAACTGTCTGCAATCGATTGTTGATTTTTTGATTTATTTGCAAAATCCAATGCTTTTTGTGAATAATCTAAGCAGCTTCTGTAGTTATTATAGTTTTTATTAAAAGAAACTAAATCAATGTAATAGGAAACACTATCGACTTTCTCAATATTTTTTTTTTGAGAAAAGAATAGGGTAGGAAATAATAAAAATAATAGTAAAAGTTGCCTCATACTTTAAAATAGGTAATATAGTTTGCCTAAATTAAAGAATTTATTTTTGAATTAACAAAATTAAATCAATTATTCTCGATGAATAACCAATTTCGTTGTCGTACCAACCCACAACTTTTACCATTTTATCAATTACGGAGGTTAGTTGCGAATCAAAAAGACAAGAATTTCGATTGCCTAGAATGTCTACAGAAACAATAGGATCTTCAGTATAATCTAGAATCCCTTTCAAATTTGTTTGAGAAGCTTTAAGGAATGCTGCATTAATTTCATCAATTGATACAGCTCGCTTTACATTAAAAGTTATATCAGTTAAAGAACCATCTGGAACTGGAACTCTAATACCACAACCGCCAATTTTCCCTTCCATTTCTGGGAATATTTTTGTTAAAGCTTTTGCTGCACCTGTTGTTGTCGGAACTATTGATTGACTAGCGCCACGAGCACGACGTAAGTCTTTATGTGGTTGATCGTGAAGGCTTTGGTCAGTTGTGTAAGAGTGAACGGTTGTTATGTAAGCTTGTTCAATTCCGCACAAATCATGGATGACTTTCATCATTGGTGCAGCATTATTAGTAGTACAACTTGCATTGGAAACTATAGTCTCACTTCCGTCAAGAATGTTTTCGTTTATACCGAGAACCACAGTCTTAATTTCAGCAACTTCTGATGGTGCTGAAAGAATTACTTTTTTTGCTCCAGAAATAACGTGAGCATTAATTTCGTCAAAAGTTTTATATTTTCCTGTAGATTCAATTACAATATCAACCCCGTTCCAATTTAAATTTGAAATCTCTTTTTCATGATAAAATGGGTATGATTTTTCACCAACAATAATTGCATTATCATTATATGAAACTTGAAAAGGTAAAATACCATGGATGCTATCATACTTTATCAAATGTGCCATGGTTCTATTGTCTGCAATATCATTTATGGCAACAACTTCAATATTGGGATGATTGATTAATAATCTAAAAAGATTTCTTCCTATTCTACCAAAACCATTAATTGCAACTTTTGTTTTCAAATCTGTATTTGTTTAAAGAATATGTTTTTCTGCATGATATGATGAACGAACTAATGCTCCACTTTCAACATGACGAAAGCCCATTTCTTTACCTAGTTTTTCGTATTTTTCAAATTGTTCTGGAGTGATAAACTCTTTTACAGGTAAGTGTTTTTTACTTGGTTGTAAATATTGACCAATAGTAATGATATCAACATTTTGGTTGCGAATGTCTTGCATAGTTTCAATAACTTCTGCTTCTGTTTCACCCAAACCTAACATGATTCCCGATTTAGTTCTTCGGATACCTTTTTCTTTTAAATATCTTAAAACTTCTAAGCTTTTGTCATATTTTGCTTGAATTCTAACTTCTCTTGTTAATCTGCGAACCGTTTCCATGTTGTGAGAAACAACTTCTGGATTGGCTTCAATGATTCTATCAATATTACGAGTATTTCCTTGAAAATCTGGAATTAAAGTTTCTAAAGTTGTATTAGGATTCATTCTGCGGATGGCTTGAACGGTTTCTAACCAAATGATGGAACCCATATCTTTCAGGTCATCTCTATCAACACTTGTTATAACAGCGTGTTTGATGTTCATTATTTTTATAGAACGCGCTACTTTTTCTGGTTCGTCCCAATCTACATTTTCTGGACGTCCAGTTTTTACGCCACAAAAACCGCAAGAACGCGTACAAATATTACCAAGTATCATAAAAGTAGCCGTTCCTTCACCCCAGCATTCACCCATGTTTGGACAACTTCCTGAGGTACAAATTGTATTGAGTTTATATTTATCAACTAATCCACGAAGTTCAGTATATTTCTGACCAATAGGCAATTTAACTTTTAGCCATTTCGGTTTTCCAACAGGTAAATTATTTTCGGTAGCCGTTTCCATTTTTGCATTTTTTTGATTTGCAAAGATACGAATGTTAGTTTTAGATTAGAGAAATTTGATTTCAGAATTTTTATAGTATTAAGAAAAATTTACCGTTTGTTTTATGAAAAAAACCTGCCAAAATTTATGACAGGCTCGAGAGCAGTAGTATTAATTTAATTAATTTGTTTGCACTTTTATGGGCAAATGATATTGCGTTCTAACTGTTTCACCATTTATTTTTCCAGCTTTCCACTTAGTTTTAATCGATTTTAAAACTCTGATTGCTTCTGCATCGAGTCCGAATCCAGGATTTCTTAAAACTTTTATGTCGCTCATAGTTCCGTCTTTTTCGATAACAAAAGAAACTAGAACGGTAATCATAATTTTTTCATCAATTTCTGTTATATTAAATTTAGCGCCAACTTGTTGTCTAAATTTGTCAATACCACCAGGAAAATCTGGTTGTTCATCTAAAACAGCTGTGCCAACTGGACCTTTTGGAGTTTCATTTTTTTCAATAGTTCCAAGATTAGAACCTCCAGAATTTGTTGGAAGTGAATTTGTACCTGTTCCACCTTCATTTCCTGTAGGCTGATTATCCTTTGGCAATTCATCATTTTTTGGAATGTCAGCAGTTGCTATATCAGTTTTTGCTACAACATAGTTTTGATTATTTGTAACTTTTTCAACTGGAGCTGAAGTTTTTGAAATTGGTTCAATTGTTTTTTTTTCATTTGTTACAGGTTCAGTGTAATTTTCTACCTTAATTACCGTATCAATTATAGGAGGAACAAGGCATTCAACTTTTTTAGCTCCAAAGGAACTAAACAGCATACCTATTCCTGAAACTAAACCAATAAATAGGATTCCTGAGAAGAATGCAATAATGGTTGTTTTGGTACTGTCTTGACGTAATTTGTATGCACCATACTCTTGGTTTTTGCCCTCAAATACAAGATCTAACCACTTTTTTTCAAAGATACTTAAGTTTGACATAAATTATAGTTTTAATTGTTAAGTATCGATGTTACATAAGCTTTAAATATTAGATTTCTGATATTAGATTTTAGATTTCAAAAACTTTGTAAAATTATTCTAATCTGTTTCTTGTTTTAATAACGTAAAGATTATTTCAATATTGTATGTTTTTTGTAAGAAAATGTTATTTATTATATTGTATTGTTTGTAAATTGAATTTATTGTTTAGTTTTTTTTAATCTGGAGTTCTATTCAATACATTGTCTAATCTAACCCTGATTACTTCACAAAGTGCTTATTTTCATTGGAGTTCAGTGAACTTCGTTTGGAGCAAACCGCCATGCGGTGCGGATAGCAAGAATAGGGAATCTAAAAGGAACCAAGCCATTCGTTTCCAGAAATAATTATCGTTTTGTTTGAATGATTTCTGCCAAGAGTTTTTTGGCGCGAAGGAGTTTGATTTTGACGTTACTCAAAGGTTCTTCAAGTTGTTCGGCAATTTCTTGGTAACTCATTTCTTGAAAGTAACGAAGTTGTATTACTTCTTGATAATGAGGTTTTAATTCTTTTATAAATTGTAAGAGTTGCGATAAATTTTGCTCTGTAATCAATTCATCTTCAGCTGTTGGAGATGTGTCAGCTATATTGTAAGCTTGTTGATCTTCTTCATCGGTAATTTCTACAAAAAGTGTTGATTTTTTTTTGCGAAGTAAATCAATATGAACGTTTTTTGCAATGGCTATTAACCAAGTATTGAATTGAAATTCAGGGTTGTAAGTTGTTAATTTATCGAATGCTTTTGAGAATGTTTCTATAGTAATATCTTCGGCATCGGTTTCATTTTCGGTACGTTTTAGCATAAATCCATAGACCTCGTTCCAATAATGGTCGAGTAGGTAAGTGAAGGCAACTTGATCGCCTTTTTTTGCTTTTTCTATGTACGGATTTATTTCCACTGAACGGGTTTTGAAAAGGTATTGGTGATGAAAACGTTAAGTTGCGTGAATATTAAAACTATCTCAATGATTGGAAACCAATACATTACGTCTTTTTCTTTTAGTTTTCCGGCTGCAAATCCAAGTGATAACCATGCAAATAGATAACGGAAACCTATCAAACTTAGTACAATAATCCACTGAAATTGAAATGCTAAAAGGATTATTGGTAAAATTAGAAACAATAATTGGGTAGCATAAAAAATTGCCAATTGTGTTCTGTCAGATGCTTTATAATGTTGTGCTGTTGCAACGTGTCTTCTTTTTTGTGTAAACCAATCTTTAAAAGTAGTTTTTGGCTTAGAAAAAGTAAAACTTTCTGGTGCGTAACAAACTGTTGTATTCTTTGCATTTGCGGCTTGATTAATGAACAAATCATCATCTCCTGAACGAATTTTCATGTGATCCATAAAACCGCGAACTTTAAAAAACTCTTCACGTTTGTAGGCCATATTTCGACCAACGCCCATATAAGGTTTTCCTAATTTTGCCCATGAAAAATATTGTGTTGCCGTCAATAAGGTTTCAAAACGGATGATTTTATTAAGAAACGAATTTTTAATTTTTTCGTAAGCGCCATAACCTAAAACAATGGTTTTTTGTTGGGTAAATTGGGCTGACATTTCTTTAATCCAATCGTTAGATTTTGGGTAACAATCGGCGTCAGTGAAAAGTAGGTATTCGTTTTTTGCAGCTTTTATTCCAAGTGTTAAAGCAAATTTTTTGTTTCCCCAAAAGGCTTCGTTGTTTTCTACTTTTACTAATTTAACGTTAGAATATTGTTTTTCAAAAGCTTCGAAAACTTCTAAGGTTTCATCGCTTGAAGCATCGTCAATAAGTACTATTTCGTAATCTGGATAATTTTGTTCAGCCAATAAGGGAACGAAATTTTTTACATTTTCTTCTTCGTTTTTGGCACAAACAATTACTGAAATCGGAACTCTTTTTGGTGTAGATGTTTGTGGTTTAGCAAAAGAAAATTTACCAAAAAACACTACATAATATAGGAATTGAACAACTACAACCGCAATGAATAAACAAAGTAAAATTAGTAACATAATGGCTTTATGGTCTTATTTAAAAACGATTGCAAAAGTATGAAATTCAATTTTGAATTTTAGATTTTAAATAGCAGATTTTCAAATTTAATATCTAAAATCTAAAATTTGATATTATATCACATTCACTTCTGCTTCAATTTCAATTCCGTATTTATCGAAAACCGTTTTTTGAACGTATTTTGATAAATTTAAAATATCTTGTCCGGTTGCTTTTCCGTAATTTACTAAAACTAGTGCTTGGTTTTTATGAACTCCTGCGTCGTCTTTTCGGTAACCTTTTAATCCTGAATGTTCTATAAGCCAACCTGCAGGAACTTTAACTTGAGTTGGTGAAACTTCAAAGAATTTTACTTCTGGAAATTTTTGTTGTACTTTTTCAAATAATTCTTTTGAAATAATGGGGTTTTTAAAGAAACTTCCGCTATTTCCAAGCTCTTTTGGATCAGGTAATTTACTTTGACGGATGGCTATCACAGCATTGGAAACGTCTTTTAATGTTGGAGTTGTAACGTTTTGTTTTTCCAATTCTTTTGTAATATCACCATACGAAGTATTGATTTTGTGATTGCGTTTTGTGAGTTTGAAAACCACAGAAGTAATCACATATTTATCTTTTGCTTCTTGTTTGAAAACACTTTCTCTATAGCCAAAATTGCAATCTTCTTTTGTGAAGGATTTCATTTTTTGTGATAGAATATTCATGGCTTCACACGAAACAAAAGTGTCTTTAATTTCGGTTCCGTAAGCACCAATATTTTGAACTGGAGTTGTACCAACATTACCAGGAATCAACGACATATTTTCTAATCCACCAAAATTTTGATTGATGGTCCAAAGTACAAATTCGTGCCAATTTTCGCCTGCTTGACTTTCAACCCAAACGAAATCGTCGTCTTCTTTGATAATTTTTTTTCCTTTCAAATCAACATGGATTACTAATGCATCAATATCTTGTGTCAATAACATATTGCTTCCGCCACCAAGAGTGAATTTCTTATCTGAAGCGTGATTTTCTAGAATAGACTTTAATTCATCAATATTATGAACCGCTACAAATTGTTTGGCTTTGGCTTCGATACCAAAAGTGTTGTATTTTTTTAAGGAGAAATTATTGTGGATTTGCATTTGTTTGAAATTTTACCGCAAAGTTCGCAAAGTTTTTCGCAAAGTTCGCAAAGAGAAAATTGGAATTTGGTATTTCTTTTTTGGAATTTTAATCCGTTGTTTCTAAAGCTCTTCTCAAAAAGTCATTCATCGGTTTTAGTGCGATTAGTTTTTGAGCTATGATTTTACTGAAATCCTTATCAGTAAATAGTTTTTCATCGATTTTATGTGAAGCGGTAAAACTTTTCAATTTTAAAAATTCAATCGCTGGATGATTTGGATCAAAATCTTTTGGTGCTTTTTTCAAAGTATTACTTTCATCTCTTGTCAGTTCTTTAAACTCATTTTTAAACGTTTTATTAGCAACAATAGCTTCTAAATCATCATGAAAAAATTCTATTTCCTTACGAATTAATTTTAACTCACTAGGTTCTGGACACCAAACGCCACCTGCGATAAAGCAATTTCCTTTTTCAAAATGAATGTAATAACCAGGAGCATTTTTGCTATTTTTATTTTGAGACATCCAAACACCCATATTGGTTTTATAAGGCGATTTATCTTTAGAAAAACGAATATCACGATTGATACGAAACGTACAATTTTTAACTTCCAAAGGCTCAAGCGATTTGTCTAATGGCTTCATTTCATTGAGAATAGACGCAATGAAGTTATGATAGTCTTTCTTATAACTTTCATATCTTTTTTTGTTCTCATGCATCCATTCAGTATTATTGTTTGCAATTAAATCGGCTAGAAATTGAAGCGCTTCTTTTGTTATCATTTTTAAGTTTATAAGTTTTTAAGTTTATGAGTTTAAAAGTTAAGAGAATTTCTTCCAACTTCCAACTTCCATCTTCTAAATATTTTACAACTGTTTTCTTAAATCTTCTTCAGATAAAAAGCCTAGATGTCTCCAAGTTTCTTTACCATTTTCATAAATCAAAATTACTGGTAATTCATCAAGTTTCATAGTTTCCAATAAAGTTTTGTTTTCATCGGCATCTAATCTAATTAAGACGATTTTACCTTTTAATTCTTCTTGCATTTTGGTTAAATAAGGTGCCATTTTTTTGCAAGGCGCACACCATTTAGCCGAAAAATTAATGATTACTTTTTTGTCGGAATTGATTAATTTTTCAAATTCTGATACCGATAATCCTTTTGGAGTTGCAGCTGTATTTGAAGTTTTCTTTCCTTGCCATTTCATAATTCCACCATCTAAATTGTAGATTTCTTTGAATCCAAGTTCAGATAATTTATTGGCTGCTTGACTGCTTCTTCCGCCAACTTTACAATACACAAATACAGGTTTTGATTTGTCTAATTTTTCAACTTTTGCAGCAAAATCAAATCCGTTCCAATTAACGTTTGAGGCATTTTCAAGATGTTCAACTGAAAATTCTTCAGGAGTTCTAACATCTAATAATTGAGGATTTTTTGTTCCTAATAATTTTGTTTCATAATCGATTCCTGCAAGAGTTTTGATAGGTTGATTTGATTCTGCAGTTTCAACAGATTTACTTGTTTGTCCTTGACAACTAATAAATAGGATGGATAACGATAGTATTGATAGAATTTTTCTCATAATGTTTTTTTGAAGCAAAATTAAAGAAGTAAAAATAGAACAATATAACAAATGTTACAAACTAAATATTTTATAACTCTGATGCGTAGTTTTTACAATGGTTTCGGTACGTTCTGGATGTGTGTCAGAGATGAATAGTTGTCCAAACTCTTCTTGGTTAACCATTGCTACAATTTTACTCACACGCGTTTCATCCAATTTATCAAAAATATCATCAAATAATAGAATAGGTTTTTCGCCACTTTGTTTTTTTACAAATTCAAATTGAGCAAGTTTAAGAGCAATTAAAAACGATTTTTGTTGCCCTTGAGAACCAAATTTTTTAATTGGAAAACCATCAATTTGAAAAGCTAAATCATCTTTGTGAATTCCAACAGAAGTATATTGCAATGCTCTGTCTTTTGCCAAATTTTGCTCCAATAAATGTAATGTAGTTCCTATAAATAAATGACTTTCATAAACCAATTGCACTTTTTCTTCTGAACCAGAAATAGCTTGATGATGTTTATTAAAAATCGGTAAAAAGTCATCAATGAATTGTTTTCTTTTTTCAAAAATTTTCTGACCTAAATCATTCAACTGTTCGTTATAAATTGATAAAGTATCGGTTTCAAATACATGATTTAGTGCGAAATATTTCAGCAATGCATTTCTTTGACTAATAATTTTTTGATATTGAATCAATTCTTGCAAATAGGAGGAATCCAATTGCGAAATAACACTGTCAATAAATTTTCTTCTGGTTTCACTTCCTTCAATAATCAAGTCATTGTCTGCTGGTGAAATAATCACAAGCGGAATAAATCCAATATGGTCTGAAAATTTCTCGTAAGGTTTTCCGTTTCTTTTAAGGATTTTCTTCTGACCTTTTTTGAAACTACTTACAATTTGCTCATTTCGTTGTGCTTTTTCAAATTCGCCATCAATTACAAAAAACTCTTCATTATGTTTAATATTTTGAACCGCTAACGGATTAAAATAGCTTTTTCCATAAGCCAAATGATAAATTGCATCAAGCACATTGGTCTTTCCAATACCATTTTTTCCAACAAAACAATTGATTTTGGAATCAAATTCGAAAGAAGCTTCCGAAAAATTTTTATAATTGAATAAAGAAATTTTTTTTAAAAACATTTGTAACGGCTTGAAAACACTATAATCAGCGACTTGATAAGTATTTTTTTTAAGTGGGTGCAAATTATTGAAAATTATCGACAAAATGACTTTCAAATTTTTTCTTTTTAATTTATTTTGCCTAAGGTAGAAAGAACCTTTGATAAAAAAAATAATTTAAAATTTAAATGATTTTTTTTATGTCGGTTTGAATAAAAATTTTATTTTTGCGCACACTAAATTAAATTTAAATGGCAACTTATAATAAGAGAGGTTACAAAACACCAAAAGAAAAAGAAGAAAAAGTAGACGCTAATTTTATTGAAGATACTCCAAATGTAGATGTTAAGAATAGTGCAACAGCAAAAGCATTTGACGCATTAGATGAAACAGCTTCGAAAACAGAAGATTTTGTTGCTAAAAACCAAAAATATATTTTAGGATTTTTAGGAGCTGTTGCTCTTGTAACTATTGGTTATTTACTTTATCAAAAGTTTGTTGCTGAGCCAAAACAAGTTGATGCTACTGAAGATTTATTTGTTGCTCAACAGAATTTTCAATTAGCCACTGATGCTACTGATGTTAAAAAACAAGATTCATTATATACTTTAGTTCTTAAAGGTTCTGAAGGAAAACAAGGAGCTCCTGGTATCGCTGACCAATATTCTGGTACTGATTCTGGAAATATAGCTAACTATTATGCAGGTATTGCTTCTTTAAATCTTAAAAAGTATGATGATGCAATCAAATATCTTGAGAAATTTTCAACTAAAGATGCTTTCTTAGGTGCTATTGCAACTGGAGCTATTGGTGATGCTTACGCTCAAAAGAATGACACACAAAAAGCTTTAGATTTTTACGTGAAAGCTTCAGAACAAAATGTAAATGAGTTTACAACGCCAAGATATTTATATAAAGCAGGACAAACAGCTTTGGCTTTAGGTAAAAAATCGGATGCTTTGAAGTATTTTACTCAAATCAAAGAAAAATATGAGACTACACCAGAAGCACAACAAATTGATGCTTTAATTGGAATGGCTCAGTAAAAAGTTAACAGTCACAGTTTTCAGTTTTCAGTAACTGCTTACTTCGACTTCGACTGAAAACTATAAAAATGGCAACAGCTAATAAAAATTTATCAAATTACGATAAAAACACTATCCCAAATGCGAAAGATTTTCGGTTTGGGATTGTTGTTTCAGAATGGAATGATATTATAACCGAAGGTTTATATAATGGTTGTTTAGAAACATTATTAGACTGTGGTGTTGATAAAAGTAATATCTATAGAATGGATGTTCCTGGAAGTTTTGAGCTTATTTATGGTGCTAAAGTATTAAGTAAAATTAATGCGTTATCTGGAATAATAGTTATTGGTTGCGTTATAAAAGGCGAAACCCAGCATTTTGAATATGTGTGCCAAGGTGTTACTTATGGAATTGCAAAACTAAATGCTAATTTAAAAAATAATATTCCTATAATTTTTTGTTTATTAACCGATAATAACATGCAACAATCTATTGATAGGAGTGGCGGAATTCATGGTAATAAAGGTGTTGAAGCAGCAATTACTGCATTAAAATTAGCTGAGTTAGGAAAAAAACCGTTTAAAATAGGTTTAAATACGTTTCAATTTTAAGGTTGCGTATTCATTTCAAAATCTTTATTTAACATTCTCTTTAAATTCTAAAAAGAGTAGATTGTGGTTAATTTTAAAAATAGTATCTATAAAAATGTAACCTACTAATTTTTTAGTAGGTTTTTTCTTTTTTAGTAAGTTGTTAACTATAATAAACAATAGATTTTCATTAAATTTGCTAACTTTGGTTTTTAACCATAAAAAATAATCTCCAAACCATATACAAATAAATGTCTAGCATAATTCAATTACTTCCCGATCATGTTGCCAACCAAATCGCCGCTGGTGAAGTGGTGCAACGTCCTGCTTCTGTAGTAAAAGAATTACTAGAAAATGCTGTTGATGCTGGAGCAACGGATATAAAATTAATTATAAAAGATGCCGGAAAATCGTTAGTTCAAGTTATTGATAACGGAAAAGGAATGAGTGTTACCGATTCGAGATTGTGTTTTGAACGTCATGCCACTTCCAAAATTCGTCAAGCTGAAGATTTATTTTCTTTACATACCAAAGGTTTTCGTGGAGAAGCTTTAGCATCTATTGCTGCTATTGCTCATGTGGAAATGAAAACCAAACAAGAGCAAGACGAACTTGGAACTCATATAATTATTGAAGGAAGCAAATTTGTTTCGCAAGATCCATCAGTTTTGCCAAAAGGAACTTCGTTTGCCGTGAAGAATTTGTTTTTTAATATTCCGGCACGTCGTAATTTTCTTAAATCGGAAACAGTTGAATTTCGTCATATTGTTGATGAATTTCAACGTGTAGCCTTAGCACATCCATACATTTATTTTACGATGTATCATAATGGAAGCGAGATGTTTAATCTTCCAAATTCTAATTATCGTCAACGAATTGTGAATGTTTTTTCTGGTAAAACCAATGAAAAATTGGTTCCAATTCAAGAAGAAACTGAAATTGTAACCATTGAAGGATTTGTTGGAAAACCTGAATTCGCTAAGAAAAATCGTGGAGAACAATTCTTTTTTGTAAATGATAGATTTATAAAAAGTGGCTATTTGCATCATGCTGTGATGGCTGCTTACGAAGGTTTATTGCCTAATGGTTCGCAACCTACGTATTTTATTTACTTAAATGTTCCGCCAAATACGATTGATATTAATATTCATCCAACAAAGACAGAAATTAAGTTTGATGACGAACATGCTTTGTATGCGATTTTGCGTTCCACAATCAAGCATAGTTTAGGACAATTTAATGTGGCACCTGTATTAGATTTTGACAGAGATCCAAATTTAGATACTCCTTATCAATATCAAAATAAAACTGCAGAATATCCAACAGTTCAGGTGGATAGTACCTTTAATCCATTTGCAGACGACTCGAGCTATAGCGAACTAGCGAAGCAAAAGCCAAGCAAACAATTTTCAGTAGGTTCTAATTCTTATAAAAAACAGGAAGTTGCTGGTTCTAATTGGGAAAGTCTGTATGTTGGATTGAAAAATGATACTTCAGAAGTGGAAACTTTTTCATTTGAAAGTGAAGAAGTGACTGCCTCATTATTTGACGAAAAAGAAGAAGAACAAACGATAAATAGGACGTATCAAATTCATAAAAAATACATTGTAAGTCCAATAAAGTCTGGAATGGTTATTATGGATCAAGGTCGTGCGCATCAACGTATTTTGTATGAACAATTTCTAACGAATATGACGGTTCATCAAGCGTCAAGTCAGCAGTTGTTGTTTCCTTTGCAGATGTATTTTTCAAACAATGAAATGAAATTGATAGCCGAATTGCAACCTTCTTTAGAAAATACTGGATTTGTTTTTGACGCTTTTGACACAGATTCCCTTCATATTTCAGGTATTCCTATAAATACAACAGAAAGTGAAATTTCTATGGTTTTAGAGCAATTACTTTCCGATTTACAGGACGGAATTCCTGATAGTAGTTTTAGTCAAAATGATACTATTGCAAAATCTATGGCTAAAAGTTTGGCGGTAAAAACCGGAACCTATTTAACTGAAAAAGAACAAGAGAATTTGGTAAATAATCTTTTTGCATGTAAAGAGCCCAATGTTTCACCTTTTCAAAAACCTACTTTCATCACGATGCGTGTGGAAGACATTGATAAACGATTTGCCCTATGATGAATATCACACCTGTTGTAAAACAACTTTTAATAATTAATATTATCTTTTTTATAGGTTCTCAATTTGTTCCTATTGCAGATAGCTTCTTTGCATTGTATTATTTTGAGAGTCCAATGTTTAAGTTTTGGCAACCAATAACTCACATGTTTATGCATGGAGGAATTTCTCATATTTTCTTTAATATGTTTGCATTGTATTCCTTTGGAAGTGCCTTAGAGCATTTTTGGGGTGGAAAAAAATTCTTATTTTTCTATATTTCATGCGGATTGGGAGCGGCGTTATTGCATACTTTAGTAAATTTTTTACAAATTCAATCTTTGATGAGTTCAGTTTCAGAATTGAACTTTTCAGATTCAGATTTAAAAGTTTTATTGAATTCAGATTTAAGAAATGTTTTTGATGAAAATGGGAAAATGATAGTCAGTAATTTTCAAGCAATACTTGAAAGAGTAAATTGTACACAAGAACAATATAATGTTATTGAACAAGCAAATTTAATTTCTAGAACTCCTGCAGTTGGTGCTTCAGGAGCAATATATGGATTATTAGTAGCTTTTGCTTTTATGGTTCCAAATGCCGAATTGTCATTAATGTTTATTCCAATTCCAATAAAAGCAAAGTATTTTGTTCCTGGTATTTTAGCCATTGATTTATTTCTTGGATTTAAAGGAAGTTCAATTTTTGGAGCAGGAAGTACCGGAATTGCACATTTTGCCCACATTGGTGGTGCATTGACAGGTTTTATAATGATGTGGTATTGGAAAAAAAATCAATTTAATCATAAACGTTGGAACTAAATGAGTACAATTATAAACGATTTAAAGTTGCAGTATAAAATGGGAGGAGTTATAATTCGTCTCATTTTTATAAACATTGTTCTATTTGCTGTTCCTGCTATTGTGTTTTCAATATTGCAATTATTTAAAGTTAATATTGATTACATGAATTTTGTATCATTATCAACCGATTGGAGTTTACTTTTAGTAAAGCCATGGAGTTTGTTAACTTATGCTTTTTTTCATTCTGGTTTTTTTCATATCTTATTCAATTTGTTACTATTAAATTTTTTCGGAAATTTATTTTTAACCTATTTCACACAAAAGCAACTGCTTGGTTTGTATTTATTGTCGGCAGTTTTTTCGGGACTGTTATATATGATAGGTTATATGTTTTTGCCTGCTTTAGCTGGTGTAAACGCTTCAATGGTTGGAGCTTCTGGCGCTATAATGGCTGTGTTATTAGCAACAGTTACCTACCAGCCTTATATGGAAGTTAGACTTTTTCTATTTGGTAACGTAAAACTTTGGCAAATAGCATTAGTATTGATAGTTCTCGATCTAATTCAACTTCCGATGGATAATACAGGCGGACATATTGCCCATCTCGCTGGAGCGCTTATCGGATTTTTATACATAAGATTATTACAAAGCGGAACTGATTTAAGTAATATAGTAACCAACATTATTAATTTTTTTGTTAATTTGTTTCAACCGAAGAAAGCAACACCATTCAAAAAAGTGCATGTAAATTCAAAAAAAGCAACAACTTCTTCGCAAAGTAAGATTGTTGTTAAAGACAAAACGCAACAACAAATTGATGAAATTTTAGACAAAATTAGTCAATCTGGTTATGATAGTTTGACTGCTGAAGAAAAAGAATTTTTGTTTAAAGCAGGTAAATAGTATTCAGTAATTCGTGTTCAGTTCGCAGAAAACAGTTGTATAAATATAGAAATTAACATTGTGTTTTAGTGCCTTTGTGGCAAAACAAATATGAAGAAACTCTCATGGTTTAATAAAGTAATGTATTTTTTCAATATAGTGTTGACTGTATTGACTTTTCTTGCTTATGTTTTACCTTTTCTTGCACCAAAATTATTTCTTTTTTTATCGGTTTTGACTTTGGTTTTGCCTTTGTTCCTGATTGTTAATGCTTTGTTTTTCGTTTATTGGATGTTGCAAATGAAACGCCAAATGGTGCTTTCGGGAATTGTTCTAATTTTAGGAATTACCTTTGTAAATAAGTTTTATAAATTTTCATCGCATGATCTTCCAAAAGAAGAAAGTGATATTGTAGTGATGAGTTACAATGTTCGATTGTTTAATTTGTTTCAATGGATTGAACGCGAATCGGTTAAAGATGAAATTAAAAGTTTTATAAACGATCAAAATCCTGATGTGCTTTGTATTCAAGAATATTCTGAAACGGCAAATGTTGATTTGAGGATTTACAAGCATAAATTTATTTTTATGCAAGGAAAAAAAATTAGAACAGGTCAAGCTATATTTTCTAAGTTTCCGATTATAGATAAAGGAAATATTGAGTTTCCAGAATCGAATAATTTGATTGTTTATGCAGACGTTCGTAAAGGAAATGATACCATACGAGTTTACAACATGCATTTGCAGTCTATTAAAATATCGCCAGACGTAACAGAATTAGAAAGTAATGTCGAAACCATTAATCAGAAAAAGTCAGAAGCAGTTTTTAAAAGAATTGGAGAAGCTTTTACCAAACAACAAATACAAGCAGAAATTTTAATGAGGCATAAAAAAGAGTGTCATTATCCAATGATTATTTGTGGCGACATGAACAATAGTGCGTTTTCGTACGTTTATAGAAGTATAAAAGGCGATTTAAATGATTGTTTTGAAGAAGCTGGAAAAGGATTTGGAGAAACCTATAACTTCAAATATTATCCTGCAAGAATAGACTATATTTTTGCAGATAAATCTATTAAAGTGAAAAACTTTCAAAATTATTCACAATTTAAAAATTCAGATCATTATCCAATCGTTGCTAGACTGAAAATAGATTAGTTACTATACTAATTCCTGGCTTTTCAGGTAATCCAAAGCATACCTTCCTTCGTTGAAAAGCAAATCTAAAATGCTTAAATTATTTATAAATCCATGTTTATTACCAAAAACCTGTGTATAAGAATCAAATATATTTGTGTCTTTTTTTCCGTTAACTAAAAAACGATAGTCGGTTTTATCGGCAACTTCGTGAAAATATTCTGTAGTTTCATCATAAGAAAAATCAAGTTTCAAGCATTTAGAGACAAATTCCATAGTTTCAAAATTCAAATCCATTAAGAAGGTATGTTTTTTTTGAAAAATAGGAGCCAAGTCGTCTTCAAAATATTCAAAGAAAGGAGACGTTCTATAAGCTGCTTCAAGCGATTTAAAGTGTTGTTTTTGCCAATCAAAAGTGGTTTCTATTTGTACATCTTTTGTTTTTTGATGGGCATCTTTAGTATGCTTTATTGGAATATTCAACAATTGAAGACCATTCGGACTGTAAATCTGCATACGGTTTCTATTGGTTTGTTTCTGATAATTATCATCCATTTCAAAAGTAACTTGTGCAGCTTTAGCAATAGCAACAAATTGTGATATCGATGGAAAATAGGATGGATGTATGAGTATGTTCATCGAGTTACGAGTTACGAGTTACGAGTTTTGGGTAAAGAACTTTAAACTCGAAACCCGAAACTCGAAACATTTTTTATTCTGTCTTTGCTTTTCTTTTTTTCCAAAAATATTCGCCTACAAAATATAACGCAAGGAAAATGAGGAAGTATTTAAAGTAAGATTCTGGTTTACCGTCGCCATTTACAGTTGTGAAAACACGTTCCCAACGAATTTTATTCAAACCACTAGCGGTTGAGTCCCAACTCATCCATATAAAAATTGGTTTTCCAACAATGTGGTCGTCTGGAGTGTAACCGAAATATCTTGCATCTAAGGAATTATGGCGGTTGTCTCCCATCATCCAATAATAGTTTTGTTTAAAAGTATAAGAGTTTACTTTTTTATCATTTATGTAAATATCATTTCCAACTACTTTCAATTTATTTCCTTCGTATTCAGAAATAATAATTTTGTAAAACGGTAACGTATTTAAGTTTAAAACAACTGTTTTTCCAGCTTCAGGAATATAAATTGGGCCATAATTATCGCCACTCCAAGCAAATTTAGTTTCATCTGCACCATCATGATGTTTGCATGGAAAAATTCCATTTTCACGTCCTCTTTTGATATACCTCTTAATAGAGGTTACTCCAGAAACTGATTTAAGTTTTTCGGCCGCTTCAAAAGTTAATGCCCGGATAATTAATGTATCTCTTTTTTCAGTTTCAAAACCGTATCCATCTGTAATATCTAAGCTTTTAAATACTTTTTCAAAATCAGTTGATGCATTTAAATCTAAAGTCACTTTATACGAATATTGAGGTTTTGCTCTATCAGATAATTGAAGTTCTTTACCGTTTATAAATACAATTCCATCCTTAATTTGTAAACTATCTCCAGGAATTCCGACGCAACGTTTTACATAATTTGTTTTTTTGTCAATTGGTTTATCATATCTCTTATCAGAGGGAAGATACATGTGAAATAAAGTATCACGTGGCCAATTGAAAACTACAATATCGTTATTTTTAATTTTTTCAAATCCCGGAAATCTAAAATAAGGTAATTGCGGAAAAGTAGTATATGATTTCACCTTTAAAAATGGAATTGTATCATGAACCATAGGTGCAGCAACTGTTGTCATAGGTGTTCGTGCTCCATAATTTTGCTTACTTACGAAAAGAAAATCTCCAATTAACAAGGATTTTTCTAAAGAAGATGAAGGAATTACAAAGGGTTGAATGAAATAAGTATGTACAAAGGTTGCCACAATTATAGCAAATAAAAGCGAACTAACGGTGTCTGATGTTGCGTTAGTAGGTTTTAAATTTCTATCTTTAATATAGTTAATTTCTTGCTTATAATTGATGTAGTAGGTATAAAAACCTAAGGTTGCAACTCCTAAAAAAGTATCTAAAGTGCTGTTTTTTCCGAAGCTTCTTAGTGTTTCAACCCAAACAATAGGAAACATCATTAAGTTGATTACGGGAATGAACATTAAAAAGGTCCACCATGTAGGACGATTTATAATTTTCATTAAAGTAATAGCATTGTAAACAGGAATAAATGCTTCCCACGATTTTCTTCCTGCTTTTTCATATAATTTCCATGTGCCCAATCCGTGGATTAGTTGAACAATTAGGAAAAAAACAAACCATTGATATGTTGTCATTTTTTATTTTTTTAAAAGTTTGTGAGTTTAAAAGTTTAAGAGTCAAAGACCTTATTTCATTTAATCTTCTATTCTAGTTTCTCTATTCTAAATTTAAAACGTTTTTCATTGTAAAAACACCTTTTTTTCCGATTAACCATTCTGCAGCAATTATTGATCCTAAGGCAAATCCATCGCGATTGTTTGCAGTATGCTTTATTTCAATGGTATCCACTTCAGATTTATAAAAAATAGAATGTGTTCCGGGAACATTTTCTATTCTTTTTACATCGATAAAAACCTCTTCAGATTTTGGATTTTCGATAGACCAGTTATTCTTAGAATCGGTATTACTTATAATTCCATTAGCTAATGAAATTGCTGTTCCACTTGGTTTATCTAATTTTTGGATATGATGAATTTCTTCCATCGAAACATTATATTGATTAAATTTGCACATCATTTTTGCCAAATAATCATTTAATTCAAAAAATAAATTTACTCCTAAGCTGAAATTCGAACCATAAATAAAAGCGCCTTGTTTTTCATTACAAAGTGAGACCATTTTATTATAATTTTCTAACCAACCTGTTGTTCCTGAAATTACAGGAATTCCATTGTTTAAACATTCAGAAATATTTTCTAAAGCACAATCAGGAATGCTGAAATCTATAGCAACATCAGCATTTTTCAAACCTTCAAAGGTAGTAGAACTTGATTTTTTCAAAACAACTTCGTGACCTCTTTCTAAAGCAATTCGTTCAATTACTTTACCCATTTTTCCATATCCAAGAAGTGCTATTTTCATATTAATTGGTATTGAAACTACTGAAAGTGTTACAAGAATAGTTGTTAAATTAAATCAAAATTTGAAACAAAAGGTTAAACCAATGTTTTGTCTGTTATCTATTTGATTTTGATGCAAATCAGGCTTAAAAGATAAATCATCACTTACATTAAACTGCAGCAAATGAGCATCTACATTGGCGTCGACAATATTAAGAATATATAATCCAACAGTAATCAGAGATGCCAAATCTCGGTTTTTTTGGTAGAATTTTTGACCTTGTATTAAACGAGCATCGTCTAAAAATTCAAATTTATCATTTTTAGCGCCTGTTAATCTACTTTTGTAAGCATCACGATAGTCGTTATATTGTTTATTGTTCCAAACATAGGCGTAAACACCTGTTCCAATGGCGCCGTAAACAAGAGGGAGTTTCCAATATTTTTTATTATAAATTTGACCTAAACCTGGAAAAATTGCTGAATAAAAAGCTGCTTTTGACGGCGCTAGTGGATTTATTTTGACTTTAGGTTTTTTTAACGTGTCTTGTAAGGTTTCAACTTCGGTTATAGTTAGTTTGTTTTGAGAAAGAACTACATGACTTCCCAAAACAAAAAAGAACAACATTATGTAAATTGATTTTACCACTAACCGTTAATTAGTTTTATAATTCTAATAAAATCTTCTTCAGAGTGAAACGGAATCGCAATTTTTCCTTTTCCTTTTGCATCAACCTTAATATCAACTTTTGCACCAAAAAAGTTTGTGAATGCTTTTTTTTGACCTTCTGCAATGGTAAATGAATTGTTTTTTTGAGATTTTAAAGAGTTTGGTTTTAGTCCATCCTGATGTTTTTTTACCAGAGCTTCGGTATCTCTCACGGATAAATTTTGACTTACAATTTTTTGATAAATATCAGATTGAATATCCAAATCCTCAATACCAATAATAGCTCTTCCGTGCCCCATGGAAATAAATCCATCACGGATACCAGTTTGAATAATTGGATCTAATTTTAAAAGTCGAAGGTAATTAGTAATTGTGGAACGTTTTTTTCCAACTCTTTCACTCATTTGTTCCTGAGTAAGCTGAATTTCGTCAATCAAACGCTGATAGGATAAGGCTATTTCAATTGGATCTAGGTCATGACGTTGAATGTTTTCAACCAATGCCATAACTAGCGATTCGTTATCATTAGCGATTCTAATATACGCAGGAATCGTTTGCATGCCAACTAATTTGGAAGCGCGCAAACGACGCTCTCCTGATATCAATTGATACTTGTTGAAATCTAATTTTCTAACGGTAATCGGCTGAATTACGCCAAGCTCTTTAATCGATGAAGCTAATTCTTTTAATGCTTCTTCATTAAAATTTGTACGAGGTTGAAACGGATTTATTTCTATGGAATCGATATCTACTTCAAGGATATTACCTACAACTTTGTCGGCATTTTTATCATCAATAGATTTTATATCGTTATCAGGATCTTTTAACAAAGCAGACAACCCTCTTCCCAAAGCTTGTTTTTTTATTGCCTTCGCCATAAATTAGTTATTGTTTTTTTTAATAATTTCTTCTGCTAAACTAAGGTAGTTTGTTGCTCCTTTACTTGTTGCATCAAAAGCAATAATACTTTCACCAAAACTCGGCGCCTCACTTAGTTTTACATTTCTTTGAATAATAGTTTTAAAAACCATATCATTAAAATGTTTTTGAACCTCTTCAACTACTTGATTTGATAGACGTAAACGAGAGTCATACATGGTTAGTAACAAGCCTTCTATATCTAGATTTGGATTGTGAATTTTTTGAACACTCTTAATTGTATTTAATAATTTGCCCAAACCTTCTAAAGCAAAATATTCGCATTGAATCGGAATTACAACAGAATCCGCAGCTGTTAAAGCATTAAGTGTTAACAATCCCAAAGAAGGAGCACAATCAATCAGAATATAATCATATTGCTCTTTAATTTTTTCTAATGCTTGTTTAAGCATGTATTCTCTATTTTCTTTGTCAACCAACTCTATTTCGATAGCAACAAGGTCTATATGCGCTGGAATGATATCTACATTTGGTGACGTAGATTTAATAATAGCTTCCTCTGGAATGTTGCTATGTTCTAATATTTGGTAGGTACCAATTTCAACTAAATCAACATCAATACCCAATCCTGAACTTGCATTAGCTTGCGGATCGGCATCTATTAATAATACTTTTTTTTCTAGAACTCCCAGTGATGCGGCTAAATTAACCGAAGTTGTCGTTTTTCCTACACCACCTTTCTGGTTAGCAATTGCAATGATCTTACCCATTTATTTGTTACAAATTTTGAGTGGTAAAAATACAATTTTTTATGGTTTATAAAAGTGTTATTTGTTAACAATCTTCTAAAATTTACTTTTCAGATTGTAGTCTTTCAGATTTCAGTGATTTTGAATTAAGTAAAGCAATCAATTAACAAAAAAAGCCAGCAAAAGATCTTTAACCGACTTTAAAATTATATAATCCTCCAACCTATAACCTATAACCTCCAACCTTACTTACTGCCTTTGTTTTTAATCATAGCTTCAAGCATGTCCCACATTTCTTGCGGAATTTTTTCTAATAAATTGAATTGACCTGCACCTTGTAACCATTCACCACCATCAATTGTCACAACTTCTCCGTTTATGTAGGCAGAAAAATCAGAAACTAAATAAGCTGCTAAATTGGCCAGCTCTTGATGGTCACCAACTCTTTTTAAAGGCACTTTTTTAGCCATATCAAATTTTTCTGCTAAATCTCCTGGCAATAATCGATCCCATGCGCCTTTTGTTGGAAATGGTCCAGGAGCAATTGCATTCATTCGAATTCCGTATTTAGCCCATTCTACAGCCAAACTTCTAGTCATCGCTAAAACTCCAGCTTTGGCAGTGGCGCTAGGTACCACATATCCAGAACCTGTCCAAGCATAAGTTGTAACTATGTTTAAAACATTACAGTTGGTTTGTTTAGTTTCAATCCAATGTTTTCCAAAAGCTAAAGTGCAGTTCTTAGAACCTTTCAAGACGATATCAATAATAGTATCAAAAGCATTGGCAGATAATCTTTCTGTTGGAGAAATAAAGTTTCCGGCAGCATTGTTTAATAGCACATCTACTTTGCCAAAAGTTTTTAAAACTTCAGATAGCATTGCCTCGACTTGATCATAATGACGAACATCACATTGAATAGGCAAACATTTTCCACCAGTTTCTTGTTCTAGTTGAGAAGCAGTTGTTTTAAGTTTTTCTAAATCTCTTGATGAAATAGCAACATTGGCACCCAATTCAAGAAAATATTTTGTCATGGCTTTGCCTAATCCGCTTCCGCCACCTGTAACTACAATTGTTTTACCTTTTAGTGCATCATCACGAAGCATTTTTGCTGAAAAATCCATATTATTTTATTTAGTTGTTCAAATGTAATAAAAAATTATTTATTATGCGTGCATAGTATTATAATTTTAACAATCGGTTGGTAGCTTCAAGTATAGTTGCTTCTTCTTTTGCAAAGCACAATCGAATACAACTTGTTTGTTTTCCATCAGCATAAAAAGGTGAAATTGGGATAGCTGCAACGCCATAATTTTTAACTAAAATTTCAGTAAACGCTATGTCATTTTTATCTGAAATAGATTGGTACGAGGCAATTTGAAAATACGAACCTTCACAAGGTAGTAATTCAAATCTTGTTTCTTGCATTAAGTTTCTAAAGAAATCTCTTTTGCTCTTATAAAATGCGCCTAGTTCTTCAACTTTTACCATATCGATGTAATCATTTAGAGCATATTGGGCCAGACTATTAACGCTAAAAACTAAAAATTGATGAACTTTTTTTATTTCGATCATAAGATTTTCAGGAGCGATTAGATATCCTATTTTCCAACCAGTAATGTGAAATGATTTTCCAAATGAGGAAACAATAATGCTTCGTTCTCTCAAGTTTGGTTTGTGATTTATGGAAATATGTTTGTTTTCAAAAGTAATGTATTCATAAACTTCATCAGATAAAACGAGTAAGTTAGGATATAATTTAAGTAGCTCGTCCAACTTTGTAAAGTCTTCCTCGCTCCAAATTTTCCCAGTTGGATTATGTGGATTGTTTATGATAATCATTCTCGTTTTTGCAGAAACAGTATTGCCTATAATTTCCCAATTTGGAGTAAAATCGTCGTTTAAATTAATGCGTTTTCCTATTGCGTTGCAAAGTAGAATAGGAGTTTCATAACAATCATAACTTGGGTCTAAAATTACTACTTCATCGGTAGGATGAACCAAGGCTTGAATGGTTGCAAAAATTCCTTCGGTAGCTCCAGCTGTAATTAAAATTTCAGTTAAAGAATTTACTTTTCTATTGTATGATTTTTGAGTAAGAAGTGCAATTTTTTCTATTAATGGTGGAAATCCAGCCATGGGTAAATATTGGTGAATTTCCTCTTTTGCCCATTTGGCTGCACATTGTTTCAATCGATTGTCTACAGGGAAATTTGGGAAACCTTGTGATAAATTTATAGCATTGTAATCTTGTGCCAATTTAGACATTACACTAAAAATACTATTTGTGATGTGAGGTAGTTTAGACATAATAGAAACAAAAACTATTTATTTGACTCATTAAATTTTCTGGTCATGGCTTTTAATTTTTCTTCACGAGCCGTTTTTTTAGCCTTTTCTTTATCTTGGGCCTTATGGAGTTTGTCATTATGAGCTTTAATATTCTTCTCGTTATTTCTTCCCATCGTTATTGTATTTTATCAATTTTTAAATATCCTATATGCAATACATCTTCTTTTAGAATTTCTTCTTTTTTTGTGATACTGATATCAAAATTGTCTTTGAAAACAGGAGCTAAAATTTCTTTCACATTAAAAGCATCATCAATATCTATCCCAAATTTATCGTCAATATGCGACGTTGCACCTTTAAAAGTGCAGTGTTTATAAAATGTTGTTGCTTTAGCTTTTTTTGATGCTTCTGCTAAGTTTTTTCCTACTGCAAGAACTTTATAGTGGTATTCTTCAAACTCATTTTCTTTATATCCGCCAAGATTTATAAAAAATAGATTGTCTACAGAGGTTTCAGAGGATGCTTTTTGTGAAATAGTAATTTGATACTCATCAACAATTGTAACTTCTCGCCATGCATCAATGTGAATTCTACCTTTTGCTTCAGGCCAAAATGCTTTCATATTTGGAATTAACTCTTTTAATGAAGTTCCAATACCGAAAAAGATATCATGTTGTTCTGTGAATCTGCCTTTGGGTCTACAACCTAACATAACCATATAGAGTTTGAATTCGGGTTTCATAAATGTTCTGTTTTTTTTAGTGTCAATCTGCTATTGAAACTTTTTTATAATTTTATCTTTCAAAAGTACAATTTTTTGTTAAATATAAATTTTGGCACAACAATTGAATACTTATAATTAAATATTAAAGAATCATTAATCTTAATAAATATAGAAATCATGAAAACGAAGATTCACGAATACTTAATAAACAATAAGAATATTATGAGTAAAAAAATTACGTTAGTTTTAATCCTAGTCGGGATGTTAGGATTACAAGGTTGTACTAGAGAAGAGGTAATTGTACAAGACATTAATGACCAAGATACAATTAGTGAAGTATTTGAATTAAGAAATGTAAATTTTGGCTTCGATGGTGGGAATAATTATTCAATCTATCAAACATTGAATCCTCAAATTTTTGCTTCAGATGTTATTCTTATATATAGATTATCTGGAACTATAAATTCTGCAACACCAATTTGGCAACAAATACCTAGAACACTTTATTTAGATCAAGGTGAATTGGATTATGATTTTGATTTTAGTAGAGAAGATTTCACTATTTATGCTGGAGGAACCTATGATTTAACATTGACTCCAACTTATATTAATAATGAGACATTTAGAATAGTTGTTATACCAGGTTATTTGTCAAATAAAATGGCTCCTAGCAAAATAGATTTATCTGATTATAATGCTGTTATTAAAGCATACAACATCGATGACTCTAAAGTTAAAGTATTAAAATAAAATAGATTTGGTTAGTCTATAGTTTGTTTGTTTGGATAGAGGTTGTAAGCAATTACAACCTCTTTTTTATGCTTCTTTTTCTTCGTTTTTAGCTTTTGATAATGAAACCAAAATCCCTCCAAGTAAAGCCAATGCAATAAATCCTAAAGAAACCCATTCTGGAAATTTGTAATGGTGAATAATCAACATTTTAATTCCAACAAAAGTCAAAATTGCTATCAAACTGTATTCTAAATAGCTGAATTTCTCTAACATATTAGCTAAGAAAAAATACATAGAACGCAATCCAAGGATGGCAAAAATATTAGAACTAAATACTAAAAACGGATCGGAAGTAATGGCTAAAATAGCAGGTACGCTATCCATGGCAAATAATACATCCATTAATTCAATTACGATAAGAGCTACAAATAATGGTGTTGCAAAAGTGATGTTTCTTTTCTTGATGAAAAATTTCTGACCTTCCATGTGCATTGTTACAGGAATTATTTTTCGCATGTTTCTAAAAATAAACGATTTCTTCGGATTGAATTCGTCATCTTCACCTTTGAATAACATTTTGGCTGCAGTAAAAATTAAGAAAGCGCCAAAAACATAAGTCATCCAACTGAATTTATTAATAAGTAAAACACCAAAATAAATCATTAAACCTCTAAAAATGATGGCGCCAAGAATTCCCCAAAACAAAACGCGGTGCTGATATTTTTGCGGAATTTTAAAAGATGCAAAGATTACTGCAATAACAAATATATTATCAACGCTTAAAGAAAGTTCGATTAAATATCCTGTAATGTACTTCATTACAGCTAAATTGGGTGTAAGTTTTGTCGGATTGTCAATATAACCATTTTGGTAAATCCAATAAACCACTCCTGAAAAAAGAAAAGAGATAGTTACAAAAATACCAGTCCATTTCCCAGCTTCTTTAGAAGAAATGATATGAGGCGTTTTATTGAAAACACCTAAATCTAATGCTAAGAAAAATAAAATTGAAGCGATAAATATGGTCCAAACTAACATATAATTGTTTTTTACAAAGATAACATTATAAAATTTCAAATTCCAAATTCCAAATTCCAAATTCCAAAATTAAATATAGTAAGATTGGTGTTTGGAATTTAAAAAATTAGAATTTATTAATTTTACCCCTAAAAAAATAGGGTATAATTATTTTTGAATCAAAATATTATTATATTTGCATCAAAATATAAGGGTATAACTTTTAAAAATCAATTTTATGTCAACTTTACGTTTTCAAGCATTAAAAGATGCATCGGCTAGAAAGCCAGTAAAATTTGAAGAAGCTGGAAGAAAATCAGCTCTTTTTGGTTCAAATGTTTTTAATGACAAAGCAATGAAGCAATTTTTGACTTCAGATGCTTACAAAGGTGTAAAAGATGCTGTCCAACACGGAACTAAAATTGACAGAAAATTAGCCGATTATATTGCAATGGGCATGAAAGAATGGGCTTTGTCAAAAGGCGTAACTCATTATACACACTGGTTTCAACCATTAACTGGAACAACTGCTGAAAAACATGATGCTTTCTTCGAAACTTCTTATGATGGTTCAGATCCAGTTGAAAAATTTGGTGGAGGTCAATTAGTACAACAAGAGCCAGATGCTTCTTCTTTCCCAAATGGTGGAATTAGAAACACTTTCGAAGCGCGCGGATATACAGCTTGGGATCCAACTTCTCCAGCATTTATTTTCGGTACAACTTTATGTATACCAACGGTTTTCATTTCTTACACAGGTGAAGCTTTAGATTATAAAACACCACTTTTACGCGCATTAAACGCTGTTGATGAAGCTGCAACTGATGTATGTAAATATTTTGACAAAAATGTTAAGAAAGTAACAGCAACTTTAGGTTGGGAACAAGAATATTTCTTGGTAGATAGCTCTTTAGCAAATTCTCGTCCTGATTTAGTAATGACCGGAAGAACATTACTTGGACATACTTCTGCAAAAGGACAACAATTAGACGATCATTATTTTGGTTCTATTCCTTCTCGTGCTTTAAATTATATGAGAGAATTGGAAGAAGAATGTATGTTGTTAGGAATTCCAGTTAAAACGCGTCATAATGAGGTTGCTCCAAATCAATTTGAGTTAGCTCCAATTTTTGAAGAAACAAATTTAGCAGTTGACCATAACTCCTTATTAATGGATGTAATGTCTAAAGTGGGTGAGCGTCATGACTTTATGGTTCTTTTCCACGAAAAACCTTTCAAAGGTGTAAATGGTTCAGGAAAACATAATAACTGGTCGTTAGCTACGGATACTGGAGTGAATTTACTTTCACCAAGTAAAACGCCAATGAGTAATTTACAATTCTTATCGTTTTTTATCAATACAATCAAAGCGGTAAATGAATATGAAGAGTTACTTCGTGCAGCTATTGCAACTGCAAGTAATGACCATAGATTAGGTGCAAATGAAGCGCCACCTGCAATTATCTCTGTTTTCATTGGAGAACAATTGACAAAAGTTTTAGCTGAATTAGAAGGTGTTTCAAAAGGAAAATTATCTCCAGAAGAAAAAACCGATTTAAAACTAAATGTTGTAGGTAAAATTCCAGACGTAATGTTGGATAATACGGACAGAAATAGAACATCGCCATTCGCTTTTACAGGAAATAAATTTGAATTTAGAGCCGTTGGTTCTTCTGCAAACTGTGCTAATGCAATGACAACTTTAAATTCTATCGTTGCAAAACAATTGAAAGAGTTCAAAAAAGAAGTAGATGCTTTAATTGAAACTAAAGATTTAAAGAAAGACGAAGCAATTTTCAATGTATTGAGAGAATACATCAAAGAAACTAAAAATATCCTTTTTGAAGGTGATGGTTATAGTGATGCTTGGGAAAAAGAAGCTAAAAAACGTGGCTTGAGTAATCATAAAACAACTCCAACTGCTTTGAAAGCTAAAGTATCTCAAAAAGCATTAGATTTATTCAAAGACTTAAACGTAATGAACCACGTTGAAGTAGAAGCTCGTTACGAAATCGAATTGGAAGAATACACTAAAAAAATCCAAATTGAAGGAAGAGTTTTGGGAGATATTGCAAGAAATCATGTTATTCCAACTGCTATTCGTTACCAAAATACGTTGATTGAAAACGTTCGTGGATTGAAAGAAATCTTCGGAAAAGATTTTGAGAAAATTGCAAAAGAGCAAATCTCTTTAATCAAAGAAATTTCTGCTCACATTGAAGGAATTAACTCAAATGTTGAAGCGATGACTGAAGCTCGTAAAAAATCAAATGCTTTAACTGATGCTCAAAAAATGGCCGAAATGTATTGCGATAAAGTAAAACCATATTTCGAAGTTATCAGAGAACACTGCGATAAATTAGAACTTTTAGTTGATGACGAAGTTTGGACGTTGACTAAATACAGAGAGTTATTGTTTACTAGATAATTCTTTTTATAGAATAGATTATATAGAAACCTGCTTAAATTTTAAGTAGGTTTTTTTTGTGGAATAACTTTTGCATTCATAAAATTAATTTTACGTAAATTCGTTATATGAAATCGCCATAAACAACTCGTTTGCTTGCAAACATCAATAAATAAAAAGGCGATACCATATATGACCTCTAACAAATCAAATTTTCATATATGAAAATGAAGAAATTATTTTTTACAGTTTTGTTTTTTGCAGTTTTGTTTTTGGCTAAAGCTCAAGAGCAATTTGTGGTTTATTTTGACAACAACAAATTTGAACTGAATAAATCCGAACAAGCAAAACTAGATAAATGGATACTAGAAAATAAAACATCAAAAATTTTATCAATTACAGGTTCTACGGATGAGGTTGGTTCGTCAGGATTTAATGATACGCTTTCTCAAAAACGTGTCAACTCTATTTATTCTAAAGTCAATGGAAAGATAAAAATTAGAGAAGATTTTAAAAGTATTTCTCTTGGCGAAAAAGGAGCAACTTCTCCAAATAAAGCTGAAAACAGAAAAGCTATAATTCATTATATTCTCGAAAAAGACTTAGCTCGTGAAAACGAAATATTAGGAATTAAGCCCAAAGTTGTGGTCGAAGAGGAAATTATTCCAATAGAGGAAGAAACCATGAATTTTCCTGAAGGCGCGACTTTAGAAGACAAGATTGAACTTTCTAAAAAAGGTACTTTAATTCGATTGAATGACATTAATTTTTATGTTAATACTTTTGCAATAATGCCAAATTCTAAACGTTCTATAACAGATTTAGTTAGAATATTAGATAAGTATCCAAAAATAAAAATCGAAATTCAAGGACATATTTGTTGTGTAGATAAAGACGTAAAAAATCTTTCTTTAGACCGAGCTAAACAAGTAAAACGAATTTTGGTTTATGAAGGCATTAATGATAGAAGGATAAGTGTAAAAGGTTTTGGAGTGTCTAAACCAAAGTATACAATTCCTGAAAAAAGTGAATTTGAAGCGGCTCAGAATAGAAGAGTTGAAATTATGATTTTAGAGAAGTAATCCAATGAGAAAATTTTACATTATAGTATTCTTTTTTGTCTTTTTTGCTAACGCTCAAGAGAAACTCAACGTGTATTTTGATTTTGACAAGTATGATTTGAATGACGAATCTGTTAAAAAAATCAATTCATGGATTGCAGAAGGTAAGAGTTATAGAGTTACAAAATTATATGGTTTTTGTGATTCAAAAGGTTCCAATTCTTACAATGATAGTTTGGCAATGAAACGAGTTACAACTGTTTATGATTTTCTTAAAGCAAGTGATATTGAAGTAGTAAAAGAAATAGAAATTCGTGGTTTTGGTGAAGATTTTGAACAATCAAAAAATCAATCAGAGAACAGACGCGTTACTATTTTATATGAAGTAAAAGTTGAAAAAAAGGAGGTACCAAAAGAACTTTTTAAAGATAAAGTCAAAACGGCTAAAAAAGGCGATTTATTGAAATTAGATAATATTTATTTCTTTAATAATTCTGCAAAGGTTGTGCCAAAATCGGAACCAATTTTATACGAATTACTTTGTGTGATGAATGATAATCCGAAACTTAAAATTGAAATTCAAGGACATATTTGCTGTAAATTGCCTCAACAAGAAGATGTAATTTCTGGAGCAAGAGCCAAAGCTGTTTACAATTATCTTTTACGTAATAAGATAGATAGAAATCGAATGACTTTTAAAGGTTATGGTGTTTCAAAACCTGTACATCCAATTCCAGAAAAAAATCCTCAAGAGGAAGATGATAATCGTAGAGTTGAAATTTTAATTGTTGAAAATTAAATATAAAAATAATCTTCTGAAATCGGCTTTCTACAATCTTTGGATTATCTTTGCCCAACAACGCAACACACTACACAATGAGTTCTGATAATAGCCAACGCTACGCCATGCGCGGAGTTTCTGCCTCTAAAGAAGATGTACATGATGCCATCAAGAATATTGATAAAGGATTATTTCCAAAAGCATTTTGCAAAATCGTACCCGATTATTTAACCAACGACGAAGACTATTGTTTGATAATGCACGCCGATGGTGCCGGAACAAAATCTTCTTTGGCTTATATGTATTGGAAAGAAACTGGCGATATTTCAGTTTGGAAAGGCATTGCTCAAGATGCTTTAATCATGAACATTGACGATTTACTTTGTGTAGGAGCAACCGACAATATTTTACTTTCATCAACTATAGGAAGAAATAAAAATTTAATTCCAGCTGAGGTAATTTCAGCAATTATCAACGGAACGGAAGAATTAATTCAAGAACTAAAAACCTTTGGAGTAACCATACATTCAACTGGCGGTGAAACGGCTGATGTTGGCGATTTGGTAAGAACAATAATCGTTGATTCAACAGTTACGGCTCGAATGAAACGAAGCAAAGTCATTGATAATTCCAATATAAAACCTGGTGATGTAATTGTTGGAATGGCAAGTTTTGGGCAATCCAATTATGAAAAAAGTTACAATGGCGGAATGGGAAGCAACGGATTAACTTCGGCGCGTCATGATGTTTTTGCTAACTATTTGGCAGAAAAATTTCCAGAAAGTTTTGACAGTTCTGTTCCAAAAGATTTGGTTTATTCTGGTAACATAAAATTAACCGATGAAGTAAAAGATTCACCAATCGATGCTGGAAAATTAGTACTTTCTCCAACGCGAACTTATGCGCCAATTATTAAAGCAATTTTAGATAAATATACTTCAAATGAAATTCACGGAATGGTACATTGTTCTGGTGGTGCTCAAACTAAAGTATTGCATTTCGTTGACAATGTTCATGTAATTAAAGATAATTTATTTCCAGTGCCACCTTTGTTTCAATTGATTCAAGAGCAATCTAAAACCGATTGGAAAGAGATGTACCAAGTTTTCAATTGTGGTCATCGTATGGAACTCTATGTTCCAAATGAAATAGCAAATGATATTATTGAAATTTCAAAATCATTTGGCGTTGAGGCACAAATTGTTGGTAGGGTAGAAGCAAGCGATTTTAAAAAACTAACCATTCAATCTCAATATGGTACTTTTGAATATTAAAACATAAAAAAAAACCAAGTGATGAGCTTGGTTTTTTTATGCGTTATTCTTTCATAAGTTTATCAAGAAAATTTGTCATTGCTTCAAATTCTTCCGGATTATAACCTCTGGAAGCATAGACAACTATTCCGTTTTTGTCTATAATATAATTTCTAGGAATAAATTTTGAGGCATATAAATTGTATATCGATTTATCAAAATCGGGATAAAATGGCATCGTGTATTTTTTTGATTTTACAAATTTTTCAATTTCAGCTTCGTTGTGTCCTCTTCCTAAAATCATCAAACTAAAATTGTTGTTTTCTTTATATATATCAAAGACCGTTTTTTGTAAAACAGGAAGTTCTGTCATGCAAGGTCCACACCAAGTAGCAAAGAAATTAATTAAAACAACTTTTCCTTTTAAATCGGATAATTTAGTTGGTTTTCCATCAATTGTGATGGAGAAATTTGGAGCTTTTCACCAATCTTAACGATCTCTCCTTCACCTTCTTCTTGAGCTAGGGTTGGAAAGGAGCAGCATAATAAAAATAGTAGTAGAATTTTATTTTTCATTTTTAGAATTTATTTGAGTTATATACTAGTACTAATTTGGGCTGCCGTATTCATAAAATTCTTCTTTGTTACCTTTTAATTTCAATACAGCATGCTCTTTTTTTAATTCAATTTTATCGTATTTAATTTCGCGAACTATTTTATTTTGATAATTTACAATGCCATATTTATCATTCAATTTAGCAATAAAAACTGAGGAATTATAGAAATTTGTTAAATCATCATAAAATGCTGGAATAAGAATGGTAGCATCAGATTTCATCAATCCAAACTTATTGTTTACAATAAATATCTGATTAAATAATTCTCCTGCTATATAACTTTTTTGATGTTTTTTAAAAACAATGTTATCTGGCAAGAAGCTATTTTTCTTAGAATCAATAACATCAATGATTAGGTTTTTAGTTTTATCAGTACAAAATATTTTATTGTTATCAATATTGAAAAAAACATAATTTTCTCGAACTATGGAAGTCCCTTTAAAATCGTAAATTCCATTCAAATCTTCTTCATTTTGAACAATGTAAAAATCTTTCTGAAACGTATCAATCGATTTATATTTTGTAGGAATCAATTCCTTACTGGTTTTATCAATAACGCCTTTCAAATCATCTAGTATAACAATAAAATTATCGTTATCTCTTGCTAGAATTAAATCATATTTACAAGGAACAATAATTTTGTTATCTAAAGTTAGTAAACCATATTTTCCAATTTTCTGAGCAATCAAACAACCGTTTTTATATTCTAAAGTTTCATATTCAAACGGTATTATTTTCTTACCTCGTGTACCAACCAAACCCAATTTTGAGTTGAAATAGGCAATAGAATTCCCATTTTCAATGGTGGTCATAATTTTTGGTTTAGAATCCGATTGCGAAAAACCTTGAATTGTTATAGCAAAAAGTAAATAAATTAATAATCTATTTTTCATTAGTAAATTGTAAAGTGATGGAACGCGAATTATAATGTATCAATATAAACTTTAAAAAGACCAAGTTATTGTGAATATATATGTTTTGTAAAGTAAAAATAGCAATTCTTATTCAACTATTTTAAAAATCTTTACGACCTTTGGTGTCAAATAAAATTTATATGAAGTTACATCCAAAAAATGGTGTTGATAAATTGCTTTTCGGTATGAAACAAAAAGACGTTTTGGCACTTTATGGCGAACCAGAAAAGCAGTACAATGATGACGATGAGAATATTATTTTCTTATATTATCAATACAAGTTGCGATTGACATTTTATGAAGAGGAAGATTTTCGATTGGGTTATATAATAACTTCTAATGAAAATACGACCTTGTTAGATAAAAAAGTTATGGGTGTAAATATTGCTCAGTTAAAAGCCGATTTGCCTTTCAATTCGTGGGAAGTTGAAACTTATGATTCTACCGAAAATCATTTTAATGAAAGCAATTGGTTAACACTTCAATCAGAGTTTGATAGCGTTATTAGAATAGAACTTGGAGCCATCATTAAAGATATGGATGAATTTGACTGGAAGTTTAAATCATAATATTAACCATATAAAAAAGCACAAAATTCAATTTTAAAATTTTGTGCTTTTTTAATAATGTATTTAGATTTTAATTACGGTTTTGCAGGCAATTTATCTAAAAGTTCAATTTCAAAAATGATATTAGCATTTGGCGGAATAACTCCTCCAGCACCTCTTTCGCCATATCCTAAATTGGAAGGAATAAACAAAGTTGCTTTTTCTCCAATAGTCATTAAATTCAATCCTTCCACAAATCCAGGAATAAATTGATACATTCCAACTTGAGCAGTCATTGGAGCATAACCATTTGCTTTAGCTCTATTTTCGTCGAACTTACCATATTCTTTAGTTACACTTTCTATGCAACTGTCAAATAGAGAACCATCTTCTAAAAATCCTGCATAATTAATGTAAACAGTGGTTCCTTCTGCTGGTTTAACACCATTGCCTTTTTGAGTAATAATGTACTTTAATCCTGATTCTGTTTGTGGTGCAGTCTCTTTCATTTTGGCAAGTGTAGCAGCCTTAGCAGTTAAAATTGGAGCAAACTTTTCTGTATACTCTTTTTTCTTTTGTACTTCTTTTTCCGCCTGAATTTTCCTATTTTCCGCATCAATTGTAGCTTGTTTAGCATCATCTTCTGCTTTACCAGCAAAGTAGTTGGCAAAAATTTTAGGCGCATCAAATGCTTTTGCATCATTACCTTTTCTCACAATAGTAACACCCATTATTACATCATCTTGAGCAATCATGTTCACAACATCCATTCCAGTTGTCACTGCTCCAAAAACAGTGTGTTTACCGTCTAACCATGGTGTTTCTTTGTGTGTGATAAAAAATTGAGAACCGTTTGTTTTTGGCCCTGCATTTGCCATAGAAAGAATACCTCCTTTAGCATGTTTTAAATCTGTAATTTCATCTTTAAAAGCATATCCGGGACCACCAGATCCATTCCCATCTGGATCACCAGTTTGTATCATAAAATCTTTAATTACTCTATGGAATTTTATTCCTGTATAGAATTTTTTTCCTTTAAATTTTTCTGCCACTTGGGGGTTTGTTCCTTCTGCTAGCGAAATGAAATTGGCTACTGTGATAGGTGTTTTTTGGTATTCTAATTGCACTACAATTTTACCCTTGTTGGTTTCAATTTCGGCGAAAATTCCTTCGTTTGTAGAAGTGTTTATTGCTCTTTGTTGCGCTCCTTTTTTTGCAGTTTCTTTTTTTGTTTGGGCGGTTACTGCTGCTAATCCGATGAAGAAAAAGCAAAGAATTTTAAATTTCATGTTCATATTTTATAATTTTTCGATTATAGTTATTTTATTTTTCAATAATTTCAACTTCAAATATAATGTTAGCGTTGGGCGGAATTACATTTCCTGCGCCATTTTCGCCATAACCCAAATTAGAAGGAATAAATAAAACGGCTTTATCGCCAATATTCATTTTTGATAATCCTTCCTCAAACCCAGCAATCATCGCACCCTTAGAGCCCACTTGAAAAGGAATTGGAGCATAACCATTTTGTGCAGCTCGTTGTTCCTGAAACTTTCCAAATGCTTTTGCAGTGCCTTCAACATTGCTATCAAATAGTGTTCCATCTTCTAAAAATCCTGCATAATTTAGCATTACACTGCTACCTCTAGCTGGTTTTTTTCCATTTCCTTTAGCAAATATAGTATATTTTAATCCGCTCGGTAATTGAGTTGCGGCTGCTTTTTTATCAGCAAAAAATGCTAATTTATCGGTAATAGTTTGTTTAAATTGCTCTTGATATTTTTTCTGATTTTCGGCCTCTATTTTTTGTTGTTGCTTTTGATTTTCAGATTCAACTTTAAAATAACCACTAAAAACTTTTACAGCGTCAAATTTCTTAGCATCTTCGCCTTTACGGATAATTTTTACAGAATTTATGGCGTCATTTTGAACAATCGCATTAACGACTTCCATTCCATTTTCAATAACTTTTCCATATATTGTGTGTTTTCCATCCAACCATGGTGTTGGTACATGCGTAATAAAAAATTGACAGCTATTAGTTCCAGGTCCTGAATTTGCCATCGCCAATAATCCACCTTCATTGAATTTTAAATCGGTGATTTCGTCTTTAAATTTGTATCCTGCATCACCAGTACCATTTCCGAGTGGATCGCCACCTTGAATCATAAAATCATCGGCATCGCCATTAGTTTTTGATATTACTCTATGAAACTTAAGTCCGTCATACAATTGTTTCTTTTTTAAATCATCAGATACAAATGTGTTTGTTCCTTCTGCCAAAGAAACGAAATTGGCTACTGTAATTGGTGTTTTTTTATAGAATAATTCCAGTAAAATGGTTCCTTTAGAAGTCTCGATTTCGGCATACATTCCGTCTTTCAAATGCTCGTGTTCGTCCTTACAAGAAGTAAAAATAGTTGATAAGGCAATTAATAAAATAATATTTCTTTTCATTTTTATACTTATTTTTTGTTTTCAGGTTTAAAATTGTTTAGTGTTACCGTGCAGATCAAAGGTTCATTAGTTCCAATTTTTTTGTCATCACCATGATAGCCAAAGCCCATGTGTGACGGAAAAAGAAAAGTAACTTTTTCAGTTTTGTGCATAAGTTTTATACCACTTCGCAAACCCATCATAATATTTTGTTTGTCAACAATATAGATTTGAGGTTTTAATTCCTCTTGCGAATATATTATATTTCCTTTAATATCTTTAATTTCATAATCAAATTGTGCAACATCGCCTTTTTTTGGTCGCAATGTATCTTGATCATTTTTAATTTCATAATGATACCAATAACCTTTTTGGGAGGCAATATATTTTATTTGAGGATTACTTTTTATTATAGAATCAATTTGAGCTTCTTCTCCTTTAATAAGTTTTTTGTTGCGCTCTGCGGATTCCTTCATAAATGTTCCTGAAGAATGAGAAATTGGTTTTCTAGGTTGAGGTTCTTTGCAACTAAAAAGAGTTAAAAGAAGCATTAAAATAAGATAGTAAGATTTTATATTTCTCATAATTTATATTTCAATTTTAGAAATTATTTCTTCAAATTTTTTGATTGTATTTGCCAATGAATCATTTGATTTTCCGCCAGCTGCATTAATGTGACCACCACCATTAAAATGTTCTCTAGCAAATTGATTGACATCAAAATTACCTTGTGAACGGAACGATATTTTAATGATATTTTCATCTCTGTGTTCAATAAAAATAGCTGCAAAAACAATGCCTTTTATAGTTAAACCATAGTTTACAATTCCTTCTGTATCACCTTTTAAGTATTTAAATTCGTCTAATTCTTTTTGATTTAACGAAATGTAAGAAGTTTTTTTATCAAAAAGCACTTTCATGTTTTGCAAAGCTCTTCCCAATAATTGTAATCTGTCATAGGAATTATTATCGAAAAGCAAATTTGGAATTTCAGTATTTTCAACACCTAAATCAATTAATTCAGCTACAATTCTGTGAGTAATTCCAGTTGTTTTCGGAAATCTAAATCCTCCAGAATCGGTTAAAATCCCTGTGTAAAGGCAAGTTGCAATGGTTTTATCAATGAGTGATTTTTGATTCAAATATTCAATGAAATTGTAAATCATTTCACAAGTGGAACCAAAAGAAGTGTCTGAATAAGAGAACGTTGCATAAGAATCAGGCAATTGATGATGGTCAATCATAATCATTGGAGCTGAAAGTTTACTCAAAACTTGTTCCATTTCACCAGTTCTGTGCAAAGCGTTGAAATCTAATGTAAAAACTAGTTCAGCTTCGTTCAGAATTTGGGTACAATTAACTCTATCATTTTCATAGACCAAAACGGTTTCTGATGATGGTAACCAAGCCAGAAATTCAGGGAATTCATTAGGTGCAATTACTACAGGTTGATGGTTTAATTTTAATAAAAAATGATATAAACCAAGCGTCGAACCCATGGCATCACCATCAGGACTTCGGTGTGGAATAATTACAATTTTCTTTGGAGAAGCCAATAATTCTTGAATGGCTAAAATGTCTTTTTCGTTCATAGGTTGCGAAAATACTAAAAATTAACACAAACACTATACAGATTAACACAGAATTTAAAGTTTTATGCTTCAAATGGAGTAGTTCCTTTTCATGTTCAATGATGCATGCCTTTCCAAGTTCCGCCATATTTATAGTTTTCTAATTTTTGAGATTTCTCGCAACACGATTTGCATACAAAAAGCCACGTTTTTCCTTTTTCAATTTGAATTCTATACAATATTGATTCTTCTATTTTGCACAAGTCACAAATTTTGGTTTTCATTATAACATTTGAATTATTTAGAAACAAAAAGGCCTAACCAAACGGCAAATATTCCTAACAAAACACTCAAAGCAATATAACCAAAAGCTAGTAAGGAATTATTGTTTTGAAATAAAGTATAATTTTCATAACCAAAAGTAGAAAAAGTTGTAAAACCACCACAAAAACCCGTTATCAAAAACCATTTTAAATTGCTATTAGCCAAGTTGTTTTTTTCTAAAATTCCAATCAAAATTCCAATTAAAAAACAACCCAAAACATTAGTAATAAAAGTTGCCAAAGGAAAATGATTTGCCCAATATTTATTGACAAAAACTGCTGTTAAGTAACGTAAAACACTACCAATGGCGCCACCGATTGCTATATAGAGAATTGTTTTAATCATTAAAATTGAAAATAACTTGAATTCGTTGCGAAAGCTTTAATAAATTCGTAGAAACCGTATAGCATATAAAGTACAGAACCTATAAGAAGTATGATTTTCCATTTGTAGTTTCTAACGGATAAGGTCAAGAATATGGGTAAAAATAACCATACAATAGTACTAAAAAGATTAAAATATTTATAAAATGAGTTTTCATAAAATCGTTCCGATGAACCTACAATGATTGACCAAATAATTTTACTTAAAAAGATCCAAAGTAAATAAGATATAAGAATAGTTGTTGAAGTTTTACTATCATAAATAAATTCAGCAATATCAGAATTTATGGGTTTGTCACCATAATCGTTTTCTTCGTCTTCACCTTTTGTACAATATAATGCAATAAGATAGAGACCAGCGAAAGGTATTAAAGCTAAAAATAAATAGTTACCACTTTTACCAACATCATGCAATCGTCTCACAGCTATAGAAAGAGAAGGAATGATACTAAACAAGAAGTAAAGAATATAAAGAGGTCCAATTAAATGTCTATCAAAATTGATTTTAAAAGATAAATCAAGGCAAAAGAAAAACAACGCAAACATCAAGTTAAACAAGCCAAACATCCAATATTCTGTGCGACTGGCACGATCTTCAAAGTTGGCGTAATTTCTAATTGCGTGTAAATACCATTTCATAGTTTAGTGTTTTGATTTTTTCAAAAGTAATATTTTTATATTCAATGTGAAGAAAAGAAAATTAATACATTTCGTCAGGCAGTTGTAACTCTTTCCTGATAATTATTTCAAAGGCATTATCAGATGGCTGTGGCATTTTTGAATTTACAAATTTCCCATTTGGATCAATCAAAATAAACCTTGGAATAGATTCCATATTGTATTCTTTACCAAAAATATTTTTATCATTAATGTGCCATTGTACTATCGATTTTGTTTTAGTTTTGGCGGCTATGAACCATTTTTTTATATCATCATCAATACTCAAACTTAAAAATTGAATTTTTTCTTTTTTATATTTTAAAGCTAATTTTTCAAAATAAGGTGCTTGTTGTTTGCATGGTCCGCACCATGTTGCCCAAACATCAATTATGACATATTTTCCTTTTAAATCAGACAATTTTATTTGTGTTCCATCAATGTTTTTTGCAAGAATTTCAGGAGCCATTTTTCCTTTGCCGATACTTTCTATTTCTTTATAAACGTAATTGATTTTTTTCTGATAATTTTTATTTGTAAATTTTGATTGATAAGTTGCTATTAAATTACTTCGTTCTTCACTATTAGTTGCATCTTCAAGGCTTTTACGTACTTGCCAAAATAATAACTTGTCTTTAAAACTGCTTGGTTTTAGTTTTGATATTTCTAACACAGCTTTGGAATTATCATCAATATCTTCTTTGTTTTTTTGCACTAATTGACTTTGTACATAATCAAAATAACTCTCATTGCTCAATAAACTTTCATCTTCTAAAGATAATTTACTTTGCATTTCTTTGATTCCTTTGCTTGCAATTGTCTTTTCATTTGGATACAAAGCAGCTCTTTTTTTAATTAAATCATTCCAATAATTAAGGTATTTTGTGGTAGCTAATTTTTCACTTCTTTCAGTGAAATCAGGTTTAGAAACGTAATTGTCAATTGTTCTGAATTTATTGGGTTTAGCTATGGCTTCTTTCCATTCGCTATAAATGTCTTTAATAATTCTTTCAGGTTTGTCTAGATTTTGATTTTCATTAAGTGAATATTCCACCATACTCCAATCAAATACAGAATTAGGGTTGATTTGGTTTTCTGCCAATCGAGTACCTTTAATATCCATTTTGATATTGTTTTCGTAGATCTTTCCGTCAAGATAAATACTGTCTTTTGAACCAAAAAATAATTGATTTTTAAATTTTCCGTCAATTATAAATTCATAATAGTCGGTAATAACATTATTTTTTATTTCATAATGGAATTCGTTATTCTTTACAGGAATAATTGCAATGGTATCATTTACAATTGCATTTCGGATATAAATATTTTGGAACTTTTGATCACTTTCTATTTTACCGCAGATAATAGTTCGGTTGTGATTACTCATTTGGTTTGGTTTTAAAAGCCAAAATAATATGCCACTTCCAAAAACAAGAATGGCTAACACACTGATAGTTCTTTTAGAGTTACTAAAAAAAGCTAATTTTAATTGTTTGTTTTTGTACCATTCAAAACCAATATATAGTAAGATTATGCTAGCAACAATACCTATATATTCAGTGAAAAGTAACCAATGACCTAGTTGACTACCTTCTGTTGTTGAAGTAACTTTAGATAAAATTTCATAAGGATACCAAACTGGTGTTAGTTGGAATGGCGTCAAAAACAAAGTCAATAATAATCCAAAAAATCCAATAAGAATAGACCAAATAAAACTTGAAATCAATACCGATATGAAATATTGAATTGTAGTTATCAATAAGGATGCAAGAAATAAGCGCACCAGTATTGAAAGAATACTTGATAAAGGTAATTCTAAAATTGCAATTTTTGGAACCGTTACTATATTTGATAACAACCAAGCTCCGAGAATACTAAAAAACAGGAATGTTGCAATTGAAAGTAAATTGGCAATTAAAATTGTTACGAATTTTGAGAAATAAATCGAAAATTTGTAAGAAGGTTGTGTTTCCATTAATTGCCAACCGCCATTTTTATGATCAATTTGAGTAATTCGACTTACCATTATGATTATAAATAGCGGAAAGAAAAAATAGGTAAAAGGATTTAAACTATCTTCAATAAATTTAGAATAGAAATTATAAGGAATTCCAGTTTTTATCTCGTCGGTGCTATTAATAACTTGAACAATAAAATATAAAATGGGGGAAATTATCCCCATTATTATACTTGTCCAATAAAAACCGGTGCCTCTTTTTTTAATGTGTTCTGCTTTAAGTGCAGTTATGAAATTATTTAGTTTAGTTTTCATGAGCAGTTTTTTCATCAGTAATTGTTAAGAACCATTCTTCTAATCCGTCAAGAATTTTCACTTCATATATGGAAGCATTTTTGTTGATAAGATTTTTAATAAAAACAGGAATTTGATTTTTGCTTCCAATTTCTAAAGTGAACTGATTATTGGAAATCAAATTAACATTGTGATAGTCATTTTTTAAATCAGAACACCATTTTTCTGCAGCATCAATAGTAACTTGTATTTTGCAAAAACTTGATTTTTTTGAAAGTTCTTCAATAGTACCTTCAAATCGTAATTTACCTTTGTTGATGATTCCAACATGGGTACACATTTTTTCAATTTCACTGAGTAAATGACTTGAAACAAATATGGTAACGCCTTTTTCTTTATTGAGTTTTATTAATAATTTTCTAATGTCAATAATTCCATTTGGATCTAAACCGTTAACTGGTTCATCGAGCATTAGTAATTCAGGTTCACTTAGTAAGGCCATTGCAATTGCCAAACGTTGTTTCATTCCTAATGAATATTGTTTAGCTTTTCGATTACCGTCTTTTGTTAAATCTACTAATTCTAGTGTTTCGTTTATTTTTTCTTCTGAAATGTTTCTGAGTTTTGCAATATATCTTAAGTTGTCTAAACCACTCAAGTGTAAATATAATGCCGGGGATTCAACTAAAGAACCAATTCTATAAAATACCAAAGGCAATTGCTCTTTTAAAGGTTGATTGAATAATTTGATTGCATTTCCTTGTTCCGGAATTATTCCTGTTAGCAGTCGCATTGTTGTTGATTTTCCGGCACCATTTGGACCCAAAAAACCATAAATAGAACCTTTAGGAACTTTAATCGAAATATTATTTAATACTTTTTTCTCTTTGGAATAGTGAAAAGTTAAATTTTCTGTTTCAATAATATACTCAGCCATATAATTTTGTTTGAAGCTAAAGTAAGTAAAATAATACAAATAATTAATTTTAAAACCATTTTTTATTTTCCATCAAGAATAGTACTTTTGCGCATGCAACACAACGTACTTATTTTAGATTTCGGCTCGCAATACACACAACTTATTGCACGCCGCGTTCGCGAATTAAATATATTCTGCGAAATTTTTCCTTACAACAATGTTCCAACTGATTTATCAATTTACAAAGCCGTAATTCTTGGCGGAAGTCCGTATTCGGTTCGTTCTGAAGATGCTTTGCAAATCGATTTGTCGAATATTCGTGGTAAAATGCCACTGCTTGCCGTATGTTACGGAGCACAATATTTGGCACACTTTTCAGGTGGAGAAGTAGCTGCTTCCAATATTAGAGAATATGGAAGAGCAAATTTGACCTACATCAAAGAAAACGAAATCTTCTTTGAAAATGTAAACCTCAATTCACAAGTGTGGATGAGTCATAGTGATACTATCAAACATTTACCTACTAAGGGAGTAAAATTAGCGAGCACCAACGACGTAGAAAATGCTGCTTACAGAATTGAAGGCGAAACTACTTACGCCATTCAGTTTCATCCTGAAGTATATCATTCAACTGATGGTAAACAAATGCTTGAAAATTTCCTAGTAAAAATCGCAGAAGTTCCTCAAACATTTACTCCAAATGCTTTTGTAGACGATTGCGTTAAAGAATTACAAGAAAAAGTAGGAAATGACAAAGTAGTTTTAGGACTTTCTGGAGGTGTAGATTCTACTGTTGCCGCGGTTTTATTACACAAAGCGATTGGCTCAAACCTTTATTGTATTTTCGTAAATAACGGATTATTACGTAAAAATGAATTTGAAAACGTACTTCACCAATACAAAGACATGGGTTTAAATGTAAAAGGTGTTGATGCTTCGGCACGTTTTTTGGACGCATTAGCAGGAGTTGATGATCCAGAAACGAAACGTAAAATTATAGGGAATGCTTTTATTGAAGTTTTTGACGATGAAGCTCACAAAATAGAAGATGTAACATGGTTAGCACAAGGAACAATTTATCCAGATGTTATCGAATCGATTTCGGTAAAAGGTCCGAGTGCAACTATAAAATCACATCATAATGTTGGAGGCTTGCCTGATTTTATGAAATTGAAAATTGTTGAACCACTTCGAATGTTGTTTAAAGACGAAGTGAGAAGAGTTGGAGCAACTTTAGGAATTGATCCCGAATTGTTAGGAAGACATCCATTTCCTGGTCCAGGATTATCGATTAGAATATTAGGTGATATTACACCAGAAAAAGTACGTATCTTGCAAGAAGTTGATGCTGTGTTTATTAACGGATTAAAAGAACACGGATTGTATGATAAAGTATGGCAAGCAGGAGCGATTTTGCTTCCAGTAAATAGTGTAGGAGTAATGGGCGATGAGCGTACTTACGAAAAAGTAGTAGCACTTCGAGCAGTTGAATCGACAGACGGAATGACAGCTGATTGGGTACATTTACCGTATGAGTTTTTGATGAAAATCTCAAACGAAATTATCAATAAAGTGAAAGGTGTGAATAGAGTAGTTTATGACATAAGCTCAAAACCACCAGCAACTATCGAATGGGAATAAAAAAGTTGGCAGTGTTCAGTTTACAGTTCTCAGATTGAATTTGAAGTTAAATAAAAAGATATGTTTAAAGGGGTAATTTACATTGTAGTATTGGTTTTTACGGCTTCTGTTTTCGGACAGAATTACGCAAAACATACTGTACTTGAAGGCGAAACAATTCAAACAATTGCTCAAAAATATAAGGTTACGCCTTATGATATTTATAAATCAAATCCAGATTCTCAAAGTGGAATTAAACCTAATGAAGTAGTTTTAATTCCGAAAGTTATTGTTGCTAAGGATGATAAAATTTCCGCAGAAAAAAAAGAGGTAGTTCCTACAAGTAATGCAACTAAAAATGATAAAGCTCATGAGGTTTTAGCAAAAGAAACATTATATAGCATTTGTAAAAAGTATGATGTTACTATTGAAGATTTAGAAAATAATAATCCTTTTTTAAAGATAAATGGTTTACAACCCGGGCAAATTTTAAAAATTTCTAAAAACAGCATTGTTTCAAAAAATAAAGAATTTTCAAAAATTAGTATTCACGAAGTACAAGCAAAAGAAACAAAATACGGAATTGCAACAAAATATGGAATTACGGTTGAAGAATTAGAAAAACAAAATCCTGATGTTATTGATAATTTGCCAATTGGTTTTAAATTGAAAATTTCCAAAAACAACAATAAAGTAGAGGTAAAAGTAAAGGAGAATTTAAAAGAAGTTACTGAAGAGGAAAAGCCAAAAGTTGAAACTCCAAAAACCGTAAATCTTATTGATTATACTGTGAATTCGGGTGAAACTATATACAGTTTAACAAGACAATTTGGTTTAGCAGAAGCCGCTTTAATCAAATTGAATCCCGATTTAAAAAATGGCGTAAAAGAAGGCATGACTTTAAAAGTACCATCAAATCTTTTGTTTGCAAAAGAGGTAAAAAACAATTTCAAAGACCTATCAAAAACAATTTTTAAGCAAAATAAAAAAGAATTGGTTTTATTTTTACCATTTAATGTTTCTAAAATTCAAAATGATACCTTGACGTCTATTGGTGAACGTTTAAAAAAGGATAAATTTCTGAACATGACTTTAGATTTTTATTCAGGTGCATTAATGGCGATAGATTCAGCTGAAGTTTTAGGAATCAACATAGATGTCAAAATATTTGACTCTGAAGAAACTAAGAATTCTACTAACGCATTAAGTGTTATTTCTGAAAATAATTTTTCAACTGTTGATGCAGTCATTGGTCCTTTTTATCAGGTTAATGTAGAAAAAGTGGCCTCGGTTTTAGAATCAAAAGGCATTCCCGTAATTTCGCCACTTTCTAAAGAAGAAGGAAAATCTTACGCTAATTTATACCAAACGGTTCCTAGTTTAGAAGCGGTAAAAAGTGCCATATTTCAATACATGCGTTCGAAAAACGGAACTATAATCGCAGCTATCGATAACAAGAAAAATTCTGTACGAGAGTATATAAAATCGTTTCATACTGATGTAAAAATTGTTGGACTTACCGAAAAAGGAGGCATTACAACCGATAGTATTAAAAAATTTTTCGCTAAAGATAAAATGAATTATGTAATTATGGCTTCAGAGTCGACGCAAACAATTTTATCTATCACTTCAATTTTGCAAAATGCCATGAAGGATTTTCAAGTACAATTAGTAATTATTGAACCAAATGAAACGCTAGATTTTGAAGAAATTCCATTATCAAGATTGACTAAGTTAAAAATGACCTATCCATCGGCAACAAAAGAAAATGATTCAGATTTAGCGTCAAAATTTGAACGTGCATACAGAAAGAAAAATAAAGTAGTTCCCAACCAATATGCTACGCGCGGCTTTGATGTCACTTTTGATACGATGTTGCGGTTAGCACAAGAAAAATCATTTAAAGAAACCCTTGACATTGCAACAGAGCAAGTAGAAAGTAAATTTGATTACAATAAAAAAGTCACATCAGGTTATGTAAACGACGGAATTTATATTTTGTATTACGATACTGATTTAACCATAAAACAAGCACAATAATGCCAACTTCAAAAGTTACTTATTTAGCAGATTTACGCACTTCTTCCATTCATTTGCAATCGGGTTCTGAGATTATTTCAGATGCGCCAATTGATAATAACGGTAAAGGTGAAGCATTTTCACCAACAGATACTGTAGCTAATGCATTAGCCAGTTGTATGTTTACCGTAATGGGAATTAAAGCTAGAGATTTAGAAGTTGATTTTTCGGGTTCTACCGCAGAAGTAACCAAAATCATGGGAACCGATCCAAGAAGAATTACAGAAATTCATGTTACTTTCAATATAAACTTAGTTGCTGACGATAAAACTAAAACCATACTAGAAAGAACAGCAATAACTTGTCCAGTTTTTTACAGTTTACATCCAGATATTAAAAAGGAAATTGTTTTTAATTGGAAATAAAGAGGTTGCGAGTTTCGAGTTGAAAGTTTCGAGTTTAAGATTTTGTGAATTTCAATTAGTAAAAAGTAATTGTTTTAATGGAGATTTGAAGGTTATTTAAAACAATCAAAACTCGTAACCCGTAACTCGCAACCCGCAACCCGCAACCTTTCCAATGGAAGACCAACAAAAATACCTAATCAAACTAGCTCACACCAAAATGCCTTTCGGAAAATACGACGGCAAATATTTAATTGACTTACCAGAGTATTATTTGGTTTGGATTCATAATAATCGTTTACCCAAAGGTGAATTAGGCGAACAACTCAAACTCGTTTACGAACTAAAATTAAACGGTTTAGAAGAACTAATTCGCAACATTAAAAAGCAATATCCAAAACCTTAATGAACCTTAATTTCTTAATGTTCAAAAAAATAAATTCTATTTTAAAATTGATTAAATTCTACAATTAAATTGTACTTTTGCATCGTTTTTTACAAGAACAATTCTGAAATTATTGCAGAATAAACAAGCAACACAACAATTAAGGACAGCCAAACAGTTGACCTAAAAAAAAAACAATGAATCAAACGAAATACATTTTTGTTACTGGCGGTGTGACTTCTTCCTTGGGTAAAGGAATTATCGCAGCATCTTTGGCAAAATTATTACAAGCACGAGGTTACCGAACAACAATTCAAAAATTCGATCCCTATCTAAATGTCGATCCAGGAACTATGAATCCTTATGAACATGGCGAATGTTATGTTACTGATGATGGAGCTGAAACAGATTTAGATTTAGGTCACTACGAAAGATTTTTAAACGTTCCAACATCACAGGCAAACAATGTAACTACAGGAAGAGTTTATCTATCAGTTATTGAAAAAGAACGTCGTGGTGAGTTTTTAGGAAAAACAGTTCAAGTTGTTCCTCATATTACTAATGAGATTAAAGAACGCATGCAATTGTTAGGTAATTCTGGTGATTATGATATTGTTATAACTGAAATTGGTGGAACAGTTGGTGATATTGAATCACTACCTTACATCGAATCGGTTCGTCAATTGGTATGGGAATTAGGAGAAAGTAACGGAATCGTAATTCACTTAACGCTAGTTCCTTATTTGGCTGCAGCAGGTGAATTGAAAACCAAACCAACACAGCATTCAGTAAAAACATTGATGGAAAGCGGTATCAAAGCTGACATTTTAGTTTGTAGAACCGAACACGAATTGTCTGATGAAATTCGTCAAAAATTAGCTTTGTTTTGTAATGTAAAACGTGAAGCAGTTATTCAATCTATTGATGCTTCAACAATATATGAAGTTCCTTTGTTGATGCTTGAAGAAGGTTTGGATGTTGTAGCTCTAAAAAAATTAGATTTACCTCAAAAGAATACGCCAGATTTAGAAAATTGGAACACTTTTTTACACCGATTAAAAAATCCAAAACATACTATAAATGTTGGTTTGATTGGGAAATATGTAGAATTACAAGATTCTTATAAATCAATTTTAGAAGCATTTATTCATGCTGGAGCTTCTAATGAAACTAAAGTAAATATCATTAGCATACATTCAGAGTATATTGATAGTGATAATATTGCTGAAAAACTAAAAGGAATCGACGGAATTCTCGTGGCTCCTGGTTTTGGAGAAAGAGGAATCGAAGGTAAAATTGAAGCTGTTCGTTACGCACGTGAAAATAATTTACCATTTTTCGGAATCTGTTTAGGGATGCAAATGGCTGTTATAGAATATTCTAGAACTATTTTAGGATTAGCTGATGCCAATTCAACAGAAATGAATCCAAACACAACCAATCCAGTTATCGATTTGATGGAAGAACAAAAAACCATCACCGACAAAGGAGGAACAATGCGTTTAGGTTCATGGAAATGCGATTTAAAAGAAGGAACTTTGGCACATCAAATTTATGGTAAAACACAAATTTCAGAACGTCATCGTCACAGATATGAGTACAATAATAAGTATGCAGCCGAATTAGAAAATGCAGGATTAATAAGCTCCGGAATCAATCCAGACACGGGTTTGGTTGAAATTGTAGAGATTAAAAACCATCCATTTTTTATCGGTGTGCAATACCATCCAGAGTATAAAAGTACTGTTGCCAATCCACAGCCAATTTTTGTTAGCTTTGTGGCCGCAATGGTAAAGAATAAAAAGTAATGACAACTCACCGAGTTGTTCTCCAACGATATATAACAGAGCAATAAGTTATTTTTTTATTTGGAGCGAATCAGTAGTAATTTTGGTTATCCATGTTCCTGCTTTCCTCTCGTCTCAAAAGACGAGATCCAATCAGGGCTAGCTTGCCAATTAAAGGTTACAAAAATAGAGTTTCATAAAACTTTATTTTTACAAACATGAAACAAAGAAGTCAACACAACGACTAATTTAAATATTAATTAAAGATACTGAAACAAGTTCAGCATATTATGGAAGAAAAGAAGTTTGACAAAAATTCGATTATTGGTTTCGCCTTAATCTTCGGGATTATCATGTGGATGATGTACAATGGTCAAAAGACTGCACAAGAAGAACAAGCCCAAAAAAGTAAGCAAGAAAAAATTGATAAAGCCAAAAAAGCTAAGGAAGTTGCTACTAAACAAGTTTTAGAAACTGTTGTAGATACTACAGTAAGTGATACGGTAAAACTTCAAAAACTTAGTGGAGCTTTAGGAAGTTTTGCTTATTCGGCGACATTACCTTCGGCAAAAGAAGGTTTCACAACCATTGAAAACGAATTGGTGACTTTAAAAATCGCTAATAAAGGTGGATATATTGCTGAAGCAATTTTGAAAAATTATAAAAAAATTGAGAAAAATTCAGGTAAATTAGTTGAATTAATTAAAAACAATAACGCTAATTTCAATCTTGAGCTTCAAACGAAAGACAATAGAGTTTTAAATACTAAAGATTTATTTTTCGAACCAACTTTAACTAAAAATGGAAACGATCAAATACTTTCTATGAAGTTAAAATCAGGTGCAAATGAGTTTTTAGAATACAAATACCTGTTAAAAGCTAACGATTATATGTTAGATTTTGACGTTCGTTCCCAAGGATTAAGTAAAGTTTTAAACACTTCTAAAACAGCCGACTTACAATGGGATTTGAAAACCTATAGAAACGAGAAAAGTGTTTCTTACGAAAACCGTTATGCAGAAATCTATTTTGAAAACGATGGAAAGGTAGATTATGTGGGAACAGGTAGACAAGAAGATGAAACCCTAGAAAAAGTTACTTTTCTAGCTTACAAGCAGCACTTTTTTAGTTCAATTTTACTATCGCAAACACCTATAGAAAATGTAAAAATTAGTTCAACCGATTTGGTAAATGATGATAAAATTGATACCGTTTTTACAAAACAATTTAAAGCAACGATGCCATTAGCCTTTAAAAATGGTGAGTTAGATTATAAAATGAATTGGTATTATGGTCCAACCGATTATAAAATTTTAAACAACTACGAAAAAAATATTGAAGACATTGTTCCATTAGGTTGGGGAGTTTTTGGATGGATAAATAAGTTCATTTTTATTCCTCTTTTCGGATTTTTAAGTTCGTTTATGGGCCTAGGAATTGCCATTATTATATTTACCATTATTATAAAAATTGCGATGTCTCCAATTACTTTCAAGTCATTCTTATCGCAAGCGAAGATGAAAGTTTTACGTCCAGAAATAGCCGAATTGGGAGAAAAGTTTGCAAAAGATCCAATGAAAAAACAACAAGAAACAATGAAATTATACAACAAAGCTGGTGTAAATCCAATGGCTGGTTGTATTCCGGCATTGATTCAGTTGCCATTTATGTATGCGTCTTTCCAGTTTTTTCCTTCAGCAATAGAGTTAAGACAAAAAGGATTCTTATGGGCAGAAGATTTATCGTCTTTTGATCAAATCTTTAAATTACCATTTAATATTCCGTTATATGGCGATCATGTAAGTTTGTTTCCAATTTTGGCAGCAATTGCTATTTTCTTTTATATGAAAATGACTTCTGGTGATCAAGTTATGGCGCAACCACAACAAGAAGGTATGCCAGATATGGGTAAAATTATGAAAATCATGATTTATGTTTCTCCTGTAATGATGTTAATTTTCTTCAATACTTATGGTTCAGGATTGAGTTTGTATAACTTCATTTCAAACTTAATCACAATTGGAATCATGCTGGTTATCAAGAAATATTTCATTGATAGTGATAAAATTCATGCACAAATTCAAGAAAACAAAGCAAAGCCAAAAACAGAAAGTAAGTTCCAAAGAAAGATGAGAGAAATGATGGAACAAGCAGAAGAACAAAAGAAATTGAATAAAAAATAATTTAGATTTTAAATAGAAAAGCCTGATTAAATTAATAATCAGGCTTTTTTTTATTTATTTAAAATTGTACTAATCTAAATTTGGTAAAAGCACTTTGCTAAGAACATGAATAACTCCATTTGAGCATTGAACGTCAGTAGCTACTATGTTACAATTTCTTGAATTTGCATCAATAATTTTTGCACCACCATTTAAACTTATTTCAAATTGTTGCTCATTTAACGCAGTTACAAAACCAGCGCTTGATCCAGAAATTACTGCAGGTAAATCTGATGATAAAACATTTCCGTTTAAAACGTGATACTGTAAAACGCTTGTTAATTGTGCAGCAGTTGGATCCAATGGAATTGCAGCTAATTCAGCATCTAAATCTGTAAACGCACTATTAGTTGGAGCAAATACTGTATAAGGTCCAGTTCCAGATAATATACTTACAAAGTCAGGTTGTCCTGCGCTAGTTAAATCACCTATTAATCTTGAAAAATTTGAATTAGCAACTGCATGATCTACAATTGTAGGAAGTCCAATCACTTCATCTACAATGTGAATTACACCATTGTTAGCAGATATATTTGCAAACACTACTTCAGAAATACCATTCAAAACAACACCATCTGCTTTACTTACGTACATACTTAATGTATTAGTAGAAGCCGTTCCTGTCGCTAAAGTTTTTATATAGCCGCTTGCAGGTAAAGTTGTGGCTGTTTTAACCTCTCCTATTACATGGTTTAACAAGATTTCTTTTAGTAAAGGAGTGGGTACGTCATTTAAGTTTTCAAATCCGTTGGCTGCTAAAAAGTCGTTAAACGCTTGGTTGGTTGGTGCAAAAACAGTGAATGTACCCGCCGCATTTAAAGTTGTGGTTAGTTCAGTCTTGTCTAGTGCGGCTTTAAGCGTTGACAAATTTGAATTGGAAGCAGTTATCGACGCAATCGAACTCAAAGCATTCGAAGTTTGTTCTTCGTCTTCGCAACTTGTGAAAGCGATTAAGTTAGCAAATGCTACTAGGCATATAATTATTGTACCTGTAAAATTTGATTTTTTCATGTGTAGGGTTTTTAAATTTTAAACCAAAGTTAGTTTATTTTATTTTAATTTTAAAATATTTAATAAAATCATATTGTACTCTCTGACATAGCACATTTTTGGTGATGTTAGATTTAATTGATTTAAGTTTTAATATCTAAATTTTTTTCGTGATGATTTACAATTTATATAATTTTTAAAGCTACTTAAAATTGTTTGCTTCAACTTATCGTATTTTCTCAAAAAAATTGTTTTTCACAATAAAAAAGCCAACAATAAAGTTGGCTTTTCGCAAATATAAGTAAGGTAGATTTAAAATGGTCTTAGTACTCTCGTTATAGCGTGAACTACTCCATTTGTTCCTTGAACATCAACAACTGCAATATCACCAACAAGATTTTGAGTATCTGTTATTTTAGCAGTAGGATTCAATTGTACACGCACATTTAGTGTTGGACTAGTAGCTAAAGTTGGCAAACTTTGCTCAGTAGTAGTAATCGCTGTAGAACGTACGTTACCATTTAATACGTGATATAATAAAACTCTAGAAACTGGAGCACCTGTTGCGCCATTAGCCCATGCGCCATTAGCAAATGCAGCATCAAAAGCGCTATTAACAGGAGCGAAAACAGTAAACGGTGCAGTGGCGGTAGCATTAGTCAAGGCTGCAGCGATAGCTGTTTGGTTTCCAAAATTTCCTGATGTACTAGTACTTGTAACAGCTGAAACTAGCGCAGAAAAATTAGAATTATTTTTTGCATGATCTAAAATTGTTGGTAAACCAATAATACCATTTACAATATGAATGATTCCATTACTTGCATTCACATCAGCAGTTGTTACCGAAGCCCCTTTTTTACCATCACCGCTAGCAGTGCTTGGACCACCATTTAATACTACACCAGTAGAAACATCAATTAGCATACTTAATTTAGACCCACCTGGACCGCTTGCTAATGTATTAACGTATGTAGTACTCAAAGTATTAGACGCAAATCGTCCACTAACTACGTGGTTTAATAAAACTTCTTTTAGAGTTGCAACTCCAGCAGCATCTAAACCATCAATTACTGATGCTGTGAAACCTGCAGCTTCAAATGCAGCGTTCGTTGGAGCAAAAACGGTGAAAGGACCATTTCCTTGCAATGTACCAGCTAAGTCTGCTTTAGTTAGTGCTTTAACTAATAAAGATAAATTATTACTTCTAGAAGCAACACCTGTGATAGTATTGTCTACAACTGGAACAATTGGGTTTTCTTCATTATTATCACAAGAGTTTAGTGATAATCCCATAAAAGCTATAATAGCCATTAACTTTAATTTGTTTGTTTTCATAATTGATTTTTTTAAATATTAAGGTTTTATTTTTTGTTTAGCAAATTTAATTAAAAGTTAAACATAAAAATTTTAATTTAGAAAAGTTTAACAACTCCTCTAAAAGTTTAAACAATATTTCTTCTTTTAAATATGTTTTATTTTAATTATATTTATTTTTTTGATAAAACGGTACTACTTTTGCATGCAATAAATAATATATTTTTAAGTTCTTAATTAACTTAAATCAATGATAAATGAAATATTCTGTAGTAATTGTTCTTCTAATAACACAGACTTTTTTTGCACAAGAAATTAACAAACTTGATGCCGATGGTAGAAAAAATGGAGTTTGGAGAGGTGTTTATGAAGCCTCGAAACGCCCAAAATATGAAGGTACTTTTGAAAATGGTAAAGAAGTTGGACTTTTTAAGTTTTTTGATGATACCAAAGCAGGAAGTGTAATTGCAACTAGACTATTTAAACCAAGTGATAACTCTTGTTATACCACTTTTTACAATCAAAATGGATTTAAAGTTAGTGAAGGAAATCAGATAAAAAAATTATATAATGGGGAGTGGAAGTACTATCACTTTGATTCGCCTACTGTTATGACTTTAGAAAATTATAAAAACGGCAAACTAGAGGGTCTACGAAAAGTTTTTTATAAAGACAATAATGTAGCTGAAGAAGCTATGTACAAAAATGGTTTGAAAGAAGGTTTATATAAAAAGTATGCAGAAAATGGTGTTGTTTTAGAAGAGATTAATTATAAGGGTGGAGTTTTTGAAGGCTTGTCAATTTTTAGAAATGCTAAAAATGAGGTAGTCTCGAAGGGGAATTATGTTAAAGGCAAAAAAGATGGTGAATGGCAATTTTTGAAAAAAGGTAAATTGGTGACAGAAAATATGAGCAAAACAAAACAACGAAAATTTGTAAAAAAACCTATCACACAAGAACCTCGATAATAGTAATAGAAATAAGTTAGGAAAGTATATGTTTTAACAATTAAAACCTATACTTTTTTTGTATATAATGATGTAAATTTGCAGAAATAATGAAATATAAATGAAACGTGTTGTAATTGGACTTTCTGGTGGTGTTGATTCTAGTGTTGCTGCCTACCTTTTAAAAGAGCAAGGTTATGAAGTAATCGGACTTTTTATGAAGAATTGGCACGATGATTCTGTTACTATTTCTAATGAGTGTCCGTGGCTCGAAGATAGCAATGACGCGCTATTGGTTGCCGAAAAATTAGATATTCCATTTCAAACAGTAGATTTGAGCGAACAGTACAAAGAAAAAATTGTCGATTATATGTTCAAAGAATATGAAAATGGTCGAACGCCTAATCCTGATGTACTTTGCAACAGAGAAATAAAGTTTGATGTTTTTATGAAAATTGCAGTTTCCCTTGGAGCTGATTTTGTGGCTACTGGTCACTATTGTAGAAAAGGCGAAATTGAGGTTGATGGGAAGCCAATTTATCAGCTACTTTCCGGAAAAGATGACAATAAAGATCAATCCTACTTTCTTTGTCAATTATCGCAAGAACAATTATCAAAATCATTATTTCCAATAGGTGAATTAACCAAACCACAAGTTCGTGAAATTGCTATGAAACTTGACTTGGTAACAGCAAAGAAAAAGGATTCACAGGGATTATGCTTTATCGGAAAAGTTCGTTTACCAGAATTTCTTCAACAGCAATTGCAACCAAAAGAAGGATTAATATATGAGATACCAGTTGGTAGTGAACAATACAATCTAAAAAAACCAACATTCAATTCATTAGAAGACGAGTTAATTTTTGAATCGAAATCAGTAAAATATAGTCCTGAAAATGGAAAAGTTGTTGGTAAGCATCAAGGTGCGCATTATTTTACCATCGGTCAAAGAAAAGGATTGAACGTTGGCGGAACAAAAGAAGCCTTGTTTATAATTGCTACAGATGTTATATCAAATACAATTTACACCGGTCAAGGTCACAATCATCCTGGTTTGTTTAAAAAAGCTTTAAGAGTTAAAACAAATGAAATACATTGGACACGACAAGATTTAAAACTCAATAATGGCGAATCAATGCACGTTCTGGCTCGTATTCGCTATAGACAAGAACTGCATAAGGCTACTTTACACCAATTTGAAAGTGGGTTGTATGTTTCTTTTGAGCTACCGCAATCTGCCATTACAGAAGGACAGTTTGTCGCTTGGTATAGTGATGACGAGCTACTTGGTTCAGGCGTAATTTCTTAATTGCTACTTTTGTTTGTTTTTTTCGTAAATTTGATAATTCTAAATTTATTGTGCTATGAATAAAACACTATTTACACTATTAATTTTTGTGTCATTTTCCAGTTTTTCACAAGAAGATGCTTGGGTTTATTTTGCCAACAAGCCAAGTGCTGGTACTTTTTTAAGTAATCCACTTTCTATGCTTACGCAAAGAGCTTTAGATAGAAGAATAGCCCAAAATATCGCTTTAGATGAAACTGACGTTCCAATTCATCAACCTTATATCGATCAGGTTGTTGCTGCTAATGGAATTGAAGTAAAAGCAAAGTCAAAATGGATGAATTGTCTTCATGTTAGAGGCACAATTGAAAACATCACAGCACTTGCTGCTAATAGTTTTGTAAGTCAAATTGTTTTTGCAGATGATGCTTTAAATACTTCTGGAAAAATTAATAAAGAAAAATCAGATCAAAAATTGGCATTGGTAAATAAGAAATTAGAGACCGAAGAAAATTTTTCTTACGGAACTTCGGCTAATCAAATTCAAATGCTTAACGGTCATCTATTGCATCAGGCAAATTATACTGGAGCAGGTAAGATTATTGCAGTTTTAGATTCAGGATTTATAAATGTAAATAGTACAGCGCCTTTTCAAAGATTAGTAACAAACAATGCTATTTTAGGTGGTTATAATTTTGTTAACCAATCTACCAATGTCTTTAGTTTGCATAACCACGGTACGCTTGTACTTTCGTGTATGGGAGGATTTGTTGAAGGACAATTGGTAGGAACCGCGCCAGATGCACAATATTATTTGTATGTTACAGAAGATATATCTTCAGAAAACCCAGTAGAAGAAAGCTATTGGGTTGAAGCTGCCGAAGAAGCCGATAGAGTAGGAGCTGACGTGATTAATTCCTCTTTAGGATATTATTATTATGATAACCCGAACTATAGTCATACTTTCAATGATTTTACAGGTAATAAAGCTTTTGCCTCTAGAGGTGCTAATTGGGCATTTAGTAAAGGAATTATTGTAGTAGCCAGCGCAGGAAATTCTGGAGGAAGTGCATCGCCATTGAATAGAGTTGCAGTTCCGGCAGAGGCGAACAGCGCTCTAGCCATAGGAGCTGTTAGACCCGATGAATCTTATGCTACGTTTAGCTCTATTGGACCCACGTTTGATGGCAGAGTTAAACCAGATGTAATGGCGCAAGGACAACAATCTGTCGTAGCTAATACCGCGGGAAACATTCAAACCGCTAGCGGAACCTCTTTTTCCGGACCGATTATGGCAGGAATGGTAGCTAGTTTATGGCAAGCAATTCCATGGGCAACTAATGCGCAAGTGGTTCAATTTATAAAACAATCTAGTGATAAATATAGTAACCCAACCAATCAGCATGGTTATGGTATTCCAGATTTTCAAGTGGCTTTAAATATAGCTTTATTGAGTATAAATGCTCAAGTTTATAACAATCAATTTTTGGTTTATCCTAATCCAACAAAAGGTGAAGTTATGATTAGTATTCCAGAAAATTTTAAACAAGCTGAAATTAAAATTTTTAATTTTTTAGGACAAAGTGTTGTAGAAAAAAGTAATCTTAATGATATAGCTAGTATATCGCTAGATGGTCTGGAATCTGGAGTATATTTTTATACAATTAGTAATCAATTTTCTTCAAAATCTGGAAAGATAATCAAAAATTAACCCATCAAAATGAATAGAATTACGCAACTTTTCAATATAAAATATCCAATTATTCAAGGAGGAATGATTTGGAATTCGGGCTATAAATTAGCAAGTGCAGTTAGTAACTATGGTGGATTAGGATTAATTGGCGCTGGTTCGATGTATCCAGATGTTTTAAGAGAACATATTCAAAAATGTAAAAAAGCAACCGATAAACCTTTTGGAGTAAATGTTCCAATGTTGTATCCCAATATTGAAGAAATAATTCAGATTATTATTGAAGAAGGTGTAAAAATAGTCTTCACATCAGCAGGAAATCCTAAAACTTGGACTTCACATTTGAAAGCTAACGGAATTACTGTGGTTCATGTAGTTAGTAGTTCCAAATTTGCTCTAAAAGCCCAAGAAGCAGGAGTAGATGCAGTAGTTGCTGAAGGATTTGAAGCAGGCGGACATAACGGAAGAGAGGAAACAACAACGTTAACTTTAATTCCAATGGTTAAGGAAAATATTTCTATTCCATTAATTGCTGCTGGCGGAATTGCAACTGGCCGTGGAATGTTAGCAGCAATGGTTCTAGGTGCAGACGGAGTTCAAATGGGAAGTCGTTTTGTTGCTTCAACGGAGAGTTCGGCACACGATAATTTCAAAAAAACGGTGATTGAAACTGGTGAAGGTGAAACCCAATTAACTTTAAAAGAATTAGCTCCAGTTCGTTTAATTAAAAACAAATTTTATAATGACGTTCAAGAGTTGTATGCTAAATGTCCTACGAAAGAAGATTTAGAAAATTTATTAGGGAAACGCAGAGCAAAACGAGGCATGTTTGAAGGTGATTTAGTTGAAGGCGAACTAGAAATTGGTCAAATTGCCGGATTAATTCATGACATTAAACCTGTTGAAACCATAATTAAAGAAATTATAGAAGAGTTTGAAATGGTTAAGAAAGAAGCTTATAGTTTTTAGTATTTCTTAATAGTTTATTCATAAAAAATCACTTTATATAACTTATTTTTGCTTAAAATCATTCTTTCATGAAAAAGTTATTTCTTTTTGTTTTTCTTTCTTTTTTATCATTAAAAATTCAAGCTCAAGATCGTCCTAAATTAGTTGTAGGAATTGTTGTAGATCAAATGAAAATGGAATACTTATATCGTTTTGAAAGTGATTTTTCTGAAAATGGTTTCAAGCGATTGATGAATAAAGGATATACTTTTCATAATGCGCATTATAATTATATGCCAACTTATACTGCACCAGGACATGCTTCTGTTTATACAGGAACAACACCATCAATGCACGGAATTGTAAGTAACGAATGGTTTCACAGAACTTTGAAAAAAGAAGTGTATTGTACAGATGATGCAACGGTTTCAACTTTAGTTCCTGGAACAGAAACCGAAGGAAAAATGTCTCCAAGAAATTTACAAAGTACTACAATTACTGACGAATTGAAATTGGCTACAAATTTTAAAGGAAAAGTTATTGGAATCAGTATTAAAGATAGAGGAGCTATTTTACCTGCTGGACATTTTGCTGATTGGGCTTTTTGGTATACAAAAACAGGTGAATTTATTTCAAGTTCATACTATGGTGAAAAACTTCCTTCTTGGGCTGATGATTTCAATAAAGAAAAAAATTATATAGCATACGCTAATAAAGGTTGGAGTTTATCTAAACCAATTGCAATCTACAACGAAAGTCTTCCTGATGATAATCCTTATGAAGGGAAATTGTATAAAAAGACACCTTTCTTTCCTTATAATATGAAGGAAATGCTTGACAATAATGATGCTGGAGTGATTAGAGTTAGTCCATACGGAAATAATTTAGTAGACGATTTTGCTAAAAGAGCTATTGAAAAAGAAGCTTTAGGAAAAGATGAAATCACGGATTTTTTAGCGATAAGTTTTTCTTCAACAGACTACATTGGTCATACTTTTGGACCGCGTTCTATTGAAATTCAAGATACTTATTTGCGTTTAGATGAAACTATTGCAGAGTTTTTAAATTATTTAGATACAACTATTGGTAAAAATAATTATTTGGTTTTCTTGACTGCAGATCATGCTGGTGCAGAAAATGCAACCTATTTGAAAGATAATAAATATCAAGTAAACAATGTAAGTTACAAAAATGTAGAAAGCGATTTAAAAGAGTTTTCTAAAATCACTTTTGGAGAAGATTTGATTTTGAAGTACGATAGTTTCAATGTTTTTTTTGATAAAGATTTAATTAAAAACAAAGGATTAGATTTTAATAAATTAAAACAATCATTCAAGGAGTATTTGTATACCAAAGAATATATAAAACGAGTTTACACCGAAGAAGAAATTTTAGCTTCTTCACCAAATGATGAATTGCTAGAATTTATTTCAAAAGGATATGACCCAACTCAAAATGGCGAATTGTACTTTGTTTACAAGCCTGGTTACATGGAATACTCAGCCACAGGAACAACGCATGGTTCTCCGTATTCTTATGATACACATGTTCCAATAATTTTTTACGGTTGGCACATTCCAACAGGAAGTTCTCATGATAAAAAAGTGATTACTCAAATAGCTCCGACGGTTTCACAATTACTAAAAATAACAATGCCAAATAGTACAAATAGTGAGGTGCTGACTGAAGTTTTTGTGAAATAGTAATTATAAAAAAAAGTCCACTAATTTTTTGATTTAGTGGATTTTTTTATGAAAACAACTTTTTACAAATCTATTACAACTTGATTTTTAATCAAATCTTCAAAAGTTTCTCTTTTACTAATTAAATGACCTTTCCCATCTTTCCATAAAACTTCTGCTGGTTTAAAGCGTGAGTTGTAGTTCGATGCCATTGAGAAACAATAAGCTCCAGCATTTTTGAAACATAAAACATCGCCTTCTTTTATTTCGGCAATTTTCCTGTTGTTAGCAAACGTATCGGTTTCGCAGATGTAACCTACAACTGTATAAAAACGTTCCTTTCCTTTTGGATTGGAAATGTTTTCAATTTGGTGTTGCGAACCGTAAAACATTGGTCGTATTAAATGGTTGAAACCAGCATCTATTCCGGCAAAAACAGTTGAGGTTGTTTGTTTTACTACATTTACTTTTGCCAAGAAAAATCCAGCTTCGCTAACTAGAAATTTTCCAGGTTCAAAAGTTAGTGTTAATGTTCTTCCGTATTCTTTTTCGAAAGCTAGAAAACGTTTTGTTAGTTTTTTACCAAATTCTTCAATATTAGTTTCGATATCGTCTTTTTTGTAAGGAACTTTAAAACCTGAACCAAAATCTAGGAAATCTAGTTCTTTAAATTGTTTTGCAGCATCAAATAGAATTTCGGCTGCATACAAGAACACTTCAATATCTAAAATGTCGGAACCAGTGTGCATGTGAATACCGTTGATGTGCATTTTAGTGTTTTCAACGATGCGTAAAACGTGCGGAATTTGATAAATAGAAATTCCGAATTTACTATCAATATGACCAACAGAAATATTCTCATTTCCTCCAGCCATAACATGTGGATTGATACGAATACAAACTGGAACTTTTGGGTATTTTGCTCCAAAATGTTCTAAAACCGACAGATTGTCAATGTTTATTTGAACACCAAGTTTGGCAACTTCTTCAATTTCTTCAAAGGAAACACCGTTGGGTGTAAATATAATTTTATCTGGAGTGAAACCAGCCTGTAAACCAAGTTGTACTTCTTGAAAAGAAACCGTGTCTAAACCAGAACCACACTTCTTCAGCAACTTCAAAATCGTAATGTTTGACAAAGCTTTCATCGCATAATTAATTCTAAGATTTTCCACCTTAGAAAATGCAGCTGTCAAACGGTTATACTGATGCTCAATGGTTGTAGCGTCGTAAACATACAACGGACTGCCAAATTCTTTGGCAAGCGCAAGTAACTCTTTTGGTTGCATGATTTTTTTAGTTTAAAAGTTTAAAAGGTTAGGAGTTTAAAAGTTTACTATCAAGTATTTTTATCTTTAACTCATAACTTTTACAAAGATAGTTTATCAAATAAGGATTTCAAACCGGTTTTTAATTTCTATGAAATTGTTATTTTTTGTACTGATTTTTTTTCAATACCATAACAAACTAGCCCTGATACTGGAATTATTTGAGCTCTTTTTCTAATGTTGGTTGAGGCTCTCGAAATCAACATTAGAAAAAAGCGAGTTCCTATAGCAGGAAAATGGATTATTGAAAAAGCCCAAACCATTCGCTCCAAATTATTTCTAAAATAAAGTTACTAAATTGATATACATTTCTTTTTGGTTTCATTCTATTTAATTACTTTTGTGAAACTTTTTAAACGACAAATAAATACTTATGAATATACACGAATATCAAGGTAAAGAAATTTTAGCAAAATACGGTGTGCGCGTTCAGCGTGGAATTGTTGCTAATAATCCTGTTGAAGCGGTTGCTGCTGCAAAACAATTGACTACTGAAACTGGTACGCAATGGTATGTTATCAAGGCTCAAATTCACGCAGGTGGAAGAGGAAAAGGTGGCGGTGTTAAGTTGGCAAAAAACTTAGACCAAGTTACAACACTTTCTGAGCAAATTATTGGAATGCAATTGATTACTCCGCAAACTCCACCAGAAGGAAAAACGGTTCACAAAGTGTTGATTGCAGAAGATGTGTATTATCCTGGCGAAAGTGAAACTTCTGAGTTTTATATGTCAGTTCTTTTAAATAGAGCAACTGGAAAAAATATGATCGTTTATTCTACCGAAGGTGGAATGGATATTGAAGAAGTGGCTGAACATACACCGCATTTAATTCATAATGAAGAAATTGATCCACAAGTTGGGTTACAAGGTTTTCAAGCACGAAGAATTGCTTTTAACTTAGGGCTTTCTGGAAATGCTTTTAAGGAAATGGTGAAATTTATTGAATCGTTGTATGCAGCTTACATTGGTTCTGATGCTTCGATGTTTGAAATTAATCCAGTTTTAAAAACATCGGATAATAAAATTATGGCAGTTGATGCCAAAGTAAATATTGATGATAACGCTTTATACCGTCAGCCAGTTTATGCTGAAATGCGTGACGTTAGAGAAGAAAACCCAATTGAAGTTGAAGCTAAAGAAGCTGGATTGAACTATGTTGACCTTGACGGAACCGTAGGTTGTATGGTAAATGGTGCTGGATTAGCAATGGCAACAATGGATTTGATTAAATATGCAGGTTTTGAGCCAGCAAACTTCTTAGACGTTGGTGGAACAGCTGATGCAAAACGTGTGGAATTAGCTTTTAGAATTATCTTAAAAGATCCAAACGTGAAAGCTATTTTGATTAACATCTTTGGAGGAATCGTTCGTTGTGACCGTGTTGCTCAAGGAGTTGTTGATGCTTACAAAAATATGGGTGACGCAATAAAAGTGCCAATCATCGTAAGATTGCAAGGAACAAATGCAGAAATTGCTAAAGAATTAATCGATAATTCTGGTATGCCAATTTTATCTGCTGTTCAATTTCAAGAAGCTGCTGATCAAGTTCAAAAAGCACTTTCATAATGAATTGAAAAGGACTTTAGTCCATTTATAAATAAATATAAATCCCGAGTGTAATGCTCGGGATTTTTTTTATTTTTTGATTGGAATCTATTTCTTAACCGAACAAGTATTGATTCCTAATGAAGTGTACAAAGGACAGAAACTTACTAAACTAGTTAAGGCAAATACTGCTGCAATTACTACTGCTACGATTCCTAAAGTTCCAGTAATTGTTCCGTTGTAGAACAAGAAAGCTAACACCGCAGCAACAATCAATCGGATTATTTTATCTGCTGTACCCATATTTTTTTTCATAATAAGTTAATTAGTTGATTATTATTAAAATAAAGGTACGCTTTATAAATTACATGCTTTGTTACAAAAGTTACAAATCTATAATTTAGTCCTTTTTATTCTTACCGTTTTTGTATTGTACTTTCTCTACAATTTCGATTTTTTTAGTAGGCTTTTTGTCTTTGAAGTTTGGTTTTGAAGCTGGTTTTTTCTTGAAATCACCTGGCTTAAACTCTTTTTTCGGAGCAGCTCCTTCTGGTTTCTTAAATTCTTTTGGTTGCGCTTCTTTTTTGTGAATCGCAATAACATCCATAGGATTCTTCGGATTTTCTTTTGTTCCACGTAAGTGAATTACCAATCCGTTTAAGAAATTACGCAATACTTGATCACCACATTCCATAAATTTTGGATGGTCTTCACTTCTAAAAAAGTTACCAATTTCACCTTTCGACATTCTGAAATCTACTAATTTTAAGATTTCTTCTATTTGGTCGTCACGAAGCATTAAAGCTACTCGTAGTTTTTTGAAAATATCGTTGTTGTTCATTTTATGCTGAATTTAGTTCAGCATCTATTGTGCTGAAATTAGAATTTAAATTGTTTGCAAATTTATTTTAAATAAACTTTAAAACAACCAAAGATACGCCTTTTTGAAACCTTCACGCCATAATTTTTCGTTGTGTTGACCATTTTTTACAATGATTTTTTTGTTTAGCATTTTACATTCACAACGTTTGGTATTGACTTGGACTTCCATATTGTTTAAATCGCGAACCATATCATCGTCACCTTCGTTATCGCCGCACAAGAAATAGATTTTAGTTTTGAATGTTTTAGCTTGTTCCATTAGTTCGAAAATTTCTTTTCTGTTGAACCAAAAAGAAGGGGAGAAGCAACCTACTTTTCCGAAAACCTTAGGATATTTTAATGCACCATAAAACGACGCCAATCCACCAAGTGAACTTCCAAAAAGTGCTGTGTTATTTGCATTGGTTTTAGTTCTGTAGGTTTTGTCAACATAGGGTTTTAATTTTTGAACAATAAAATTTAAGTAATTATTAGCATTTCCGCCACCGTATTTTTCATGTTTGTACGGCGTTAATTCTTCTATTCGTTTTTCATTACCTTGTTCGATTCCGATGACGATTACTTGTGCCGAAATGCTGTCTAAAGTTTCATCAACATTCCATTCACCAACGTAAGATATTTTGGCGTCAAATAGATTTTGTCCGTCGTGCATGTAAATGACAGGATATTTTTTCTTTGCATTATTATCATAGTTTTTTGGTAAATACACCCAAATTTTCTTGGTCGTATTTAATTGTGGCGCTTCTATTGAAAAAGTAGAAATTTGCTCACTAGAAGTGCTTTCTTGCGCATTTAAGCTACAAAATAGGATTCCAAATAAAACGGTTAAAATGAATTTCAAGCGAATAAATTTTTAGAATTTAACAAATAATTATATTTTAGCTAAAAATAATCATTTTGATGAACACTAAGGAACAAAAATTAAGTTTATTAGCAGATATGATTGCATTCGCAATTGTAGACGGAGAATTGCACGAAAGAGAATATATGTTTCTTTCGATAATTGCAGTTGAACTTGGCATAAACAAAGAGGAGTTGAAACAACTTTTTCATGAAGAAAACCGCAGTGAAATCATCAAAAGCGAGTTTGAACGCATTCAGCAGTTCTATAGATTGGCACTTTTAATGCATTGTGATGGCACTTTACACGAAAGGGAACAAGTCAAAATACATGAAATTGGTATCAATATGGGATTAAATCCGTTTGCAATTAAACGCGTTTTGAAAGCTATGGAACAATCGCCTACAAGAATGGTTTCGCCCGATTATTTATTGGAAGTTTTTCAAGAGCAGCATAATTAAATACTGAAAAATGGTGAATAGCTACAAACAGTTTTTAACGTCAAACTTTGAAAAAAGTTCACAATCTTTCAGAAAAAGATACTAAAAAAAATTGTAAGAAAAATTGAAATGGTGTATTTTGAATTATTCAATACATTACAGGAATTATTAGTCATAATTCTTGAAAGCAACTAAGTGTAAATAGAAACGCAAAGGTCTTGTAAACCAAGGAAATACTGAACGTAAATCTCCAAGAAATGCGACTAGGAAAGTTGACTTAGCTTTGTATTAAAGTAAAATTATAAATAGCTCAAAAGGTGCAAAGAGCTTGTAATCGATGATTTATGAACCGCCCTATAAATGACCCGCTTTGTTTTAACTTGAGTTTATTCTAGAGCCCCGATATTTTGGGACGTGCGCTCCGTCAGTTACCAGCGGATCCGACTGCTCAAATACAACCAGTCTAATTTTAATTTACATATTGTAAACCAATTTCAGAAAGTTTGTTTAATTCTGTTTGACGTAATTCAGTTAAATATATTTTTTTAAATGTTTTTTTACCTGTAAATAATTTTTTGTCATGATTTTGTTTTTGCTCGTTCCATTCTTCAACAGCTACTTCATATTTTCCAGTTATTAGATTAATACTTGTAGTCATATTTCCAGAAACCCATTTGTTGAAATCGTCATATCCAATTAGCTCAATTTTATTTATTGCTTTATTATAACGAAACTTATATGTGTAAGTCCAAAGTCCTGTTCCTTGACTTTCACTTATTATCGTAATCACATTATTTATATATTTTACTTCCCCAATATTTTCAAAACCAAAATCATTTTCATAATTAATTTTAAATTTTTTTCCATCTATTATTAGTTCTAAATCACTATTTAATGGCCTTATTAAATCAATCACACCATTATTGTTAATGTCTGTTTTTATACTTTTGAGACGATTTTCATTTTGCCCCTGACAATTTAATATACTAATAATAAAAGTTACTGTAATCAATAATTTTTTCATAATATTCTCTTTAAATTAATTTTCAAGTGATTTTTTGATGAGTTCTATAACCTCAGACTCTGAAAAAACTTCACAATCTTTTAAACAAACATACTAAAAAAATGTATTAAAATTAGAAATGTTGTATTTTGCACTATGCAAAATATTTCAGGAATTGGCACCATCAAACGAAAATGGGGTTACAGTTACACGAATTTGATTAGAAAAAGTTATCGGCGAACACAGTTCAATTACGCTAGTTTACAACAGCAAACACTGCATCAGTATTCTTGGTGTTACCGATTTAATAGCCAAATTCAAGTCTTGGAACACACCTTGTAAGAGAAAAGGTTTGTTTTGTATTAAAATGACTGATTTAAAGCTGTTTTTAGCCCAAATCATTTTTGGAACTAAATAATACATCAAAATTTAACGTGGCTTAAATTGAAAGTATTGCGTTATTAAAATTAATAATTTGGAAGAAAAAAGGGTTTATGCACAGCCTGAAGTTTTTCAGCGTGGCGAAGGTGACGATTTTTACCACAAATGTTGATGCGGAGGATCAAGCTTTGTTTAACCACAAATATGTCTACAGGGCACGTAATCACCACTTTTGCCAAACCCGTTTTATAGCCAGTGGTTCTTACTATTTTTAATATGCTTTTGCTAATGAGGTGAAAATTGTCCACCAGTCTGCCTTGCCTTCTTTCTTTCCAAGTCTCACTATAATTATATTTTTTGATGGGTTAACATAAACAAATTGTCCTAAAATACCTTCCGCCATAAAGTCTTCATTTGGTGTCGGCAACCACCATTGATATTGATAAAAGTTTACACTTCCTTCAGATGTGTCAAGTTTTGTAGATTCTTCAACCCATTTTTGTGATACAATTTGTTTTCCATTCCAGTTGCCTTTGTTTTTATATAACCGTCCTATTTTGGCAAAGTCTCTTGCTCTTGCGTTTAAACAGCAAAATGTTTTCTCAAGTCCATTCTTTTTTCTGTCAATACTCCACGATGCATCATATTCCATTTCAAGAGGTGTCCATATTTTATCTTGCAAGTATGAAGTGATTGTTTTTTCTTTTAACGAGCGTTCTAAAACTAAACCTAAAAGTTGTGTGTTACCACTTACGTATTCAAACTTTTTACCAGGTTCAGTTTTCAACTTCATTTTTCCAATTTCTTTTCTAAGATTAAGTCCATAATAAAATGAAGCTGCATCGCCAAATGGGTTTATATAGCTTTCATTAAACTTAATTCCAGATGTCATTTGCAAAAGGTGTTTAATAGTCACTTTGTCAAATCCGTTTTTTTTCAATTCAGGAATATAGTTTATAATCGGCTCGTCAACAGACTTTATTAAGCCTTCATCAATGGCACAACCAATTAAAATTGATGTAACAGATTTTGCCATAGAGAAAGAAGGAACAATACTTTCTTTATCATAACCTTTGAAATATTTTTCATATTGGATTGTGTCGTTTTTAATAATTAAAAAAGCGACGGTTTTATTATCTTCCAGATATTTGTCAAAAGGTATATTATTTAACTCTTTTGGAAATTTACCTTTGTTTGTGGTTTGAAAATTGAAAGACGATGCGTTAGCAGTTAATGGTCTTGACTTAAATTTTTTATGGTCTTTTATGTCAGCAAAGTTATAAAACACAAAGCGTCCCAATTGACAAGAAGTCAATAATATTGAAGTAATAATCATTAAAAGTCCTAATCTAATTTGTCTACATTGTTGTCCCATATTTGCTATTTTTTTGCGGTTCTGTTGTTATACCATTGGCTATAATGTTTTGCAGCTAAAAGCAGGCGGCGATTTAGGAGACGAAGACTGTCTGCCATCACTAAACTTGATTTGAAGGACCAAACTTCAATTAATCACTGAACCGCCAATTTCATGTAGCTGCTGTTATGGATTGGTTATTATTTAACAATCTGCATTTTAGACACATTCATTTCTAAAGAACCACTATTATCTCCGCTACTTTCACAATAATATTTTTTCATTGTATAGGTAATCAAATATTTTTTATTGCAAAATGTTTCGTCAATTTCTGTTTGTTCTTCACCATGCCATTTAATGAAATCTGGGATTTCTCCAGCATGGATTTCTTTTCCTTTTGAGTTCTTAAAAATGATTGTAGTACAATCTGAGCTTACTCCACTAATTAAAGTCATAATTTCATTTTTAACATCACTGGTAGTTGTTTTGTTAATAGTGTTTTTGTCAACTTCAGAATTATTCATGGGAATTTCATTTGTATTAATTTCATTGACCTTCACTTTTGATATACTATATTTTTTTGAAATTTCTTTTAATTCACCTTTTTTTGATGAGTTTTCGTTACCATAAGAACTAATTAAAATTGTTGAAGCAAATAAGATTGCTCCGTAAATTGTCAATACTTTTTTCATTTTCATTTGATTTAAATTTTGTTTCTACTCATAAGGCTTTTCGAAATACGCCTCGTTTTTTAGAGTGGGTTCTGGTCTCCACTTTTAAGATATTTATTGTCACATGGGGTGCTCAGTCCGTTGGATCTAACAGGCCTTCTTGGTTTTTATGTTTAACTTTCCCATCGGTTTGCAGATTTGCGATGTGGCAGACTTAGAAGCATTATTTTTAAATTTACCGCTAATGTTAATTATTATCCGAATGTTTCAATTACAATTAAACTCACCATATCCACAAATGCGCTGTTATGGGTTGGTTTAATTAAGGCTTATATCTATTGTAAATTACATTATCAAGTATAAGATTCTCACCATTAATTTTAACAATAACTGTAATTGTTTTTTCTAGGTCTGGTCTTTTCATTGTTAACTTATCACCCTTTAAACTCCATCTTCCTGTCCACATTGTACTCTCACCATCGGGCCCTTGAATATGTATTCTGCCATCCTTAAAAAAATCTAATGAAATATCATTTGACTTTGTTTCCCATCCATATGTATTTGCAGCAGAAATAATAAAGGATCTTATTTTTTTCTCATAAGAATTATTTTGAGAATAAGAATTAAACATAATGCCATGTAGGGCAATTAATAAAAAAACAATCTTTTTCATTTTTTGAACTTTGAAAATTATTCTTACTCTTATGGATTTTCAGAATACTCCCTGTTTTTATAAAGTAGTTTTCTGGTCTCTACTTTTATTCTGTCACTTTAGGTAGTCAACCTGCTTTGAACCGCTATGTTTTGTCTTTTCCTGAAATAGTTTGACGTTTTTTGTTAGTATAATATTTCAAAAATAGCGATTTTATTTTTCTTATAAGATTTATATTTATGTATTTGATTAATGTGTGCAAATTCTGATGTTTTCAATTCTAAAAAGTAATGTCTACGTTTTTTATTTTAAGTTTAATTGTTTTATTTTATTTTCGATTGTAAACGCTTTCATTTCACTCTCTAAATTGCTAAATTCTTCTTTCAAAACACTCTTAATAATTTGTCCATTTTTTAATAAAAATATTTCATCGCAAGTGTCGTTTAGTGTCGAAAATATGTGAGAAGAAATTATAATTGATTTTCCCATTTCTTTCAATTTATGAATTATTTCGGTAATAATTATATTACTGTGAATATCAACACCATTAAATGGTTCGTCTAAAATGAATAATTTGTTTTCTTGCAATAAAATCGCTGTAAATGCGAGTTTTTTTCTCATACCAGTTGAGTATTTTACTGCATATTCATTCAATGGTAAATCAAAAATATTTTTTTCTTTTATATCAGTATTGGTTACATTTCTGGCATTACACAATAATTGAATATATTCGTTACCTGTTATTTTTGAAAAAAAGTAAGGTTCAGTTTGTAAATAGCCCAGAAAGTCTTTAGGTTTTCCATATTCACAATTGATTGCTCCATTATGTTTTTCTAATCCAGCAATACAATTAAACAATGTAGTTTTTCCTGAACCATTTTCGCCAACAATTCCATAAACTTTTCCTTTTTCAAAATTCAAGTTGATATTTTCTAAAACTACTTTAGAACCGTATGATTTTGACAAGTTTTCAATGCTAATCATTTTAATATCTCTTTTAATTTTTTCGTTGATTGAACGTATAAATAAGTAATAATTAACAATACTAATGGCGGAAGCCACAATGTTAATGCAAATACAATTCCGAATCTAATATTTAATTTTTCAGGAAATACTGAATATTTTGCTAGCATAGTTGTAAAAATAAATAAATAACCTAAAAATAGAAAACCTAATATTAAATCAATTTTTGTATAGAAAAATAGAGATAAGCTTATAATTATTGGTAAACATAAAATGGTTGAATATTGGATGATGTTTTTTAATTTATATCTTAAAAATTCTTTTGGGGTCAATGAAAATACCCAAACATAAAATTCATCTTCAGAATTTGCATAATAATTAAGACAAGAAAGTAAAGTCAGAATTAATGAAAAAATCCCCAAATTAAAATTATCAACACTAATCGACATAAATGTCAAAAAATAAGCAAAGAAATAGATGAAATAATTTGACCTAAAACCTACTGTAAACTCAAACGGATGCTTATAAAAAGGAGTTGGTAATGTAAAACTTGATTTGCTTTTTAAATCTATTATCGAAAAAAGACAAACCGAAATAAAAAGTAAAATCGAACTTAAATACTTTTCTTGAAATAATAAAAAGGTTATAAATACTATTGAAACAATTTGGTTTTCAACTATTCTTATTTTAAAATACTCCGTTTTAGAATAACAAAGCTTTAAAAAATCGTTTCTGTTTATTTCATTCAATTTTATTACTAAACTTAAAGCCAATACAATATAGATATATTCAGCAAATTGAGTTTTTTCAAATAATTTCATCGAAATGCCAATAAATGTAAATAAACCAACGACATACCCAATTACTGGTTCAATTCCCCATTCGGTTAATTGTCGGTTTAGCATTTTGGATTGTAAAATAAAATATTCTTTCATTATTTCGGTGCACTAAAATGGCCGGTAACGTTTCGCGGCTTTGTATTCGGTCGGGTTTAAAAGCACGAACGCTTGGCTAATGTACAAAAGTTTTTAAAATGCACAAAAGTTGAGGCTTGCACTTCAGCCCGCCTGACGCAAAACCCTTGTTGTGTGCCGTTTTTATTCAATTCTTTGTCCACAGCACTCATATTTGTAGTTTTTATCTTCTGCAGTCCATTTTTGTCCAGCTACTAATTTAAAAGTTTTTGCATCTGCACCTTTCACTTTATCACCATTATAAAAAACAACTTTGTCGTCTTTTACATAGTCAATGGAAAAATCTGTTGTATCTAATGAATACAAAATTTGATGCTTTTGAAAATTTAAACCTTCTATCTTTTTACCTCGGTAAAAAATATTTTTGTTGTCAATTCCGTACAAATAGTCCGGTAACGGTTTAAAGGTCTTTGGATTTGTACCGCTTACAAGCAATCTAAAATCACCGCTTGTGCTTGCATTGGAATAATAAATATTGTTTTTGTCTTTTGAGTACATAGTTCCTTCATCAAATTCTTCATACGTTTTAATGTCTATAACTTCGGATAGTGATTTTTCAATTACAGTATCAGTCAAATTTATATATACCAAACTGTCAAAATATATTTGGGAATTAATAGTTTCGTCTTTACCTGCAATTGCATATGCTTTTTGTTCAAACAGCTTTCCGTATTTGTCTGTATAAAATTTCCCCATTAAATGCTTGTACTTCCAACTATCCTTTGCTTGAAGTGTTAATGACTTTTCGTCTTCAGCATTTTTATCGGTTTTGCAACTTGATAATGCCAAAAGAAGAATGGCTGAAACAACTTTTATTGGGATTTGGTTTATCATTTATTCAATTCGTATTTTTTCTTTAGGTGACGGTCGGTGTCATGTCCTAAAATACATTGACCATTTTTAGGTTATTAATTAATTCAAAAATACGGATGTTTCATTTTAGCTCTTAACTTTATTTGATGCACAAAGTTTACTTTGAGCACTAAACCCGCCATTTCATAAATATGCTGTTAGCGGTTCGGCTTTGCTTTTTAGAACCTATAACCTGCCGAAAACTGAAGTACACCGTTTTTCATATTCCAACTATCTGTATTTCCACCATTTGTTGAATTTTTGTCAATATTCGATAAACCTAAATTATAACGCCCTTGTACAAAAAAATTATCAGTTATATCATATGTTCCTCCTAAATTTAAACTAAAATCTAATCTATTCAAACTAGATTTTACTTGAACTGTTGTTCCATCAAAATCATATACTCCATCATTTAACATATCAATTTCAACAGAATAATTCTGAGAAGGGTCTCTGGAGTCTTCAATTACATTAATTTTAGTTTTGCCACTTAAAGCATAACCAATTTGAGGACCAAAATCAATACTCAATTTTTCAATTACCTTATATCTAAAAATTATTGGTAAGTTTAAATAATTAATACTTAAATTATATTCTGCACCATCATAGTAAGAACCTCCACCATAATATTCCTTAAATCCATATTCATTTCCTTGTGTTGAAAATAGTAATTCAGGCTGTAAAATAAATTTTTCATTTATTTGATATTCTGCAAAGCCTCCAATATGAAACCCAACTTTAGAACTCTTTTCGTTAATTTCAGTAGGATAATCACCACGTAAATTAGATACATTTAAACCTACTTTAGCTCCAAATTTGATTTCTTGCGAAAACATTAATGTTGAACTTAATACAATTGCTGTTAAAATAATTTTCTTCATTTTTATAAATATTTCTTCATTTTTGGCTTACTCTATTCGGTTTTCAGCTTTCCCGTTTGCGGTACGTTTTGTCATTTTCATAGCTGACCGCTAACGTTCCGGCGCTTGGCGAGGTTGCGAGCTTCGGAACCGATTATTTTCTGTTAAAGATAATAATTCTTGCGAAAGAAAAATGTGAATTTTGCACATTTTTCGCCATTTCTTGAAGCATCTATGTAAAAGCATAACTTTGAATTTCCTAAAAACGAAGATTATGCAATTACATGATGCCTTAACTATTCCAAAGATATTCATTGGATTAGATATTCACAAAAAAAGTTGGACTGTTTCGA
>JBIKJF010000031.1:0-19447 GCA_044361155.1 Flavobacterium sp.
TTATTCTTCATTATCTTGATATGGGCAAAGCTAATTTAGCTAAAAAAGCTTTAAAATTAGGACTTGAACAACATCCTAAATCAACTGGTTTAAAGCTAGTTCAAGTAGAAATGTTGGTGTATGATGATAAACTCGAAATAGCTGAAAAAATGCTTAACGAATTGTATGCCATTGAGCCAACGAATGAAGAAATTTTTATTCAAAAAGCTAACATATATTCTAAACGAGACAACCACGTAAAAGCAGTTGAACTCCTTCAAGAAGCTTTAAAATATACCGAAGATTTAGCCGATGTTTACAATCTTATCGGGATGGAATATTTGTTTATGGACAACCTTGAAAAAGCAAAAGAGAATTTCAAAAGTTGTTTAGAAGTAGATATTGAAGACCAATCGGCACTTTATAACGTTGTTTATTGCTATGAATTTTTAGATCAAAATGCAGAAGCTATTGAATATATTAAAACCTACATTGATAGAAATCCATATTCAGAAATTGCGTGGCATCAAAAGGGACGTTTGTATTATGGATTGAAAGACTATAAAAATGCTGTACGTGCTTTTGAATTTGCTACCTATATAGACGAGGAATTTATGGGCGCTTTTATGGAAAACGGCAAAGCTTTAGAGCGTTTAAAACGCTACGAAGATGCTATTGAAAACTACCAGAGAACAATCGATTTGGATGACGCAACCTCATATGCCTTATTACGCATTGGTAAATGTCATGAAAAATTGGGAAACAGAGCAGAAGCATTAAAATATTTTAATAAAACAGTTCATGAAGACCCTTTACTTGATAAAGGTTGGATAGCAATAACTGACTTTTATATACGTCAGAAAAATTATCAAAAAGCGTTGTTTTATGTTAATAAAGCACTAGCAATAGACGATCAAAATCGTTCGTATTGGAAACGTTTTGCAACGATAAATAAAGTCCTGAATTTCTGCGAAGAAGCAGAACTTGGTTACAGAAAAGCGGTTGAGTTTGGTGATAACCATTTAGATACATGGTTATTTTGGGTTGATATCTTGCTATTTTTGGGTGAATATGATACTGCAATCATCACTTTACTAAAATCGACAGAATATTTTCCCGAGGAATATCAAATTGAATATCGCTTGGCCGGATTTTATTTTATGCTAAATGATACTGAAAAAGGAACCTTTCACTTGAGTAATGCATTGCGTTTGAACTTTAATAATCATACATTATTGGAAGAATTATTTCCAACTGTTTGGACTATCAAAAAAGTACAGAGTTTGATTAAGAAACATAATAAATAGAATACAATTTTCAAAATAAACCATTAAGATATTAAGAACCACGAAGCTTTTTCTACTTAACGAACTTAATTTCTTAATGGTTTTAAAATTTAACACCGATTGGAAACCTATAAAAAATTCGGATTAATTGGAAAAGATATTTCCTACTCCTTTTCTAAAAAATACTTTACAGAAAAATTTTCAAAGGAACTTTTTGATGATTGCACTTACGAGAATTTTGATATTCCAAACATAGAAGAATTTCCGAATATACTGAAAAACAATCCCGATTTGAAAGGGTTAAACGTAACTATTCCTTATAAAGAAGCTATTATTCCATTTCTTGATACCATGTCAGATAAAGCGTTCAGAATTGGCGCTGTGAATGTAATACGTTTTACCAAAAAAGGAAATCTAAAAGGTTATAATTCTGATTGGTATGGTTTTAAAAAATCATTAGAGCCATTACTCCAACTACATCATAAAAAAGCATTAATTCTTGGAACTGGTGGCGCTTCAAAAGCAGTTGCCTTTGCTTTAGATAAACTCGGAATTTTCTATACTTTTGTTTCAAGAGAAGCAACTGAAAATGCTATTGATTACAACAGAGTCAACACCACAACATTTGATAATTTTCAAATAATAATCAATTGCACACCACTTGGAACTAGTCCAAACACAAAGGAATTTCCACCTATTCCGTATGAGTTTTTTACAGAAAAACACATTGCCTTTGACTTAATTTACAATCCTGAAGAAACACAATTTTTAAAGAAAGCTAAGAAAAAAGGAGCAACTATTAAAAATGGCTACGAAATGTTAGTTTTTCAAGCAGAAAAAGCATGGACGATTTGGAATAAGTAATTTTCTTTTCTATCACTTCTTAAAATTTTCTTAATAAAAACAACAGAAACCATTGATTTTCTTTGATTTTTGATGCTACTTTACTACCTTTCGCCCTCCAAAAAGGAAAATATTGTATAACCTTACACATTTAAGCAAATGTTAGAAGAAAAGAATGATAACCTGTCAGTTAACGAAATCGAGACAGATGGAAACGTAAACAATACCTCTCAAGAAGCGGTTCAAACTGAAAATCAAGAAGTTGAAGCAATCGCAGAAGCTGTTGAAACAGAAGTTGAATTGGTTCCTGATACCGAAGTTGAAGCTCCATTAGTAGCTGAAGCTGAACAAGAAACGGCTCTAGAAGTTGAAGACCTTGTTGGTGAACAAATTACAGAAACACCTGAAGAAGTTCCAACAATCGAAAATACAACTGAAGAAGTTGTAGAAAATATTATTGAATTAACAGACGAACAAGTTGCAGATGACACTATCGTTTTAGAAGATGAAAATGATTTTGCAATGAATGCTATTGCCAATGCAAATGCAGAAGAAAGCGAAGACGAAACAGTGAAAGGTCGTTATGACATTCCGTTGCAAGACTACGAAGCTTTGCCAATGGAACAATTGATTGAAGAGTTGGAAACACTTGTTGCTAATGACCATATAATGTCTGTTCGTGAACATGTCGAAGAAATTAAAAAAGCATTTTTATCTAAATTTCACCATTTTATGGATGAAAAAAGAGATGAATTTCATGCAGAAAATCCAGATACTAGTGAGGATTTCCATTATAGTTTTCCATTAAAAACAAAATTTGATTCGTTATACAATCAATACAGAGATAAGAAAAATACACATTTTAAATCGCTTCAAAATAACTTAAAAGCGAATTTAGAAAACAGAATGGCGATTGTAGAAGAGTTGAAAAACTTGGTAAACAATTCGACAGGAAATATTGCCAATGCTCTAAAACAATTAAATGATATTAGAGAACGTTGGAAAAATGCAGGACCGATTCCAAAAGATAAATACAACCACGTTTGGAATAACTATCATTTCCACATTGAGAATTTTTACGATTTCTTGCACTTAGATAGAGATGCTCGTGATCAAGAATTCAAACATAATTTAGAATTAAAAAACAAAATTATAGCTCGTGTTGGTGAATTAATTCATGAAACTGACATCAACAAATCGTTCCGTGAATTGCAAGATTTACACCGTATTTGGAAGGAAGATATTGGTCCGGTTTCGAGAGAAAATCGTGAAGAATTATGGAAACAATTCAGTGAATTGACCAAACAAATGCACGATAAACGCGAAACTTTTTACGAAAGTTTTAGAGCAAAAGAAACCGAAAATCTTGAAAAGAAAAACGAAATCATTGAGCAATTAGAAGTTATAGCTCAAGAAAAAGTAGATTCGCACCAGGCTTGGTTGAACCAAATTATAAAAGTGGAAGCCTTGAGAAATCATTTCTTTGCTACAGGAAAAGTTCCTAGTGAAGTAAATGAAGCTACTTGGGCAAAATTTAAAAATGCCGTTCGTGATTTTAATGTTTTGAAAAACTCTTTCTACAAAGACATTAAGAAAGATCAAAACGATAATTTAAGCAAAAAGCAAGCACTTGTAGATAGAGCAAATGAATTGAAAGAAAGCGAAGATTTTGCAGCTACAACGCCTTTAATGAAGCAAATTCAAGAAGATTGGAAACAAGTTGGACACGTACCAAGAAAGTTTTCAGATAAACTTTGGGATGAATTTAAAGCGGCTTGTAATCATTATTTTGAGCGTTTGAAAGACAGCAAAAAAGAAGAAAATGCTGAAGAAGTTGCTGCTTTTGAAAAGAAAAAAGAATATCTAGAAACGTTGCGTTCATTTGAATTAGTAGGTGATCACAAAACCGATTTGGATGCAATAAAAGCACACATTGAAGCATGGAAAGCTATTGGAAGAGTTCCTTTTAATAGAAGACATGTGGAAGGAAAATTCAATAAAATTCTAGATGCTTTGTTTGAAAAATTAAGTTCAAGCAAAAAAGAAAGTGAGCAATTGCGTTTTGCTAATCGTTTGGATAACATCGCTGGTTCTGAAGACAGTAGAAAATTAGATAATGAAAAAATCTTCATCATGAGAAAAATTGATGAAGTTCAACATGAAATTTTCCAATTAGAAAACAACATTCAGTTCTTCCAAAACACTAAGAATGCTAAGAAAGAAAATTCAATTGTAACCGAGGTTAGAAAAACAATTGAAAGACATAAAGAAGAATTAATTTCTTGGAAAGACAAATTAAAACAAATTAGAAATTTGAATAAATAAAACAAAAGCTCACTTTAATCGGTGAGCTTTTTTTTGAGGTTTTTGGCCACGAATTACAGCAATTTGCACGAATTATGTTGAACACAGATTACACGAAATTTCAGATTTTAGTCATTCTCTTTTCTCTATTTTCTCTTTTCTATTCTCTATTTTCTACTCTCTTCAATATGACAATTATCATTTTTTTATAACAGAACTCAGGTTACTTTTGAAACTTAAAAGTAGACATCATGTCAATTTCCTTAATTCAAAAATACAATGTTCCTGGACCAAGATATACAAGTTATCCAACGGTTCCTTATTGGGAAGAAAATTTATTTTCATTGGAGCAATGGAAGAGTAATTTTATAAAATCATTCAACGAATCTAATGCTTTAGAAGGTATTAGTTTATATATTCATTTGCCATTTTGCGAAAGCATGTGCACCTTTTGTGGATGTAGCAAACGAATAACAAAGAATCACGAAGTTGAAAATCCGTATATTTTAGCTGTTTTAAAAGAGTGGAATTTGTATTGCGATTTATTACCAAATAAACCCATTATCAAAGAAATTCATCTTGGTGGCGGAACACCTACTTTCTTCTCACCAGAAAATCTAGAAACATTAATCAACGGAATTTTCACTCGTGCAATCAAAGCCAAAGACCACGAATTTAGTTTTGAAGGCCATCCAAATAACACCACAAGAAGACATTTGCAATCTCTTTATGATTTAGGATTTCGTCGAGTGAGTTTTGGTGTGCAAGATTATTCTACGAAAGTTCAAACGGCTATTCATAGAATTCAACCGTTTCACAATGTGGCAAAAGTTACTTTTTGGGCCAAAGAAATTGGTTATACTTCCATCGGTCACGATTTGATTTTTGGACTACCGTTTCAAACATTGAATGATGTAATTGATACGATTGATAAAACAAAATCGCTTTCACCTGATAGATTGGCTTTTTATAGTTATGCTCATGTGCCTTGGATAAAAGGTAACGGACAACGAGGATTTAAAGGTGAAGATTTGCCTAAAGATGATGAAAAACGTCAACTTTATGAAGCCGGAAAAAATAGATTATCGCAGAATAATTATCATGAAATTGGGATGGATCATTTCGCATTAGAAACCGATAGCATGTTTGATTCTTTTCAAAAAGGAAATTTACACCGCAATTTTATGGGGTATACTTCATCCAAAACACAATTGATGATTGGACTTGGTGTTTCTTCTATAAGCGATAGTTGGTATAGTTTTGCTCAAAATGAGAAAACTATTGAAGACTATTACAAAAGATTAGATGCTAATGAATTGCCTGTTTTTCGTGGTCATATTCTAACCGATGAAGATTTAATTATCAGAAAACATATTCTAAACTTGATGTGTCAATTTGAAACTTCTTGGAAAAATGATAGCGACTTTTTCCCTGAATTACCAGAAATCATCAATCAACTTCATGAAATGGAAACTGATGGTTTGGTGAAAATATCAAGTCAATCGATACAAGTTACAGAAAAAGGTAAACCATTTGTGAGAAACATTTGCATGGCATTTGACTTAGGTCTAAAAAGAAATCTTCCACAGACAGAATTGTTTTCAATGACGGTATAAGTATCAACTGATAATGAAATAAGGGAATTAAAAGAATTTTTTAATTCCCTTATTTTTTTACAAATTAATTTAAAAACTGATCTAACAATGGACAATTATAATGTTGATACGTTTTAGTATTCTTATAAATTGTTAGAAAGTTTTTGATTTCAATTCCTGCAATAAATGGTTTCGGATTTTCTTCATAAGGCTTTGCGAAGGAATAATGTTTGGTTAAATCGCATTCAAAAATCATTAAACTTGCCATTGCTTTTATCTCTTTGTTTTTAGATAACTGCAATGCTTTTTGATAGTATTGTCTTGCCATTTCAAGATTATAGAAATTTCCATTTTGATATGTAACTTCTTTATCTACTCTACTACTACCAAAAAGAAAATCTGCATAACCATAGCCATTTGATGATAAACCATATGCAGTCATCATCCATGCGTTTCCAACAGAAGATACATTGTAGTATGCATGAGCCAATTTTAAATTACTTTGGGCAGTATTTTGTTTTTTCAACTTAATTAACGTCTCCACAAAATTAGCTTTATCAAATTTATAATCATATTTTCTTTCCTTAGTTCCATAAACTAAACCCTTTGGTATGAATGGATTTTCGTTTAAGTAATTTCTAAACTCATACGTTTTTTCGTAGAACTCTTTCGGAATTTCAGAAAAAGTTTTTTGAGCCAATTCTAGATTATTATTCCTAAAAGCAAGCGTTCCTTTTACATCTTTGTAAGCATTTATATCTTGATAAGTTGTACCAGAACAAATGTATTTTTCAAAAGGCGTTTTATTTTCTTTTTGAATCAATGCAATTAAATTATCAATATCTTTTTCTTTTGCAAAACGCTCGAAATAACCAATATAATAATAGTAATATTGATCTTTATAATAGCTATAATATCCATCAAAATTATCTGAGTAATCCTTTTTATTTTCAGATTTTAAAAACAATAAACCTGCAGTTGCAGCATCTTTTTTGGCAAAAAATTGTTTACTAGCAATTCGATATAGAGAATACATACTTTTAAAAAGTGTGGCATCATTTTCTACAATATCTTCAATAGCATTGAAACTTTCGAATAGAATTTGTTTCGTTTTTTCATCCGAAATATTTCCTTGTTTTAAAGCAATTAAAGCCAATTGAATGTGTTTTTGAAGTTGAATACTAGCATTTGCTTTGGATGAAATTTTATTGGAATATTGCTTACCTAAATCAATTTCGTCGTTTATAAAACATAATTGTGCAATCGCTGTATTGTAAAAATCTTTATGCTCAGCAATGGCTTGAGATTGAATTGTAATTAGAAATTCTTTCAACTCATTTAAGTATGCATAATCTTTAATTTCATTTTCTTTTTTGGCTTTTTTATAATCGATAAACCAATCTTGAGTTTCAAAAACCACTGATGGAGAATTTTCGGAATATTTTGGTGTAAAAATCCAATCCTCTAATTTGTTGATTTCTCTTCCAACAAGAAAACTAAAATACTCACTTTGAGGAATTAATTCTTGAATTTCCTTCAAGTCTTTTAAAGCTGGTGATGGATTTCTCATGCATTTTATTGCCAAAATAATGCCTTTTTCAAAATCATTTTTAGCATATTTTAATGTTTCTTCAATGATTTTACCATCAAAATTTAGCATCACAGCAAATACTTTTTCATCACATGAAACAAAGACTTTACTTAAATAATAATTTCTTAATGCTTTATCTTCTATAGACATAGCAAAGTAATGCATTGCCCAAGGATTTAAAATAGAATTGTCTTTAGATATAAAATATTTTTGATATAATGTTTCAATTTCCTTAGAGTTTCTGTTATTGTAGAAATCATATCGCAACAATAAAAATGCATATCTTTTAATTAGAAAAGCATCTTTGGTAGATTGTAATTTATACTTAAAATTTGAAATTACTGCTTTTGCTTTAGGGGTTTCATCATAATAATTGGTTTGAATATCGTCCCAAGATTCCCATTTTGAACCACCTAAATTGTTGTATTCAATCTTTTTAGCTAATGAAATATATTCGAAAAACAATTTGTTATTTGGTAAAACCAATACTTCAATAAAGGAATTATCTTTAAATACTTTTTGTAAAACTTTAGATTTAGAAGCATTTTCAAATTTCTCAGATTCTGTACTATAAAGAATTTCATAGATGTCATCAATAGAAATTTGAGTTCCTAGTTTGGCTTGCCATTCTTTACAATTTCTAATTTGATCGGCATTTTTTCCTTCTTTTACCGACATGTAATAATCAGCAGAATAGCAAAATGGTCGTAATTTTACATTGTTAATTCGTTCTGCACGAAACAATGCTAAACGAGTCGTTTCTGGAGTTTCGCTCCATCCACAAGCAAAAATTTGAATACTTAATAACAGAAAAAAAGCACTAAAAACTTTCATAATACTTGGATATATTTTGAACTCCATAATCGTTTATGTATTTTTTATCGAATGAAAAGAAGGATATTTTTGTATCATTTGAAATTTTTACTTTCTCGGTAATTATATCAATCATATCCTCAATTTCTTCATCTGAAATTTTTTCAATTTTTATTTCATCACCATTTCTTGCGTAGAAATTTCCTATTTGAATGTCATCTTGCAAAGTGTATTTGTTATCATCTTTTCTCTTGAAAATTGTTGGACTTTTTTCAAATTCTTGATAATCGGAAATAACACCTTTAAATTCGCCACCACGAAATAAAACGGACCAACTAAACAACGGCAAAGCAATGTCTAATTCTAATGGATATTTATCATGCGTAACATAATCAGCCAATTCATCACTTGTTCCAATAGAGTTTTTGGTTTTATATTCGGTTGGATTAGTCATGTTGTAACACATTAAAAGTCCTTTATCTACTGGAGGAATTCCTGCTTTTTTATAATATTTATATTGCCAAAGTCGTATGGTTGAAGCAATTTTATAATTAGAAAATTTAGATTTCAATTTGTCTAATAAATAAAAATAATTCTCTTTAGAAGATTCAGTCCAATCGCAATCAAAAAGAAGTTCTTGAATGTCTTTTTCAAATTTTGGTTTTTCAGCTGTAACAATAGAATCTGTATTTAATCTAGATTGAATTGATTTCCCTTTTTGTCTTTCATAATCGTCATCTGCAATTTTATATGCAAGTTCGCTGGCTTTATCAGTTTGGTATTTATCTATTAACTTTTTGATTCTGATAGCCATTCGTTCCGATAAAATATCCAATTGAGGTTTTGACGAATTTAAAAGAACATCATTGGTAATAAAAATACTTGGTGTGATTTTTAAACTATCTGTAATTCGAATATTAAAAATAGTCGCCACAGGTTGGGCTTCTTCTGCATAAGGATTCCAATCGACATCAAAAAAACGCACATATAGGTGTTTTAGTTTCATTTGTTTAGCAAGTGAATCTTCTTCTTGTCCAAAATAACTATTGGTTTTCCAATAGCAAAAAGACTTAATGACATCATGCTTCTTTTTATGTTCACAAGATAAAAATAACAATGTAACTAGCGGAAAAAAGAGTTTTTTATACATTAAAATATTGATATTAAATCGATAACGAAATTAGTATAAAAATAGTATATCTTTATATTGAAAGAAAAAATAATTTACTTTTTTCAACATAGTTTTCACACGATTTGCTTTTCACAAATAATCAATTACTTTCTCAAAGAAGTTATTTTGAAAAGAAACTTTTTTTTATTCTATTAATTATATTCATTTTATCTAATACTAAAGCCCAAATTGATTCACAATTGTGCTATAATTGTGCTGAACGAAATTATTATTTATAGAATGCATAAAATGAAAACTACGATTTTGTAGAAACTGAATATGAGTAATCCTTAACAGATATAAGAGTTAAAGGTTCAAAAAACTAACGACTATGTTGCAATTTATTTGATTGATGACGGTCGCTCAAGATTATTTCAAAGTTTCACAAAAAATTTTACTACTAAAAAAATAAGTAGCAAAAATGGATTTTGCATTTAAAAAATTTAAAAAGTAAATTAACTTTTAATTAGAAAGAAAGTGTATGTACCTATTTATATAACTCCAAACTATGAAAACAAAAGATATTTAAGAATTTTTATTTTAAAAATTCGACCTCAAAAGTATTAAAAAAGAAAATATTTTAGTTTACAATTTGGAAAGTTTACTAATTTGATTCCTACCTTTGCAAAAAAATACAATGTCAAATATATATTTAGGCTATCATTTTACTGTTGAACCAAAAGAACTTGGTTCAGAAATTTTAATTGCAGAATTAAGTGAAAAAGCTTTTGAAAGTTTTATTGAAACCGATAATGGAATAAGTGCCTACATTCAAAAAGATCTTTGGTCAAAAGATATATTAGAAGATATTCAAATATTGGATTCCCATGAATTTATAATAACTCATACTGTTGAAGAAATAGATCAAGTAAATTGGAACGAAGAATGGGAAAAGAATTTTGAGGCTATTGATGTTGACGGAAAATGTCATGTTCGAGCGCCATTTCATCCAAAAACTGATGTCGAATTTGATATTATAATTGAACCGAAAATGAGCTTCGGAACGGGACATCATGAAACTACTCATATGATGATTCAGCATTTAGTTGATATGAATGTTGAAGGAATGAAAACATTAGACATGGGTTGTGGTACAGCAATTTTAGCTATTCTTGCCGAGATGAAAGGAGCTAAACCTATAGATGCAATCGATATCGATAATTGGTGTTACCTTAATTCAATTGAAAATGCACAGCGCAATAATTGCAAAGAAATAACTGTTTATGAAGGAGATGCTTCCCTTTTGCAAAACGATAAATATGATTTAATTATTGCAAACATTAATCGAAATATTTTATTAAACGATATGGAAGTTTATGTAAATTGTTTAAACGCAGGAGGAACTATTTTGTTGAGCGGATTTTACAATGAAGACATTCCTTTTATTGATGCGTCTTGCACTGCAAAAGGCTTAACTTTTGTTAAAAAAATTGAAAGAAACAACTGGGTTTCATTGAAATATGTAAATTAGCAGATTTTAATTACTTTAGAAATATGAGTACCATAGAACAAATTCAGGAAGAAGTTTTAGTTGAAGAACAAGTTGGAATTAATAACGAAATTGTTCTTTACAATGACGATGTAAACACTTTTGATCATGTAATTGAAACTTTGGTAAAAGTTTGTGATCACGAACCATTGCAAGCAGAGCAATGTGCCATTTTAGTTCATTATAAAGGACAATGCTCTGTTAAAAATGGAAGTTATGAAGAACTTAAACCTTATTGTTCAGCGCTATTGGATGCTGGTTTAAGTGCTGAAATACATTAAAAAAGAACCGACTCAAAAACAAGTATTGAAACGGTTTGTTTTTTTAGTGTGGTAGTTTATCTTTAATTAAACCATAAAGAAAAGTTCCGAAAAGAGCTCCAAAAAATACAAGTACTATACTTAAAAAACCAGAACCTAAAAGTATAAAAATTGGACCAGGACAACAACCAACTAAAGCCCAACCTAAACCAAAAAATAAACCTCCAATCCAATACCGAAAAGTTCCTTTTTCTTTTTCTTGGATGTAAATTGGCTTTCCACTGCTATCTTTAAGTTTATATTTTTTTATGATTTGAATACCAAGTACTCCAGTGATTACCGCTGTCATAATAATACCATACATATGGAATGAATCAAATTGAAACATTTCGTAAATTCGATACCACGAAACTGCCTCCGATTTTGTTAATACAATTCCGAAAACAAAACCTACTATTAAATATTTTATAGAATTCATATTAAAAAATTAACGGTAAAACAAAATGCGCAACAATTAAACCTCCTACAAAAAATCCGATTACTGCTTTGAAGGATTGAAGTTGGAAATTACTTAAACCTGAAATTGCATGTCCAGAAGTACAACCTCCTGCATATCGGGAACCAAAACCAATTAAAATCCCCCCAATTATTAGAAAAATAATCATTTTAGGAGATTGAAAAACGTCAATTCCAAAAAGAGCATCGGGCAATATTTTGGCATTTGGAGCATCAATACCAAGTTTTTCAAGCTTTTCGATGGTATTTGCGCTAATTGCAACATTTGAAGAATCATTTAAATAATTTGTTGCCACAAAACCACCGAGCATCGCGCCTAAAACCACTAAAAGATTCCATCTTTGTGATTTCCAATCCCAATCAAAAAAAGAAACATATTTCCCAATTCCTGTCATGGAACACAAACTCCTTAAATTCGATGACATTCCAAAAGCCTTCCCAAAATAAATTAAAATGAGCATAATCATTCCAATTAAAAAACCAGAAATAGACCAATGCCAAGTGTTTGTGATAAATTCCATAAATTATTTTTTTTTCGCAAAAATAGTCAGAGTGGTTTAATTTTTGATTAACTTAGTTAAAAAATAAAAAAATAATATTATTTATGAAGGTACCATGCAAAATATTGGTTTTTATAACCAGCATAATTTTTTATTCTTGCGGAACAATAAAATCAACACTTAAAAATGTCGACAACTCAGTAAAAAAGCCAGCTATTGTTAACGAAAAATTTGTAATTACAGAAAAAAGTGATAATGACAAATATGGATATGATAGTGACTATCCTATCAACCTTGGATTTGATAACGAAAAGTTTGCTCTAAACAATATAAAATATTATTTCAATGCACTTTTAGGAAAAAATCGTGAAACCTTTACTTATAATAAACTTGAAAGTTGTTGTCCTTTTCCCACCAAAAGAACAAGTATTGGTGCAGGAACACTTGATATCTATGAAATTACATTTGACAATAATCAAAAAAAAATAAAACTATATTTTAATATTTATGAAAAAGGGAAGGTTTTATGTCCTAAAGGCTTTTCGATTAAAACACCTTAAACCTGTTAATAAAAAGTTATAACTATATGATGTAAAGACCTTCTAAAACAAATATTAGAAGGTTTTTTATTTTATATTTGCTAATCAAAAATAATTAAAAATGAATTTACAAAATATTCCACAAATTAAACATCTCAATAGTGGTAATTTTTTTATTTTAGCTGGGCCTTGTGCTATTGAAGGCGAAGAAATGGCGTTAAAAATTGCCGAAAAATTAATAACTATTACAGAAAAATTAGAAATTCCATTTGTATTTAAAGGTTCTTTCAAAAAAGCAAATCGTTCAAGAATAGACAGTTTTTCAGGTATCGGTGATGAAAAAGCCCTGAAAATTCTTAGAAAAGTATCCGAAACTTTCAATATACCGACCGTAACAGATATTCATACTAATGAAGATGCTGCAATGGCAGCAGAATATGTTGATGTATTGCAAATTCCTGCTTTTTTGGTTCGTCAAACAGATTTAGTCGTAGCAGCTGCAAAAACAGGAAAGACTGTAAATCTTAAAAAAGGTCAATTTATGAGTCCTGAAAGCATGAAACATGCCGTCCAAAAAGTTCTTGATTGCAATAATGACAAAGTAATGTTAACCGACAGAGGAACAATGTTTGGCTACCAGGATATGATTGTTGATTTTAGGGGGATTCCTACAATGCAAAATTATGGAACTACAGTTCTAGATGTAACACATTCATTACAACAACCAAATCAAACCATTGGTGTAACTGGCGGACGCCCAGATATGATAGAGACTATTGCCAAAGCTGGAATAGCAGTAGGAGTTGACGGTTTGTTTATAGAAACGCACTTCGATCCTGCAAATGCCAAAAGTGATGGCGCAAATATGCTACATTTGGATTATTTTGAAAATTTAATGACACGTCTCACCGCAATTAGAAGGACTGTTAACGAATTCTAAACAATTTAAAATCATAATTTTATATTATAGAGTTTTTCAAATATTTTATTTTTTATTTTGCGATTATAATACAAAAACGTGCCAAAATAGTAGTATTTATATCGTAAGTTCTTCTGTTTTTTGCCAATTAAACAATAGATAAAGCATTTTTTTTTAAATTTAATTTAATAATTTTAATTTTTTTTTATAATTTTGATAACATTTATTTAATAAAATCCATATAATAATAACTATAACTATGAAAAAAATTACATTATTCATCCTCACTTTATTTCTTTCTTACTCTGGTTTCGCGCAATTTCCAACACCAGGTATTGAAGGATTTGAAGGGACAGCAGGCGCCGATTTACCCGCACCAACTACACCTACTCCTTGGACACTCGGAACTGGGACAACAGGAAATCAATGGGCTGTTTTTGATAATGGCGTAGGAACCAGCCAACGCTGGACTATCAATAACGGAACCGTAACAGCACCAACGCCGCCTTTGGTATACTCAGGTACTAATGCTGCTTTCATTACTAGAGAAAACATCGGTATTAATAATACATCGGAAGATTATTTAGCTACGCCATTAATCACTGTTCCTGCAAATGGACAATTACGATTTTTCAGTAGGACTTTTTCTTTGGGAAACCAAGGTACAATTTATCAAGTAAAAGTAAATACAGTTGCTGGTACACAAACTAATGTAGCTAATTATTCTACATTATTGGCAGAATATACTGAAGATCAACTAACCATAAATCCTTTGGGAGTTCAACAAGATTTCAATATTTACACAGAAAAAATTATTGATTTTCCTGCTGCTTTGATAGGTCAGCAAGTGTATATTGCCTTTGTAATGCGATTTACTCAAACTACAACAACTATTGGCGGTGACCGATGGTTACTAGATGAGGCAAGAATTGATGAAAAATGTTTAAATCCAACAATTTTAACCGCGACAGGACTTCTTTTTAATCAAGCTACACTGTCTTGGAACAATCCGAGTGGTTCAACTTCATGGGAAATTGAAATTTTACCTGCTGCTGCAACACAAACTGGTGCTGGTATTCCTTATAATGGTGTATTACCTTATATTGCTACTGGTTTGAGTGCAAACACTTGTTACAAGTACTATGTGCGTTCACTATGTTCTTCAGGGTTAAATAGTGAATGGGTTGGACCTTTTAACTTCTGCACAACTACAGCTCCTCCCGGTTGTGGAGGAAACTTTGTAGATGCTGGTGGTCCGACGGGAAATTATGCTAATAGTTCTGACATAACAGTTACTATTTGCCCTACTAATCCAGGTGATTTAGTTACTGTTACTTTTACAGCATTTCAAGTTGAAAATAACTGGGATGCACTCTATGTATTTGATGGAAATGGGGTTACCGCACCTCAAATAGCTTCGGCTAATCCAGCGGCAAACGTTCCTGGTGGATTACCAGGTGGTTTTTGGGGGATTGCTAATCCTGGACCTTTCACTTCATCAGCAGTAAATGGGTGTTTGACATTTAGATTTAGAAGTGACGCTTCAGTTGCGCAAGCAGGATGGGTTGCTAATGTTACTTGTGCACCAGCTCCAACTTGTCCGCGACCAATAGCACTAGTTACCTCCGCACTAACTTCTAACTCCGTTTCGGTGGCTTGGACAAATCCTAGCACCGCAACCGAATGGAATGTTCTTGCCGTTCCTTGTGGACAACCTGTTCCGACTGCGGTAACCACAGGATGGGTAGTTGCAACTAGCAATCCGTTTACATTAAGTGGATTAAACCCTGATACATGCTACACTATCTATGTAAGAAATGTTTGCTCAACAGCAGATATTAGCGAATGGTCTACATCAGTAAATATTTTAACACAACAAGTTCCTCCTACATGCGGCGGAATCTATACAGATCCAGCAGGTTCAACAGCTAACTATCCTAACAATGCCGATACAACAGTAACAATTTGTCCGACGTTAGCTGGTGAAGTAGTAACTGTTACTTTCAACTCATTTAACGTTCAAGCTAACGCGGATGGTTTATATATTTTTAATGGTAATTCTATTACAGCACCATTATTTTCAAGTGGAAATCCAGCGGGTACGGTTCCTGGTGGTTTAGCTGGGGCTTATTGGGGAACAGCAAATATAGGTTCATTTACATCTTCTAGTGTAGATGGTTGTTTAACGTTCCGATTTAGAAGTGGAGCAGCAACTAATGCGGCTGGATGGGTAGCAAACGTAACTTGTAGTCCACCACCGACGTGTCCGACTCCATTATCAATGACAACATCAACAGTTACATCAAATTCTGTAACTTTGGCCTGGACAGAAGCTGGAACTTCGACAGCATGGCAAGTTTTAGCTGTTCCTTGTAGTTCGCCATTTCCAACAGCTACAGCAACGGGTTGGGTTACAGCTAATGTAAATCCGTTTGTTTTGACCTCTTTAAACCCACAAACTTGTTACGATATTTATGTTAGAAGTGAATGTTCTCCAACTGATTTTAGTAATTGGTTTGGTCCAAGAACCATCACAACTTTAATTGCGCCACCAGCTTGTGGTGGTACCTATACAGATTTAGGAGGTGCAACCGGACTTTATCCAAATAATGCTGATAGTACAGTGATCATTTGTCCAACAATTCCTGGTGAACAAGTTACAGTAACTTTTACAGCGTTTCAAGTAGAAGCGACCTGGGATGCTTTATATGTTTTTGATGGAAATTCATTAGCCGCTCCGCAAATCGCAAGTGCAAATCCGGCGGCGAATGTTCCTGGTGGATTACCAGGTGGTTTTTGGGGAACGGTACCTCCAGGTCCTTTTACATCATCTGCTGCCAATGGGTGCTTAACATTCAGATTTAGAAGTGATGGCAGCGTAAATCAAGCAGGTTGGGTTGCAAATGTAACTTGTGCACCACCACCAACATGTCCGCGACCAACTTCAGTTTCGATTACTAACGTTACTCAAAATAGTGCTTTGATAGGTTGGACAGAAATTGGTACAGCAACTTCATGGCAAGTACTTGTACTTCCATTAATTGCACCAAATCCAGACGCAACGACAACAGGATGGCTAACTGCAAATACAAATCCATTCCTATATCCAGGATTAAATTCTGGAACACAATATAAAGTTTTTGTGAGATCGTTTTGCAGTGATACTGATATCAGTTTATGGTCAGTACCAGTAAACTTTAACACATTAATTTCAAACGATGAATGCACGAATGCTGTTGTAGCTCCTGTAAATCCAGATACTTCGTGCGCATTGATCGTTGGTGGAACTGTAATTGGAGCAACTCCTTCTGCTCAAACAAATACTTGCGGTGGAACAGATGATGATGATGTATGGTTTCAATTTACTGCAACATCATCAACGCATAGTATCATATTACAAAACATAACGGGAAGTTCTACCGATTTATTTCATGTGTTATACAGCGGTACTTGTGGAAACCTTACTCAATTGTATTGTAGTGATCCAAACGAAAGTACAGCAACCAACCTTGTTATAGGTCAAACGTATTATATAAGAGTTTATACTTGGACGGGAACAGCAAACCAAACTACTTCATTCAATTTATGTATTGGTACAATTCCACCGCCAATAACAACAAATACAACGCAATATACTGCAACACAACTGGTGCAAGATGTTTTGTTAAATACTACTTGTGCCCAAGTAACAAATGTAACTTTTTCAACTGGATCAAACTTTGGATCAACAAACGGAATAGGTTATTTTAATCAAAATGGTTCAAGTTTTCCATTCTCTGAGGGCGTAATTTTAACTACTGGGAATGTAAATAGAGCACCAGGTCCAAATACTGAAGGACTAAGTGATGGCGTAACTGGCTGGCCAGGCGATGCACAATTATTTAACTATATTCAAGGATTAGGAATTGATCCTGGACTTAACAGTTACAATAATGCAACAATCTTAGAGTTTGATTTCGTGCCATTAACAGATAATATTAGTTTTGATTTTTTATTCGCTTCAGAAGAGTATGGTACATTTCAATGTACATTTTCAGATGCTTTTGCGTTCTTCTTAACTAATAATACCACGGGAGTCACAACTAATTTAGCTGTTTTACCAAACACAACTATTCCTATTTCTGTTGTTACCATTAGAAATAATCTATACAATACTACTTGTGCTTCTGCCAATCCAGAATTTTTTGGAAATTATTATTTGGCACCAGGATTATCTCCACTAGCTGCTCCGATAGATTTTAATGGAGTTACAGTGCCATTGACGGCTACATCACCTGTTATACCAGGAACACAATATCATATAAAACTTGTAATTGCAGACAGAAACGATAGCGCTTTTGATTCTGCGGTATTTTTAAATGGAGGAAGCTTTAATATTGGTAATATTGAGTTAGGTGGCGATTTCTTGGTAAATAACGGAACTGCATTATGTGCGGGAGATACTCAAGTTATTTCATCGGATTTAGATCCAGATTCTTACACATTTAGTTGGACTCTAGATGGTGAAACTATACCAGGTGCAACTACACCAACAATAACAATATCAGGAGATGGTGTTTATACATTAACAGCAACTTACATCGGAACCACCTGCGGTTCTTCAGATTCTGTAACTGTTGAGTATTATGATGCAGTTGAAATTAATAATGGTCAAAATCTAATCACATGCAATAGCTTAGGTTTTGCTGAATTTGATCTGACATCAAATAATGCATCGATCTTAGGTTTATTGAACCCTGCTGATTATACAATCACATACCACACCACACCAGAAGATGCAGCAAGTGGACTAAATTCAATAACACCAAATTATACAAATACAATACAATTTCAGCAAACCATCTATGTCAGAGTGAGAAATAGCATTTCAAATTGCTTTAACGTTACACAGTTTAACATCATTGTTCAAGATTTAACACCACAATTTACAATTACATCAGATTTTAATTTATGTCAAGGAACTTCTGGAACAATAACAGTAAATCCTGTTAATTACAATCCATCAGAGGTCACTTATTCATGGAGTTTAAATGGTTCGATATTAAATGAAACTACTAATTCAATTAATGTGTCAGTAGGCGGAACATACACAGTCGTAGTAAATAATTCGGGATGTACTTCAACCGGAACAACAATTGTAACAGTTATTGAAATACCAGCGCCCGATAATCCAACAGATGTTGTGTCTTGCAACAGTTATACTTTACCAAATTTAGCAAGTGGAGATTATTATACTGGCACTAATGGTTCTGGAACTCTTTTAGCAGCAGGAACTGTAATAACATCGACGCAAACTATTTATGTTTATATTCAAAGCAATACTATTCCAAATTGTACTGCAGAAAATAGTTTTGCAGTAACAATAACTCCTTTAAATACTCCAATATTTAACGCTGTAGCAAATATTTGTCAAGGGCAAAGTGCAGTTTCTTTACCGTTAACATCTACAAATGGTATTACAGGAACATGGAATCCCGCAACGATTGATACTTCGGTTGTAGGCACGGTAGTTTACACATTTACGCCAAACGCAGGTCAATGTTCTGATACTGCTACTTTGAGTGTTACTATTAACGCACCGTCTGTAGTACCAACGTTTAATGCTATTCCTACAATTTGTTTAAATGGTGTAGCACCAGTTT
>JBIKJF010000043.1:0-5129 GCA_044361155.1 Flavobacterium sp.
ACCGTGTGAGGTTTAATATCATTCTCTCTACAGTATTGGGCTATACTAAGGCCGCTTTGTTCTATTTTCTGAAGTATCTCTTGCCAATCTTCCATGTCTTTGCTTTTTTAACAGCAAAGTTCTGGTAAATCTAGGCTCTGGTAAAGATGTGCTTGCTTGTGGGGATACAGTGAAACTCGCTAAAAAAGCGAAGCGAAGGTGCAACCTTAGCGGAGCGGTTAGGTCTCTTTTTCACGCTGAGGGTTAGGATACGCTTGGGGTTGGGTTATAGTATATGATGGCGGATTCGGGCTTGAAAGTAGGCTCCTTTCAAAGGTCTTTATTCGGATTGGAAATCCTCAATTATCGCTCTTCGGGATGTCCTGAAGAACATCCCGAAGAGCGATTCATTCTTAAAGTTCAATTATTCATTCAAAACGGTACATAAATAAATGACTGTTAATCAGAGTTGACTCTAATATGCATTTCCAGTGATTATGTCCATATGCTTCTTTTTCTTCATCAATTGCAGTTGTCAAATCTAGTATTATATCTTCAAGAGAAAGCCTTCTTCTAAAAGCTGATATTTTCGATTCTAACTCACTTAAATACTCTATTGATTTCAACTTGAACCTTTCGAATAGGTGAAGTTTATTGTAATGATTCTCAATTACCGAATAAAACTCTAGTGAAATCTTGTTATCTGGATTTTCTAAATAATAGGAAAAGTCTAATTCTTTGTTTTCGTCTAAAGAGATGTCAAGAAATAGATATTGATTGTTTGGTAAATCATCAAGATATAAGTTAAGAAATTTTTGGCCTGAATCATTTTCAATTGCATCAAATTTATGGGAATTACAAGTAGTACAACAAGGGAAAAGATTTATCGGATTGACTATAAATTCGGGAAAGCTTGATTTAGGTAATATATGGTCTAAGGAATTTGCTGAGTCTACAGTGCAATTTTGACAAGTTGATATTATTGTTTTAACCTGTTGTCGTCTTATATTTTCCCGTACCTGCCGAATCGTTTTGCTTTGGTATTTGTATAGCGTAAGCAAATCATCTTTAGATTTAGCTAATTCTGTATCAGATGTTACCGAACTAATTGAATTTGAACTAAAATGACTACTGTATACATCAAATTGATTTTTGACAAGTGGATTAATTGCTATTAGTCGGTCTTTTAACTCGCATTTATGTTTACTACTAACAGTTTGTGTATGCACATCAAAACTGTCACCGTTATATGGTCTAAGTTTTTTCATCTATTTCGGTAAAAGAGTTTTAATGTATAATCGAATATTAGATGTTACTGGCAATTGGTCTGTTTCTAGAATTGAAACTATTTCGGTGTATGATTTTCCTTTAGAAATCAACGCTTCAATTAAGGTAATAAAGTGTCTAGGCACATCTCTATTGCCAAATATGTCTTGGGTTATAATTGTAAGATTTTCACCAAATGACTCTCTTTCAAGTTCTCTAACGTAAGCTGAATTGTCTTCTCTTTCAAGTATGAAAATATTACGTGCTGGGATTTCTTGCACTATTAATGGAGAATGAGTAGCTAAAACACAAAATGATTTAAATCTATTCACTAAACTAAAAAGAGTATTTAGCAACGAACTAATAGCGTTAGGATGAAGATGTGTTTCTGGTTCGTCAAATAGTATTAATGAATCATATCTAATTTGTGATAGAATTTCGCTAATAAGAAACAATATAATACTTTGTCCTGAGCTAAGCATTTTCCTTATCTCTGGGAATTTATGTTCATTAAATTTGTAATTGAACTGATTTATAAAATCTTTTTCTTTCTCAAAAACTACATCAAGTATTTCAGGGACAATAAAACTGATTAATGTTTTGTACCAGTCATTTACTAACCCTTTTTTCTTTATCAACTCGACGGATTTATAAAAATCCGCGAGCATATCTTCTTCTGTTTTCCATTCATTTTTCCCCTTTTTTAATCCACAGTAGACATAATTAAATGATGCGTCACTACTAGGAATATCAAAGCGGTCAAAAAAACTATATGAAACAGTGAAGACCTTACCATAAATTGGTTTTCTTGGGGTAAAGGAATTGGGCTCCTTTTGTGAAAGACTTTTTGCAAGAGATGAAAGTATCCTTGTTTTACCAGTTCCATTTTTCCCGATTATAGCATAAATTCGATGTTCAAAATCAGTATTGTATGCAAAATCAAAATTTAATGCTATGGTATTTTCTGCATATGGAGGTTGATATGAATAGTTGAATTTAAAATATTCGTTTGGGTTTATACCTTCTATGTCAAATCTTATTGTTCTTGCTAACCTTTCTACTTCATTATCACGAATTAAAGAGGTCTTAAAAATATCATCGTTCTCAAATTGCTCGTGAATTTTTGGGAATATGGCTACATCTCGTATACCCAGCAAAAAGCTATAGTAATCAGTTGAGAGATTATTTTTTAACCTTTGATAGTATACATTTTTTTGCCCAAGCGAACAATAATCATTTGAAAGGGATGTAAATTTTTCAGGGAGTGTTTCCCATGTGGATTTAGTGTCACGTTTCATAATTTTGACTTTACCAAGACTAATGCTATTCAGTGCATCAGGTCTGAAGGTTAAATCAAACATTGTAACTAGACTATAGTCATCCCATTTGTCATAACTTAAAACAAAAGATGGATACTCAACATGCTGTTCACTTGTCGAAAGATAGATTGGAATTTTATTTTCTAAAATATCAACTGGAAGGTCACTTAATTTTGTACTGTCGTTGAATTTATATACTGGAAGTTCTTCAAAATAATCAGTCAGAATTAGTTTGTGACCTGAGGATTGTATAATGCTGTTTATTTTTGATACGAATACTAAGATTTCATCCTTGTTTTTTCTTACAGTTGGATTAACAATTGTTTCAAGAAAAAATACAAACTTATTTTCTTCTCCATCTATTAGATTTAATCTTTCGGTAAATAGATATTCTATGGTCCAATCTGAGTTGTTTACAATATGTTGATATGTGTCTTCATAGGCATTTTTAAATCTTGAATCAGTTGATGGCATTTCTTTTAAATCCCATATTTTATTTAGAAAAGTAAGTATGCCGTCATATTCTTCATATTTACCCAAGAATGAAGGAGTTTGAATAATTGAGTTAAAAACTTTAACTTTTATTTGTCTGCTTAATATTGCCACTGGTTTTGAATTTTGGTCGTATTACACTTGCTGCCAACGTACAAGTATTTGCGATGTGGCTGGTTTTGGAATTCATCAGCCCGTAACAAATGCTCATTAAATGTACAAAAGCTGAGGTTAAATTACAAATGTTTAATTGAAATACTGTCAGCCCGAACTGTTGCCAAATAGTATTCCAAATGCTCAATTGCTTCCGTCAGCCAGCCATATTGCAAATACTATGTTGGTGGCAGTAAATCTTTTATCTCATCAAACTTTTTTAATTTTAATGTCGGTTTAAGAATTTGTTTTAATGTTACATTAAATGAATAATGTCGACCTGAAATTTCAATTGAGTAAAATTTATTTTTATACTCAAATTCTATAAATGGCTCCTCAGTAATTCCAAGTGAAATGACATCTCTTTCTATAATAAGTTTTATTGGATTTGATAGTTTTGTCCGTGCATTTAATTTTAAGTCGACAATATTTACTCCTCCTAAATGTAAATCATTATAGTAATATTTAATAAATAACCCTTTGTCTATAATTGGATAATTTTCTAAATAAGGTAATTCTTTAACGTTCAATATTGTTACTTCTTTAAATTGCTTTTCGGATGATGGCTTTGTTGTTGATGAATTAATATTTGATTTATTTTTAAATTTTTCAATTAAATTGTTGCCAAAAATTAAAACAGTCAAGGCAACAATAAAAGATGCCAATGCAATTTTATGACTTCGTTCCCAACGACTTTTTTTTGTTGGATTTTCTCGTCCGATGAAATCTTTAAGTCGTTCAGCAAAATTTCCCAAATCAGTTAGTGTAACTGACAAGTCTCTTGTAAAGCAATAAATTCTTTCGACTTTTCTGAAATCTTCATTACCGTAATCTTTTTTTACATATTCCTGATTCCAAAGTACACCTAATCTACGATTTATTTTATTGGAATCTACTGCAATTCTAAGTAACCTATTATAATGGTTTTGTTTTACTTCGTTTCCAATTTCTTTCTTCACCTCTCTAAGTTCCTTTATTGTCGATTTGTATAAAGTAATACATTCATCTGCCTGTGAAACAAAATCGAAGAATACCTTTTTGGGCCAGAAACCGCTTTCAATTACTTCCTTTTTGTCTGTTTCAATAAAATTCAAAAAATATTCCAATGTCAATGCTTTATCTTCTAAATAAATTGACAAATCATCAAAAGTTAAATGTGTATAATCAGTGTGGTCGCCAAATAATTTATTGTCCATTTTAGGTTGTCAAGTTTCGGTTATTTTATTGCCACCAACGAGTATATTTACGCAATACATTTTGGGAGTTGCGTAGATATCTCAATTGTATTTGTTAGAATTATTTAATTATTCGACTGGAAATGAGCTGTTTGGCTGAAAATGGGTAGTTGCATAAATATGTTTTTCATTATAAAGGGATATTATGTTTGTTAAAAATTCAAAGATAAATTATATTCTGTGTTAGTCAAAATGTTATTAAAGTATCAATAGAGTCTTTAATTAAGTTAAAGCTTTTTGCGGCAATTTGGGTAAAAGTTTCTGCTGTTTTTTAACTGTTGGGTCTAGGTAATGTGAGTGTACCTGAGGTCGATTATCTTAGCGGAGCGGAACATGAATAAAATGCGAGTGAAACTCGCTAAGAAAGCGAAGCTAAGGTGAAACCTTAGCGGAGCGTAATTGGAATAAAATGCAAGTGGAACTCGCTAAAAAAGCGATGCTAAGGTGAAACCTGAGTGATGCGTGTATGGAATAAAATGCGAGTGAAACTCGCTAAGAAAGCGAAGCTAAGGTGAAACCTGAGCGTTGTTAAGTTAAACGCAAAATGCCTTTGGAGAGCATTGGTTTCTATGTTATTAATTTAAGAAGTGGACTGTAAATACAAAAATCTAATTACTTTTTGATGATATGCCCCCCAACTCACCCAAACAATCCCCCACTCACTTCCTCCACAAAAATCTTTTTG
>JBIKJF010000032.1:0-18872 GCA_044361155.1 Flavobacterium sp.
GATGTTCGTTCGCACACCGACTGTCGTCAAACGGCCAAATACAACATGGCTTTATCAGACAGAAGAGCTAAATCGACTATTGCATGGTTAGTATCTAAAGGCATTGCAGCGTCAAGACTAACAGGAAAAGGATATGGTGAGTCGCAACTAGTAAACGATTGCGGTTGTGAACCAACTAACAAATCAAACTGTAGCGAAGACCAACACCAAGCTAATAGAAGATCTGAATTTATTATTACGAAGTTGTAGATTATTTAATATACAATTGTTTAAACCCTTGGAACCGCTTAATTTATTGAGCGGTTCTTTTTTTAATAAATCCTATTAAAAAAGTACAACCTTTTTTACGTAAGAAAGATTGAAGATACGTTAATAATTTATATTAGCCTATTTGAAAAAAAACTTCATATGTTGAAATTTTATTTTTTAGAGGTAAAATATAATATACTGCGTCAATTTAACTTAGTCTATGATAGCCTTTTTAATCATTAGTTTTTATCTTACTATTGATTGGAGTTGGATGATTTATCAATTGTTTGCTGTAAATATGTTAATTGAGGCAATGTCATAAACTAAAGTTTACTACTACTTACAATAAAACATAAAAGAAAATTGAACTACCTATCACTATAGCAAATAGAATTGGAAATTTTTTGTTGCATAATACTTGTTTGAAAGAATACTAGTGTTTTAAGAAAAACCTACTGAAAGAGAGCACAAACATTAAAATCATTTTAGTTCGGAATATTTTAAAAAAACATTCAACTTATAGTAATTTAGAGTACCAAAAAACCATCAACAAAGCTGATGGTTAATCAAAATCAAACAAAACTATAAATCAATTATCTTTTCATAAATATATTAGTAAAATATTTTTTTCCGTTATCAGGATCTACTGAAATTGAAATTCCGAAATGTGTATAATCACCTTCAATATTGGCTTTATGTCCAGGACTATTTAACCATGCATGTAAAGCTGCATTTGGGGTAGAGAAATTGTATGCTAAGTTCTCTCCTACTTTTAAAGCTCCTAAAAGTTGTATAATATTATTAGACCTAACTTCAAAATAATCATGATTAACTACTTTTCTCACAATCATGTAATCATTGTGCTCTTCTGACTTGTAAGAAATGTGATTGACCATTTGCAATTCATTCTTTCCGATAGAAACTCTGTACTCATTGATTAAATTAGCTAGTTCTAATTCGTCATCTTTGTAACTGTATTCTGTAACTAATTTTTCAGACGGTAATAATTTAGTTTCATCTGCTGTTTCTTCATTTGAACATGAAATCATTGTAAACACCAAAGCCATTGGCACAAACATTTTTAGTAGTCTTGCTTTCATAGTAGTAGGTTTAAATTTAAGATAGATGTGGGGCAAGTATCTTTAGGATTAATATTGTAAGAACGTTTTCTGATTTGGTTATACAATACTACTAATTTATCGGCTAAGTGTCAAATAAAATCGATAAAATACATTTTTTTTATATTTTATTATATAATTTTCTTACATTTAAGATGAAAGCCTCTCAATTTTCCATGAACAATCGTCTTGAAGTTGATAACGAATTCTGTCGTGGAGACGGTTTGGCCGACCTTGCCAAAACTCAACTTCTTGTGCTTTAACTAAAAAGCCTCCCCAATTGTCAGGTCTTGGTATTTCTTTTCCTTCATATTGCTTTTCTAATTCTTTTAAACGCTTTTCTAAAAAATCTCTGTCGGGAATGACTTGACTTTGTGGTGATGCCATTGCGCCTAGTTTACTACCATCTGGTCGTGAATCAAAATAGTTGTTGGATGTTATATCGGAAGTTTTTTCTGCTTTTCCTTTAATGATTACTTGGCGTTCTATACTTGGCCAAAAGAAGGAAAGACAAACGTTAGGATTATTAGCGATAGCTTTTCCTTTTTCGGAATCATAATTGGTGTAGAAAATGAAACCTTCTTCATAGAATTTTTTAAGAAGCACTACTCTACTCTTCGGAAATCCATCTAATCCAATTGTGGAAACAGTCATCGCATTTACCTCATCAACGCCACCAAAATCTTCGGTTTCGTGAAACCATTTGTTGAATAGATTGATTGGATCTTCGGGAATATTGGTTTCTAAAAGTTCGCTTTTATCGTAGGATTTTCTGTAATCGCCTAAATCTTTCATTGTTTTATACTTTGTGAAATTATAAGTACAAAGTTAAAGAGATTTAGCTTTTAAAACGGAAACAAATGTTAAAATGAATCACTAAATAGCCCCGACGCTGGAATTGTTTGAGCTCTTTTTTATTGCGTTGCCTTCGAGTACCTCAGGCAACGCAATAAAAAAAGGGAGTTCCTACGGCAGGAATAAGGTTTGCTGATAAAGACCATGCCATTCGCTCATTACTTCGACAAGTTCAACATAAAATTAGTCCATTTCTATTTCTTTTCCATCGTCGGCTAGAATTACGTTTTGGAAAATAGTTTGTGCTTCTTGTTTAAAAAGGTTTATATCGCCGTAGCGTGTTGAATAATGTCCTAGTATTAAGTTACCTACATTAGCTTTAAGTGCAATTGTGGCGGCTTCTTTGGCTGTTGAGTGCATCGTTCTTTCAGAAAGATGTGCTTCGCTTTCAAGAAAAGTACTTTCGTGGTAGAGATAATCTACGTTTTCTATGATTGGAATAATGTCTTCGTTGTATAATGTATCACTACAAAAGGCATAAGACTTTGAAGTTTGTGGAGGAAAACTTAATTCGGAATTCGGAATTACAGTTCCGTTTTCTAAAGTAATATCGCCACCATATTTTATTTTGTTGTAATAGACTTTATCGATTTCATAATTTTCTACGGCTTCGATGTTGAGTTTTCGTTCTATATTTTTTTCTTCAAATAAATAACCGTTGGTGTAAACGCGGTGTTTTAGTGGAATAGTTTTAACAACAACTCTATCGTCTTCAAAAATTATTTCGGCTTCTTTAGATTCTAATTCGTGAAAATATAAATTGTAACCGGTAAATGAACCCGAGGCACGAAGTTGAAGCAGAATAATTTCTTTAATTCCTTTTGGACCATAAACCGTTAAATCACTTTCTCGATTAAGCAACATAAAGGTTGATATCAATCCTACTAATCCATAAAAATGATCGCCGTGTAGATGGGAAATAAATATGTGATTGATTTTAGAAAACTTGACTTTGCTTTTGCGCAACTGCACTTGCGTTCCTTCGGCACAATCTATTAGAAACAAACGGTTTTTAATTTCTAGAACTTGAGATGTCGGATTGGAAATAGTTCGTGGTGTTGCGGCATAACAGCCAAGTATTGTTAGTTTCATTCAATGGTTTAGAAGTTTATGAGTTTAAAAGTTTAAGAATTTTCTATACCTTATGATTTATCCGTTTTATTATTTTCAATTTTACCCAATTTCACTACTTTAATGATAATGTATATCAATAATCCAAGATTAATAGATAATCTGAGATAATCAAACTCTTGGGTTTTAAAACTTGTAATTAATCGGCTTGCAAATAAATAGGTTAGTATAAATAACACCCCTGCATAAACATATAATATTGTCTTGTTATCTAATTTCATATATTCTGAATTTATTTCAGAATCTAATACAATAGAAACTGAAAAATATTTTAATTTAAACTTTTAAACTTTTTTTAAAATCCCAAATCGCGTTCAATCTCTTCCATTTCAATAATATCGTGTGCTTCTTGTAAGGAAGGTACAACGATTAGTTTTTCAGGAACAGCATTAAAATCAATACCATCAGCAAATATAACGAATGATTTCTTCCCTATTTTGTGTGTTTTAGACAAATCAGAAAACTGTTTAATGTCTTTTAGAGTTACATTTTTATCGTGACTTATATCAAGTATTAAATTTTGAGATTTAAAACTATGATGCTCATGAGTTACTTTTTCAAGAAACGAATTTACATCACCTTGAGTATCTTTTATGATTGTTGTATGTCCTTTTTGATCTACTTTCATTTGATAAAAAGTTTATGAGTTTATTGGGTTAAAAGTTTAAAAGTTAGAATTCAATTAAAATTAAATCTAACTCTTCTATTTGAGAAAATTGTTTGTTGGCTGTAACTAAAGGAACATTGTAAATAATTGAAGTTGCTGCAATTATTGAATCTGGAAGTTTTATTTTATACTTTCTTCTTAAATCAATTGTTTTTTCTTTGATTTTGAGATTCCACTCAATCGAAAAACTATCATTTATTAAGTTTTTAAGCTCTATTTCTTCTTTTTTAGTTATATTTTTATGTCCAAGAAGTTCAACTTCACTTATGAACGAAATTCCAAAATCATAAATTAAAAAAGGTTTTACTATTTCATTCCCTTCATGCAAGTAGATAAGAAAATTAGTGTCGGCAATAAAATCAATCTTCATTTTTTCTAATTTCTAACTGATAATTTAAACCATCTAAATTTCTTTTCAACTTTCCAAAATGACTTGAAAGATTTCCTTTTTTAGAAACTTTTTTAAGCTTTGAAGTTAAAATTTTCTCTATATTTTTAGAGTTAGATTTATTGATTACTACAGTCATAATGAATTGCATTTACACAAATATACAAAATTTATTATTGTTTAATCTTTGAAGCCAATAAATAAATCACTGCCATTCTAATAGCAACGCCATTTTCAACTTGATCTAAAATTACCGATTGTTGTGAATCGGCAACATCTGATGTGATTTCGACACCACGATTGATTGGTCCAGGATGCATGATTACGATTTCTTTATTTAATGAATCCAACAATGCTTTATCCACACCATATTGTTGTGCATATTCTCTAGTTGACGGAAAATAATTTACATCCATTCGTTCGTTTTGAACGCGAAGCATATTGGCAACATCACACCATTCTAAAGCTTTTCTCAAATTGGGTTCGACTGAAACTCCAAGACTTTCAATATATTTTGGAATCAACGTTTTTGGCCCGCATACTTTTATTTCGGCACCTTGCATTTGTAAAGCATAAATATTGGATAAAGCAACTCTCGAATGCAAAATATCACCCACAATAGCAACTTTTTTTCCGGCAACTTCTCCTAATTTCTCTCTAATCGAAAAACTATCTAACAAAGCTTGCGTAGGATGTTCGTGTGCTCCATCACCAGCATTTACAATACTTGCCTTTACATTTTGCGATAAAAAATACGCCGCTCCAGGATTTGCATGACGCATCACAACCATATCGACTTTCATTGACAAAATGTTGTTCACCGTATCAATTAACGTTTCTCCTTTTTTTACCGACGATTGTGCAGCTGAAAAACTAATTACATCAGCAGAAAGTCTTTTTTGAGCCAACTCAAACGATAATTTTGTTCTCGTACTGTTTTCAAAAAATATATTGGCAATAGTAATATCACGCAAAGAAGGTACCTTTTTAATCGGACGATTGATAACTTCTTTGAAATGATCTGCGGTTTCAAAAATCAAATCAATGTCTTCCTTGACAAGATATTTTATACCTAATAAATGGTTTACACTTAATTCTTTCATTTATTGTTGTAGTTTAATCTGAACTAGTTTCAGATTCTGTTGTGTTTAATCTGAACTTGTTTCAGATTCATTTTCATTTTATAATTGTCTTCGACCTTGGTTTAAATTGAGCCTCGTCGAAATACTCAGTGTGACAATATCGTAATTCCTAATTCTTAATCAAATAAACCGCATCTTCACCATCATTTTCAATCCAGCAAACTTTCACTTTTTCATTATTTATAGCATCTACTTGTCTTCCTCTATAATCAGGTTGGATAGGCAAATGACGACTGAATCTTCTATCAATCAAGGTAAGAAGTTCTACTTCTGATGGTCGTCCGAAGGATTGAATTGCCGTTAATGCTGCATTAATACTTCTTCCAGTATATAAAACGTCATCGATGAAAACCACTTTTTTATTTTCTACTAAAAAATCAATTTGGGTTTTATTGGCTTCCAATGGTTTTTCGCCACGACGGAAGTCATCTCTGAAAAAAGTAATGTCTAAAAATCCGAGTTGGATGTTCTTTACCTGGTATTCTTGCTCTAAAATTTGCTTAATTCGTTCGGCTAAAAACTTTCCGCGTGGTTGCAATCCAATTAAAACAGTATTCGAAAAATCAAGATGTTTTTCAATCAATTGACAAGCCAAACGATGAAGAATAATAGTTACTTCTTTGGAAGTGAGCAATGTTTTTTGACTCATAATGAAGCTATAATTAATTACAAATTTAAAATTAAAAATTATCAATTAATAAAAAAAGGATAATTATTAATTATCCTTTTTCATTGTTATCTTTATTTTCGCTAAAATTTTACAAATTTCAGTAGCATCCTCTAATAAACTATTTGCTTCACTTTCATTTAAATATGAGGTTTCTTTCAATAATCTTATCCAATAAATTGTTTCTCTTGCTTCTTTGTAAGAAATACTAATTTTCGAAATAAAATCGGCATTGGATTGTCCTCCAATTGCTTCCTCAACATTTGCTCCTATACTTGTAGCACTTCTTAAAAATTGTTTAGATAGAATAAATTCTTTTTTTTCTTGAGTTAAAAATTTATAAGCATTTATAGACCTAACAGCAAAAGCAAATGATTTCTGCTGAATTATATTCTCTTTTACACTCATTAATTTTTAATTCTTAATTTTTAATTTATCTAGTTATACATTTTCTTTCTCAATTCTTTCACTTTTTCATCGTCAAGATATTCATCAAAAGTCATGTATCTATCAATAACTCCGTTTGGTGTAATTTCTAAAACTCGGTTGGCAACCGTTTGCGCAAATTCGTGGTCATGTGTTGTAAATAAAACCGAACCTTTGAAGTTTTTCAATGAGTTATTGAATGCCGTAATCGATTCCAAATCCAAGTGATTCGTTGGTTCATCAAGCATTAGAACGTTAGCACGAATCATCATCATTCGAGACAACATACAACGTACTTTTTCACCTCCAGAAAGCACCGTACATTTTTTCAAAGCTTCTTCTCCAGAGAAAATCATTTTTCCTAAGAAACCACGAACGTACACTTCATCACGCTCTTCTTCTGTTTTCACAAATTGACGCAACCAATCTACTAAATTCAAACTTCCGTCTGTGAAAAATTCACTGTTATCGTTTGGTAAATACGATTGTGTAGTAGTAATTCCCCAATCATATGTTCCTTCGTCTGCTTTTTGATTTCCGTTTAAGATTTCATAAAAAGCTGTTGTAGCACGTGAATCTTTTGAAAACACTACCACTTTATCGCCTTTCGCCATGTTCAAATCTACATTTTTAAACAACACTTCACCATCAACTGATGCGGCAAGGTTTTGAACGTGTAAAATTTGATCTCCAGCTTCTCGTTCAACATCAAAAATAATCGCAGGATATCTTCTACTTGATGGTTTGATTTCATCAAGATTTAATTTGTCAATCATCTTCTTACGAGAAGTGGCTTGCTTCGATTTCGCCACATTCGCACTAAAACGACGAATAAACTCTTCCAACTCGGCTTTCTTCTCTTCGGCTTTCTTATTTTGTTGTGCTTTTTGTTTTGCAGCTAACTGACTTGATTCGTACCAAAAAGTATAGTTTCCAGAATAGTGATTAATTTTTGAGAAATCAATATCCGAAATGTGTGTACAAACCGAATCCAAAAAGTGTCTGTCGTGCGAAACTACAATTACCGTATTTTCATAATTAGCTAGGAAATTTTCTAACCAAGTGATGGTTTCAAAATCCAAGTCGTTCGTTGGCTCATCCATTACCAAAACGTCAGGATTTCCGAAAAGCGCTTGTGCCAATAACACACGAACTTTAAGTTTTCCTTCCAAATCGGCCATTAAAGTATAATGCAAATCCGAACCAATACCTAAGTTAGAAAGCATCGAACCAGCATCCGATTCAGCATTCCAACCGTTCATTTCTTCAAATTGCACTTGCAATTCACCTATTCTATCGGCATTTTTATCATCATAATCAGCATACAAAGCATCCATTTCAGATTTCACTGCAAACAGTACTTTGTTACCCATCATTACTGTTTCTAAAACCGTATGTTCATCAAACATGTTGTGATTTTGATTCAAAACCGACATACGTTTTCCAGGTTCAAGAATTACACGACCAGAAGTAGGATCAATATCGCCAGCAAGAATTTTAAGGAACGTAGATTTTCCAGCACCATTGGCACCAATTACGCCATAGCAATTTCCTTGAACAAACGTCGTGTTTACTTCGTCAAATAAGATTCTTTTACCAAATTGAACTGATAAATTAGATACAGTAAGCATTTTTTATTATGTTTAAATTTCGGTGCAAAAGTAAGCATTAGTGATTAGTTTTTAGTAATTAGTGATTAGTTTTTTTTCTAAGCACTTTTGCCCAACATTTTGTTGATAAACAGGTAAAAGTACGTGGTTAGGGTTTGTAGGAAAATGGTATATTTGTGAAGGATGTGATTTCGATTTATTGCTTCTTTTGATAAGTTAGGCGTTATTTTATAGTATAATCCATAAATTCAAATATCTAATGTCTGAAAACAAGTTGTTAAAAAAATTAAAAACGGATCCTAAATTTATTCCATTCAATGAAAAGTATGATCTTGAACATATAATTAATTATACCAAAGAAATAGAGATTCAATCAAACCACGAAATTGATATTAAATTCAAAGCATATTGTTCAATGTTTTTTAATCAATATTTCAAAGATTTGAGTAGCTACTTTTTAGAAATATTAAATAAAAACAAACTATCCAAAAATACTTTCATTGATATTCTGATTAGCTTAGCTAATCGAGATTTATATTTAATGTCAGTTAGAACTCATGAATCAATGGAAAGTGAAAATGAATTTCATTATGATAAGTTTGTAAATAGTTCTTTTCAATCAAGTATTCCTGAGTTTGGCTTAATAAATGCTCAAGCTGGCTTAGAAGCTAGTCACGATGGATTAAATACTTTATTGAATTTAATAAATAAAACTGCTGATGAATGGACAAATACTAAAATTGATTTCAACATATTAGATAATTGCGCAAAAATACTTGGCTTTTCCAATATATTTACAGTTATTAAATCGACATATGATATAGCGATTTGGGAAAATTACAGCATGACTTTTCATGATGAAACTAAAGAGTTAAAGATTAAATGTCAAGATATTAAACTTCAGTATTTGAATAGAATTGGTGAATATAGATTGGAAAGAAATATATTTTCAGCAAAAAGCATTGTAATTAAAGGCTATTTAGAAAAAAACTCTTTTTACAATTATATATCTATGGAATCAGAAAAAAAGAGAAAACCTAAAAGACTAAAATCAGTTACAATTATTGACAATAAATTAATTTATAAATTAGCTGATGGCAAAGAAACTAAATCGATTTTAAAGGAATTACTCGAGTTTTCAGAATTAACTTCTTATTATGCTTTTATAAGAAACGAAATATTACCAAATTTCATAGAAATAAACTTATATGATATTCTTGTAATTTATTCTGAGATACAGCATTTATTTAAGGAAGGATTCGATTTAAAAAAAAATGAATCAACTGATAATCTTGAAAACATAAACCTTTATAAAATTCAAATACCTAAAAATGAATTATTGGATTATCTATTTGCTAAAACTAAATACTCCAAAATTCAACTAAAACAATTAATTGAATTGTTTAGTGGTAAAAATACATATTATAATATTTGGGAACGTCCACTTATAGAAAAAAATAATAATATTATTCCAATATTACTTCCACTTTTAAATGGCAATATTCTTAGAATAACAGATTATTGGCTTGAAAAGGGAGGATTTGATTTAGATGCTCGAGGTAATATGTTTGAAAAACATATTAAAAGTACTTTAACTTATGAACTCAAAAAGAAAGGATTCTTAATAAAAATTCCAGAGAAAAATATTTTTAAGAACAAATATGATGATTTTGAAGAAATTGACTTGGTATTAGAATTAAAAAATGTGATGTTAATTGCTGAAATTAAATGTATTAAATATCCTTTTGATCCAAGAGATTATCATAATATGCACAAAAGATTAATTGAAGGAGCAGAGCAAGTCAAAAGAAAAACAAATTTTTTAAAAAGCCACATTGAAGATTTCAAAGAAGAAACTTTCCTATCAAAAAAAATCATAAGTACAGTTATTACAAATTATCCAATATTTTCAGGTCATATAATTGATGGTATTTCAATAACAGATTTCTCATTACTTGAAAACTATTTTATAAATGGAGCATTAAACAAAGGTCATATGGCATTTGGCGAAAAGAAATTAGATATAAATGAAAATTTAAAAAAAATAAAGTACTATGAAAATGAAAATGAATTATCGGATAACTTAGAGGATTTTTTAATGAATCCAACTCCTATCAAAGATAAAATGAATGATTTATATATTGAGGAAACACAAATAAGTTTACCTAAAGCAAATCCTAAAATTTCAATGGATTATATTAATTTCAAGGAGCCTAATTTAATATGAATAAAAAACTTGATTGCGCATATTTCCAAACCCATAGCACGAATTTGCAATCTGTTCCTGAAATATAAATAGCAACTAACCGTTTTAAACCAAGTAAAGTCTTTGTTGGAAAATGGTATATTTGTTTTTATCATTTTTAATTCCAATTAATTAGTGTACTTAGTTCTATGCTTCAAAAAAAATAAACAGTATTAATCATTATACCATTACAGATTAGATTGAATTTTAAACTATACTTTAAACCTGACGAGCAATATTATAAAGAAGCTTATGCTGAAATGATTTCGACGCTTAAAATCAAAAAATATGAACCCATTTTCGCAACAATAATGGTGTTTTTCGGAATTGGTTTATATTTTTTTGATACTAGCAAAAAATTAGGAATGTTTCCTTTTATTTTTAGTTGTATTGGTATTTATGAATTTTGTAAATTCTATTTTGAAAAAAATAGATGGTTAAAAGACAGACTTCAAAATAAAGTTGCTAATCAACTTGTTGAATTTGAATTTAGCGAAACAACTATAAAACACAATGGACCTTTTTCAAATGGAGAACTCGATTGGAATGGTTTAAAAGACATTATTAAAACAAAAAATGGCGTACTTATAAAACCTGAAAATGGAATAAGCATTTATTTATCGAACAAGCTGTTTAGTGATAATACTCAAATTGATTTTATTCTATCAAAAAAGAAAAAAATCGATAGATAAAAAACAACAAAAACAATAATTTTCATTAAATTTACGTTTCTAAAGAAATAAAAAACAACAACTTAAATCAATTTATTATGAAAAAAGTACTTTTTATTGCTATGGTATTCTTGTTTTCAGGAACTATATTTGCTCAAGAAAGCAACCAACCTAATTTTAAAATGAAAATTAAATGGGTGAAAAATCATGTTGTTTTTGTTTGCGATAATGGTTGTGGTTATGACATGTCTTTTAACGCTAAAAGAACAGTTGTGTTAGACCAATTTGGTATGGTAAACGTGCAAAAAAATCTTGTACAAGAAGACACTTCCGATTATCAGTTTTCGTATACCAAAAAAGGAGATAAAATAATTCTAAAAGGGATCAAAGGCGTTTCGTGGAGCGAATTAAAATTAGATTACAAGAAAGAATACACCTTTGACAACAATGGTCTTGTTGGAAGCTAAATAAATCCTACTTTAGCTAAAATTTACAAACCTTTATGACCTTTCCTTTTCAGTTTGATTTCTTTGGCTAAAAAGTTTTTTATCATTTTATATTTGAAACCTTAGCGTTCTTTATTGGTGTTCGCTTATACTGTTATCACAAAAGAGGAATTGTAGATTCTATTTTGGATTTGTAAAATTATTTCGTAATTAAGACTCCCATGCAACGGCTATCAAAACGATTTTGTTTTCATTGTTTGCAATAATAATTATACTTGTAATAGGAATTTCAACTTGTTTTTCAACCTTAAAAATTGTTGGAATTCATTAATTTAATGGAAATAATTTACAACATTGTATTGTATTTATTTTTTTTATGCCTTTAAGGATTTATAATTGATTTAAGTTTATTAACAAAGAACAGAACAAAAGAAAAAGGCTTAAAAATTCTTTTATTTTCAATCAGGGGAATGATAATAGGTTACGGAACTTGTACTATAATTTTATACGATAATAAACCTTGAAAGAAACATTAGTTGGAATAGGAATTGTACTTGCAATTCGTAGCACTCTAGTATTTACTGCTGGTTTTTTTATGCATTTTTTTGATAATAGACGCAAAATGGGATTAAAAGTCGTGTTTTTTCTAATAATTGAATTTATTTATAGGTTTTGTAACATGCCTAGCCGATTTTACAATGGGTACAATGCATTAATTTTTATTTAACTAATGATTAACAATGTTTTTAGTAACAACGATATACATTTGTTTTGAAAATTATTTTTTAATGAAAAGATTGCCCCTTTTTAAATTATACTTTACTCCGATATTGTTCCTACTATTTTTAAGTTCTTGTAAAAAAGAATTTGAATCAGATAATTACGTTGCCTACTTCGGTGGTGAAGTTTTAAATCCGGCGAATCGCTATGTGCTTTTATGCAAAAACAATAAAGTCATTGATTCGATTAAACTTAAAGAAGATAATACTTTTTTCAAGAAATTTGATTCGTTAACTCCAGGAATGTATACTTTTAAGCATGAACCTGAATATCAGTACATTTATTTTGATAAAAATGATAGTTTAATGGTTCATATCAACTCAAAAAACTTTGACGAATCGATTGTTTTTTGTGGACGTGGTGATGACAAAAACAATTTTTTAATGGAATTGTATCTTAAAAATGAAAAAGATAAAGATGCAATGTTTGAGGTTTTTGGTGAAGACTTTAATCAGTTTAACACCAAAATCAATAAGTTGTATTCTTCCAATAAAAAGTATTTTGATTCAAAGAAAAACGAAATAAACTGGACAGAAGATTTTGACATGTATGCAGAAGCAGCGCTAGTTTTTCCGTACAATACTAAAAAAGAAATCTATCCGTTAATTCATAAAATGAGAACGGGTAAAGATATTTACGAAAAATTACCCAAAGATTATTACAATTTTAGAAAAGATGTAGATTTTAGTAATGAGAAACTGATAGATTATTCGCCTTACGTTATGTACATAACTCACATGATCGATAATGTGTCAGAAATAAAATACCACAATCATTTTTCTACTTTAGATTTGTCATTAAAAACAAATATTAATAAACTAAAAGTGACCGATACGCTTATTAAAAGTGAAAAATTAAAAAATAGTGTTTTAAACAATATTGCCTTTAAGTATTTATTAGAAGATCAAAATATGTCTAATAATAACTCCTTTTTAGACACTTATCATAAATACTCAACCGATAAGAGTCAGAAGAACGAAATTATTAAAATTGGAAATGCTATTCAATTGCTAAAACCAAATTTTGAATTACCAAAAGTTACTTTTATAGATATTCACGGAAAAAATATAAGTTCAGATGATTTGATGGAAACAAAAACAGTGTTTTTCTTTTGGACAACAAGCGCAGACTCACATATGAAATTGGTTCATAAAAAAGTGCTAGAACTAAAGAAGAAATATCCTCAGTATCATTTTATTGGTGTCAATATAAATGATAAGGAAAGTAAATGGAGGACGACACTATTTAGTAATAAATTAAATATTTTAAAACAATACCATTGTGTTGACTTCGAAGATTTGAGAGAAAAGTGGGCCATTACAAAAATTCACCGAACAATTGTTGTGAACAAAGACAAGAAAATTATAAATGCGTTTACAAACATTTTCGATGTTAATTTTGAAGAAAACTTGAAGTAGTTTTCGTTTTTTGGAGTTTATAATTTAAATATATATTTTAGTACTTTAAATAAAATAAAAATGCGATTTTCGATGAAAATCGCATTTTTATTTATAGACAAATATGTTTAAAGAACACTGTAAACTTATTTATTTCCCTTTTCGAAATCAGCAATAAATTGAGCTAAACCAATATCGGTTAGCGGATGTTTAAGTAATCCTAAGATAGCCGAAAGTGGTCCTGTCATTACATCAGCGCCAATTTTTGCACAATTTACAATGTGCATTGTATGACGAACTGAAGCCGCAAGAATTTGGGTTTCGTAACCATAATTATCATATATTTCTCTAATTTCTTGAATCAAGTTTAAACCATCTGTAGAAATATCATCTAAACGACCAATAAATGGTGATACAAAAGTTGCACCAGCTTTAGCAGCCAATAATGCTTGACCAGCAGAAAATACTAAAGTAACATTAGTTTTAATTCCTTTATCAGAAAAATATTTACAAGCCATTACACCTTCTTTAGTCATTGGTAATTTTACCACAATTTGCTCGTGTAATTCAGCTAATTCTTCACCTTCTTTAATCATACCATCGTAGTCAACTGCATTTACTTCAGCGCTAACTTCTCCGTCAGAAATATTACAAATGTCAACATAGTGTTTTAGAATATTGTTTTTACCTGTAATTCCCTCTTTTGCCATCAACGAAGGATTAGTTGTAACGCCATCTAGAACACCAAGTGATTGTGCTGCTTTGATTTCGTTTAAGTTGGCTGTGTCAATAAAAAATTTCATAATATATAGTTAAGTTGTTAGTGTTAAAATTTGTATTTCAAGCTCACAGATGGGTCTAGTCTCCATAAACTTTCAACATTGTCTCCAAGATCTAAAGTTCTATTATAACCATTTTCTCCTATGATTTTTAATTCTCTAAAGCCACCACCAAAAAGAGCAATTCTTGGAGCAATTTGGAAATTCTTTACAATAGTTACATAGTAAGCCATTTCTGTATTAATACCAAGTGATGACCCTTTAATATCATAATTTCCTAAAACATTTGTTTCGTTTAGATAACTTGTATAACCAATGGAGAATAAAGCTGTAAATCTGTCCTTATTTTTTCTTTCTTTTCCTAAAAAGGTATACGTTGGTCCAACATAGAAAATAGAAATATCGTCAGAAGCAGTTCCAAAACCTGTATCGCCATTTGGAGCAGTCAAATTTAATGATCCAATTGCCCCAGAAGATTTATATAAATTAGCCTTTAATCCCAACCCGGCACTATTCGTAACCATGTAAGATAGTCCCAAATCGAAACTAAAACCTGATTTTAAATCGTGAATATAGGCTTTTACTAATGGAGATGTATTTCCCGGAACTTCTGCCAATCTAAAACTTGGTCCTGCAGCAAATGTTACACTAACTTTAGAATCTGAAGTACTTGTTGCTTTTTGTTGAGCATTAGAAATAAGAACAAAAAAGGAAAACAAAAACAATAAGCTTACTTTTTTCATAGGATTATAGTAAATTTTGGCAAAATTACAATTTATAATGATTCATCAACATTTTTTCATATACTTTATCTGGCAAAATTCTTTTTAAAACGATTGAAAATTTTTGCATAAAAGCGCCTACTTTATAATGAATTTTCGGGTTCGGATTTTGAATTATTTTATAAATTGCTTCTGCCATTTGATTTGGATTGCTACCACTATCAACGTGTTCATCCATCGTTTTTAGAGTATTTCCATAAGGAATTTCATAAGCAGAACCTTTGATTAATGGAGCATGAAAACGACCTGTAGCAATATTGGTAGCAAAATCGCCTGGAGCAACATTAGTGATATGAATTCCGAATGATTTTACTTCCATTCGCAACGCTTCGGTAATTAATTCTAAAGCTCCTTTTGATGCAGAATAAATTCCACGATAAGGCAATCCCATGTATCCGGCAATGGAAGTGATATTGATGATCAAACCAGAATTTTGTATACGCATTTGTGGCAAAACCGCTTTCATAACTTCAATTGGACCAAATAGATTGGTTTCGAAGTTATTTTTTATTTCCTCAGTCGGAATTTCTTCAATTGGTCCAGTAATTCCAACACCTGCATTATTAATTACAATATCAATTCTACCCGATTTAGAAATTATTTCTTGAACTACATTTTGAATACTTTGCACATTTCTAACATCCAAAGCAATCAACGGAAAAACCGAGCCTTGAATTCGCTCAGGATTTCTGCTCGTTCCATAAACTATAAACTCATTTGTGTGTAAAAATTCACCAATAGATTTACCAATTCCCGATGAGCCCCCTGTGATCAGTACTACTTTATTCATTTACATATTAGTTGTTAGTGTAAGATATCTTGTAACAAAATTTTCTACTAAATTAAGTTTCTAAAGATAAAAATACTTTTTTAAAAAATTTCAATTCCCAAACCGGGTTCCTCAGAAAGTTGGATTTTACCATTTATAATATGACTTCCTTTAGCAAAATCGTTAGCAACTAAATTAGCCCCATCCAAATCTGCATAATCACATAAAGGTGCCAAAACTGCACCGGCAGAAATTCCAACAGTCGATTCTATCATACAACCAATCATAATTTTATAATTTAAACTTCTAGCTTTTTCAATCATTTCCAAAGCAGGTGTTAAACCACCGCATTTCACTAATTTTATGTTGATACTTTTATAATATGGTTTCAACTTTTCTAACGAAGTTATATCTTGACAATCTTCATCTGCCATCCAGTTGGAATGCAAACTGGCGTTTAAAATTTCATAGTTTTCCTGTCTTTTTTTCATCGGTTGTTACAAATAAGAAAACTTTTCCGCAGCAATTTCATTCTGCAACCAAATACAGTCCTCTTTTTCAAAACTTCCATTGGAATCTAATGCTATATTGTAGTCTAACTCTAATAAAGATTTAATCTCATTTTTATTGTAATGGTTACACTTTACTTTAAATTTATTCCAAGTTGATTTCTGAATTTTCTGAATTTGATTTTCAATTGAATCAACACTTATCGTTATTGACGATTCAGGAAGTTTTCTTATTTTGATCTTATTTATTTCTATAAACGACTTTTTTTCTAGTTTTGCAAATAAATCCCAATAAGCACAATCTAATGCCGAACGCAAGAAACTTGGCAAGTTTAGAGAAACCAAAAAATGATAAAAATCAATAGGATGATTTATCTTTTGAAATTCGATTTGTTCTTTAATTGCTCCTAATTCTTGAACAAAATTTTGCAAGTCTATTTGATAATAATCAACTGCAGTACATTCTCCATAACCAATTGTACTGTGACTTTTTAACGAAACTATTAATGTTTCTCTAAAAGTATAATTTCCGTAAGAAATTGAAAATATTTCCTTTAATTCTAATCTAACTATTTGCCAAGATAAATTCATTAAAGGTTCATCGAAGTTAATTCGTTTTATAACAAATATCAATAAAAAAAATAATCTGAAACGAGTTCAGATTAAAAAAAGATTTTGAATCAAGTTTAGGATAAAAAAATGGCAAGCGACCTACATCGCACCGCTACAACCACATACCTTTGCTATGTTCCCATCCTGGAGGATTCTGCAGGAGCTGGTCGTGTAGGACTTGCCAATGCAAAGATACAATCTTTTTATATTTTTGCAAGAATTTAACGTCAATAATAATACATTTGTATTTCTAAATTTTTTAAAAAATCAAATGAAAAATTATAAATCATTAGCAGTCATTTTATTAACACAGTTTATTATTAGTTGTGGAGGGACAAAGGAGGAATTATTTAGTATTAATGAAAATAAACTTAAGACACAATATACTAATAAAGACAACTTAATAATTGATATTTTAAACTTAAAAAACACAAAAATTGATAAAATTGATTTTATTATTAACGGTAAAAGTGTTGTTGCAGCAAAACTTGATAAAGGCTTTGCGCTAGATATCAAAAATGAAAAACTAGGTTATCACTATGTAAAAAGTATTGTCTATTTCGATGGCACAACCGAATTAGATTCTACTAGAATTGAAATCGTTTCAGATTTTGAACCTAAATTACTATCGTATACTATCGTAAATACCTATCCGCACGATACTGAAGCATATACGCAAGGTTTAGAATTTTATAATGGCATTTTATATGAAGGAACCGGACAAAGAGGCTCGTCAACACTAAGAAAAACGAACTATAGAACAGGAAAAGTTGATTTAAAAGTTGATTTAGATACAAGATATTTTGGTGAAGGAATAACATTCTTAAATGATAAAGTTTATCAGCTTACTTGGGAGGAGTCTACAGCACTTGTTTATGACGCAAAAACATTACAAAAGATAAAAGAACTACCTTATTCAAAAAAAATGGAAGGCTGGGGTTTAACGAATGATGGAAAACATTTGTATCAATCGGATGGTTCTGAGAAAATTTATAAACTCGATGCTGAAAATTTAAATGTAATTGATTATATTAATGTCTATTCTAAAGATATAAAAGTTAAAGAACTCAACGAATTGGAATGGGTTGATGGCAAAATTTATAGTAATGTTTACCAAAAAAATGTTATTGTTGTAATCAATCCAACTACTGGTTCTATTGAAGGTGTTCTAAATCTTGCTGAATTAGAAAACAAAACGACTCCTCTACCAAACAGAAATGTTTTAAACGGAATTGCTTATAATTCAAATTCTAAAACATTCTTTGTCACTGGTAAAAATTGGGATAAAATGTTTGAAATTAAAATAGTTCCTTAATACTAAAATTTTAAATTTGAATAATTTTGTTAATAAGATTTATTCCCTATTTTTTTGATTTTACTGCGGTGGTGAAATATTATTTTTTTGTTTTTTTATTCATCAAATCTTATTATTTATAGATATTTTAAAAAAAAAACACCCCAAAAAGTAAACTTTTCGGGGTGTTTTCGTTTATAAAATGCTTTTTTTATCTTTTTAATGAGAAATGGGCTTTAAATTCTTTTGTTGCTTGTTCTTGATACTGCACCGTAAACCAGTAGTCGGTCGATGGCAAAAACTGACCATTGTAGGTACCGTCCCAACCCAATCCC
>JBIKJF010000058.1:0-3094 GCA_044361155.1 Flavobacterium sp.
GAAAACCCATTCGATTTCGCCAAGTAGGCATTCGCCGTTGGGCATATGGCGACGCAGGTAGCTTGCAGAATTTCCACTGGCTGCCTTACTGAGAAACTTGACGCGAAGAGGCATTTGACTGTCAGAAAACGGCATCAAAAGCCGTTAATTTTTTTCCACACACCACGAAGTCGGTCGAGATATCCAGCTCGTGCAAAGGCGGCGGCTTGGAATCGCATGCTTGCGCTAAAAGCGTTGGATTGCGGATGCAGAGAATCGATGCAGGTTTGGTGGTTTTCGGCGCATGCGGCGACCTCTTTGCCAACGATATCGGAAAAACAGGGCCTTTGAACAATAAGCGAGGGCGAAAGAGCCGTCACTTTCAATCGAGGTGAAAGGTTTCTGGATAAAAAACGGTCGATCGCGCGATGACGCGTGATCCATTTCCAGATCGATTCGGGGGTGGGAAGAACCGCTAGCAGGCGGTTGATGGAGCGCGTTGAATGCAGATAGGCATGAGTCGTGCTGCAGCCAAAAATCTGATGAAGCGCGTATCCCGAGCCGAGATCGACAAGCTGCCGAAACGGCGGGACAGGGTCGGTGAAGCCCAGATAGCAGACATCAAATTGCGTGGATTGAAAGGCGTTTTGAAGAGCATTTAAAAACTCGGGGGCGGGGGTTCTTTCGATAGTGATGTCGTCCTCCAGAATCAGAAGATGGCTCCATCCCTTTGCTTTGGCATGAAGCATCGCATTGCGGTGGGACAGCGTGCATCCGCCGCGTGCGGCCCAGGTGCGGTCGCGTTTTCTGCCACGGAAATAGGGGGCTTTGCCATAGCCGGGAATTTGTGTTCCGAGAGTGGCCGAAATGCGATCGACTGGCAGGCCATGAAAGTGTGGCAGGATTTCCCGTTGAAAAATCTCCCACCGATCGGTGCGTGAGTCGAGATTGATGACGCAGACCCCGGTGCCGGGAGGGAGAGTTGCGCCGATAGTTTGTGGGAGCTGCTCACTCATTGAAAAGCCGGATCAAAGTTTCCAATGGGCGGCAAGCCATGGAGCGGCCCGCATCGAGTGGCGAGGGGTCTTGCCTTTGTAGCCTTGAATCGCCTCGTCCGGATCGGGTCGGCCATGAAAGACAAGAATTTTGCAGTTTTCTGGTTTCTTAGGCGCAACGACCAGATTGAGAGGGAATATCGAACGGCAATTCCATTTGTAGCTTCGAACCCAGGCATCCGGCCACCATGCGACTTCTTTCATGGCATAGGTCAGGAATGCCTGCTCGGTATTGAAAATCGAGGTGTCCTCCGCGCGGCGGATTTCACGAAGAAATGTTTGATAGATGTAATCAGATTGCGGGCCGGCATCGAAGCGGAATGCCGAAGAGTTGCCTACATGCGGGCGCCTGCCGAGAAGACTTTTGCGCCAGTTCACCCAGTTGTGAATGATGCAATTTTTGCCAGGCTCGAAATCAAAGAAGGCATCGAGGTTGCCCATGATGGCGACATCGAGATCCAGAAAAAGTGTGGGCCCGACGAGGCCCCCGAAGCCGTTTTTTGTCACCATCAATTTGACCAAGATATGCGGCCATTTGGTGCTCATGCCGGGGTCCTCGGGAAATGCAATGACCTCAACTTCGGGATCCAATCCTGAGGCGTCCTCTGTGCAGCAGAAAAAGCGAAATGGCCGCTTGAGGTGTCGCCTCACGGAGCGATGGAGGATGTTCACATATTCCGCAGAGTAGCGGGTTCCCCATTTCAGGCAGAGGACATCGACGGGTTGAGACATGGAGGTCGTATGATCGCAGTGGATTGAAAATTGTTTTGGGCGAATCTATGGGTTTTTCTTCGCAACAAGCTCATAAATATCGGCTGTGCTCGCAAGGGATTTCTCGAGCGTGAATAGTTCGTTTGGAGAAGGCTGAGACGGATTTTTGAGGATCTGAGTGGTGGTGAGTAAAAGCTCGCTTGAAGAGCCCGGCGGGATTCTGCCTGCGGGGTAAAGTGCGTTAAGCAATTCGCCGACTCCGCCGCAGTCGTAGCCGACGACGGGTCGGCCGAGGGCTAGGGCTTCGAGCACCGTGAGGCCGAAGGACTCGGGTTGTTGGGAGAGGGCCATGATGATGTCGCTCACGGCCATGAGTTCGCGCAGGTCGCTGCGATGGCCGAGAAAAATGATGTCGTTGGTGATGCCGAGGCTTTCGGCCTGTTGGTGGAGTTCGGCCAGGTAGGCGTGTTTTTTCGGGTGGGTATTGCCGGCGATCAGGCCGCAGATCGGATGCCCGGCCTGTTTCAATTTTTTGATGAGTAGGAAAAAGTCGCCATGTCCCTTGAGTCTCGTGATGCGACCCGGGAGTAAGAGCAGTTGTTTGTTTGCGAGCTCGGGCTGCTCGGATTGCCACTGCGCTAGCCAGTCGGCGGATGGCTTGAATTCAGGGTGATAGGTTGTTGGATCGATGCCGTGCGGAATGACTTCGATGCGCTTGGGGTCGGCTTTTGGGTAATTGCTGCGGATGTATTCGCGCACGCTTTCAGAAACTGCAATGATGCGATCGCCTTGGGTCATGATCGCCGAATAGGCATTGACCGAATAGAATCCGTGGACGGTGGTGACAAACTTGGGCCGCGTGAGGGGATCCATGCCGCACAAGGCAAGGTGGGCAATCCATGCCGGCACGCGTGAGTGGGCGTGGACGACATCGGGATTTTCGGTGCGAAGAAATTTCCGAACTTTGCGAACCTGAAAAAGCGAGCGAAGTGACTTGCGGTGCACGGGCATCGTGACATGACGAACACCGCGTTGCTCCAACCTTTCCGCCATTTGGCCGCCATTGGAAATCACGACGGATTCATGGCCCTGTGATGCAAGAAATCCCGCTAATTCCAGCACATGCCCTTCCACGCCGCCGGCGTTGAGCTCGGGAAGGATTTGGACGACTTTCATGGCAGTTGGATGAGCGGAATGGTTTCCGCGCGGGCGGCTGCCGCGAGCTCTGGTGATGGGTCGGAGGTGAGAATGAAATCAAGGGGAAGGGGTCTATCGCTGTCGATAGTTTCAATGATGGAGCGGAGTGCAGCTTGGCCTGCGTGTGCTGATACTTCGTGGATGGTGGCATC